>DATBEH010000102.1:0-8129 GCA_036276175.1 Lichenihabitans sp.
CCTCGGCGCCATCCTCAACCACGCCACGACGGACGCCGCCGGCGACACCACCCTCCACCTCAATGGCAAGGACTCGATCACCATCCAGGGCGTCAGCGTCGCGGAGCTCAAGCAGCACAGGGGAGACTTCACCTTCCACGCGTGACGCATGCGCCCTCCGCCGGCGGCCAAGGCGGGACTGATGCATCATTCTCCCGCCCGCGGTCCTCACGGATCGCGGGCAGGCTCTTTTGGAAAACGGTCGGCAGGAACACAGGGACGGCGGCGACCGGAATGCCCGTCACGCCTCCAGGGCAATCCGGCGACGTGAAGCACGGCGTGTCCTCCTCCGCTGCGCGAGGGAGGAAGCTTCACCCGATTGCCCCGTCCTGCCGCCGCAGCTCGATTGATCCTCCCGGGCCGACCCTATATGCCAGGCGACGAAACCCGACAGCGACGGCCATCCCGGGAGGACCGCATGAGTTCCGATATCGCCACCTATCCGAGCCTGCGCGGCAGGACCGTGCTGATCACGGGCGGTGGCAGCGGCATCGGCGCCGCGATCACCCGGCGCTTCGCCGAGCAGGGCTCCAAGGTGGGCTTCCTCGACATCGCCATGGAGCCGAGCGAGACGCTCGCGGCCGAGCTGACGGCCGCCGGCCATGCCGCTCGCTTCGTGCATGCGGACCTCAAGGATATCGCGGCGCTGCGGCGCGGCGTCGCCACGGTGCGCGAGACCTTCGGGCCGATCACCATCCTGATCAACAATGCGGCCCATGACGAGCGCCACCTGACGCCGGAGGTCACGCCCGAGTTCTTCGACGAGCGCATCGCCACCAACCTGCGCCACCAGTTCTTCGCCGCCCAGGCCGTGCTGCCCGACATGCAGGCGGCCGGCGGCGGCTCGATCGTGAATTTCGGTTCGGTGTCCTGGATGGTCGGGCAGGGCGGCATGGCGGTCTATACCGCTGCCAAGTCGGCGGTGCTCGGCCTGACGCGCTCTCTGGCGCGCGACTACGGCCCTGACAATATCCGCGTCAATGCCATCGCACCAGGCTGGATCATGACCGAGCGTCAGCTAACCAAATGGATGACGCCCGACGGCGAGAAGGAACTGATGGCGCGCCAGTGCCTGAAACGGAAGCTGCAACCCGACGAGATCGCCCGCGCCACGCTGTTCTTCGCCTCGGAGGAAGCGAGCGCCTGCACCAACCAGCACTACGTGGTCGACGGCGGCTGGGTGTGACGCTCGCTGTGGACGCAGGGGAAGCACGCTTCGTCGCCGTCGATTGGGGCACGACGCGCGTGCGGGCCAGCCTGGTCGGCCGGGATGGCGTCGTGCTCGACCGGATGCAGTCGGATCTCGGGGTGCAGAGCGTTCCGGCGGGCGGCTTCCCCGAGGCGCTCGGCGCCGCCTGCGCGCCGTGGTTCGAGGCGCATTCCGATCTGCCCGTGCTGATGGCCGGCATGGTCGGGAGCCGCAACGGCTGGGTCGAGGCGCCCTATCTGCATTGCCCCTGCGGACCGCGCGAGGCGGCCCGCTCGCTGACGGCGATTCCCGGCCTGGGCCGCGAGGTGCTGCTCGTTCCCGGCGTCGACATTCGGGGGATCGACGGCGATTACGACGTCATGCGCGGGGAGGAGACCCAAGCCTTCGGCGCCGGCGAGGACGACGGCCTCCTCTGCCTGCCCGGCACGCACAGCAAGTGGGTCGAGATGCGGGACGGCCGGATTGCCCGCTTCGTCACCTTCATCACCGGCGAGCTCTACGCGGCCCTGTCGAGCTCGTTCGTGGCGCGGCTGGCGGAGGGGCCGGACGATGCCGCGGCGGGCGCGCTCGAAGCGGCGCGCGCGCTGCGGGGCGGCGGCGGGCTGACCCGTGCCTTGTTCCAGGCACGGACGCGCGTGCTGGGCGGCGAGATGGCGCCCCAGGCGGTCCGCCCGCTGCTGTCGCATCTACTGGTCGAGGCGGAGCTCGACGGCGCGACGGCGCTGTTCGGCAACATCGGCCGGCTGCGGCTCGTGGCGGGCGAGCCGCAACTCGGCCTTTACCGGAGCGCGCTCGGCGCGCGCGGCTGCGCAGTCGAGGCGATCGATCCGGCGACCGCGATGCTCGCCGGCCTCGACCGGATCATGGCGGCGAGGGACGGGACGTGAGCGAGTCGGACACCATGACGGTGGATCGTTTCGAGGCGGCCTTCGCGGCCATGCCGATCATCGCCATCCTGCGCGGGCTCGAGCCCAGAGAGGCGGTCGCCGTGGGCGAGGCGCTGGTCGAGGCCGGCATCCGCATCCTCGAAGTGCCGCTGAACTCGCCGCGGCCGCTCGACAGCATCGCGGCGCTGGCAAAGGCGCTCGGTGCCCGAGCCAGCGTCGGGGCTGGCACCGTGCTCGATCCCGAGGCGGTCGATGCCGTGGCCGAGGCCGGCGGGCGGATCATCGTATCGCCCAACACGGACGCGCGGGTGATCCACCGCACCCGTGAGCGCGGGCTCGTCTCGCTGCCGGGCTGCCTCACGCCGACGGAGGCTTTCGCGGCGCTCGGGGCGGGGGCCCATGCGGTCAAGCTGTTTCCGGGGGAGCTTGTCACCCCCAACGTGGCCAAGGCCATGGCGGCCGTGCTGCCGCGTGGGACGCGCCTCATCGTCGTCGGCGGCGTCTCGGCCGATACGGTCGGGCCGTGGCGCGGCAGCGCGGTGCATGGATTCGGCATCGGCTCCTCGCTGTTCAAGCCAGGCATGACGGCGGCGGAGGTCGGCCGCAACGCCCGCGCGCTGGTCGAGGCGGCGCGCGACTTCGTCGCCGCCGCGGCGCGATGACCGGCGTCGGCGGGCCGCATCGGGCCTTTATCGACGGGCCTTAACCTTGCGGTCACCGCGTCGCATGAAACAGCGTCGCCGATGGCCGGATTTCATGCCGGGTTGAGCCGCCCGCCGCTACGATCCCGCAGATTGTCGTCCGGGACGGGTGGTCGGGCATGAATGCGGCGAAGGTCATCTGCGTTTGCGCCGTCCTCCTGGCGTTGACCGGCGAGGTCGCCGGCATGGCGCCCGAGCGGCGGGCCGCGCTGTGGACGAGCCTCAATCTCGTCCTCGGCAACGGCCCGCCTTCGTCGAAGCCGACCGCCGGCGTCGCGGAGCCTGCCGCGGCCGCCGCAATGCCGACCGTCCCGACGCGCGGCGGGCTCGACGCCGTGGTGATTCCGCCGGACCGTGACGGGCAATTTCAGACGGCGGTCGAGATCGAGGGGCAGCGCCTCCCGGTCATGATCGATACGGGCGCGACCTATGTCTGTCTCACCTTCGAGGATGCCGACCGGCTCGGGATAAGGCCGTTGCCGACCGATTTCAAATATGTCTCGAATACCGCAAACGGGCCAGTGGCCTATGCCAGGAGCGAGATTGCCGAGATCCGCCTCGACCAGATCGCGGTTCGCCATGTCACGACCTTCGTCGCGCCTCGCGGGGCGTTGTTCCGAACTCTCCTCGGCATGAATTTCCTGTCGAAGCTGCGCGGTTTCAGGGTCGAGGACGGGCGTCTCGTGCTGCAGCTCTGAGCGCAGCATCTCGATCGTGGACGGGTCCGTCCTAAGGCCGGCACGCGGATGTCAATGCGGCTGGGCCGCCGCAGGCGAGGCGGCGGTGTTACGCGCCGAGATCGCGCCGGCGGCATCCTTGATGAAGGTCGACGCGTCGCCGATGGTGACGGTCGGCTCGCAGCGCGGCTGGCAGGCATAGGTCTCCCGATCGGTGCCGCGCTGGACGGTCACCAGGGAGTCGCTCGGCTCGACCCGAAGATCGGCGTCGATGAGGACATTGCCGTCGTGGTCGAGCAGGATCAGGTTGGTGTCACCGAAGCCTTTGCCGGTCACCACCAGCATGCCGCTCGACCTCAGCATGGTCACGTCGGCGACGATCGGATTGCCGACGATGATCGTCTCCGTCTCGGGCGGGTATTTGATCAGCTTGGCCTTGTCCATCCGAACGGTCAGGATGTCCTTGGCCGGCGCCGCCGTCGCCAGCAGCGACAGTGCCGCTGCCAGCCACAGGACATGAGGCCTGGGCCTGCGGCGGCGTGGGGCTGAAGGGCAGGTCCGGCGAGGCCGCATTTGGCGTCTTCCGCTGGTTACGACGACGCGCGGACCATGAACGAAAATGGTGAATGAACTCTGACCTCCGCTCTCGTTCGCCGAAGCCGGACGGATTGCCGTCGCACGCCCGGCGTCGGTCCCCCCGTCGGAACGACCGAATAGACCTCGGTCATTGGTGTGTCGCCTAAAATTAAGATCAAATTCGATATAGGTTTCAGCGGATATTAACCGTCGTCATCTTCTTCTTGCACGAGGTCTTTTTGGCGGGCCGAGTTAACGGCTTCGCAAGCCGCGCCGCCTAGGCTTTCGGTCATTCCAGCCGCGGAACTGAGCGGTTCCGCCCGGAATTGCTGGAGCAAGGAGCACATCATGACCGTCTTGAAGCGTTTTATTGCGAATGAATCGGGCGCGACCGCGATCGAATACGGCCTGATCGCCGGTCTCATCAGCGTGGTGATCATCACCGTCGTCACGACCCTCGGCACCAACATCAAGGGCAAGTTCAACACGATCGCCACGGCCCTGCAGTAGGCTTGACGGTCGGTTCGACGGCGCGAGCTTGCGGGCTCGCGCCCGATCCGTACGGCTCCGAGGCATGCCCGGAGCCTTTCGGCATTATTGGTAGCGGGCCGCCGGGCGTTCGCCCCAGCCCGGCCATCACGCGAGGGAACCGATGCTTCAACTGGCGACGCTGGTGCTGTTCCCGGCCCTCATGGCCTATGCGGCCAGTTCGGATCTCATGACCATGACGATCTCGAACCGCATCTCCATCGTCCTTCTTCTCGGCTTCGTGGCGCTTGGCCTTGCCGGCGGCATGTCCTGGCAGGTGATCGTGGTCGACCACCTGGCCTGCGGTGCAGTCGTCCTGGTGCTGACATTCGGGCTTTTCGCCTTCGGCTGGATCGGCGGGGGCGATGCCAAGCTGGCCGCGACGACCGCCGTCTGGCTCGGCTGGTCCAACCTCCTCGATTACGGCCTCGCCGCGTCGTTTCTCGGTGCGGTGCTGACCTTCGGTATCCTCTATTTCCGCAAGTTCCGGCTGCCGCAGGCGCTCGAGGGGCGCGATTGGCTGGCGCGGCTGCATGCCGCCGGCAACGGCGTCCCCTACGGCATCGCGCTCGCGGTGGCGGGGCTCGCGATCTATCCGGACACCGCCCTGTGGAGCGCCGCGATCCTGCGCTGAACGGCGAGTTCGCGACAACGCCCGGTCGTTTGGATAGATCTTCTTAACCATACTTTGACCTTTGCCTGATTGAGTCCCTGGCCGAAGCCCGCTCGCCTCGCGACGCCGGAAAGCCTGGGGTCCATGAAGAAGTCTCGCATCATCGTGCTGTTTCTGGCCGTGGCGGCTGCCGGAGGCGCTTTCGTCGTGGCGACCAATCAGAGCCCGCCACCCGCCCCGACGCTCGTCGCCGCGCCGCCGCCGCCGGCCTCCACCGCGGACGTCCTGGTGGCCGCCAAGGATCTGCCGCCCGGAACGCTGGTGACCGACGCCGCGCTCCAGTGGCAGCCGTGGCCCAAGGATGCGGTGCCGGCCGGAACGATCGGCAAGACGGAGAGCCCCAAGGTCATCGAAGACCTCAAGGGATCGATCGTCCGGACCGGCATGATCGCAGGCGAGCCGATCCGCCGCGAAAAGCTGGTCAAGGGGCAAGGCTTCATGTCGGCGATCCTGCCGTCCGGCATGCGCGCGGTCGCCATCAACATCGACAGCCAGGGCGCCACGAGCGCCGGCGGCTTCATCCTGCCGGGCGACAGGGTCGACGTGATCCGCACCTCGCGCGATGCCAGCGCCGGCGCCTCGTCCGACAATTACGTCAGCGAGACGCTGCTGCAGAACGTCAAGGTCCTGGCCGTCGGACCCAACATCCAGGAGAAGAACGGCCAGGCGGTTGTGGTGGGCTCCAACGCCACGCTGGAACTCGACCCCGCCCAGGCCGAGACCGTGGTGCTGGCGCAGCGGACGGGGCAGCTTTCGCTGACATTGCGATCCCTTCTCGACGCCCGCAAAGGGGCCGAGGGCGGTCTCCGCGCGAAAAACATGACGGTCGTTCGCTACGGCACCGCCAGCGAGGGAGCGTCGCGATGACCTCGAACCGGGTCACACGACGTCGGCGATGGGCGCTTTCGGCCGTCGCGAGCCTCGCGGCGCTCGTCGGCGCCCCTGCCGCCGCCATGGCGCAGACGCCCGTGCTGACGCCCGATCTTCCCCCGGCCGCCGCCAGCCCCACGACCTCGACCGTCGTGCTGGCCCCCGGGCAGCACACCCGCAGGCTCACGATTCCGACCGGCAAATCGCTGATCGTCGATCTCCCGTCGGATGCGTCCGAAGTCTTCGTCGGCAATCCCGCCGTGGCCAATGCCATCGTCCGCTCCGCCCGCCGCCTCTACGTCATGGCGGTCGGCAACGGCCAGACGACGATCTTCGCTCTCGACAAGCAGGGCCACCAAATCGCGGCGCTGGAGTTCGTCATCGTCGGCCGTGACCTCGGCGACCTCAAGTCGATTCTCGACACCGCCATTCCCGGCAACGAGATCGTCGTCAAGGGCATCGACGACACGGTGATCCTGACCGGAAGCGTCGCTTCGGCCGTCGAAGCGCAACGGGCTTACGACATCGCGTCGGCTTATGTCGGCTATTCCTCGGTCGGTGGCGGCAGCGCCAGTAGTTCCGGCAGCGGGAGCAGCATAAATTTCGGCGGTCCTCAAATCATCAACGGAAAGCTGATCAATTCTCTCGTCATCCGCGGCCAGGACCAGGTGATGCTGAAAGTCAGCGTCGTCGAGATCAGGCGCGATATCGTCAAGCAGCTCGGCGTCGCAACGAATGGAACGTTCGGCACGACCAGTGTTTCCAACTATTTCTCGCCCAGCGCCGCCAGCAATCTGGGCGGATATATTGGCCCGACGCCGACCGGCTATGCGCTCGGCGGAGCCGGGTCCGGGATCTCGGGGAAATACGGCTCGCTTCAGGCGGCGCTCCAGGCGTTCGAGCGCAACGGCGTCGCCCATGTCCTGGCGGAGCCGACCGTGACGGCGATCTCGGGCGAGACTGCGCAGTTCACCGCCGGCGGTACCCTCCCGATCTCGACCCAGAGCTCGATCGATCCGAAGACCGGCATCTGCACCGTCTCGACGGCGTTGCAGCCCTACGGTGTCACGCTGAACTTCACGCCGACCGTGCTTTCGGAGGGCCGGATCTCGCTGCATCTGGCAGCGGAGGTCACCGAGCCCGATGGCACCAACGCCGCACAATATGCCTGCTCCAACCAGGTTGGATTCCGGACCCGCAAGAATACGACGACGGTCGAATTGCCGTCCGGAGGATCGATCGTCTCCGCCGGCTTGATCGAGCGGAGCAGCACGCAGGCGATCTCCGGCACACCCGGCCTGATGAACCTTCCGATCCTTGGCGCCTTGTTCCGGTCACGCGACTATCAGCGCGACGAGAGCGAGTTGATGATCATCGTCACGCCATACCTGGTCAAGGCGCTGCGGTCGGATCAGGTCAGCAAGCCCGACGACGGATTCACCGATGCGACCGACCCGCAATCCTGGCTGCTCGGCCGGGTGAACAAGATCTATTCTACCGCCGACAATCCCGTGACCATCCAAAATTATCGCGGGCGAGTCGGTTTCATCGCCGATTGATCGCTCCGTCTCGAGCCTTTTTGGATATGACCATGCGCATCTTTCTCCGTGACGGGCCGGCCCGGGTCGCCGCCGTCCTGCTCCTCGGCCTCGCGCCGGGGCTCGCCGGCTGCTCCCACGTCGACCGGGCGGTCGCCACCTCCCCGGTGCCGGACGACTTCCACCTCCGCCACCCCGTCGCCCTGACCAATGCGCGCCAGACGCTCGACATCTTCATCGTCGGGAGCAGTGCCAAGCTTGACTACCGCCAGCAGCGCGATCTCGAGGCCTTTGCGGCCGACTATCGGCTGAACGGCCAGGGCCGGATCCGCGCCCTGGTGCCGCGCGGCGCCGTCGACCCGCAGGCCGCCGAGACGACGCTCGATGCCGTCAGGCGGGCGCTTGCGGCCGCCTCGGTCAGGGGCGAGAT
>DATBEH010000103.1:0-6361 GCA_036276175.1 Lichenihabitans sp.
TGTCCTGGCTCAGCTCGAGAAATCGGCCCCGCACCCCGATTCCGGCATTGTTGACCAGAGCCGAGATAGGACCGTACTCCGCCTCGACGATCGTGACGGCGTGGCGGACGCTCTCGCGGTCGGTCACGTCACATGTCGCGAACTTTGCCCTGCCGCCAAGCTGGCGTAGCTTGGCCGCGGCCTCCTCGCCGGTCTCCGGATTCTTATCGAGGATCGCCACGGCCGCGCCCTCGCGGCTGAGACGGGTCGCAATGGCGCGGCCGATGCCCTGGCCGGCACCCGTGACAATCGCCACCTCCCCCTCGAGCCGTCGCGCATGCTGGAGGATCCTGTCCGGTTGCATTCGATCCTCGCTTGGTTGGGTCGATGAATCCTGAGATCGCAGCGGCGGCGCGTTCATGTGCCCTGGGCGGCGAACTGGAACGGAGCGCGACCGATCGGGCCCGGGCGGCAGACGAAGATACCGCCCGCATGGGTCTGCTCTGTGGCCTCGGCCGGGGTGAGCCGGTGGCGTGCCGTCGTGACATAAAGTTCGTCGAGCTTCGCGCCGCCGAACGCGCAGCTCGTGACGAGCGTCACCGGCAGATCCACCTCCATCACGGCTCGGCCGCTCGGCGTATAGCGCCGCAGCTTGCCCGCGTAGAACAGCGCGACCCAGATGTGGCCCTCGCCATCGACGGTCATTCCGTCCGGCAGTCCCTCCGATTCGCTGATCTGAACGAGGGGCCGCCGGTTGGCGAGCCTTCCCTCGTCGGCGTCGAAATCGAACACGTCGATCCGCTGCGTAGGGCTGTCGATGTAATACATGAGCTTGTTGTCTGGGCTCCAATCGAGCCCGTTGGCGACCGTTATGCCGCCGACTTCGGGGCTCGCGCGATAGGCGCCGTCCGTCCTTTCGAGACGGTAGAGCGTGCCGGCGCGCGGCGTGTGGTCGACCGCCATGGTGCCGGCCCAGAACCGGCCACGACAATCACACGTGCCGTCGTTCATCCGGTTCGACGACACCGATTTCTCGACCTCGATGAGCTGCATGTCGCCGGTTCCGTCGGAAATGATCGCGAAACCGTCACGCAAGGCGGCGACCAGCCCGCCGTCCGCACGGATGCCCACAGATCCGACCGGCTGGCCGGTCGGCTGCGGATCGCAGGG
The DNA here is from genome assembly GCA_036276175.1 of Lichenihabitans sp. GTDB lineage: Bacteria > Pseudomonadota > Alphaproteobacteria > Rhizobiales > Beijerinckiaceae > Lichenihabitans. Next base: position 1,150 of record DATBEH010000103.1, read on the forward strand.
GCCGGCGAGCGGGTCGAGGCGGTGGATCGCCCCGGCCGGAATGTCCACCCAGATCAGCTGCTGCCGCCTGACGTCCCAGATCGGCCCCTCGCCGATCATGGCCCGCGCATCGGCCAGCAATTCCGCCCTCATGCGCTGCATGCTCATAGTCCTAACCCGTCGATCGACGACGCCCCCTGCTGGACAGGGCTTAGCGCCAGCCCGAGGTCGTCCGGGGACGCGAGATCGGCGATCCCCGGGAAATGACAGGCGACGTCGCGGCCGTCCGGCAACCGCTCGAGTCGCGGCACCAGCTCTGCGCACAGGCCGCGGGCGTGCGGGCATCGCGTTCGGAAGCGACATCCGCTGGGTGGCGCGCTCGGCGAGGGCGGTTCGCCCTGAAGCAGGATCCGCTGGCCGCGCGAGCGCATGTCCGGCACCGAGGACAGAAGGGCGGCCGTATAGGGATGCATCGGCCGGGCGCAGACCGCCTCGGCGGCGCCGTATTCCACGACGCTGCCCAGGAACATGATCGCCACATGCGTGCTCAGATAGCGCACGATGCGCAGGTCGTGACTGATGAAGACCAGCGTCAGGCCGAAGTCGCGCTGCAGATCCTTCAGCAGGTTCAGGACCTGGGCCTGGATCGATACATCGAGCGCCGAGATCGGCTCGTCCGCCACGATCAGCTCCGGATTGAGCGAGAGGGCTCGCGCGATGCCGACCCTCTGACGCTGGCCGCCGGACAGCTGGTGCGGCAAGTAGCTCTCGAAGCGCCGGCCGAGCCCGACGAAGTCGAGGACCTCGGTCACGCGTCTGGCGCTGGCCTTCTTGTCGGCACCATGGGCCAATAGCGGCTCGGCCACGATGTCGGCGATGCGGGCGCGTGGATTGAGTGCACCATAGGGATCCTGGAACACCGGCTGCACGTGGCGGCGCACCCCGCGCAGGGCGGCGCCGCCGGCCCGCGTGATGTCGGCTCCCCGGAACAGGATTCGCCCTTGATCGACGTCGACGAGCCGCAGGATGCATTTGGCCAATGTGGACTTGCCGCAGCCGGACTCACCTGCGACGCCCAGGGTCTCGCCTCGGCGAAGGGTCAGCGAAACGTCGTCGAGCGCATGCACCCGCGTAGGCCGGGCGAACGGGCTCAGGCCCGGCACGAGGTAGTGGCGCGAGACGCGATCAAGCACCAAGATCTCGTCGGCCGTCCCCGGCTGAGCCTCCGCCGGGGCCGACCGCAGTGGCGCAGCCGGCGCGACCGATGGAGCCGGCGCGTGACGCCCGGCCGCCGCTTCGCCTTGCGCCACCCAGCAGGCCACCCGCGAGAGCGCGACGGAGCTCAGGCTTGGTTCGGACGAGCGGCAGAGATCCCGGGCCTGCGGGCAGCGCGGATGGAACGGACAGCCGGTCGGGAGCGCGCCGATGGCCGGGGGTTCCCCGGGGATCGCCTTCAGCCTTTCGTCCCGGGGCAAGTTCGCCGACGGCATCGATTCGAGGAGTGCCTGTGTGTAGGGATGCCTCGGGTTGGCGAGCAGCACCTCGGCCGCGCCCATTTCCACGATCCGGCCCGCGTACATGACGGCGAGCGAATCGCAGATTTCAGCCACCACGCCGAGGTCGTGGCTGACCAGGATCAATGCCACGCCCATTTCCGAATTGAGCTTGCTCCAGGTCTCTATGATCTGCGCCTGAACGGTGGCGTCGAGCGCCGTCGTCGGCTCGTCGGCGATAATGAGGCCGGGCGAGGCGATCAGGGCGGTCGCGATCATGGCCCGCTGGCGCATCCCGCCGGAGAATTCATGCGGATAGCGTTGCATCCCCTGCGCCGGATCGGCGATCCCGAGCCGCCGCAGTCCCGCTTCGACGAGCGCGTCGGCCTCTTGCGGGCCCGCCATGCCGTGCAGCAGCAGCGGTTCCCTCACCTGCTTGCCGATTCGCATGATCGGGTTGAGGGCGGCCAGGGAATCCTGGAACACCATGCTGATGTCCTTGCCGCGCAGCTCCGCAAGCCGGCCGCGCGAGGTCTCGATGAGATTTTCGCCCCGGAACCGCACCGCGCCCCCGTTGATCCGCATTCCGCCCGGCAGGAGCTGCGGGACCGCCGACACGGTCACGGTCTTGCCCGACCCGGATTCGCCGACGAGGCCGAGCGTCTCCCCCGGCGCGACCGTGAACGATACACCGCGAACGACGGGCAGCCACCCGAGGCCTGTCCGCACGGAGACGCGCAGATCCTCGACGGAGAGAAGCGGATGGGGAGCTGCCATGTTCATCATCACGAGCGCCGATTACCGGTCCAGGGATCCAGCGCATCCCGGATGGAGTCGCCCAAGAGGTTGAACCCGAACACGATGGCGAGAATAGCGAGACCCGGGAACGTGGCGACCCACCACTGATCCATCACTTCTGCGCCGCTGGAGACCATCGAGCCCCATTCGGGCTGCGGCGGCTTCGCCCCAAGCCCGAGGAAGCTCAGGATGGAGAAGTTGAGGATAGCCCGGCCGACGTCGACGGCCGCCATCACCATGAGCGACGGCAATGCGTTCGGCATGATGACTTGGAACAGGACGCCGGGCCATGACCGGCCCGCGGCGCGCGCCGCCGTGACATAATCCTTGTCGCGCAAATCGAGGACGATGCCGCGGCACACCCTGGCGTATTGCGGCCACCAGACCACGATGAGCGCGACGACGCCGTGCGCGAGGCTCGCTCCGAGGGCGGCCGCGAGCGCCATGGCGAGCACGAGGATCGGGAAGGCGAGAACGATGTCCGTGAGGCGCATCACGATCTCGTCGACGGCGCGGCCCGCATAGCCCGCGACCGCGCCGACCAAGGTCCCGAAGGACGCCCCGATCATCACGACGATGATCGCGGCGGGCACGGAAGCCCGCCCGCCGTACAGCACGCGCGCCAGCACGTCCCTCCCCAGCTGATCCGTGCCGAACGGGTGGGCGAGGCTGGGGCTCTGCAAGCGATCGAGAACGTGCTGTGCGATCGAGTTCGCCGAGGTGATGAAACGCGCCCCCAGAATGGCGAGGAAGCAGCCCGCGATGATGACGAGACTGACGGTCAGTTGCGGATTGCGCAGCACGGCGCCGACGGACCCGCGCAACGCGCTCACAAGCTTGTTCCTTGTCGGAGCCAGGGCCGCGACCGTCATCATCAGCGGCGGCCCTGTGCCATTGCGAGCCGGATGCGGGGATCGAGGGCCGCATAGATCAGGTCCACGCCGAGATTGATGAGCGTGTAGACGACGCCGAACACCAAGGTGACGCCGATGATGGCCGGGAAATCCGCATAGGTGGCGGCCGAGTAGGCGTAATGGCCGACCCCCGGCCAGGCGAACAATGTCTCGATCAGAATGACGCCGGTGAGCATGTCGCCGTAGCTGAGCCCGATGACGGTGACGACCGGGATCAACGCGTTCGGCGTTGCGTGGCGCAGGATGATATAGGTTTCCTTGGCGCCCTTGCTCGCGGCGGTGCGAAGAAAACCTTGCGGCAGGACGGAGAGCATGCTGGCGCGCATCATGCGTGTGAGCGTGCCGCTGCTCCAGGTTGCGAGGATCAGCGCCGGCAGGATCAGATGCGCGACCGCATCGCGGAAGGTTCCCCAATCGGCCGCAAGCAGGCTGTCGAGCGTGTAGAGGCCCGTTATCGTGGCGGGCGCCACGTCAGCCGCGTCGAGCCTTCCGGGCGCGGGCGCGATTCCGAGGTGAAGATAGAAGATGTCGAGCGCCGCGAGCGCCAGCCAGAAGATCGGCATGGCGACGCCGACGAGCGTGAGCAGGCGTATCACGAGGTCCGTCAAAGTGCCCCGTTTCACGGCCGCCAGGATACCGAGCGGGATCGAGATCGCGATGCTGAACAGCATGGCGAACGTGGCCAGTTCGATGGTGGCGGGCAGGTAGGATTTGAGATCCTCGATGACGGGCCGGTGCGAGTAGATCGATTCGCCGAGGTCGCCGCGCAGCAGGTTCCCCAGATACAGCAGGTACTGAACCGGCACGGGCCGGTCCAAACCCCAATGCTGCCGGTAGGCGGCGATGATGGCCGGATGATCGGCCGCCTGCTGGCCGAGGATCGCCACCACCGGATCGGTCGGGATGGCATGGCTGACCACAAACGCGATCAGGCTCATGCCGATGAGGATGGGGACCAGCAGGGCGAGCCGGCGCAGCGTATAGCCGATCACCGCCCGGCTTCCCGGCCGAAGGCTACGAGATCCGGGACGCAAGTTCCAGGATCTGAGATCCTGGTCGCCGGGCTTTGCCGCGTGGGTGGAATGGCCCGAACGCTGTCTTCGATCTTAGACGAGCTCGACGCTGCCAACATCGACATACCATACGGGATTGGTGGCGAGGGATTTGATGACGTCGGTGCGATAGCCGATCTGGATGTTGGCTTCGAACAACCAGGCGAAGGGGCCGACCTCATTCATCATGCGCTGAGCCTCGTAGCATATCTGCTGCTGCTTGGCGGGATCGAGCGTGGTCACCGACTGCCTGTCGAGCTCGGCGATCTTCTTGGCTTCGGGCGAGAAGTCCGAGGTCCAGCCCTGGCGCGGCGCCGCCACATGTCCGTCCGGCGCGAACACCGGCAGGAAGTCGGTCCAGCCAATGTAGTCCGCGCCCCAGAAGTGGAGTGCCGCCTCAAGCTTGCCGGCCCGAAACTCAGTCGCCTCTTGGGTCGACGGCACCGGCCGAAGGTTGGCCGTGATGCCGACGCCGGCAAGATCTTCCTGGATCTTGGCGGCGATCAGGCTCGCCGGGATATTCTGATAGACTTGCTCCGAAGCATAGGTGAGCTCGAACGTGAATCCGTCAGGGTAGCCGGCCGCCGCGAGCGCCGCCTTGGCACGCGGCAGATCCTGCTTGATACGCTCGTCGATCGGCAGGGCGTTCGGCAGCCCTGAGACGCCGGATCCGTGGATCGGCCTCGCGCGCCTGACGCCGGCGCGCCTGGCCCTCGGCCGGGCCGGCAGCGCCCTGCCGACCCGCGAGGTTCTGGCCCTCGCCTTGGCCCATGCGCGCGCCCGGGATGCGGTGCATGACGCCTTCGATCGTGCGGGAGTGACGAAAGCTCTGGAGGAGCTCGGTCTCGTCACGATCGAGGTCGAAAGCGCGGCACCCGACCGCGAGACCTATCTGCGTCGGCCCGATTTCGGCCGTCGCCTGTCGGCGCGCAGCCGCGACCTCCTGGCCGGCCACGCGGCGCAACCCCGCGACGTC
>DATBEH010000104.1:0-14974 GCA_036276175.1 Lichenihabitans sp.
CCGAGGAGGGCGCCGAGGCCGAGCAGGTCGATCACATCGTCGAAACCGCTGGCCCGAGCCGTGGCGTCGCTCCGACGCGGCGCGCCGTAGAGCAGGTTGCGCCGCACGTCGAGGTGCGGGAACAGGCTCGCCTCCTGGAACACGTAGCCGACGGGGCGGCGGTGCGGCGGCCGGAAGGTCGAGCCATCCTGCCAGATCTCGCCATCGACCGCGCAGGATCCGTCCTTCAGGCGCAGCAGGCCCGCCATGCAGCGCAGCACGCTCGTCTTGCCGCAGCCCGAGGGACCGAACAGCGCGGTGACGCCACGCGCCGGCGTCGCGAAGGCGACGTCGAGGCCGAACGGCCCGAGCCACCCGCGGAAGGCGGCGCGGATCATCCCCGGCTCGCTCATGCGCCGACGCGCGCCGCGCGCGCCTCTATCGTGCGCATGGCGAGGATCACCGCGAAGCCGAAGACCAGCATACCGGCCGCGAGCACATTGGCCTCGCGCCACTGGCCGTTCTCGACGTAATCGAAGATGGCGAGGGACAGGACCTTGGTCTTGCCGGGGATGTTGCCGCCGATCATCAGCACGACGCCGAACTCGCCGACCGTATGGGCGAAGCCCAGGATCGCCCCGGTCAGGAATCCGGGCCGGGCCAGCGGTACGGCGACGGTCCAGAAGGCGCGCCACGGCGACGCCCGCAGGGTCGCGGCGACCTCGAGCGGCCGCTCGCCCATGGCGTCGAAGGCGTTGCGGATCGGCTGGATGACGAAGGGCATCGAATAGATGACCGAGCCGATGACGAGGCCATGGAAGGTGAAGGCCAGCGTGCGCGCGCCCCAGAGCCGGGCGAGACCGCCGCCCGGACCGTTCGGGCCCAGCCCGACAAGCAGATAGAAGCCGAGCACGGTCGGCGGCAGCACCAGCGGCAGCGCCACGATGCTCGCGACCACCTCGGTCCACCGGGCCCGCGAGCGCGACAGCCACCAGGCGACCGGCGTCCCAAGGATCAGCAGGACGAGGGTGGTGGTGCCGGCGAGCTCGATCGTCAGGACGATCGGCTGCCAGATGTCCGGCGACAGGCCCGCGGGCAAGGATCAGCTGTCCGTCCCGAAGGCGTAGCCGAACTTCTCGATGATGGCGCGCGCCTCGGGTCCCTTCAGGAAGGTCATGAAGGCGGTGGCGGCCGGGTTGGAGGTGCCCTTCTTCAGCAGAACGGCATCCTGCCTGATCGGCGTATAATCGGCCTGGGGCACCAGCCAGCGCGAGCCGCCCACGTCGCCCTTGAGCTGCGACAGCGCCACGAAACCGAGCTCGGCATTGCCGGTCTCGACGAACTGGAAGGTCTGGGAGATGTTGTTGCCCTCGACGAACTTGGGCTGCAACGTGTCGTAGAGCTTGAGCGCCTTCAACGTCTCGATGGCGGCTTCGCCATAGGGCGCGCCCTTCGGATTGGCGAGCGCGAGCTTGGTGAAATTGGAGCCTTTGAGCGTCTCCGCGCCCTTCACGAGGTCCGCCGACTTGCTCCACAGCACCAGCTTGCCGATCGCATAGGTGAAGCGGCTGTCGACGACCCCGAGCCCGTCCTTGACGGCCTTCTCGGGCCGCTCCTGGTCGGCCGAGAGCATGATCTCGAAGGGTGCGCCCTGGGTGATCTGCGTATAGAGCTGCCCCGAGGAGCCGAAGCTCAGGATCGCGTCGTCGCCGGTCTTCTGCTCGTAGGCCGCGGCGATCTCCTTGGCGGCTTCGGTGAAATTGGCCGCGACCGCGACATGGGTCTCTGCCGCCTCGGCCGGACCGGCGAGGCCGAGCGCCGCGAGGCCGAGCGCGGCGAGGAGGTTGACGATTTTCATGACGGGCTCCGGAGGGCGGTCGCTATATCGCTGGGTACATAACGCGATCTCGACCGGCCGGAAACCCGCGATGTCTCCGCAGGTGGATCTCACATGATCGCCCGGTGTGGTCGCGTGATCGCGGAGACGTGATCGCGGACTCGTTCCTGTGTGCGAGCATGTCGCTGCCGACCAGTTGGTTTCCGTCACCGGCCCCCTGCGCGCCGCGCCGCGCTCATCCGATCATGGGGCCGATCACGAAACGGGAGGGCGGGCGACCGTCATTTGGTGATGGGAGGCGCGCCCGCCGGCATCGGCAATGTCGGAAACAGGATGTGATCGAGCAGCAGCCACGCCAGCACGATCACGCAGGCGACGAGAATCACCCAAAGAATCCGTCGGTCGATCCGCATCGGTCGGTGTCCTCGCGCGTCAGTCGGCGTCTAATCCCGGGGATCAGCAGCCGATGCAGATCCGCATGTCATGCTCGAGCTTGCGCTGCTCGGCGAGCTCCGCCTTGGTCGGCTTCGGCAGGCCGGTGTCGGCGCCGAGGCTCGGCGTCTTGGCGCCGCGCCCGACGCTCGGCGCCGTGCGGGTGACGGGCCGCGGCGTGCCAGGGAGGGCGGGTGGCGCGGCGGTCGTCGGATTGCCGTTGGCGGTTTGTGACTGCGCGGGCATGGCCATGGCCAGCGCGAAAGCAGCCGAGAGGAGGAGGGATTTCATGGACCGCATCCCATGCGAGATCGGCGCGGAGCCGGGATGCGAAGTTGGCGCCCGAATCACGCGTTTGGCAAGGTGGTTTGCGCCTCGACAGAGCATCTCGGCGTCGCGGTCACGCCCGCCGTGGAAGGTTGTTCCCGCGTTGCGGTCCTTGCGGCGTCATCAGGCGTCCGGCCACGTAGGTCGCTGCCACGGAGCGGTCGTCGCCCATGGTCATCAGGGCGAAGAGTTCCTCCGGCAGGTTGTCGCCGACACTCTCGAGGCGATGCGCCATGGCGGGCGTCGCGGCGGGGTCGAGCACCGCGAGGTCTGCCTCGTAGCCGGGTTCGAGCGCACCGATCCGGTCGCCGAGACCGAGCGCCTCGGCGTTGCCGCGGGTGATCATGTGGAAGGTCTCGAGCACCGGCCAGTTCTGCCGCCGGAGCTGGAGCACCTTATAGGCCTCGGCGGCGGTGCGTAGCATCGAATAGCTGGTGCCGCCGCCGACATCGGTGGCGAGCCCGACGCGCACCGGCATGTCGCGCTGCCTGAGCCGCGCCATGTCGAACAGGCCCGAGCCGAGGAAAAGGTTGGACGTCGGGCAGAACACCGCGACCGAGCCGCTCTCGGCCATGAGCCGCACCTCGTCATCGTCGAGATGGAGGCAATGGCCGAAGAGCGAGCGCGGGCCGAGCAGCCCGAAGCGATCGTAGACGTCGGCATAGCTCTTCGCCCACGGGAACAGCGCCTTGGTGGCCGCGATCTCGTCGTGGTTCTCGCTGAGATGCGTCTGCACATAGGCGGTCGGATGCGCCCGGGCGAGCTCGCCCGCGGCCTCGAGTTGGGCGTCGGTCGAGGTCAGGGCGAAGCGCGGCGTGAGCGCATAGAGCTGCCGCCCGCGGCCGTGCCAGCGACGCAGCAGCGCCTCGCTTTCGCGATAACCCTGTTCGGCTGTGTCGACGAGACCGGGCGGTGCGTTGCGGTCCATCATCACCTTGCCGGCGATCATCCGCGTGCCGCGCCGCTCGCTCTCCTCGAAGAAGGCGTCGACCGAGGCCGGATGCACGGTGCAATAGACCGCCGCCGTGGTGGTGCCGTTGCGCAGCAGCTCGTCGAGGAAGAACCGCGCCGTCGTGGCCGCATGACCTTCATCGCATAGCCGCTCTTCCGCCGGGAACGTGTAGGTCTGCAGCCAGTCGAGCAGCTGCGCACCGTAGGAGCCGATGACCCGGGTCTGCGGATAGTGGATATGCGTGTCGATGAAGCCCGGCATCACAAGATGGCCGGGGTAATGGTCGACCGCCGTGCCGTCGGGCAGCGTCGGCACGAGGTGGCGCGCCTCGCCCACGGCCTCGATCATCCCGCCGCGCATGACGACGAGGCCGTCCTCGACATAACGATGCGCCGGCGCCTGGCCAGCCGAGGCGGGGTCTTTCATGAACGTCAGCACGCGCCCGCGCACCGCCGTGGTTGCCGCCCTGTCCATGCCGTTCCCGCCCGTTCCGATCGACAGGGAACGGTGCTCCCCCGGCGCCGCTCTTGCAACCCCGCCGGATTTCAATCACCTTTGGGAAAACTTGAAGAATGACGGAAGCGGAAGCCCGTGGCGCCGACAGGCGCGCGGCGCGGCGCGGCGCTGGCGGGCCGACGGGTGCGGACGCGTGGTCCGCGTCGGATGCGCCGGGGAGGTCGACTTGTCGTTCCTGGACAATATCAAGACCTTCGTGCGGGTCGTGGACCTCGGGGGAATGTCGCTGGCGGCGCGCCAGCTGCGGCTTTCGCCGGCCGTCATCAGCCATCGGCTGCAGCAGCTCGAAAATCATCTCGGCGTCCGGCTGCTCAACCGGACCACGCGCACGCTGCAGCTGACCGAGCCCGGGACAGCGTTCTACGAGGCCTCGCAGGGCGTGCTGCGCGCCATCGAGACGGCCGAGAGCGTCGCGCTTGATGCCGGCGGCATTCCGGCCGGCAGCATAAGGCTCGGCGCGCCGCTCGGTCTCGGCCGTCGCGTGATCTCGCCGCTCGTCGCCGCGTTCTGCGCCGCGCACGACCGGCTTTCGATCCGGCTGCGACTGTCGGATCACCTCCTCGACCTCCTCTACGAGGCCGTCGACCTGTCGGTCCGGCTGGCGGTGCTGCCGGATTCGAACCTGATCGCCCGCAAGATCGCCGACTGCCCGCGCCTCCTCTGCGCCTCGCCCGATTATCTCGACCGGCACGGGACGCCGCAGGTCGCCGACGACCTGTTCCGCCACGAATGCCTGCTGCTCCGCTTCCCGGGCTCGCAGCAGTATCGCTGGGCGCTTGAGCCGCCGGCCGGGCCTGTCACGCTGCATGTCCACGGTCGCCTCGACGCCGACGACGGCGACGTGCTGACCGCCTGGGCGCTCGCCGGGCACGGCATCGTGATGAAGCCCCTGTTCGAGGTGGCGAGCCATCTGCGGTCCGGCGCGCTGCGGCCGGTGCTTCTCGACGCTCCGCCGCCTAAGGCCACGCTGGCGGTCGTCTATCCGCATCGGCAATTGCTGCCCGCAAAGGTCCGGATGCTCGCGGATTTCCTGGTGACGGAACTCGCCTCGATGGTAAAGACCGAGAGCGAGGGTCTCGACCTTCGCGCGTTCGCCAGGGCTCAATGATTGCCGGCAATGCGGCCCGTTTCCCATTGTTTGGAAACGTCGTAAAATCATTTCACCATTATGCGCTTCGACCCGCGCCGAAATCGTGGTCCCATCCGATCGTCCTGCTTCCCGACCTTCACCTCTGAATTTCGGGACAAGCAGGCCGACAAACGCGAATTCGGTCGCAGCTTGCAATGGAGCGAGCCGGAATGCCGTCAAACACGCTACAGGGACAGGGAAACGCCGGCGCCGCGGCCGACGTTCGTGCGAGCGGCCCGCGCACCTCGATCCGCTTCCTGCTCGGTCGGGAGGCCCGCGAGATTCGCGACCTCGATCCCGGCCTCACGGTTCTCGACTGGCTGCGCGGCGAAGCTCGCCGCACCGGCACCAAGGAAGGCTGCAACGAGGGCGATTGCGGCGCCTGCACCGTGGTCGTCGTGCGCCCCGAGGACGACCGGCTGTCCTACCGGGCGGTCAACAGCTGCATCCAGTTCATGGGCACGCTCGACGGCTGCCAGCTCCTCACCGTCGAGGACCTGCGGCAGAAGGACGGGTCGCTCCACGCCGTGCAGCAGGCGATGGTCGATGGCCACGGCTCGCAATGCGGCTTCTGCACGCCGGGCTTCGTCATGTCGATCTTCGCCATGGCGAAGACCTATCCGGCCTGCCCGTCCGACGACGAGATCAACGACATCCTGGCCGGGAACCTGTGCCGCTGCACCGGCTATGCGCCGATCGTCCGCGCCGTCAAGCACGTCTACGACCTCGGCCTTCCCGAAGAGTTCGGCGCCGAGGACAGGACGATCCTGGCGGCGCTCGGGGCGCTCGACGACGGCCGCGATGTGGAGCTTGCCGGCGTCAACGGGGCGTTCCACGCGCCGGCCTCGGCCGACAGTTTCGCCGCGACGCTTCTCCGCCATCCGGAGGCGACGATCGTCTCCGGCTCGACCGACGTCGGGCTCTGGGCCACCAAGCAGTTCCGCCGCATGGACCGGCTCGTCTGGGTTGGCCGCGTCCGCGAGCTCGACCGGATCGAGGAAACGCCCGACACGATCGAGGTCGGCGCGGGCGTGACCTATTCGCGGCTCGCCGCCCGACTGGGCGATCTCTATCCGGATTTCGGCGAGGTGCTGCGGCGCCTCGGCTCGGTGCAGGTCCGCAACATCGGCACCATGGGCGGCAATGTCGCCAACGGCTCGCCGATCGGCGATTCGCCCCCTTGCCTGATCGCGCTCGACGCCACCTTGCACCTGCGATGCGGCGCCGAGCGGCGCGCCATGCCGATCGAGCGTTTCTTCCTCGCCTACGGCAAGCAGGACCGGCGGCCGGGCGAATTCGTCGAAGGGATCAGCCTGCCCAAGCCGCGACCCGGCGAGCGGTTCCGCGCCTACAAGGTGAGCAAGCGGTTCGACCAGGATATTTCGGCCGTGTTGGGCGCCTATCGGCTGCGTCTCGAAGATGGCGTGGTCCGCGATGCACGGATCGCCTACGGCGGCATGGCGGCCACGCCGAAGCGCGCCACGGCGGCCGAGCAGGCGCTGATCGGCCGCCATTGGGACGAGGTGGCGCTCGCCGAGGCCCAGGAGGCGCTCGCCCACGATTTCACGCCGCTCAGCGACATGCGCGCCAGCGCGTCCTACCGCATGGCCGTGGCCCGCAACTTGCTCGAACGTCTGCTCGTGGAGACTACGCAGGAGACGATCGAGACGCGCCTCGTCGGCCAAAGGAGCCTCGCCCATGCTTGACCGGACCCAGGCGCCGCTTCCCGAGCCACACAACCCCGACCCCTACGCCAACGACACGCAGGAGGGCGCCATCAAGGTGCCGATGCGCCACGACAGCGCGCATAAGCATGTCTCGGGCGAAGCGCAGTATATCGACGACCTGCCCGAGCCCTCCGGCATGCTGCATGTCTATCCGGGCCTCGGCCAGCGCGCCCATGCGCGCATCCTCGGGCTCGACCTGGAGGAGGTGCGCCGTGCGCCGGGGGTGGTGCTGGTCATCACCGGCCAGGACATACCCGGACACAACCAGATCAGCCCCACCAACAAGCACGACGAGCCGCTGCTCGCGACCGACCTCGTCGAATTCATGGGCCAGCCGATCTTCGCCGTCGCCGCGACCTCGCGGCAGGCGGCGCGCGAGGCGGCGCGCCTCGCGATCGTGACCTACGAGGACCTGCCGGCGGTGTTCGACGTCGATGCGGCGCGCCCCGAGGGCCGGCTCGTCACCGAGCCGATGGTGCTACGCCGGGGCGACGCGCAAGGCGCGATCGAGGCCTCGCCGCGACGGCTCGCGGGCCGCATGGTGGTCGGTGGCCAGGACCATTTCTATCTCGAAGGGCAGATCGCGCTGGCCGAGCCCGGCGAGGACGGCGACGTAAGAATCTGGTCGTCGACCCAGCACCCGAGCGAGACGCAGCATCTCGTCTCCCATGTGCTCGGCGTGCCGAACCATGCGGTGCTGGTCGAGGTGCGGCGCATGGGCGGCGCCTTCGGCGGCAAGGAGACGCAGGCCAACATGTTCGCCTGCCTCGCGGCCCTGGTGGCGCAGAAGACCGGCCGCGCCGCCAAGCTGCGGCTCGATCGCGACGACGACATGGCCATCACCGGCAAGCGGCACGATTTCGTGCTCGACTACGAGGTCGGCTTCGACGACGACGGGCGGATCCGCGCGGTCGAGATGGAGGCGGCGGCGCGCTGCGGTTTTTCCGCCGACCTGTCGGGGCCGGTGACCGACCGGGCGCTGTTCCACGCCGACAATTGCTATTTCTATCCGGACGTGCGGCTCTCCTCGCTGCCGCTCAAGACGCATACGGTGTCGAACACCGCCTTCCGCGGCTTCGGCGGCCCGCAGGGCATGGTCGGCGGCGAGCGCATCCTCGACGAGATCGCCTTTGCGCTCGGCATCGATCCGCTCGAGGCGCGCAAGCGCAACTTCTATCTGCAGGATGAACGCAACGTCACGCCCTACGGCCAGGTCGTCGAGGACAATATCGTCGCGGAGCTCGTGCAAAGGCTCGAAGCCGATTGCGATTACGCCGGCCGCAAGGCGGCGATCCGCGCGGCCAATGCGAAAAGTCGGGTCATCCGGCGCGGCATCGCGCTGACGCCGGTGAAGTTCGGCATCTCGTTCACGGCGACGCACTACAACCAGGCCGGCGCGCTGGTCCATATCTACAACGACGGCAGCGTGCACCTGAACCACGGCGGCACCGAGATGGGCCAGGGCCTCTTCGCCAAGGTGGCGCGGGTCGTGGCCGAGGAGCTTCAGCTCGATCTCGACCGCATCAAGGTGCTCGCCACCTCGACCGGCAAGGTGCCGAACACCTCGGCGACCGCGGCCTCCTCGGGCGCCGACCTCAACGGCAAGGCGGCCCAGGCGGCCGTGCGCAAGCTCAAGGCGCGCCTCACGGCCTTCGCGTCGAAGCACTGGTCGGTGCCGGAAGACCAGATCGTGTTCCTGCCGAACCGGGTGCGGGTCGGCGCAGAGGAGATCGCCTTCCGCACGCTGATCAAGCAGGCCTATATGGCGCGCGTGTCGCTGTCGGCGACCGGCTTCTACAAGACCCCGAAGATCCATTGGGATCGCGACAAGGGGTTCGGGCGGCCGTTCTTCTATTATGCGTATGGCGCCGCCTGCTCGGAAGTGGCGGTCGACACGCTGACCGGCGAGAACCGCATCGAGCGCGTCGACATCCTGCACGACGTCGGCCGCTCGCTGCATCCCGAGATCGACATCGGCCAGATCGAGGGCGGCTTCGTCCAGGGCGCCGGCTGGCTGACCACCGAGGAGCTGGTGTGGGACGCCAAGGGGCGTCTGCGGACCCACGCGCCCTCGACCTACAAGATCCCGGCCTGCGGCGACCGTCCGCGCATCTTCAACGTTCGTCTGCTCGACGGCGTCGAGAACCGCGAGGACACGATCTTCCGCTCGAAGGCGGTCGGCGAGCCCCCCTTCATGCTCGGCATCTCGGTGCTGCACGCCATCTCCGACGCGGTCGCCAGCGTCGCCGACTACCGCATCTGCCCGCGGCTCGACGCGCCCGCGACGCCCGAATGCGTGCTCACCACCATCGAGCGGCTGCGCCGGGAGGCGCAGGGTTCATGAGCCGCGATCTCGCCTCGACCCTGCGCGGCTGGATCGCGCAAGGCACGCCCGTAGCGCGTGTGCTGGTCGAACGCGCCATGGGCTCGACGCCGCGCGAGGCCGGAGCCTCGATGCTGGTCGGCCCGACGCGCGTCCATGGCACGATCGGCGGCGGCCGGCTCGAGCTCGATGCGGTCGAGGCGGCCCGCGCCATGCTGGAGCGCGGCGAGGACGACTGGCGCTGGGACGTACCGCTCGGACCGGCCATCGGCCAGTGCTGCGGCGGCCGCGTGTGGCTCTTGGCCGAGCGGGCGGACGGGCGCGTTGCCGAGGCGCTCGATGCTTCGGAGAATGGCGGCCGGCCGCTGGTCCTGCTGTTCGGCGCCGGCCACGTGGGCCGCGCGCTGGCCCGCGCCCTGGCGCCCCTGCCGTTCCGCCTGCGGTGGATCGACGAGCGGCCGGAGGAGTTCGGCGAGGCCTCGGTCGGCGACGTCGAGATCGTGGTATCGACCGACTGGGAGCGCGAGATCGCCGCGGCACCCGCGGGCTCGGCCTGCCTTGTGCTGACGCACAGCCACGCCCTCGACAGCCTGATCGTGGCGGCGGCGCTGGAGCGCGGCGACTTCACCTATGTCGGGCTCATCGGCTCGCGCACCAAGCGACGGCGCTTCGAGCGCGCCTTCCGCGACATCGGCATTCCCGAGGCGCGGATCGGCTCGCTCGTCTGCCCCATCGGCGACCGCGGCATCCGCGACAAGCGGCCGGACGTCATCGCGGCGCTGACGGCCGCGGAACTGATCGAGACATTCGCGGACCGCACCGCAAGAGTGCGGCCGCTTTACGACGACGCGACCGGGGAGGTCATGCATGAACGAGGACAGCACGAACGGTTCAGGCGATCGGCTTGAGCTGCGCGGCCTGACGAAGCGGTTTCCGGGCGTCGTCGCCAATGCGGGCGTGAGCCTCGCCGTAAAACCCGGCGAGATCCATGCGCTGCTCGGCGAGAACGGCGCCGGCAAGTCGACGCTCGTCAAGATGATCTATGGCATCCTGCAGCCCGACGAGGGCGAGATGCTGTGGAACGGCGTGCGCACCGCGATCCAGAATCCGCATGCCGCGCGCGCTCTCGGCATCGGCATGGTGTTCCAGCACTTCTCGCTGTTCGAGGCGATGACGGTGCTGGAGAACGTCGCCATCGGCCTCGACAGGCCCGAGCGCCCGGCCAAGCTGGCGCAGCGCATCCGCGAGGTCTCGACGGCCTACGGCCTGCCGCTCGACCCGGACCGCGACGTCCATTCGCTCTCGGTCGGCGAACGCCAGCGCATCGAGATCGTCCGCTGTCTCTTGCTGTCGCCCAAGCTCCTCATCATGGACGAGCCGACCTCGGTGCTGACGCCGCAGGAGGCCGACCGGCTCTTCGAGACGCTGCGCCAGCTGGCGCACGAAGGCTGCGCGATCCTCTACATCAGCCACAAGCTGGCGGAGATCAAGGCGCTCTGCGACCGCGCCACGATCCTGCGCGGCGGCAAGGTGGTGGCGAGCTGCGACCCGAAGAACGAGACCGCCGCCTCGATGGCGCAGATGATGATCGGCGCGCAGATCCGCCCGCTCCAGCAGCGCGGCGGCGGGACCGCCGGCAAGCCGCGCCTCGTCGTCGACGGCCTCGACCTGCCGGCCGAGGGGTCGCATGGCATCGCGCTGAAGGGCATTTCCTTCGAGGTCCGCTCCGGCGAGATCCTCGGCGTGGCAGGCGTCGCCGGCAACGGCCAGAACGAATTGCTGCTGGCGCTGAGCGGCGAGCGGACCGTGGCACGGAGCCACGCCGTGATGCTCGACGGCACGCCGGCCGGATCGCTCGGTGCCGCACGGCGGCGTGCGCTCGGGCTCTGCTCGGTGCCCGAGGAACGCAACGGCCATGCGGCCGTGCCGGAGTTCAGCCTCACCGACAATGCGGTGCTGAGCGCGCATGGGCGATTGAAGCTCTGCTCCGGCGGCCTGCTGCGCGCCGGCCGCGCGCTGGATTTCGCCGCCCGCATCATCCGCGACTTCGACGTGCGCACGCCGGGCGCCGGCTCGGCCGCCTCGAGCCTGTCGGGCGGCAACCTGCAGAAGTTCATCGTGGGGCGCGAGATCCTGCAGAACCCCGGCATCCTGGTCGTGTCGCAACCGACCTGGGGGGTCGATGCGGGGGCGGCCGCCTCGATCCATGCGGCGCTTCTGAATCTCGCCGCGTCCGGCTCGGCCGTCGTGGTGATCTCGCAGGACCTCGACGAACTCTTGGCCATCAGCGACCGGCTGGCGGTGATCAACGTCGGCGTGCTGTCGAGCGCCGTGCCGACCGCGAGCGTGTCGCTGGCGGAGCTGGGCCTCCTGATGGGCGGCATCCATGGCGCGGAGAGCGCGCCGGTCGATCACGTCGAGACGCGGGAACTCGCCAATGCGCATTAAGATCGAACCTCGCCGCCAGATCTCGCGGCCGCTGCAATGGGCGACGCCACCTCTTTCGGTGCTGGCGACGGTCGTCGCCGCCTTCGTCCTCTTCGCCTGCATGGGATATGACCCGAGCCGCGCGCTCTACGATCTCTTTGTCGCGCCGCTCCTCAGTCTGCAGGGCCTGACGGAGCTCGCACTCAAGGCCTCGCCGCTGGTGATGATCGGCGTCGGGCTCGCGGCGGGCTTCCGCGCCAACGTCTGGAATATCGGCGCCGAGGGGCAGCTCACCATGGGCGCCATCGCGGGTGGCGGCGTGGCGCTGCTGTTCTACGGCCAGGACGGCGTCTGGATCCTGCCGCTCATGTGCCTCGCCGGCATCCTCGGCGGCATGGCCTGGGGCGCCATTCCGGCCTTTCTCAAGACGCGTTTCGAGGTCAGCGAGATCCTCGTCAGCCTCATGCTCACCTACGTGGCCGAGCTGTTCCTCTCGATGCTGATCATCGGCCCGTGGAAGGATCCCGAGGGCATGAACTTCCCGCAATCGCGCATGTTCTCCGATTCGGCGCTGCTGCCGACGCTCGTCGACGGCACGCGGCTCAATGTCGGCGTGCTGGCGTCGCTCGCCATCGTCCTCATCGCCTGGGTGGTGATGACACGCTCGATCCTCGGCTTCGAGATCCGCACCGTCGGCTCGGCTCCTGCCGCGGCACGCTATGCGGGCTTCAGCCGCGACAAGGTGGTCTGGCTGACGCTGCTCGTCGGCGGCGGCCTCGCGGGTCTCGCCGGGGTCTTCGAGGTGGCCGGCCCGATCGGGCAGATCATCC
The DNA here is from genome assembly GCA_036276175.1 of Lichenihabitans sp. Classification (GTDB taxonomy): domain Bacteria; phylum Pseudomonadota; class Alphaproteobacteria; order Rhizobiales; family Beijerinckiaceae; genus Lichenihabitans. The sequence continues at coordinate 12,480 of DATBEH010000104.1, forward strand.
CCAAGATCACCCCCGGCTACGGCTTCACGGCCATCATCGTGGCCTTCCTCGGGCGGCTCCATCCGCTGGGCATCCTGGCCGCGGGCCTCGTCATGGCGCTGTCCTATATCGGCGCCGACAATGCCCAGGTCGACATGGGCCTGCCCAATGCGGCGACCGGGCTCGTCCAGGCCATGCTCTTGTTCTTCCTGCTCGCCTCGGACTTCCTGGTCCGCTACCGCCTGCGTCTTATCCGGCCGCAGCCCATCCGCGCCGAAGAGGTTCCGGCATGAACGCCTCCGTCCTCGTCCCCCTGCTGGTCTCGGTCATCACCGCGGCGACCCCGCTCCTGCTCGCGGCCCTGGGCGAGCTCGTGGTCGAGCGCTCGGGCGTGCTCAACCTCGGGGTCGAAGGCATGATGCTGGTCGGGGCCATCTGCGCCTTCGCGGCCATGTCGACGACCGGCAATCCGGTGCTCGGCATTCTGGCCGGGGCCGCGGCGGGAGCCGCCACGGCGGCGCTCTTCGGGGTGCTGGTGCTGACGCTCGCCAGCAACCAGGTCGCGACCGGACTTGCCCTGACGCTCTTCGGCATCGGCCTCAGTGCGCTGATCGGGCAGGGCTTCGTCGGCCATCCGATCCCCATCCTGCCCAAGCTGGCGATCCCCGTGCTTTCGGACCTGCCGGTGCTGGGTCCGCTGCTGTTCCACCACGACATCCTGATCTACCTGTCGGTCGCGGCGACGGCCGGGGTGGCGTGGTTCCTCAAGCGCAGCCGCGCCGGCCTGATCCTGCGCGGCGTCGGCGAGGCCGACGGCTCCGCCCATTCGATCGGTTACGACGTGATCCGCATCCGCTACTATGCGGTGCTGTTCGGGGGCGCGATGGCGGGGCTCGGCGGCGCCTATCTGTCGCTTGCCTACACGCCGATGTGGGCCGAGGGGATGACGGCCGGCCGCGGCTGGATCGCCCTCGCCCTCGTGGTCTTCGCCGCCTGGCGGCCGTGGCGGGTGCTCGGCGGGGCCTACCTGTTCGGGGGCGTCGCGGTGCTGCAGCTCTACGTGCAGGGCAGTGGCGCGGTCTTCGTGCCGACGCAGGTCCTCGCCATGCTGCCCTATATTGCGACGATCGTCGTCTTGACTCTGATCTCGTCGGGCTCGATGCGCAACAGGCTCAACGCGCCGGCCTGCCTCGGCAAGCCGTTCCGGCCGGTCGGCTGATCATTATTTCGATTTTGGCGTCCATGAAGGGAAGACACGCATGACCATCAAGCTTGCCCGTAGACAGTTCCTGGCCGGCACGGCCGCGGCAGCGGCGGGTGCCGCCTTCGGCGGTCCGGCGCGCGCCGCCGCGCCCCTCGGCGTCGGCTTCGTCTATGTCGGACCCGTCGGGGATTTCGGCTTCTCCTACCAGCACGATGTCGCTCGCAAGGCCATGCAGGAGGCGTTGGGCGACGCGGTCAAGACGAGCTTCGTCGAGAAGGTGGCCGAGGGACCCGACGCCGAGCGCGTCATCCGCCAGCTCGCCAGCGGCGGCAACGGGCTCATCTATGCCACCTCCTTCGGCTTCATGAACTCGGTCGAGCGCGTCGCCAAGCAGTTCCCCAAGGTCAAGTTCGAGCAATGCACCGGATACAAGACGCTCGCCAACATGGCCGAGTATAACGAGCGCTTCTACGAGGGCCGCGCCATCTGCGGCGCCATCGCCGGGCACGTCTCGAAGAAGGGCGTCGCGGGTTATGTGGCCTCGATCCCGATCCCCGAGGTGGTGATGGGCATCGACGCCTTCACGCTGGCGGCCCAGAAGGTCAACCCGAACTTCAAGGTCAAGGTGATCTGGACCAACAGCTGGTTCGATCCGGGCAAGGAGGCCGATGCGACGAAGTCGCTGATCGACCAGGGCGCCGACATCATCTGCCAGCACACCGACAGCCCCGCCCCGATTCAGACCGCTGAGGAGCGCGGCGTGCTGGCCTTCGGGCAGGCTTCCAACATGCAGAAGTTCGGGCCGAAGGCGCAGCTCACCGCCATCATGGACAATTGGACGCCCTATTACATCAAGCGCACCAAGGAAGTGATCGACGGCACCTGGAAGACCGGCAGCGTCTGGCTCGGCCTCAAGGACGGCGTCGTCGAGATGGCGCCTTATGGCCCGGGCGTGACGCCCGAGGCGCGCGAGGCGGCCGACAAGGTCAAGGCCGGCATCATCGACGGCTCGCTCAATCCCTTCGCGGGGCCGATCAAGGACCAGAAGGGCGCGGTCAAGGTGGCGGCCGGGGCCACGATCCCGGACGACGAGCTCCAGAAGCTCGACTGGTACGTCGAGGGCGTTCAGGCCTGACAGCGGCTGTTTGAATACCCAATCTCCCTCATCCCGAGCCGGGTCCGGAGGACCCGAGTCGAGGGACGGCAAACGTTGGCCGTGCTTCGAGACGGTCCTTGCGGACCTCCTCGGCATGAGGATCGGGTGTGTTCAAACAATTTACGAGGAGCCAGATCGAGGCTGCCGGTCGAGCCG
>DATBEH010000105.1:0-2633 GCA_036276175.1 Lichenihabitans sp.
GCTGTTCATCCAGGTGATGACGGAAGCGCAGGCGGCGGCGCACAAGCACAACCCCTTCGATCTCACCAAGGTCTGGCCGAAGAAAGACTATCCGCTGATCGAGGCCGGCGTGATCGAGCTGAACCGCTACCCGGAGAACTACTTCGCGGACGTGGAGCAGGCGGCGTTCTCGCCGGCCAACGTGGTGCCGGGCATCGGCTTCTCGCCTGACAAGATGCTGCAGGCGCGGCTGTTCTCTTATGGCGACACGCAGCGCTACCGGCTCGGCGTCAACTTCAACCAGATTCCGGTGAACGCGCCGAAATGCCCGTATCACAGCTACCATCGCGACGGCCAGATGCGGGTCGACGGCAATCTGGGCGGCACGCTCAGCTTCCATCCCAACAGCGCCGGCCTCTGGGAGAACCAGCCCGATTTCGCCGAGCCGCCGATGCCGGTCGATGGCGACGGGGCGCATTGGGATCACCGCGTCGACGACGATCATTGGGAGCAGCCGGGCAACCTGTTCCGGATGATGAGCCCGGCCCAGCGGCAGGTCCTGTTCGACAACACGGCGCGCGCGATGGGCGATGCCAGGTTGCACATCAAGCAGCGCCACGTCGCGAACTGCATGCGGGCGGACCCGGCCTATGGCGCCGGCGTGGCGGCGGCGCTCGGGCTGCCTCGCTCGATGCAGCGGGACTAGGCGCCGCCCTGCCCTCCGCAAACGCTTCGCTCGATATCGACCGGAGACGGCCGGCGACGGCCGCCTCCGGCTCCCGCAAACCCTCAGGTGCTCCCATGACCAAGCTGTCAAAATCACTGGTCGCCGAATTCATCGGCACCTTCGCGCTGATCTTCATTGGCGCCGGCGCCGCCGCACTCCTCGGTCCAGGCCAGATGGCCGGCGTCGCGCTGGCACATGGCTTCACGATCATGATCTTCGTCTGCGCCTTCGGCGAGATCAGCGGCGGCCACATCAATCCCGCCGTGACCATCGGGCTCTGCGCCGCCGGCCGGTTCGCCGCCCGCGACGTGACGCCCTATGTCGTGGTGCAGCTCGCCGGCGCCATCCTGGCGGCCTTTGCCCTGCTCGCGATCTTCGGTGCTCCCGTCCACAATCTCGGCGCCACGACGTTCGACCTGCACCGGACGACCGTGCTCGGCGGTATGCTGGCCGAGGGCATCGGCACGTTCTTCCTGGTGAACACGGTCGCGACGACGACGGCGACCGACGCAGGCTCACGTCTGGCGCCGTTCGCGATCGGCATGACCGTGGCCGTCTGCATCCTCGGCTTCGGCGCGCTGACCGGCGGCAGCGTCAATCCCGCGCGAACCATCGGCCCCGCCAACGCCTCCGGCGTCACCAGCGACGTCGGATACTACCTCGTCGCCCAGCTGCTCGGCGGGATCGGGGCCGGGCTGCTCTATCGCCTCTTGTGGGCCGCACCTGCCGCGGTGCCGCGCGGGGCGGCGCGTCACGAAGCCGTCGCCAGTCCGGGCCGGTGATCCGGTGAGACGGACACTCGCAGCAATAACAATTCTGTTCGACGGAGATCAGCCATGGACACCATGATCGGACTTGCGAACGACGTGAAAACGGCGCCGCTTGGACGCACAGGGATGCAGGTCAGCCGTGTCGGCTTCGGCGCCTGGGCGCTCGGCGGCGGCGACTGGGCCGTCGGATGGGGCCAGCAGGACGACGCCAGCTCGATCGCCGCCATCCGGCACGCCGTCAGCCGCGGCGTCAACTGGATCGACACCGCTGCCGTCTACGGCCTCGGCCGCTCCGAGCGGGTGGTCGGCGCCGCATTGCGATCGATCCCGCTACGGGAGCGGCCTCTCGTGTTCACGAAATGCGGCCTCGTGTGGGATGATGCGCGGCCGCAGGCGGCACCCCGGCAGGTCGCCAACCCGCGCAGCATCCGGCGCGAGGTCGAGGCGTCGCTGCGGCGGCTCGGCGTCGAGCACATCGATCTCTATCAGGTGCACTGGCCCTCGCAGGACGGCACGCCGCTGGAGGAATACTGGCAGGCCATGCTCGACCTGAAACGCGAAGGCAAGGTGCGGGCGGTCGGGCTGTCGAACCATGATGCCGGGCAGCTCGCCCGCGCCGAGGTCCTCGGCCATGTCGATACGCTGCAGCCGCCGTTCTCGGCCATAAGTCGGGGCGCAGCCTCCGCCGAACTGCCCTGGTGCAAGGCGCACGGCACCGGCGTGATCGTCTACAGCCCGATGCAGTCGGGTCTTCTGTCGGGCGCGTTCAGCCGCGAGCGCGCGCAGCGTCTGCCGGCCGATGACTGGCGGTCCCGGTCGGCGGATTTCACCGGCGCGGGGCTGGATCGCAACCTCGCCCTTGCCGAGGGGATCGGGCGTGTCGCGCAACGCCACGGCGTGTCCACGGCGGCCGCGGCGATCGCCTGGACGCTGGCCTGGCCCGGCGTCACCGCGGCGATCGTCGGGGCGCGGAACCCGGCGCAGGTGGACGGGTGGCTGCATGCGCCGGACGTCGCGCTGTCGGATGCCGACCTCGACGACATCGCGCAGACGATCGGCCGGACCGGCGCGGGTTCCGGCCCCGTCCGGCCGGAGTGCTGAGCATGCCCGGTTCCCACAGCATCCGCCCCGGCAGCATCCGCCCCGGCAGCATCCGC
>DATBEH010000106.1:0-2041 GCA_036276175.1 Lichenihabitans sp.
ACGTTGATGATCGTGCAGAAGGAACATTGGAACGGGCAGCCGCGGCCGGCGTCGAACGAGCAATAGTGGCCGACGACGCGCGTCACCACCTGGCGCGGCAGCAGCGGCAGGCCCGCCGCGCTCATGTCCGGCATGTCCTTGAGGTGGTCATAGATCGGCTTCGGCCGGCCGGCCATGATGTCCTGCAGCAAGGCGGCCAGGCGGTTCTCGCCCTCGCCCGCGTAGAGCGTCACGCCGAGGTCGAGCGCCTGCTTGAGGTCGTCGGGCAGTTCGGGCAGCATCGAGATGCAGCCCGAGACGTGAAACCCGCCGATCACCACCGGCAGGCCGGCCTGCCGGAACTGGCGGGCGAGATCGAGCGCGCGAGGGAATTGGTTCGACTGCACCCCGACCATGCCGACGAAGCCCTGTCCCGCCGCCTTCAGGTCGGCGGCGATCCGCTTGACGTCGACGATGGTGTTGCACTCGTCGGCCGCATCGATGACGATGTCGACGTCGGGCCCCAGCACCTGGTTGGCGGCGCAATCCGACAGCAGCCCGTGGACGCTGGCGAGGCTGTTCGACGGAATGGTCGAGCGCCACCACTGGATGACATAGCCGTCGTCGTCATAATGCGACGGCTTGATCAGCGCGATCCTGAAGGTCTTCTGCGGCACGTTGACCTCAATTCGGGTGCGCCGCAGCCGATGAGGAATGTGCGGCCGGAAAGGTCCCGCAGATCCGAGCGTGAATCGCCGAGACGAAAACGTTAATCGTCCCCGCTTAGCAACTTCCGGAACCTCTGGAAAGGTTCAAACGTTGGGGCCTGCCGATTTTTGCGGGGCGCCCGACCGTTCTCAAGGAGAGGCTGGAGCGCCGCGGAGCTTGGATTCCAGCAACGTGATGCGCCGGCGCAACTCATCGTTCTCCTCGCGGGCCAGCGCGGCCATTTCCCGTACCGCCTCGAATTCCTCGCGCGTGACGACGTTCATCGTGGCGAGAACGCGCTCGAACTGCGTCTTGACGGCCGTCTCGGCCTCGCGGCGCGCGCCATGCGCCATGCCGGCTGCGTCGGTCATGAGCTTGGCGAAATCGTCGAAGATGCGACCGCGGGTCTGAGGCATGGCGTGCTCCTGCACGAGAGGGATTGCCGGGATAGGTGGGACGGCCCGCGGCGAAGCGCAAACCCCGTCGACGCTTACGGCGTTCCCTTCTCGGCAGCGCCATAGGTGTCCTCGAAGATCCGGCGGGAATCGACGAAACCTCTCTTCAAGGCCGACCAGGCGCCGTGTCCCGCATGGGCGAGCTTGGTCAGGCGCGTCTGCGCCTCGTCGGCCCGCGCCTTGACCCTGGCGATCCTACTATCGATCGCGGCCTGTTGCTCGGCGGTGAGGTTGGTCGCGGACGACTTGAGGTCGGCCATCACCCCCTGCCAATAGGCCTGTTCGGCCCTGATGCGGGCCTCGATCAGCGCCTTGCGCTGCCCGGCATCGAGCTTGATCGCCGCCACGTCCTGGTCGAGATCGCGTTCGAATTGCGTCCACGGCGCCGCCAGCGCGGCCCGTGCCACGGTGATCTGGTCGGCGGTCAACTGGCGGCCCTGGGCCACGACGCCGTCGATCTCCTTGCGATAGGTCTCCCGGATGGTCCGCAGCGTAGCGACCGCGTCATGCACCCGCTGCCGTCCGGCACTGTCGAGCTTGTCCGCATCCGCCTCGAGGGCCGAGATGGTGGCGTCGATCTCGGACAATCGCTCTCTCGCCTGCTCGATCGCGGCATGGGCGCCGACGGGATCGGCCGCGGGGGCGGCGGCGAGCGCGATGGGAGCGGGCGACGGCGCGAGGGGTGAAGGCGAGAGCGCCAGCGCGACGGCGGGCGCCGCGACGATGCCGATGCCGATGCCGATGGCCGCGCCGGCGAGAATGCGTGACGACATTGATGCCTCCCCCGAGTGCAAACCTCCGTGCGGGACGACTCGCCTCGCTGGCGGCCGCACGGCGCAAGCGACAACGCCTGGACCGGCCTCTCGTTGCGGAGGCGGAACTTCGAGCCGCGGCGACCG
>DATBEH010000107.1:0-22250 GCA_036276175.1 Lichenihabitans sp.
TGGTTGGTTCGCGACTGCATATTCCCTGGCAATCCGCTGTTCGTTCCCTGCTCGGCCGATTTATTCCCCTGTTCCGATGCGTAGGGAATTGCTTCGGCAAGCGCCTGTTCCAGCACGCATATTCGCTCTCCAGAAAGGCCCAGAATGCGCCAAATGGTGTTTTTTCCCTGTTTTCACCCTGTAAATCAGGGAAAACACCAGAGACGGGTTCGCACCTGCCTGCATCCACCGCCAACCTACGGCTTCCCGAAGCATCCTGCGAGCGGGGAAGGTCTCCCGTCATCGCCGCGGGTTGCGCGGAATGGCGGAGACCTCAATCCATGGTTTCGGCGCTCATTGGCGTCTTCGGGACCCGACGAGGCTTGTGGCTCACCACCTCTGTTTGGGCGGCATGGTCAGGTCTTCGATCGCGGGGACGGAGATCTCTCGCGCCCGTACCCGCCTCCCGTGGGCGTGCGCACGATGACGGCATCGCCGGGTGAGACGTGGGTCTGGTCGGCGCCTCGCAGCTCTTCGAGGCGTCCGTCGGCGCGCCGGATAAAGGTGGCCCCGAGCTGGCCGGGCTCGCCGCCGAACAAGCCATGCGGGCGGATCGTGCGGTGCGACGACAGGATGGCGCAATCCATGGCGTCGAGGAACCGGATGGTCCGCTGCGTGCCGGCGCCGGCGCTCCAGCGGCCCTGCCCGCCCGAGCCGTGCCGGATGTGGAAATCCTCCAACACCACGGGGAAGCGCATCTCCAGCACCTCCGGGTCGGTCAGGCGCGAGTTCGTCATATGCGTGTGCACGGCGTCGGTCCCGTCGAACCCCGTGCCGTCGTTCGTCATCCCGGCCGGCGCCCCGGAACAGATGGTCTCGTAATATTGGTATCGGGCGTTGCCAAAGGTGAGATTGTTCATCGAGCCCTGCGAGGCCGCAAGTGCCCCGAGCGCCCCGAACAGCGCGTTGGTCACGTGCTGGCTGGTCTCGACATTGCCGGCCACCACGGCGCGGGGATATTGCGGGGCCAGCATCGAGCCTTCGGGAATGATGATGTCGATCGGCTCGAGGCAGCCGGCATTCATCGGAATGTTGCCCTCCACCATCACCCGGAAGCAATAGAGCACGGCGGCGCGCGTCACCGGCGCCGGGGCGTTGAAATTGTTGGGCTGGGCCGGGCTGGTGCCGATGAAGTCCACGGTGGCACGGCGCTGCGCCTTGTCGACGCTGATCTTCACCCGGATCACCGCGCCCTGGTCGGTCGGATATTCGAACTCGGAGTCCTTCAGGCCCTCGATCACGCGCCGCACCGATTCCGCAGCATTGTCGCGCACGTGGCCCATATAGGCCTGCACCACCTGCGGCCCGAACTCGCGCACCATCTTGCCGATCTCGTGCACGCCCTTGCCATTGGCCGCGATCTGCGCCTTGAGGTCGGCCACGTTCTCGGCCGGGTTGCGGCACGGCCAGGGATGACCAGTCAGCACCTCGATCAGGTCGGCTTCACGGAAGCGGCCGCGATCCACAAGCTTGAAATTGTCGATCAGCACCCCTTCCTGGTCGACCGTGGTGGCGCGCGGCGTCATCGAGCCGGGCGCGGTGCCGCCGACATCGGCGTGGTGGCCGCGGCTCGCCACCCAGAAGCGGATGGTCTGCCCGGCCTCGTCGAACACCGGCGTCACCACCGTGATATCGGGCAGATGCGTGCCGCCGTTGTAGGGTGCGTTGAGCGCGTAGACGTCGCCCGGCGCGATGTCGGGGTTGAGGCGCCGCACGATGTCGACGGAACGATCCATCGAGCCGAGATGCACCGGCATGTGGGGCGCGTTGGCCACCAGCGCGCCGGACGCGTCGAAGATCGCGCAGGAAAAGTCGAGCCGCTCCTTGATGTTCACCGAATGCGCGGTGTTCTGCAGCGTCAGTCCCATCTGTTCGGCGATCGACATGAAGAGGTTGTTGAACACCTCGAGCAGGATCGGGTCGGCGTCCGTGCCCACGGCCTGGAGCTTTGGCCGGTGTGCCACGCGGCGCAGCACGATGTGGTTGCGCTCGGTGACGGCGGCGGCCCAGCCGGGCTCCACGACGACCGTCTGGTTGGGCTCGATGATCAGGGCCGGCCCGGCGACGCGGTGGCCCGGCGCCAAGCTTTCGCGCGGCAGGATGCCGGCGTCGTGCCAGTCGCCGCCGGTGAAGATGGCGCGCGTCTCGCTCGAAGCGGCCTCGGCCTCGACGCAGGGGCTATGCGGCTCCGCGATGGCGGCCCCGCCACCCAGCGCTTCGACCTCCAGCGCCTCGATGATCAGCGGCTTGTCCTCATAGATGAAGCCGAAGCGCGCGCGATGCTCCGCCTCGAAGGCGGCTTTGACGGCCGCACTGGCTCCGTGCGGCACCGCGATCGGCGTGTCGGTGCCACCGTAGCGCACATGCAGCCGTGCCTCGATCTCGATGTCGCCGGGCCGAAGCCCCTGCCCCGCGAGTTCGGCCCGCGCCTCTTCGGCAAGGGCGCTCAGGGCCGCGGCGACGTCGGGCTCCGATGCCGGATCGAGCGGCAGAACCAGGGCGCGGGTGCGGCTCGCCCGGATGTCGGCGAGCCCCATGCCATAGGCGGAGAGGACGCCCGAAAACGGGTGGATGTGCACGACCTCCATGCCGAGCCGGTCGGCGATCGCGCAGGCGTGCTGGCCCCCCGCGCCCCCGAAGCAGGACAGCGCGTAGCGGGTGACATCGTAGCCGCGCGCGACCGAAATCTTCTTGATGGCATTGGCCATGTTCTCGACCGCGACCTCGAGAAAGCCGGCCGCCACGGCTTCCGGGGTGCGGCCGAGCTCGGCCGCCAGGGCTTCGAATTTTTGGCGCACGACGCCATGGTCGAGCGGCTCGTCGCAGTGCGGGCCGAAGATGGCCGGAAAATAGTCCGGGCGCAGCTTGCCCACCATGACGTTGGCATCGGTCACCGTGAGCGGCCCGCCGCGCCGGTAGCAGGCCGGGCCGGGGATGGCCCCCGCCGAGTCCGGCCCGACGCGGAAGCGGCCCGCCTCATAGTGGAGGATCGAGCCACCGCCCGCCGCCACCGTATGGATGTGCATCATCGGGGCGCGCATGCGCACGCCCGCCACCTCGGTCTCGAAGCTGCGCTCGAGCTGCCCGGCGTAATGCGACACATCGGTCGACGTGCCGCCCATGTCGAAGCCGATGATGCGGTCGAGCCCAGCCATGCGGGCCGTCTCGACCGCGCCCACGACCCCGCCCGCGGGGCCCGACAGGATCGCGTCCTTGCCCTGGAACAGGTTCGCCGCCGTGAGTCCGCCCGAGGACATCATGAACATGAGCCGCGGCTCGCCGACGCGGTTCTCTCCGGAAATGCCGAGGTCGGCCGCGACGCGCGACACGTAGCGGTCGAGGATCGGGCTGAGGTAGGCGTCGACCACCGTCGTGTCGCCGCGCCCGACCAGCTTGACGAGACGGGACACCTCGTGGCTGACCGACACCTGCGGAAACAGGTCTCGCGCGATTTCGGCGGCGCGGCGCTCGTGGTCGGTGAACTTCCAGGCATGCATGAACACGATCGCGACCGAGCGGTAGCCGTCCTCGTGGATCGCCTGGAGCAGCCCCCGCAATTCCGCCTCGTCGAGGCCGTGCTCGACCGTGCCATCGGCCAGAACCCGCTCGGACACTTCCTCGACCCGCGAGTAAAGGAGCTCCGGTAGGACGATGGTCTTGGCGAAGATGTCGGGCCGGGCCTGATAGCCGATGCGCAGCGCGTCCCTGAATCCCCGCGTGATCAGCAACGCGGTGCGTTCGCCCTTACGTTCGAGCAGCGCGTTGGTGGCGACCGTGGTGCCCATCTTGACGGTGCCGATGGAGCCGGGCGGCAGCGGCGCCCCGGTGGGTACGCCAAGGAAGCGGCGGATCGCTTCGACCGCCGCGTCGCGGTAGCCGTCGGGGCTTTCGGACAAAAGCTTGGTGGCATGGAGCGCCCCTCGAGGGTCGCGGGCCACGACGTCCGTGAAGGTGCCGCCGCGGTCGATCCAGAAATCCCAAAGCCCCACCACCCTCGTCTCCTTCAACTCTCGCGACCGGCCCCGCTCCATGATCGCCCTTGCTGCGATTTGTCCGCAGGCGGGCGCGGGGGCGTCCGGTGCCTCGCGAGGCCTACGACTTGGCTGAGCCACACCGTTTCAAATCACTCGGCACGCTAGAGCAGCATCGGATCAGATGAAACTGCTCGCATTTCAAAGCTGGAGCAGTTCGGCGACAGCCGAACATGCTCTAAGCAAACTTGTGCGCGTTTGCTTACACTCAGATATGCAGATATGTCAGCAGCATTGATTTTCCTTGCAAAATCAAAACCAATCGTGGCTTTAGCCACGCAAGGCCGCTTAGCCGATCCTGTCCGGTGCGGTCATCATCCTGGTCGCGTTCGTCATGCGCGGCGGTCTCGTTCAGCGGTTCGGGAGAATTGCGGCTTCGCCTCCCCGATGCCGGCATTGCCAGCTCTTGGGTGCTCGACGAGCCCATTGCCGCCGGACCTCTCCATCGGTAAACGGTCAAGCATCGTTCGATGCGGGAGGGCAAGGGTACTTTGCTGACGGATCCAACCTCGCGAAGAAACGTCGGATCCATTGCCGGACGTTAAGGATCTGCCGTCCTGGTCGACACTGGACGGAGCGCGGCGAAGCGGTGGCGAATCTGGCCCTATCCTTCTGTCGTCGTCCTTGGTCGGGTCCGCCAACCGCGGGCGGGTTCTCGAAGCCTTGTTCGATCTCGGACCGACGAGCCGTGCGGAGCTGGCACGCAAGGCCGGCGTCAACCGCACCACCATTTCGGGCATCGTCCAACCTCTGATCGATCGGCAGATCCTCGAGGAAGGCGTCTCGGCGAGGTCCGGCGAGGGTGGCGGAAAGCCCGGCCGGCCGCTGTGGTTCTCGCCGGAGGCCCAGCCGATCTGCGGCGTGCTGCTGATGCCCGGCTCGGTGCGAGCCGGCCTCGTGACGCTCGCGGGCGCCATCTCGGTCGAGGAGACCGCACCCGTTCCCACCGATGGACGGCACCGCGGAGAGGTGCTTGCGACGATCGGGGCCTGCATCGAAAGCGTGCTGAAACACGCCCGCCGGCCGCCGCTTGGCATCGGCGTCGTGGCGGGCGGCATGGTGGATACCGAGCGGCGCATGGTCGTCGCCAGCAATCTCGCGCCGGCGCTCGATGGCCTGCCGCTCGGCGACGATGTCGAGCGGCGCTTCGGGCTTCCGGTGATGCTGGATCATCACCCCCGCGCCCTGCTGGTGGGCGACCGCTGGTTCGGCAAAGGAAGAGGGTTGCGGGATTGCGCGGTGATCTACTCGGGGGAGGTGATGGGCGGCGCCCTCTATCTCGACGGTCATCTGCGCCGCGGCGCCTTCGGCGCAGGCGGCGAGCTCGGCCACACCTTCGTCCAGGTCGACGGCGAGCTCTGCCGCTGTGGACGCCGGGGCTGTTGGGATACGATCGCAACCCTCGGCTGGCTGAGGCGCGAGGCCGCGGCGGCGGGTCTGAGCGAGCCCGGCGACATCACGTCGGCCCGCCTCGTGGCGGCCATGACCGCAGGCGACGAGCGGGCCGGGAAACTGCTGGTCCGCTACGCCCGCAACATCGCGGTCGGCATCGCCAACCTTCAGCAGAGCGTCGCGCCGAACGTCTTCATCCTGCATGGCGACGTGGTCGGGGGCGGAGCCCCGCTCCGCAATGCCATCGCGCAGCAGGTGTCGGCTCTCGTTCCCCGACGGCCCGGCGTCGATCTCGCGATCGAATTGGGTACGCCCGGCGACGACGCGGCGCTCATGGGAGCCGCGGGGCTCGTCCTATCGCATCTGCTGCAACTTCCGCTTTGAGACGCGGATTTAGGCCGGCCGAAGGCCTGGATAGGTCGCAAGCCAGGGCTTCATCCGCTCGAAGGCGGCCGCCACCGCCAGCATGGCGAGCGTCAGCGATACGATCGCGTCGAAGTCCTCGAGCACGTCCTCCGTCGAGCAGCCGAGCGAGTGCGCGGAAGTCCGGAGTCAAGCACCATGGTTCGCCAGGGGAGCGCCGGCGAGGTCGCGCTCGCCTTTGGCCCCGGTGATGAAGGCCACGACCTCTTCCATGGTGGTGTCGCGGCTCTCCATGTCGGCCACCTTCGTGCCGCGCCGCATCACCACCACGCGGTTGCACACGGACCAGAGGTGTTCAAGGTTGTGGGTGACCATGAGGATGGTCAGCCCGCGTGCCGAGAGCCGGGTGATGAGGTCGAGCACCTCTCGCGATTCGCGCACGCCCAGGGCCGCGGTCGGCTCGTCGAGCAGCAGGAGCTTGCTGCCCCAGAAGGCGCCGCGGGCAATGGCCGCGAGCTGGCGCTGGCCGCCCGACATCCGATCGACGGGCTGCGTCCGTATGCGAGGGATCTCGATATGCAGGTCCTCGAGGCCCTTGACCGCAGCGTCCATCATGGCCCTGCGGCGCATCCAACGGAACAGCGCCGGGCCCTTGCCCCAGGCGATCTCCCGGCCGAGGAAAAAATTCTCGGCCGCCGTGAAGCTGCCGACAAGCGACAGGTCCTGATAGACCGTCTCGATCCCGAGCCGCAGCGCCTGGGCGGGCGGGGACAGCAGGTGCGGCACCCCGTCCAGGAGGATTTCGCCCGAGGTGGGATCATGCGCTCCCGCCAGCATCTTCACCAGCGTGGATTTCCCCGCGCCATTGTCGCCGACGAGACCTAGGACGTCGCCACGCCTGAGGTCCAGCGACACGTTTCGCAAGGCTTCGATTGCGCCGAATGCCTTGCCGACATTCCGCAGCACGATCAGCGGCGGCTCAGGCGGTGCGCCGACGAGCCGCTTGGCATTACCGACGGGCATAGCGGCGCCCCAACCCGCTCAGCGCCACCGCCACGACCAGGAGCGTGCCGGAGAACAGATACTGCACGAAGATCGGCGCCCCGATCATCGCCAGGCCGTTGTTGCCCACCGCCACCGTGAGAATGCCGATGAAGGTTCCAACGATGTGGAACTGCCCCTCGCGCAATGCGGCCGAGCCCAGGAAGGCGGCCGCGAAAGAGGTGAGCATGAATCCGTCGCCGGCCGCCACCTGGCCGGAACCGAGATTCGAAGCCATCAGGATGCCGCCCGTGGCGGCACAGAAGCCCGCAATCGCGAAGGCGACGATCCGGCTCCGGTCGACCCCGATGCCGGCGCGGCGCGCGCTTTCGGCGCTCACCCCGATGGCCTTTATGTGCTGCCCCTGCACGGTGCGGTTCAGCATGAGCCAGAGCAGGCCGAGCACCAGCGCCATGGCAAGGACGAGATGCGGAATGCCCCATACGCGGCCCAGCGCCACATCGGTGAACGACATCGCGTGCGTCAGCTGGAGCGGAATGCCGCCGGAATACGCGTAGTTGAGCCCCACCACCACGGTCCCGGTGCCGAGCGTCGCGATGAAGGCGTTCACGCCGATCTTGGACACGATGAGGCCGTTCACAAGGCCGATCAAGGTACCGAGCGCCATCACGACCGGGACCGCGAGAACGATCGGCCATTGGCTGTTGCTGAGGAGGCCGACGACGAGCAGACCGCTGAAGCTCGCCACATAGCCGATGCTGAGATCGAAATCCCCGCCCACAAGGGGAATCGTGAGCCCGGCCGCCACGATCGCGCCGATCGCCATGTCGTTGAGGATATTGCGGACGTTGTCGACCGTGGCAAAGGTGTCGGGCTGGAGAATTGTGAACACAATCACCATCGCGACGAGCGCCAGGATGGTGCCGTAGGTGCTGACGAAGCGCAGCGCTCGGCTGGTCGCCTCCGAACGGCGCAGCCGCCCGGTCGGAGGCGCCCCCGCAGCCCGTCCGGCCAAGGCGCCGGCCCCCGCGACCTCGGACCGTCTCACCGCGCCGCCGCCCGGCGCCGCCTGCCTCCGCCGATCACCCGCGGTCCGGATGCTGCTTGATGAAATCGTCCACATTGGCCTTTGTGACGACGACGTTGCCCGGGACCACGGACTTGGGCTGCCAGGAGGCTCCCGCCTTCAAGATCTCCGGGATCGCATCGACCAGAATCGTTCCCGCGGACTTCAGGTCCACCCACAGCGTCGCGGTCATCGTGCCGTTCTTGATGGCCTGCAAGGCCGGGGCCGTCGCGTTGAACGAGTAGACCTTGACGTCCGTGCGCCCGTTCTGCTTGAGCGCCGCAATTGCGCCCATCGCGTTGTCGTCGAAGCAGTTGAAGATCGCGAAGGGACCCGACGATGCCGAATTGCCGGCGAGCCAGGCGGAAGTCGCGGCCTGGGACGAGGCCGCGGCGCTCTGGATGTCAATTTCGTGGCTCGATGCCTTGATCCCCGGATTGGCCTTGACGGCGGCGTCGAAGGCATCGGCCCGCTCCCGGCATGGAATGCCCGGATGATAGCTGAGATCCAGCGCCGAACCGCTGTCGTTCAGGTCCTTCAGCATGAGGTCGACGATCGGCGGGGCCGCGCCGGTGCTGGCCGCGAAAGCCACGCCCGGTGCGAGGCCGCCACCCGCGGAAAGCACCGGAATGCCCGCCTCCCTGGCGGCCGCGATCCCCGAAGCGAGGGAGGTCGAGTCGAACACGGTGACGATGATGGCGTCGGCCTTGCGGATGACGAGCTGCTTCATGGCCGTATTGGCCTGCAGCGGCTCGCCCTGGGCGTTCAGGTTGGTGACGGTCCACCCCTTCGCCTGGGCGTCCGCCGTCATGGAGGCCACCATGTCGTTGGTGTTGAGATCGGACGTCGAGAAGGTCACGATCCCGATCGACAGCTTCCTGTCCGCCGCCGTTGCGGCCGAAGCAGCCGACAAGCCCATCAGCAACGCGGCTGCGCAGGTTCCTAGCACCTTCATCCCGTTCCCCTCCGATCACTGCGCTTCTTGGCGTCTGTGTTATAGAGCCAGCCGCGTTGTTTGTGCGGGGCTCGTACAAACAGGATGGCATAGCCTGCCGCAGGCCACAAGCCCGGCGTGTCGTGGTTGACCGTCGGACTCACCCGGCCCACGACCGGACGCTCGATCTCCGCATGCCGGCCTCCGTAAGCCTTCAACACCGCAGCCGTTCAGCCGAGCCGAGGCGCGCCGCAACCGTGCGACCTTGCAGGGAGTGGCTCTCAGGGACCGTGGAGCGCATGCGCCAGGACGGTCAAGACCTGCGGATCGGCCATCTGCGCGACGTTGAACCGCATGAACCCGGACGCCGACTGCGAAAGGCTGAAGACATTCCCCGGAGCGAGCACGACATTCTCGGCCAGGGCCATGCGGGCGATGCCTGCCGCGTCGTGGCCGTCCGGCAGACGGCACCACAGGTAGAAGCCGCCACGGGGCATGATCCACGGGCGTATCCCGAGCGTCGCGAGCGTCGAGCCGACCTCGCGGCGCGCCCTGGACAAGCGCCGTCGAAGCCCATCCAGGTGCTTGTGGTAGCTGCCGTCGCCCAATGCCCCTGAGAGCAGCTCGGCCGCGACGGGACTCGGTCCGCCGAAGTTGGTCGCGACCTGAAGGTCGATCAATGCCTCGATCCAATCGACCCGAGCCGCGATGTAGCCGCACCGAATCGAGGCCGACAGGGTCTTGGAGAAGCTGCCGATCCGGATGACGCGGGACAATCCGTCCAGGGCAGCAAGGCGCGGCGAGGGCTCCGGCTCGAAGTCGGCGAAGATGTCGTCCTCCACGATGGTAAGGTCGTGGGTCGCCGCCGCGTTCAGCAGCCTGTGGGCCGTCTGCGGGGACATCGTCGCGCCGGTCGGGTTGTGGAGCGCCGAATTGGTGATGTAGAGGCGCGGGCGATGCGTCGCGAGGACCTCGGCGAACAGGGCCGGGTCAGGCCCGGTCGTGGTATATGGAACCCCGACGATCTTCGCCCGATGGGCGCGCAAAAGCGCCTGGAAGTTGAAATAGCAGGGATCGTCCACCAGCACCGTGTCGCCGGGTCGCAGCATGAGGCGGCAGACCAGGTCGATGGCCTGCGTGTCCGACGAGGTGAGGAGGATCTGGTCCGCGCCGGCCTCGATCCCTTCCGCCGCGAACTGCCGCGCGAGCAGGCGACGCAGGGCGAGCAAGCCGCGCGTGTTGCCGTAGTTGGCGAGGACGGCATCGTCGGCGCGGGCAAGCTTGCGGATCGCCCGGCGGATCGCGGCGTTCGGCATCCAATCGGCCGGAAGCCAGCCGCAGCCCGGCTTCAGCATCTCCGCTCCGGCATCGAGCGACTGGCGCGACACCCAGAGCGGGTCGATCGCCCGATCCGGCCGCGCCTCGACCTCGGCCAGCGCGAGCGGCGGCATCGCGCCCGACACGTAGAAGCCGGACCCCGGGCGCGAGCGGATCACGCCTTCGGCAGCAAGCCGGTCATAGGCCTCGACGACGGTCGATGGCGACACGCCCATGGTAGCCGCGAAGCTGCGGATGGACGGCAGCCTCTCGCCGACGGTCAGCGCACGCGCGGCCATCCTGCGCCGGATCGCGTCCATGACGTTCCCGGTGCGTGTCCTCGCGTCGTCCTTCACGTGCGGACCTCCGCCAAGCGTATGGCTCCCTCGAGCCATACAGTTCGTCTCGATTGTACGGTGCCGTTGCTGTCGGGACCAGCCCGATCGCGCTACCGTCCAGCGTAATGGAAGGCGGGACCATGCAGCGGACGACGGACGGGTGGGGCAGCGGCCTTCTCGGGGTAATCATCTTCAGCGGCTCGTTGCCGGCGACGCGGATCGCGGTCGGCGGCTTCACGCCGTGGTTCCTGACTTCGGCTCGCGCGGTGATCGCCGCACTCCTCGGGGCAGCGCTGCTCATGGCGCTTCGGCAGAAGCGGCCGGCGCTCGGCGATCTCGGTTCGCTCGCCATCGTGGCGATGGGCGTCGTGATCGGCTTCCCGCTGCTGACGGGGCTGGCGCTCCAGCACATCACCTCGGCTCATTCGATCGTCTTCGTCGGTCTCCTGCCGCTCGCCACCGCGATCTTCGGCGTGCTGCGCGGCGGGGAGAGGCCGAGGCCCGCTTTCTGGCTGTTCTCCCTCGTCGGTGCTCTCTCGGTCGCGGGATTCGCGCTGTCGCGCAGCGGCCGGGCCTCGATCACCGGCGACCTCCTGATGGTCGTGGCCATCGTGCTGTGTGGCCTCGGCTATGCGGAGGGCGCGATGCTGTCGCGCCGCCTCGGCGGCTGGCAGGTCATCTCCTGGGCGCTGGTGCTGGCGCTGCCGGTGATGGCGATCCTCGGGCTGGCGACGATGCCGGGCACGTTGAGCGGGATCGGCCTGCCGGTCTGGGGAGGTCTCGCCTATGTCTCGGTCTTCAGCATGCTGCTGGGCTTCGTCTTCTGGTATCGCGGACTGGCGCTCGGCGGAATCGCCGGCGTCGGCCAGTTGCAGCTGCTCCAGCCCTTCTTCGGGCTGCTGCTCGCCGGGCTGCTGCTGCGCGAACCCGTCGCGTGGAGCATGATCGCGGTGACGGGGTTCGTCGTCCTGTGCGTGGCCGGTGCGAAGCGGTTCGCGTGATTTCAGTCCACGTGCCCTGCGCTCTCGGGAAATGCCCTAATCGGGCCTGCCGAGGCTCTCGGTCACGTCGCGTACGATGCCGAGATAGCCCTCCGCCGTCCAGGCCGAGCGGCCGATGAAGAGCCCGTCGACATGCGGCCGGCTGGCGAGGCCCACCGCATTGCCCGGATTGACGCTGCCGCCATAGAGCACATCGAGCTCACGCCCGACGGCCTCCCGGGTCACGGCCTTGACGAGCCGCTGCTGTTCGTCGGCGAAGCCGGGGTCGGCCGGCGTGCCGCCCTCGCCGATCGACCAGACCGGTTCGTAGGCCAGCAGCACCCCAGTGGCTTGGGGAGGCTCGATCCGCGACAGCGCGGCGCGCACCTGCCTCGCCAATACGACGGCCGTCTCGCCCGCCGCATATTCGGCGCGGGTGTCGCCGACGCAGACAAGCGCCAGAAGGCCGTGCCGCATTGCCGCCTCGACTTTCCTGGCGACGCTGTCGTCGGTCTCGCCGAAATGCTCGCGCCGCTCGCTGTGGCCGATCTCGACGAGCGTCGCGCCGCAATCCCTGACCATGAGCGGCGAGACCTCGCCCGTCCAGGCCCCGGCATCGGCCCAGTGCATATTCTGCGCGCCGACCATCACGCCGGAGCCGTCGAGGATGCCGGCGACGTCGGCGATATACGGAAAGGGCGGGACGACGAAGAGCCGAGCCGCCGCCATGCCGACCAAGGGCGATGTCTTGAGCGCCTCGGCGTAGGCGCGCGCCTCGGCCCGGACCTTGTTCATCTTCCAGCTCGTGCCGATCCAGGGTCGCTTCGCCATCGGTCCTCCCGTCAGGTCTTCTACGAAATTGCAGGTACAACAAGTTATTGCATGATGCGAGGCGGACGGAACCTGTGGCCTCTTGCGCGCCAGCCTCGGGAGGCGCAATTTTCTTTCGAGGCTGGGCCGTCGATGCCGCCGACTGCGCTTGGGAGAACGCAACCATGAAGATCGTCCTCGGCGCCGACAGCGCCGGCCAACCGCTGCTCCAAATCATCGTCAAGCACCTCGCCGGCAGGGCGGACCTCGAGGTGGTCGATGTGTCGGCGCCGCCCGGCGGCAAGGCCGAATTCTACGCCGAGACGGCCGAGCGTGCCGCCAAGGCGGTGGCGGACGGTGCGTTCGATCGCGGCGTCCTGTTCTGCGGCACCGGCATCGGGGTCGCCATCTCGGCCAACAAGGTGCCCGGCATCCGTGCCGCCCAGGCGCACGACACCTATTCGGCCGAACGCGCCGCCAAGAGCAACAACGCCCAGATCATCACGCTCGGCGCGCGGGTCGTCGGGCCGGAACTCGCCAAGTCGATCGTCGACACCTACCTGGCCTCCGATTTCGATCCCAAAGGCTCCTCGGCCTCCAATGTCGAGGCGCTGAACGTCCTCGACGCCAAATATTCGAAGCCGACCTGAGGCCCCGCGACGCGCGGCAAGGCTGCGCGCGGATCGGCGCCGAATGGAACCGCAACGCGCGGGAGGAAGCGGTCCCGAGGTGAGCCTACCTTCGTCTCATCCAGGAGACGATTCATGACCTTCCAGATTTCCGCCCTGTCGCCCGCACCCTTCGCGCCGCTCTTCGGGCTCGGCGACGACGAGCTCGCGACGCATCATGCACTCCGGCGCGTCGCCGACGGGCCGGGCTTCCCGTGCCGCGTCAGCCTCGAAGACGCCGAACCGGGCGACACCGTGCTGCTCGTCAACTACGAGCACCAGCCCGCCCCGACGCCCTATCGGTCGCGCCATGCCGTCTGGGTGCGGGAGGGCGCGACGCAGGCCTTTCCCGATCCCGGAGAGGTCCCGGACCAGCTCCGCTCCCGCCTGCTTTCGGTGCGGGCCTTCGATGCGGCGGGGATGATCACCGCGGCCGAGGTCGTCGAGGGCGAGAGGCTGGCGCCCCTGGCGGAGCGGATGCTCGACGATCCCGCGACCGCCTATCTCCACCTGCACTATGCCAAGCACGGCTGCTACGCGGCGCGCGTCGACCGGGCCTGAGGCTCCAGAGCATATTCGACTGTCGCCGAACTGCTCTGGCTTCGAAATGCGAGCAGTTTCATCGGCATGGAATCGCAATGCGATTCCATCTGATCCGATACTGCTCTATGGCTGGCCGATGTAGCGGGTGACCGGCTCGACCTTGTCGATCAGCCCCTTGCGCTTCATGAAATCCGCGAAGGCGGCGTAGCGTTCCGGATCGGTCGCGGCGGGGTCCGAGGCGAGGCGCGGGATGGTCGCGTCCCAGGCGAGCTTGTTCAGCTTGTCGTCGAGCTTCGGATAGGCGGCGACGAAGTCCTTCCAGGCCTGGTCCGGATAATCGAGGATGTAGAGCTGCGCCGCGCCGACGGCATCGAGGAAATGGCGCACGAAGGGCGCCTTGGCCTTGTCGAGCGCCGTGACGAAGATCGACTCGTCGTAGGGCGGCACGCCGTGCTCCTCGGGGAAAAACAGTTTCGCCGGATGGCCGGCGAGCTGCATCTCGTAGAACTCGACGTTGCGATAGGCACCGACGACGGCATCGACCTGGCCGCTCAAGAGCGGTTGCACCAAGGCGAAATTGACGTTGACGAGCTTGACGTCGTCGAGCTTGAGCCCGGCGCTCTCCAGCATGGTGCCGAGCAGCGCCGTCTCGTAGCCCGAGACCGAATAGCCGACCGTCTTGCCCTTGAGGTCGGCGAGGCTCTTGATCGGGCCGTCGGCCAAGGTCATGACCGTGTTGAGCGGCGTCGCGATCGAGGTGCCGACGCGCTGGATGGGCAGGCCGGCCGCGATGTCGAGATAGTAGTTCGGCTGATAGGTCAGGGCGATGTCGCCTTTGCCGGCGGCGACGAGGCGCGGCGGCATCGACGGATCGGCGGGCTCGACGAAGCTGACGTCGAGAGCCTCCCGCTCGAAGAACCCCTTCTGCTTGGCGATGACCAGCGCCGCGTGGACCGGATTGACGAACCAGTCGAGCAGCACGGTGACCTTCTCGGCGGCCTGGGCCGGCATGCCGAGGCCGAGCCCCGCGACGAGCGTGGCCACGATGGCGATGAACCGCATGATGTCAGTCTCCAACGGAATGTGACAGGGCGGGCGCCGCGAGCGTATCGGGGGCCCAGAAGACGAGGCGCCGGGTCAGCAGGCCGACGCCGGCCCACAGCAGCAGCGAGAACGCCACGAGCACGGTGAGCCCGGCGAACATGGTGGCGGTCTGCATGCGCGCATTGGCGTGCAGCATCATGAGCCCGAGCCCCGACGAGGAGCCGACCCATTCGCCGACGACGGCGCCGAGCGGCGCGACCGCGGCCGCGACCCTCAAGCCCGCGGCGAGGGCCGGCAGCGCCGCCGGCAGGCGGATCAGGAGCAGCATGTCGCGGCGGCTCGCACGATTGAGACGGCCGAGCTCGATCAGGCCTTCGTCGGTGCGGCGCAGGCCCTCGAAGAAGCTCGTCGAGACGGGGAAGAAGATGATCAGCGCCGCCATGGCGAGCTTGGACGCGACCCCGAAGCCGAACCAGACGACGAGCAGCGGCGCGATGGCGAAGACCGGCAGGGCCTGCGCCACGACCATGAGGGGGCCGAGCGCCCGTTCGAGCAGGCGCGAGCGCGCCATGGCGAGGGCCGCCGCCATCCCGGCGGCGCTGCCGAGGAGAAGGCCGCCGAGCATCTCGCCGCCGGTGACGAGCGCGTCGGGCCAGATCAGGCCGAACTGCGAGACGAGGGTCGCCGCGATGCGCGAGGGCGGGGGCAGCAGATAGGCCGGCACCCGGAGGAGCCGCACCGCGACCTCCCAGCCTGCCAGCCCGGCGAGCAGGGTGACGATCGAGGCCCAGGGCAAACCCCGCCGCAAGCGCTGAGCGACGATCGGCGATGGAATGGCGCGCAAGGGCGCCGCTATGGTCTGGCCCAGGCTGGGCATTGTCGTTCCCTCCGCCGGTATGATCCGGTTCAGGTTCAACGGGTTTCTCTCGTTCACGAGAGGTCTCAGCCCGGTTCCGACCAGGCACCCCGACGATGGTATGGGCATCTCATACGGCGACGGACGGCGGCGCGCAAGAGCTTCCTCGGCCGGCGAATTTGCCGCGCAAGCGCCGGCTTGGTGCGTGCGGCGGAAGCGCTTGCGGCGGACGCGGAGGACGATTACAAAAGCTGCGGCAGTCCGGCGACGGCCGAGCGTGCTCGAGGCGGGCGTAGTTCAATGGCAGAACGGCAGCTTCCCAAGCTGCATACGAGGGTTCGATTCCCTTCGCCCGCTCCAGTTTCTGTGCCGCATGACAGCGTCATGGTTACGATGCTCGCGGATCGAGCGAATACAAAGGCGTAGTGCGAAACTCACCCTGGCGCCCATCCGGACCTCATGTTGAGCCCGGACCTCATTGTCAGCGTGGCACATCCTGCGGCTCGCCCAGCGACAGCATCAGGCGATTGGCCCAGTTGAAGAAGGCCGCGCCATGGACAACGTCGGCGATGGCAAGATCGTCGAGGCCGGCCTCGCGCAATCGCGCCACGTGCTCGGGCCCGAAGCTGGGTGGCGTGGTGCTCAGCGCGACGGAGGCCGCCACGATGGCATCCCAGCGCTCGTCGATCTTCGCCCCGATCCCTTCGTCCAGCAGGCGCTGCACGTCCTCGCGACGCTTCGAGTGGTGGGCCGCGAAGCGGGCGTGGACGGAGGCGCAGAAGATGCAGCCGTTGAAGCGGGAAGCGGCGAGCGCCGAGAGCTCGCGTTCGGCCCGCGGCAGCCCGGCCCGGGGATTATAGAAGATGTCCTTGTCGGTCTTGGTCCTGGCCTCCAGGATGGCGGGGTCTCGGACGAGCAGCATGAAATACGGTGACTTGGCGCGCGCGGCGTCGACCAGCGCCGCCCGGTGACGGTCCGTCAGGTCGGCGGCATCGAGCGGCTGCAGCCACGGCACCCACCCAATCTCGTCCTGGGTGAAGATGCTGGGTCGCGCGAGGTCGGGATGGGTGACGACGGTGTCGCTCATCGGGGCTCTCCCGCGTCGGCTGCCAGGACGCTCAGTCCTGCAATGACCCTGACCTGGAACGATAGGAAGGCCACGAGTTGCGAGAGCGTGACGACCTCCGTCGTCGTCCACCCCGCATCGAGCAGCGCCTGCAGGGCGTCGGGCCTCGCGTCGCGGGGGCGGAAGACGAGAAGATGGGCGTGATCCAGGGCCGCCGCGAGCCGCCCGCCCAGGGCGTCGCGCGTCGCCGGTGGCGCGGCAAAGGTCGGGCCGGCCCTGTCCTCGGCGCTCAGCGGGCCAGGCGGATAGGCGCCGTAGGGTCCTCGCGTCCGCCCCGCCGCGATCGCCTCGGCCACGGCGGCCGTTATCGCGGCGTTCCCGTGCTGCTCGAGGCCCGCGGTGTAGTGGGCATAGGCAGCGGGCTGTTCGTGCAGCCCCGCCACGAAGGCAGCCACGGCGAAACGCTCGGCGAGGGCCATCCCGCCGGGCTCCGCCGGCATGAACAGCGCCGCGTAGCTCGCCTGCGCGTTTTCGCGCGCCTGCGGGCGCTCCGCCCGGATGCGATCGAGCCGCGAGCCCGGCTCGACGCCGACGAGGGTGTCGATGACGTCGGGCGCATCCATCAGCGCGTTCCTCCCGCGAGCCGATCCGGCTCGGCCCGGCGCACGTCGCGCATGCGGGCCGGGTGTGCCAGGGCGGCCGGGCTCGCCGAGCGGACCCAGCCGAGCGCCGGCGCCACCTCCGCGGCGACCAGCTCGATCGAATGAAGGGTGGCCGCGTGGGGCGGATCGACCGAATGGACCTGGAAGGCGAAGTCGGTGGTGCGTCGAAGGGCCGTGTCCTCCTTCAGCGAGGCGATGACGTCGTCCGGCGTGCCGACATGGACGTCATAGGCGGCGATCCTCTCGTCGAGACTGTCGCCGGGATAGGGTTGCCCGAGCGCCACCAGCCGCTCGACCGCGAGCCTTAGCCCGAGATCGGCGAGGCGCCGCGCCTCGTCGCGGCTGTCGGCGACGAAGACGCTGCGCGAGCCCACGATGCGCGGCGCCCGCCCGGGCGGCAGCGCGGCCATATAGGCGTCAATGATCGGGTTCTGGATATCCCAGAGCGTGGCCTTGGGCGCGTCTGCCGGCCGCGGCTGGGTGCGCGACAGCATGAGCCCGTCGCCAGCCTCGCCCGCCCGCCTGCCGCCCTCGACCGAGAAGGTCGCCTGCCAGATGCGGTCGAGCAGGCTCGGCCGCTCGGGATAGAGGTGGTTGTCCGGGTCGCCGAGCTCATGGCCGGCCCAGGCGTCGCGCAAGATCGAAAGATGGCGGCCGAAGACCGGGCCGCGCTGACCGCTTTCCTGGCCGAAGGCCGCGAAGCTCGTGGCGGTCGAGCCGGAGCCGACCCCGATCTCCAGGCGTCCGCCCGACATGAGGTCGAGCACCGCCGCATCCTCGGCCACCCGCACCGGCGCTTCGAGCGGCAGGGTGACGACGCCCGTGCCGAGCCGGATGCGCGAGGTGCGGGCCGCCACATAGGAGAGGAACACGAAGGGCGACGGCAGGCCGCCCTCGTGCTCGTGGAAATGATGCTGCGCCACCCAGGCGCCGTCGTAGCCGCAGCGCTCGGCGCAGAGGATCTGCTCGGCGCCGAGCCGGTAGCGTTCGGCCGCCGGCCCATCGTCGAGGAGGCGGGTGAAGAAGCCCAGGCGCTTGCCGGTCGAAGCCATTGCGATCTTCTCACGCTCTCTCATGCGGCGGTCTCCGGGACGTCGGTCCTCGCGCCTTCCCCGCCCAGATAGGCCTCGCGGATGCGCGGGTCGTGCAGCATGGCCTCCGCCGGCCCTTCGAGCGCGATGCGCCCGCTCTGCAGCACGTAGGCCCGATGGGCGATGCCGAGCGCCAGGCTGGCGTTCTGCTCGACCATGAAGACCGTCGTGCCCTGCCGGTTGATCGCCTGGATCGTCTCGAGCACGCGGTCGACGAAGAGCGGCGAAAGGCCCATGGTCGGCTCGTCCATGCAGATCAGCCGCGGCCGGCCCATCAGCGCGCGGGCCATGGCGACCATCTGCTGCTCGCCGCCCGACAACGTGCCGGCGCGCTGATGGATCCGTTCGGCGACGCGCGGGAAGAGGTCGAGCATGCGGGCGAGATCCTGCGCCACCACGGCCTTGTCGCGGCGCAGATAGGCGCCCATCAGCAGGTTCTCGCGCACCGTCATCTCGGGGAAGAGGCGCCGCGCCTCGGGCACCGAGCCGATGCCGCGGCGGATGATCTCCTGCGTCGGCAGGCCGAGGATCGGCGCGCCGTCGAAGGTGACGGTGCCCGAGCGCGGCCGCACGAGGCCGAGGATCGCCTTCATCGTGGTCGACTTGCCGCTGGCATTGCCGCCGAGCAGGCAGACGATCTCCCCCTGGCCGACCGCGATCGACAGGTCGAAATGGACCTGCACCGGGCCGTAGAACGTGTCGATGCCGTCGAGGCGAAGCAGGTCGTCGGCCATGGTCAGGCCACCGTCGCGAGCAGCGTCTCGGCATTGGCGCGGCCGAGCGCGCCATGGCCCAGATAGGCCTCGATCACCTTGGGGTCGCGGCGCACCTCGGCCGGCAGGCCCTCGGCGATCTTCGAGCCGTTGTCCATCACATAGACGCGATCCGAGAGCGTCATCACCATCTCGAGCTTGTGCTCGATGAGCAGGATCGACAGGCCGCGCGCCTTCAACGTGGCGATCAGCGCCTGCATCTCGGCCGTCTCGGTCTGGTTCATGCCGGCCGTCGGCTCGTCGAGGAGCAGCAGGCGGGGCTTGAGCGCCAGCGCGCGGGCGATCTCGACCCGTCGCCGGTTGGCATAGGAGAGACCGTAGGCCGGCTCGGCGAGGCGCGGCAGCAGCCGGTCGCCGAACGGCGCCAGGATCTCCCTGACCTCGGACCTGAGCGCAACCTCCTCGGCCCTGACCGACGGCGGGCGGACGAGGGCGAGCAGAAGCTCCGCTAGCGGGCCGAGCACGGGCAGCTTCGGCCGCACGGCTCTGAGCCGCGTATGGGCGCCGATCAGCACGTTGTCCTCGACCGAGAGATTGCCGAAGACGCGGCCGTTCTGGAAGGTGCGGGCGACGCCGAGCGCGGCGAGCCGCTCGGGCGCGAGGCCCGTGACGTCGCGGCCCTCGAAGGTGACCTTGCCGGCCTGTGGCCGCGTCAGGCCGCTCAGCAGGTTGAACAGCGTGGTCTTGCCGGCGCCGTTGGGGCCGATGACGCTGACGAGCTCGCCCGGCGCGAGCCGCAGGTCCATGCGGTCGACCGCCACGACGCCGCCGAAGCGACGCGTCAGGCCTTGGATGGTAAGCAGGTCCGCCATGCTCAGACTGTGCCCAGCAGGCCTTGCGGCCGGAAGCGGATCAGCAGCAGCAGCGCCACGCCGTAGATGAGGATGCGGTATTCGGCGGTGACGCGGAACAGTTCCGGCAGGGCGACCAGCGCCACGGCGCCGACGATGGCGCCCGTCACGTTGCCGAGGCCGCCCAGGATGACCATGGTCAGCGCCAGGAGCGAGAGCTGCGCGTCGAAGGTCTGGTAGTTGATGTAGCTATAGAGATGCGCCGTGATGCCGCCGCTGACGCCAGCGCCAAAGCCGCCGAACGCGAAGGCGAGGCCCTTGTAGCGGTTGAGGCTGATGCCGTAGGCGCGCGCCGCGACGTCGTCGTCGCGGATGGCGCGCAGCGTGCGGCCGAAATGCGAGCCGAGCAGACGCGTCTGCAGCAGCGCCAGCACGAGCATGACGCCGAGGCAGAGCCAGTAGACGGGGGCCGGAGCATAGACGTCGTGCCCGAAGAGCGAGAGCGGCGGAATTCCGGTCAAGCCGAGCGCGCCCTGGGTGAGGCTCTCCCAGTTGAGGATGACGAGGCCGACCACCTGGCCGATGGCGAGCGTCGCGATGGCGATGTAGTGACCGCGCAACCGGAACGACGGGAAGATCAGCACGGTGCCGAGGATGGCCGTGACGATGCCGGCGAGCGGGATCGTCAGGATCGTCGGCCAGCCGAGGTCGAGGGCCAGGAGCGCCGACGCATAGGCGCCGATGGCGAGGAGCGCCGCCTGGCCGAGCGAGATCTGCCCGGCGGTGCCGGCCATCAGCGTCAGGCTCAGCGCCAGGATGGCCGAAAGCCAAGCGTTGGTCAGCGTCTGCAGCAGGTAGGGCGAACCTATGACGAGCGGCAGGACGATGGCGGCCGCGGCGGCGGCAGAGAGCAGCCACGGCGGCAGGCGGATCGGCCGGCTCGGCGCCAGGAACGTGCCGGTCAAGGGCTCGCTCGTCACCGTGCTGCGGCCGAAGAGGCCGTTCGGACGCAGCACCAGCACCGCGATCAGCAGCACGAAGGCGAAGAGGTCGCGCGATGTGCTGCCGAACAGCGCCGTGCCGTAGCTCTCGACGAGGCCGAGCGCCAGGCTCCCGAGGATGGCGCCCGGCACGTTGCCGACGCCGCCGATGACGGTGGCGACGATCCCCTTCAGCGTCGCGGCGAAGCTCATGCCGGGGTCGATGTGGTTGTAGTACATGCCGACGAGCAGGCCGCTCAGGCCGCCGAGCGCGGAGGCGATGGCGAAGACGGCGCTGTTCACGGCGTCGATGTCGACGCCCATCTGCAGCGCCGCGTCGCGGTCCTGGGCCGTCGCCCGCACGGCCCAGCCGAGCCTGCTGTAGCGCAGGAAGCCGAAGAGCACGCCGGCACTGACGAGGCCGATGGCCGCGATGAGCAGGTCGAGCGTACCGATCGAGCCGCCGCCGATCGGGAGGCGCCAGTCGGGCAGGCTGCTCGGCAGGGACCGCGGCTCGGGCTTGAAGACGAGCTGCACGACCTGGTCGAGCACGAAGCTCAAGCCGATCGTGGCGAGCAGCGGCGCGATGCGCGCCTTGCCCTGCAGCGGCCGCAGGCCCAGGCGTTCGATCTCCATGCCGAGAAGCGCGCAGGCCACGACGACGATCGCCATGGTGACAGGTAGAGGCGTGTGCAGATAGGTCACGCAGGCCCAGCCCACATAGGCGCCGATCGTATAGACCGAGCCATGGGCGAAGTTGATGAGATTGGCGACCCCGAAGATCAGCGCTAGGCCGACCGCCAGCAGGGCATAGATGTTGCCGACGACGAAGCCGTTGACCGTATAGTCGATGAAGGAACCCAAGCTGGCTTTTCCTTGCCCGGTCATCCGCGCGAAAGCGGGGATCCAGATCCTTGACTCGCCGCCGTTGCCCGCTGCGGGCCGTCACGACGCCGGGACGGTTGCACCACCCTGGATCCCCGCTTTCGCGGGATGAGCGGGTTGGGCCGTCACGTCGGCTTCTTGCCGTCCCATTGCTGGAACTTGCCGTCCTTCACCACGAGGTCGACGGCCGTGCCGCCGGTGACGCGCCGGGTCTGCGTATCGAAGCTCGCCTTGCCGAAGATGACGCTCGGCACGTCCTTGATCTTGCCGAGGCCGTCGTGGATGTCCTGTCGGGTCGTGCCGAAGCGGTTCATGACGGCGGCGAGCAGGATGAAGGTGTCGTAGGCATCGGCCGAGAACTCGTCCGGCTCCTCGCCGTAGCGCGCCTTGTACGTGTCGACGAAGGCCTTGACCTCGGGGCGGCTGTCGCCCGGAAAGAACACCGATTCGGTATAGACGCCGTCGACGTCCTTGCCGCCGAGCTCGATGAACTTGGGTGAGTAGACGGAACCGATGGCCGCGATCGGCTGCGTCAGGCCGACCGAGCGCACCTGCCGGCAGATCAGCGCCGCATCGGCATAATAGGAGATCAGCACGATGCCGTCGGGCTTGGCGTCGC
>DATBEH010000108.1:0-9146 GCA_036276175.1 Lichenihabitans sp.
ACTTTCGTCTGATACGAGGGAGGCCGACCCGATGGACGACAGAGCGAAGCTCAGGGACGACGAGACCGACGAATGGCTCGACGCCCTCGACTCGCTGGCGGCTTTCGAGGGGCTTGGCCGAGTCGACGAGGTTCTCGACTCCGTCGTCACTTCGGCGCGGCGCAAGGGCGCGCGCTTGCCCTTCGCCGCCCACACCGCCTATGTCAACACCATCCCGCCGGAGGAGCAGCCGCGTCATCCCGGCGACCGCAAGATCGAGATGCGGATCCGCCGCTTCGTCCGCTGGAACGCCGCCGCGATCGTGGTCAGGGCGAACAAGGAGTCATCCGAGCTCGGCGGCCATATCGCGAGCTTCCAGTCGGCTGCGACGCTCTACGACACCGGATTCATGCATTTTTGGCATGCCGCCAACGAGTCGCACGGCGGCGACCTCGTCTACCTCCAGGGTCACAGCTCGCCTGGCATTTACGCGCGCGCCTTTCTCGAGGGGCGCCTGACCGAGGACCAGCTCCTCCACTTCCGCCAGGAGGTCGGCCGCAAGGGGTTGTCGTCCTATCCGCACCCCTGGCTGATGCCGGATTTTTGGCAGTTCCCGACGGTGTCGATGGGCCTCGGGCCGCTAATGGCGATCTATCAGGCGCGCTTCCTGCGCTATCTGCACGGCCGTGGTCTCGCCGACACCGAGCGGCGCAAGGTCTGGGTGTTCTGCGGCGACGGCGAGATGGACGAGCCGGAGTCGCTCGGCTCGATCTCGCTCGCCGGACGCGAGAGGCTGGACAATCTCATCTTCGTCATCAACTGCAACCTGCAGCGGCTCGACGGTCCGGTGCGCGGCAACGGCAAGATCGTGCAGGAGCTCGAGGCCGATTTCCGCGGGGCCGGCTGGAACGTGATCAAGTGCCTCTGGGGCTCGGGCTGGGACGAGCTGCTCGCCAAGGACTCGGCGGGCAAGCTGCGGCAGGTGATGGAGGAATGCGTCGACGGCGAATACCAGGACTTCAAGTCGAAGGACGGCGCCTATATCCGCAAGCACTTCTTCGGCCGCTATCCCGAGACCGCGGCGATGGTCGAGGACTGGAGCGACGCTCAGATCTGGGCGCTGACCCGCGGCGGCCACGATCCGATCAAGGTCTATGCGGCATACAAGGCGGCGGTCGATCACAAGGGCCAGCCGACCGTCATTCTCGCCAAGACCGTCAAGGGCTACGGCATGGGCTCGGCGGGCGAGGGCCAGATGATCGCCCACCAGGCGAAGAAGATGAAGCGCGACGCGCTCGCCGTCTTCCGCGACCGCTTCCAGATCCCGGTGCCGGACGAAGACCTCGACAAGGTTCCGTTCCTCCGCTTCGAAGAGGGCAGCCCGGAGATGAAATATCTCAGGGAGCGGCGCGAGGCGCTGGGAGGCTATCTGCCTTCGCGTCGGCGCAAGTCCGAGCCCGTGCCGGTCCCGCCGCTCAGCGTCTTCGACGCGCTGCTCAAGGCGACGGGGGAGGGCCGGGAGATCTCGACCACCATGGCCTTCGTCCGCATCCTGACGGCGCTCCTGCGTGACAAGGAGATCGGCCCGCGCGTCGTGCCGATCGTCCCCGACGAAAGCCGCACCTTCGGCATGGAGGGGCTCTTCCGTCAGGTCGGCATCTTCAGCCAGATCGGCCAGCTCTATCGGCCGCAGGACGCCGATCAGCTGATGTATTACCGCGAGGACACGAAGGGCCAGATCCTGCAGGAAGGCATCAACGAGCCGGGCGCGATGGCCTCGTTCATCGCCGCGGGTACGTCCTATTCGTCGTCCAATGTGCCGATGATTCCCTTCTATATCTATTATTCGATGTTCGGCTTCCAGCGCGTCGGCGATCTCGCTTGGGCGGCGGGCGACATGCGCACCCGCGGCTTCCTCATCGGCGGCACCTCCGGCCGCACGACGCTCAACGGCGAGGGGCTGCAGCACGAGGACGGGCACAGCCACGTGCTCGCCTCCACCATCCCCAACTGCGTCAGCTACGACCCGACCTACGCCTACGAGCTGGCGATGATCGTGCATGCGGGCCTGAGGCGCATGCTGGTCGATAACGAGGACGTCTACTACTACATCACCACGCTGAACGAGAACTACGCCCATCCGGCGATGCCGGAAGGGGTGGAGGAGGGAATCCTGCGCGGCGCCTACAAGCTGCGCGACGTGCCCGCCAAAGACTCCCGCCTCAGCGTCCGGCTGCTCGGCTCGGGCTCGATCCTGCGCGAGGTCGAGGCGGCGGCCGAGATGCTGGCCGAGGAGCACGGAGTGTCGAGCGAGGTGTGGAGCGTCACCAGCTTCACCGAGCTCCGGCGCGAAGGCCTCGACGCCGAGCGCTGGTCGATGCTGCATCCGGAGGAGGAGCCGCGCGTCCCCTTCATCACCAGGGCGCTGTCCGACGGCAGGGGGCCGGTGATCGCCTCCACCGATTACATGAAGGTCGTCGCCGACGGCGTCCGGCCCTATGTGCCGGCGAGTTACAAGGTTCTCGGCACGGACGGCTTCGGCCGCTCCGACTTTCGGAAACGGTTGCGCTCGTTCTTCGAGGTCGACCGGTATCACGTGGTCGTGGCGAGCCTGAAGGCGCTGGCCGACGATCAGCTGCTGCCGGCCCGGCGGGTCGCCGAGGCGATCGGCAAGTACGGCATCGACCCGGACGGGCCGAATCCCGCCCGCAGCTGATCCTGCGGTCGCGTCCATCTCGAGCGAAGGAGGGGGTCTCGGTGGCGAAAGTCGACGTCAACGTGCCGGATATCGGCGACTTCAAGGACGTGCCGGTCATCGAAGTGCTCGTGAAGCCGGGCGACATGATCAAGGTCGACCAGTCGCTGATCACCCTCGAATCCGACAAGGCGACCATGGACGTGCCCTCGCCGGTGGCCGGCAAGGTGGCCGACATCGTGGCCAAGGTCGGCGACAAGCTGTCGATGGGCGTCCTGATCGCCCGGATCGATGCGGAGGGCGCCGGCGCCGCGGCCACGCCTGCGCCGGCAGCCGCCCCCGCGAAGGCCGAAGCCGCCCCGGCAAAGGCCGAAGCCGTCCCGGCAAAGGCCGAAGCCGCCCCGCCCCCGGCTCAGCCGGCGCCGCCCCTCGCGCCGCCGCCCGGCCGGCCCCGGGCGCCGACGGGGGTGGACTTTTCCGGCGTCTTCGCCGGGCCCGCCGTGCGGCGCCTCGCGCGCGAGCTCGATCTCGACCTCAACCAGATCAAGGGCACCGGCGAGCACGGCCGCATCACCCGCGAGGACGTCAAGGCGGCGCTGGGCGCCGGCGCCGCCCCGGCCGCGGCCGGCGGAGGGGCGCTCCCAGCCGTCCCGGCGGTCGACTTCGCCAAATTCGGGCCGATCGAGACCGTGCCGCTCTCGCGCATCAAGCGCATCTCGGGGCCGCGCCTGCACGCCTCCTGGGTCAACGTGCCGCACGTCACCCATACCGACGAAGCCGACATCACCGACCTCGAGGCCTTCCGCAAGACGCTCGACGAGGACGCGAAGAAAGACAAGAAGCCTTATCGGGTGTCGCTGCTTCCGCTCCTGATGCGTGCGACGGTCGCCACTCTGAAAGCCTTCCCGAACTTCAACGCCGCCCTGAGCTCCGCCGGCGATTCCTTGATTTTGAGGAAGTACTGGAACATCGGCGTCGCCGTCGACACGCCCGAGGGGCTGGTCGTCGCGGTGGTCAAGGACGTCGACCGGAAGGGGGTGATCGAGCTCGCCCGCGAGCTCGGCGAGCTTTCCGACAAGGCCCGCGCCGGCAAGCTCGCGCCGGCCGAGATGCAGGGGGCGACCTTCACCATCTCCTCGCTCGGCGGCATCGGCGGCACCGCGTTCAGCCCGATCATCAACGCGCCGGAGGTCGCGATCCTCGGCGTCGTGCGGTCGAAGATGGCCCCAGTGTGGGACGGCGAGGCCTTCCAGCCGCGCCTGATGCTGCCGCTCTGCCTCTCCTACGATCACCGCGTCATCGACGGCGCGGCCGCGGCGCGCTTCGTGCGTCACCTGGCCGGAATCGTCGGGGACATCCGACGCATCATCCTCTGAAACGGTGGCGAGCTTCAGCCCATGGCGCAGGAAATCCGCCTTCCCGACATCGGCGACTTCAAGGACGTGCCGATCATCGAGATCCTCGTCTCGCCGGGACAGGCGGTGCGCAAGGACGCGTCGCTGCTTACCCTCGAAAGCGATAAGGCGACGCTCGACGTGCCGGCGCCCGAGGACGGCGTCATCGGCGAGATCCACGTCAAGGTCGGCGACAAGGTGAGCCAGGGCAGCCTGCTCGCGACCTACGCCGGCGCCAGCGGCGAGCCGGCGGCGGCGCCCGCTCAGGCCCGGGCGGTTGCGCCCCAGCCCGCGCAGCCGCCGGCCGCAGCGCCCCGGGCCGCCCAGGCGCCGGCCGCCGCGCCTCAGCCCGCAGCGGCGCCGGCCGATTTCGAGACCGACCTCTTGGTCCTCGGCGCCGGCCCCGGCGGCTATACGGCGGCGTTCCGCGCCGCCGACCTCGGGCAGAAGGTGGTGCTCGTCGACGGCCGACCGGAGCTCGGCGGCGTCTGCCTCAATGTCGGCTGCATCCCGTCGAAGGCGCTCCTGCACGTCGCCAAGACCATCGACGAGGCGGCCGCGATGGCGGCGCACGGCGTCAGCTTCGGGACGCCCGCCATCGAGCTGGCGGCGGTCCGCAAATGGAAGGACGGCGTCGTCAGGCGGCTGACGACGGGGCTCGCGGGCCTGGCGCGCCAGCGCAAGGTTACGGTCGTCCGCGGCGAGGGCGTGTTCACCTCGGCCAACACGGTGCGCGTCGAGACCGCCGAGGGCGCCCGCGTCGTGCGCTTCGCCAAGGCGATCGTCGCCGCCGGCTCCGAGCCGGTCGCGCCTGCCTTCATCCCCGCCGACCCGCGCATCTGGGACTCGACCGACGCGCTCGAGCTGCGCTTCGTCCCCAAGCGCATGCTGGTCCTCGGCGGCGGGATCATCGGCCTCGAAATGGCGACCGTCTATCGCGCGCTGGGCGCCGGGATCACCGTCATCGAGATGATGGACCAGCTGATGCCGGGCGCCGATGCCGACATCGTCGCGCCGCTGGCCAAGCGGATCGCCAAGACCTACGACAAGATCCTGCTCAAGACGAAGGCGACGGCGGTCAAGGCGGAGCGGGACGGGCTCGTGGTCACCTACGAGGGCGAGGGCGGCCCGAAGACGGAACCGTTCGACGCAATCCTGGTCTCGGTCGGCCGCAGGCCGAACGGCAAGCTGATCGGCGCCGAGGCGGCCGGCGTCGCGGTGGACGAACGCGGCTTCGTCGCGGTCGACCGCGAGATGCGGACCAACGTCCACCACATCTTCGCCATCGGCGACATCGTCGGCCAGCCGATGCTGGCGCACAAGGGCTCGCACGAGGGCAAGGTCGCCGCGGAGGTGGCGAGCGGCCATAAGAGCGCCTTCGACGCCCGGGCGATCCCTTCGGTCGCCTACACCGATCCGGAAGTGGCCTGGGCCGGCGTGACCGAGACGGAGGCGAGGGCCAAGGGCCTCAAGTTCGGCAAGGCGGTGTTCCCCTGGGCGGCGAGCGGGCGCTCGCTCACGCTCGGCCGCGACGAGGGCCTGACCAAGACGCTGTGGGACGAGGAGACGCAGCGCCTGATCGGCTGCGGCATCGTCGGGCCCAACGCAGGCGACCTCATCGCCGAGGCGGCGCTGGCGATCGAGATGGGCTGCGAGGCGGAGGACATCGGCCTCACCGTCCACCCGCACCCGACGCTGTCGGAGACCTTCGCCTTCTCCGCCGAGGCTTTTGCGGGCACGCTGACCGACCTCTACATGCCGAAGAAGAAGTAGCGGCCGCCATAGGCCGGATTCCACCCCTTGCTTTGCCCTGTTTTTCCTGCAACGTGAGAAAAAGTGCGGAAAATAGAGCGTTTTGGCCCGGCTACGTGGGCAGAAAGACTCATGATTTTAATTGATTGCGTCCAAGATAAACGGGAGATAGCCGTAAAAATAACAGGGGATTTTTTGCGCGAAACAGCGCGTTTATTGGCCGTAACAGGGGCATAATTCGCCGGAACAGGGAGAGATCAAGCGGCGGAGCGAACGCGGAACGCGTGAGAATGGTCTTGCTGCGATCGGCCGGGTCTTCCTTTGCGCCCTTCTTTCGCTTGCGGGAGAATGTGGCCACGGCAGCCGACCGGACGAGGGGCTGTGAGGGGAGCGAGGACGGCGTGCGCCTGACCCTCATCGAGTGGGAGTCGCCGGAGACTCTGCGCGCCTGGCGACCCACCTCGAGCACG
Organism: Lichenihabitans sp.; assembly: GCA_036276175.1. Taxonomy (GTDB): domain Bacteria; phylum Pseudomonadota; class Alphaproteobacteria; order Rhizobiales; family Beijerinckiaceae; genus Lichenihabitans. Next base: position 6,291 of record DATBEH010000108.1, read on the forward strand.
TCCTCGTCAAGCAGCTCGGACGACAGAAATTCTACGAGGACGATCGTCTTCAAGTCTGCGAGGTCGTGCCCGAGTCGACCTTCGGGCGGCGCGCCGAGCCGGGTCTGGGGACGGGTGGCGCCTCGAACGGCCAAACCTTCGCGCCCGGCGCGCGATGCTCCGCCCCTCGGACATTCGACACCCTTACCGGCGCCGCTTGTCAACACTTGGCGCCCGAACCGGAATGTCCAAAAGGGGGCGGATAGCGAGCCTTCCCCGGCAGCCCTTGTAGGCTCGGTGTCCGCCGGAGCGGAACTACCTCCCTAGACATCGGCGCGCTCGCGCCGTGGCGAGTCAATGCAGTCGGTTACGTCAATGGACCTCGATCGGAAGGCTCGAGAGGTAGGCGGCGACCGCCTGACGCTCCTCCGGGCCGAGGGCTGTCGCAACTCGTCGCATGGAGGGGTTGTGACCGTCCGGTGGCGTAGTGGGCCAGCCGGGACAAAATGAACGTCGCTGGAAGTCCCGCCGGCGCCGATTTCAGCGCCGCCTCACCTTGGAATTGTCCGCCATGGCAGCTTGTGCAGGCGGGTGCGCCGGCGCCGTTTCCGTGGTGAGCGATCTCCAGCCCCATCAGCCTCATCCCTTCGGTCGCTTGGGCGCCCTGCCCGACAAGCCCGATCAGCGAGGCGAGCAGGATTGCAAGGGCCGCCGCCAGAAGCGCTATGCGTGCGCACCTCATATCATGAACGCCGATAAGTGATCGATGACGCGAAACTGGATGCGGAGGTCGATAAGGTCCAATTGTATTGACTGACGTCATGATAAGGACTATTTATTTAAGCATGGTCACCCTTCGCCAATTGCGCTATCTCCAGGAGCTCGCGCGCCATCGGCATTTCGGTCGCGCGGCGGACGCCTGCGCAGTCACTCAGCCGGCTCTGTCCATGCAAATTCGCGAGCTGGAAAAGGACCTCGACGTCGAGCTTGTTGACCGCCGGCCGGGCGACGCGGCGCTGACCGAAATCGGCGTGCTGGTGGCCAAGCGAGCCGATGAGGTGCTGGCGGCCGCCCGCGACCTCGTCGATTTCGCGCGCCATCAAGGCCGGTTGTTCGAAGGAGAGTTGAAGCTCGGCGCCATCCCGACGCTCGCGCCTTATCTCTTGCCGAAATTGCTGCCGCTTCTGCAGGCCCGCCATCCCGACCTGGTTGTCAAATTGCGCGAGACGCAAACCAAGGCGCTCGTCGAGGAGCTTGTCGCCGGCGGTCTCGACGTCGTGATCCTTGCGCTGCCGGCGCCGGAGGCGGACCTCGAAGTCATTCGGCTCGTTGAGGATCGCTTTCTCCTCGCCGTGCCGGCCGACGATCCGCACCCGGAAGCGGCGCGGGTGAGCGCCCACGACGTCGACCAGAGCCGTTTGATTCTGCTGGAACAAGGCCATTGCCTGCGCGACCAGGCGCTCGCTTTTTGCGCGCCCGAGAAGCTGGACATGCAGCTGAGTCTCGGCGCCGCCAGCCTGGCGACCATCATGCAAATGGTCGCCAGCGGCTATGCCGTCACGCTGTTGCCTGAAGTCGCGGTCGACGCCGAAGTGCGGGACGAACGGATCAAGCTCTTGCGTTTTATGGCGCCGGAACCCAGCCGCACGATCGGCCTCGCTTTCCGCCGAACCTCGCCGCGCAAAGCCGATTTCGTCGCGCTGGGCGAGCTTGCGGTCGAGGCCATCGGCGGGCCGGCCAACCCGCTGAGATCGGCGAAAGCGGAGACAAGTTCGCGGGCGGTTTGGACCGGCCAGGGCCGGCCGCTGTGACGCCCGTCCCAGCCAGGGATTTCTTCTCCCGCCTCTAACACATGTATGGCGAGGAATATGGCCAGTTGGCGGAATTTTGATTGTACGGGTTGACCAAACAGGTGTTGTACCCGCCGTAGAAGTGGTTGTGGCTGCGAATGCCGCCATATATTCGGTCGTTTGGGTGAAAGCCGCCGCCGGCGTGAAAGCCGCCAGCGTGAGAACCGCCGAAGCCAGCTCCTCCGCCGAGAAACGTCCCCGCGCCTCCGCCGAAGTGGCCGCCGACGCCTCCACCGCCGCGCGCCAGCGCGGCCGATGTTCCGAGAGAAACAATCATCGCGACAGCTGCGAACGACGCGGTGACGGTCTTCAACTTTGAGTTTCGCATGGAAAATTCCCTTTCTAAGAACTCATTCGATGTTGTCGCCGAGGAGGAATTGGAGCTCCTCTCTCTTTGCGACGGCGGCACTCTCGCTCGCCATGGCGATAAGGTCCAATTTTATTTCTAGGCTCATCAATAAGATAAACTTATCCAGCAACACACCTCAAGATTTCGTGATTCTGCCTCCGCTACCGCGGTCACTCAGCAACTTGTCGGTCGACGGCTTCATAGGCCGGGGCGCAGGTTCCGTGCGAGAAGTACGCGGCCCATCCGGCCAGAAGCCGGTTCAGCCGCTTGCACACCTCGGGCCACGCGCCCATGTTTCCCGGCCTCAGCAGGCCTCTGACCTTGGTCTTGATCCGCAGCACGCTCTTCTTGGACGGGCTTGCGCCGAGATACCAGCGCCCTCCTTTGGGAAGGTGGCGCGGCCCCAGCGTGTAGCCAAGGAAATCGAAGCCTTGCCGCCGCGCGTCCTTGACCGAGGTCTTCGCTTCATTGAGCGTCAACCCGAGTTTCGTCATGACCGCCCTGGTCCAGGCCAGCGCCTCGGTCGCACGACCGCGACTGAGGATGACGAGTCGAGTAGCGGAGGGGAGTTTCACCCCTCCGCCCTCAGAGAACCGGACGTGAGACTCTCGCCTCATCCGGCTCCTACCCTCCAGCCTCCGGTCGCACGCCGAGTTGCCACAGGACAAACAGATTGGG
>DATBEH010000109.1:0-9362 GCA_036276175.1 Lichenihabitans sp.
CATCTTCGGTCCGCTGGTCTCCCGGCAGATCTCCCGGGACCGCATAGGAGCACCATTTGCCGCCAAGGAGGCCGACCCTCAGGGGTGACGAGACCGGCAGTGCCGCCGACATAGCGCCGACATCCGCTTCGCCGCCAAGGCGGCCGTCGGCGCCGAGTCGCAGGTCCTCGAACCTGACGTTCGGCGCAGGCCAGCACGGCTCCGCCACCCAGCGGCCGGGACGCTGCGCATAGGCGCCGCGCGGAGGAGCGCTGTCCTGGATCCAGGCACGTAGCATGGGCTCGTCCATGATCCCCGTGCCGCGTCCTTTCAGCCAATGATCCCACCAGCGCAGCGAGTCCTGCAGGAAGCCGATCGCCGGCCCCGGCTTGCCGAGATGCGGATAGGTATGGGCCCAGGGGCCGATCAGCCCCTTGCGCGGGACGTCGAGACCCTGGAGCAGGCGGAATACGGCATTGACATAGCCATCCGCCCATCCGCCGGCCGCGTAGACCGGACATCGGATGCGGCCGAAATCCTCGCAGACGGAGCCGTGGCGCCAATAGGCGTCGCGCGTCTGATGCTCCAGCCAGGGCTCGATCCAGAGCCCGCTGTCCTTCAGCCGGGCGTGCCACATCTCGCGCCACTTCTCGCCGACCAGCCGGGGATCGGGCGGGCAGGTGTTGCGGCCGAACATGATCGAGGCCCAGGAGAGATTGTCGGTCAGCAGGCAGCCGCCCATGTAGTGGACGTCGTCGGCGTAGCGGTCGTCCGTCGACGAGCAGGTGATGATCGCCTTGAGCGCCGGGGGCTGCATCGCGGCGATCTGCAGACCGTTGAAGCCGCCCCACGAAATGCCGATCATGCCGACATTGCCGTCGCACCAGGGCTGCGCCGCGATCCAGGCGATCGTCTCCACCCCGTCGTCGAGTTCCTGCTGCAGGTATTCGTCGCGGAGCACGCCCTCCGATTCGCCGCTCCCGCGCAGATCGACCCTGATGCAGGCATAGCCATGCCCGGCGACGAAGGGATGCGCGGCGGCATCCCGGCTCGCCGTCAGGTCGTTCTTCCGATAGGGGATATATTCGAGGATCGCCGGGACGGGCCGTGTCTCGGCATCGTCCGGCATCCACAGGCGGGCCGCCAGCCGACACCCATCCGGCATCGGGATCTCGAGGTGCTCGATCTCCCTGACCTTATGCGGAAACTCGTGGACGATCTGCATCCTGATCTGCGCTCCCTTTCCGGCAAGCGATCTCGGCCACGAGGCACGCCTTGCGCAATTTCGCACCTCATCGCGACTTGACACGATCGCTGCTTCAGGTTGCGATAGGGCAGCGAGGGGCGACGATGCGACAGGACCCGGTGACGCAGAACCTCGGTTATCTGTGCACCTACTATCCCTCCATCGCCGACGTCTGCCGGCGGCTGAAGTTCAACCGCCAGCAGTTCAATAAATATCTCAGCGGCCAGGTGCGCCCGTCGCGCCACAACATGCGACGCGTCTGCGATTTCTTCGGCGTGACCGAGTCCGAAATGCTGCTCGACCACGGCCGCTTCGTCGAGATCATCTCACTGCGACGGCGTCCGGTTCTGGGCGAAGGCCTCTCCGAGCCGATCAAGCATATTGCACATCTGTTCGAAATGTCGGGAAGCCTCGAGCGCTATATCGGCTATTATTTCCGTTATTACTATTCCTTCAGCTACCCTGGCTATCTGACGAAATCCCTGGCCCGCATCTTCGAGAAGGATGGTCGCTTCTACTGGTCGAATCTCGAGATCATCGGAGACCCGAACTCTGGCCAACGACCTGCGGTGGCAAAGTACAAAGGTGTCCTGCTCTTTCTGGCGGACCGGATCTTCATCGTGGAATATCATTCGCTATTGAAGAATTCCATCACCGAGATGATCCTTTATCCGAGCTACCGCGCGCGGATCTCCTACCTGACCGGCATTCAGACCGGCGCTCCCGCGATCCGCGGCAGAAGGCCGGCGGCCTCGCTCGTGCTCCTCGAACATCTCGGCAAGACCATCGATATCCGCAAAGCGCTCCGGTCGGCGGGCTTGTTCGGCGAGGACAGCGTATCGATCCCGGCTACGATCCGTGACGCGATCCGCAACCGAATCGGCGAGGGCAGTTACGTCCTGGAAGCCAGCGAAATCTGAATTCCGCCTCCCGACTCGCGGCGGTGCGGCGGCGCCATTTTACGGCGGCGGCTCGGCCTGCGACGAACGTCGCGCCGGTGATGCAGACTTGGACACGGATGCTCCGGGTCTTTGTGCGCATAGAACCTGGTGGCAATCGCTCCTTCTTCCGCGTATGCGTAGCCGTCGGTCCGATCCCAGAGCCAGGACGCTGCCCGGGATTGGTACGAAATTGGGACGGAAATTCCGAGTCCGCGCCGGCACCACAAGCCTAAGCTCTCGTGGATGCTGGGGTTGGAAGGGTGGCCGAGTGGTTTAAGGCAGCGGTCTTGAAAACCGCCGTGGGTGCAAGCCCACCGTGGGTTCGAATCCCACCCCTTCCGCCACACGCGTCGCAATCCTTCGTGCCCGGCATCCTCGCCGACGGGCTGTGTTTGCTGCGACGTGGCGCGGCAAGCGACCGCTGGACGCGCTTGACCTCTGCCAAAGCCGCCCCGCCGCGTCTTGCGCAAGGCAACGCGCGTCGCATGGTTCGCGGGCCGGGAGCCGGCCTGCGCCGTCGTGTCGAAACACATGGTCATGCCTCGAGGAGGCCCGGAGCGAGGCCGACAAGCTTAAATCGGCTGCGTCGCAGAGATATGCGGCAATCACGCGAACGGGCATGAAACGGTCGGTCGCAGACCTACGACGATCGGCCCTTTCGCTGAGAGGAACCTTCGCCGATGCGGTCCTCGCGCCATCAGGCGCCCGAACCGAGTTCCTGGCGACCGGGCGTCGCCGCCGCCGTCTTGACGCGCTTGCGGGAGGAACCGACGAATGACACGCGGTCGCGATCTTCGGCCTGAAGCTTCACCCGCACGCGCATCAAGTCCTTCCAGCCGATATATCCGACGAGCTTCAGGCCGGGCTCGGAGACGACGGGCAGGTGAGCGATGTTCGCCTTCAACAGCTTTTCGGCAAGTCCTTCCAGATATTCGCTCGGATAGGCGACGGTGAGCTTGCCGCCCGCGAGGAGCTCTCGAAGCGTCGTCTTGCGGTGCCACCCCTCCCGTCGCCACCGCAGCACGGAGGGAGGGTCGATGAGGCCGAGAACCTGTCCGTGCTCGTCGACGACGGGAAAGCTCGGGTGGCGCCGTTCCGGGGCGGTGAGAAACGCCGCCGCGCCATGCAGCGTCATGGTGGCCGGCACGGTTTCGACCTCGCGCGTCATCACGTCGCTGACGCGCGTGAGAGCGAACGGATCGACGCGATACTCGCGAACGATGTGGTGCCCGCGCCGGGCGATCTTCTCCGTCAGGATCGAGCGTTTCATGAGCAGCACGGTCACCGCATGCGCGGTCGCGCAGGCCGCGATCAGCGGCAGGAGGACGGATGTGTCGCCCGTCAGCTCGACCGCGAAGAAGGTCGCGGTCAGCGGCGCCCGCATCGTGCCGCCCATCGTGGCCGCCATGGCGAGCAGCGCCCAGAATCCGGGGCTCGCCGCCGGCAGGACGCCGGCGAACGCCGCGCCCATCGCCCCGCCCATGATCAGCAACGGCGCCAGAACGCCGCCCGACGTGCCCGAGCCGAGCGCCACCGCCCAGATGACGGCCTTGACGACCAACAGGACGAGCACGGCCTTCGCCACCATATGGCCGTCGAGCACGCGCGCGATGTTGTCGTAGCCGACGCCGAGCGCGTGCGGCTCGATCAGGCCACCGAGCCCGACCACGAGGCCGCCGATCATCGGCCACCACATCCAGTGGATCGGCAGCTTCAGGAAGCCGTCCTCGCAGGCGTAGACGAGTTGCGTGAGCAGACCGGAGAGCAGGCCGGCCGCAAGGCCGATGAACACCCAGCCGGCCAGTCCCGCCGCGCTGACGTCCATGGTGCCGTGAAACGGAAACAGCGGAGCCGGCATATGCAGCAGCGTGCGACCGACCCCGGCGGTGATCGCGGCGGTGGCGACGGGAATGAAGCTGCGCGGCGTCCATTCGAAGAGCAGCAGCTCGACCGCCAGCATGATCGCCGCGATCGGCGTACCGAACACCGTGGTCATGCCCGCCGCAGCGCCGGCGACCAGCAAGGTCTTGCGTTCCCCGTCGCTGACCGGAAGCGCCTGGGCGATCAGCGACCCGATGGCGCCGCCGGTCATGATGATCGGGCCTTCGGCGCCGAACGGGCCGCCCGTTCCGATGGCGACCGCGGAGGAGAGGGGCTTCAGGATCGCGACCTTGGCATCGAGCCGCGACCGCCCGAGAAGGATCGCCTCGATGGCCTCCGGGATGCCGTGGCCCCGGATCTTCTCGCTGCCGAAGCGGGCCATCAGGCCAACGATGAGGGAGCCCACGACGGGCACCAGCACGGCCGTGAGCCCGAGCGGCGTCGTCTCGATCTTGAGGTCGGCAAGCGTGAAGCGCCCGAAATAGGCGAGGTTGGTGCAAAGCCGGATCAGATGCAGGAGCGCGATGCCGGCACCGAGGCTCGCCACCGCGACGACCACGGCGATGGCGGCAATGAGAAGGACGCGCGGGTCCATGGTGAAATCGCCGAGATGGCGATCGACCTGCTTGATAGCCAATGTAAATTCCGTATGCAGAAGAGAGTGCGATCGCCGGAGCGTCACGACGGCCTGGCGTCGATGCAATATATCGTTATGCGACATAAAAATACAAGCTGACGAATGATCTGCACGGGTCTCCGACCCGATGTCCGGGCTCCATCCGGGAGCCGATCCGATGCGCGGGGCCGCAGGCACCGGTCCTCAGCCCCGACGCAGGGCCGGCGCTCGCACCATCCCGCCGGCTCGGCTAAGGTCGCGCCATGCAGCTCTTCGAACTCATCATCTCGCTGCTCCTGGCAGGGGCGGTCCTGACCGCGCTGGCGCACAGGGTCGGCGCGCCCTATCCGGCGCTGCTGGCGCTCGCCGGCGCCATCCTGGCCCTGCTGCCGCCGGACATCCCGGCGATCACGCTCGACCCCGAGCTGGCGCTGACGTTGTTCATCGCCCCGGCCATCCTCGATGCGGCCTTCGGCGTCTCGCCGCGCGACCTCAGGGCGAACTGGATCCCGGTCTCGAGCCTCGTGCTCGTCGCGGTCTGCCTCACGGTGGCGGGCGTCGCGATCGTCGCCCACGCGCTCGTGCCCGACCTGCCCTGGGCGGCGGCGATCGCCCTCGGGGCCATCGTGGCGCCGCCCGACGCCGTGGCGGCGAGCTCGGTGCTGCGGCCATTGTCGCCGCCCCACCGGCTGATGGTGATCCTCGAGGCCGAGGGCCTGCTCAACGACGCCACCGCGCTCCTGATCTATCGCATCGCGGTGGGGATCGCGATGGGCGGCGCGCTAACCGCCTGGACGACGCTGCCGCTGCTCCTGTCGAACCTCGTCGGCAGCCTCGTCCTCGGCTACGGGCTGGCCCGGCTCTATCTCCTGCTGACCAAGCGGATCAGGGATCTCGCCATCTCGGTCGTCACCCAGTTCGTCGGCACCTTCGCGGTGTGGATCCTGGCCGAACGGCTCAACGTCTCGGCGGTGCTCACCATGGTGACCTATGCGGTCGTCCTCGCCAGGGCGAGCTCGCGCATCCAGGACGCCGAGAACCGCCGCGGCTCCTATGCGGTCTGGGAAGTGGCGATCTACGTGCTCAACGCGCTGGCCTTCATCCTCATCGGGCTCCAGCTGCAGGAGATCAACAAGCACATCGACGGCAGCGCGCTGCCCTACGTCGGCTTCGCCTGCGCCATCCTCGCCACCGTCGTCGTGGTGCGCTTCGCCTGGACCTTCACCTACAACCTGCTGGCGCGCCTGCTCCAGCGCGTCGTCTACCCGAGCTACGCGCCGGCCGGCGCGGCGCGCAGCTACAAGGCGGCGCTGATGGTCGGGTGGTCCGGCATGCGCGGGCTCCTGACGCTCGCCACCGCGCTGGCGCTGCCGATGGCCGGCGGCGGGGCGCCGGGCTTCCCGCACCGCGACCTCATCGTCACGGCCGCTTTCGCGGTTGTGCTCGGCACGCTGATCCTGCAAGGGCTGACGCTCGGGCCGCTGATGCACTGGCTCGGCCTGTCGGACGACGGCGCCGTCGGACGCGAACTCGACCTCGCCCGGCAGCGGAGCACCCGGGCGGCGCTTGCAGCGCTCGAGGGCCGGAGCGAACCCGAAGCGGCCGTGCTGCGGCGCGAATATGGCGTCGTGCTGCAGGACGAGAGCATGGACTGGCTGCGCCCGGAGGTGTTCGGGCAGCTGCATCTCAAGGCCATCGCGGCCGAGCGGGACACGCTGCACGGCTTGCGCCAGGGCCGGCAGATCGGTGATGATGCCTTCCATGCGCTTGAGGAAGAGCTCGATTGGGCCGAAGGCAATGCCCGCCGCCGGATGCGGGCGGTGCCGCGGCGCGACGATCCGCCGGGCGAGCCCCGGCCGTCGGTCGCCGCGCCCTGACCGATGCCGGCATGGAGCCGGGCCATGATCATCCGCGACGCCGCCGAGGCCGATCTTCCCGGCATCTTGGAGATCCATAACGACGCCGTGGCCAATACGACAGCCATCTGGTCGGTGCACCAGGTCGACATCGACAACCGCCGCGCCTTCATGCGCGACCGGCAGGGGCGGGGCTTCCCCTTCCTGGTCGCGGCGGACCATGGCGCGGTGCTGGGCTACGCCTCCTTCGGCGATTTCCGTCCGCACGACGGCTATTTCAAGACCGTCGAGCATTCGGTCTATGTCGACCGCCACCGCCGTCGACGCGGCATCGCGGCGCAACTGATGCCGCCGCTGATCGAGCGGGCGCGGACGCTCGGCAAGCATGCCATGGTCGGGGGGATCGATGCCGCCAACGAGGCCTCGGTCCGCCTGCACGAGAGCCTCGGGTTCCAGCAGGTCGGCCTGCTGCCGCAGGTCGGCTTCAAGTTCGGCCGTTACCTCGACCTGCTGTTCATGCAGAAGATCCTCGATTGAGCCCGCGGCCCGGCCGGCAACCATCGATCTCATACGACGTTTTGCCATCGCGGTCCCGAGCTGCGCCTTGCGACCCCACGGGAGCCTGGGCTAGAGCGAGCCTTGCGGCCTCGGGCTGCATTCGACGGGTTTCCGACTGTCCCGGAGCGATGTGATGAACGATATGGCCGGGCCTCCCGCCGAGACGCCGCCCCTCAGGCTGGCTGCCCTTGACGCCGAGGATCTCGCGATCGTCTCGGCACATCTCCAGGATGCGACCGTCCGGGTCGGCGACATGGCTTTCCTGCCGCCGAGCCGGCGTTTCGCTCTGGTCGCGGCGCGGTTCGACTGGCTGGGGGCCGGGCGCGGCCCCTGCGAGCGCTGTTCGACCGGGCTGCATTTCGAACGCGTGTCGAGCGTCAAGCGGATCGGCTTCGACCAGCGTGCCGGCACGGTGCTCAACCTTCTGGCCATCGTCTTCCTGCCTGGCGACGCGCCCTCGGGCATCGTGATGCTGAGCTTTTCGGGCGGTGCCGCGCTGCGCCTCGAGGTCGAGTGCCTCGAGGCGGCGATGAGCGACCTCGGGCCGCGCTGGACCGTCGACGGCAAGCCGTGCCCGCCGGACGCGGCCGGTGGCTGAGGGCCGCGATGGCCCGGACCGCGGCGCCGGGCCGCGGCACCTCGACAGCCGCGCGCCGGAGTTCGACGAGGCCTTCCGGGCGCTGCTCGGTCTGAAACGGGAGATCGCCGAGGATGTCGACGCGGCGGTCGCGGCGATCATCGCCGACGTCCGGACGCGGGGCGACGCCGCCCTTCTCGATGCCTCGCGGAAATTCGATCGGGTCGACTTGGCGAAGCTCGGTCTGCGGGTCGAGGCGGCCGAGATCGCGGCGGCACGCGATGCCTCGCCGAAGGCGGCACTCGATGCTCTCGACGTCGCCCGTGGCAGAATCTTGGCCTTTCACGAGCGCCAGCGGCCCTCGGACATGCGCTGGAGCGACGGGCTCGGCGTCGAGCTCGGCTGGCGCTGGAGCGCCATCGATGCCGTGGGCCTTTACGTGCCGGGCGGCACGGCGAGCTATCCCTCCTCCGTGCTGATGAACGCCCTGCCGGCCAAGATGGCGGGCTGCCGGCGGTTGGTCATGACCGTGCCGGCGCCGGACGGCGTGCTGAACCCGCTGGTGCTGGCCGCCGCGAGTCTCGCGGGGGTGGACGAGGTCTATCGGGTCGGCGGCGCCCAGGCGATCGCGGCGCTGGCCTACGGCACCGCGACGATCGCGCCGGTCGCCAAGATCGTCGGGCCGGGCAATGCCTTCGTGGCGGCGGCCAAGCGCCGCGTCTTCGGCACGGTGGGCATCGACATGATCGCCGGCCCCTCCGAGGTTTTGGTGCTCGCCGACCGCACCGGCGACCCGGACTGGATCGCCGCCGACCTCCTGGCCCAGGCCGAGCACGACACGGCCGCGCAGTCGATCCTGATCACCGACGATGCCGAGCTTGCCGGCGCGGTCGAACGTGCCGTCGAGCGGCAGCTGCGCGGCTTGCAGCGGGAGACGATCGCGCGGGCGAGCTGGCGCGACTTCGGCGCCGTGATCCTGGTTCCGGACCTCGCGGCGGCGGTGCCGCTCGTCGACCGGCTGGCGCCCGAACATCTCGAAATCGTGGCGCACGAGGCGGAGGCGCTCGCCGGGCGGATCCGCAATGCGGGAGCGATCTTCCTCGGCGCCCACACGCCCGAGGCCATCGGCGACTATGTCGGCGGCTCGAACCACGTGCTGCCGACGGCCCGCTCGGCCCGCTTCGCCTCGGGTCTCGGCGTGCTCGACTTCATGAAGCGCACCTCGATCCTCAAGTGCGGCCCCGAGGCGCTGGCCGCGCTCGGCCCGGCGGCGATCGCGCTCGGCGAGGCGGAAGGGCTCGAGGCCCACGCGCGCTCGATCGCCCTGCGTGCAGAGAGACGGTGAGCGAGCCCGCCCCCGACGATCCACGCTTTCGCCTCGTCGAGGTCGTGCTCGACGAGGCCTCGATCGGGCGCGGCAATCCCGACCAGGAACACGAACGCCAGATTGCGATCTACGACCTGCTCGAATCGAACCAGTTCGCCCTGCCCGGCCGCGACGAAGGCCCTTACGGGCTGAAGATTGCCCTCGTCGACGCCAAGCTCATGCTGGAGGTCTGCGACGAGGCCGGCGCGCAACTCGTCACGCACATTCTCTCGCTGACGCCGTTTCGCGGCTTTCTCAAGGATTACTTCATGGTCTGCGAGAGCTACTATGCCGCGATCCGGACCGCGACGCCGGCCCATATCGAAGCGATCGACATGGGGC
>DATBEH010000110.1:0-36820 GCA_036276175.1 Lichenihabitans sp.
GTGGTGCTCAACCTGCACTTCTACGACAGCGCCATCTTCGAGGTCGTGCGGGTCTCCTACCTGCTGGCGAACGGCATCTGCGTCCTGAGCGAGAGCGACGAGGGCGACCCCGACGTGGCGCCGTTCCGCGATGGCCTCGTCATCTGCGCCTACGCCGATCTCGTCGAGCGCTGTGCGGCGCTCGTCGCCGACGAGGCCGCGCGGGCCTTGGTGGCGAAAGCCGGACAGGACCGGATGATGGTGCGCCATCAGGCGGACCTGCTGCGCGAGACGATGGGACGCTGAGCCCGACCGCGATTCTTCTTTCCGCGGCGCCGTCATCGCGGCCATAGGTGCCGCCATGAACTATCGCCACGCCTTCCATGCCGGGAATTTCGCCGATGTGGTCAAGCACGCGCTGCTGGCGCGCGTGCTCATCTATCTCGTGCGCAAGCCCGGGGCGCTGCGCTTCCTCGACACGCATGCCGGCACCGGTCGCTACGACCTTTCGAGCGACGAGGCGAGCCGCACCGGCGAGTGGCGCTCCGGCATCGGCGCGGCAGCGCTGTGGAATGCCCCGCCGCCGGTGGCGGAATTGCTGGCGCCCTATCTCGATGCCGTCGGGCCGCGCGATCCCGATGGGCGCCCTCTCTCCTACCCGGGCTCGCCCGCCCTGGCGCAGGCCCTGTTACGCTCGAACGACCGGATCGCGCTCTGCGAACTCCATCGCGCCGATGCCGAGGCGTTGCGCATCGGCATCGGCCGCGACCGCCGGATCACGGTGATGCAGCGGGACGGCTACGCGGCGCTGAACGCGCTGCTGCCGCCGCCCGAGCGCCGCGGCCTGGTGCTGATCGATCCGCCCTTCGAGGAACCTGACGAGTTCGACCGGCTGTCCTCGGCGTTTCTCGCGGCGCACCGCAAGTGGCCGACCGGCACCTACCTGCTGTGGTATCCGATCAAGGACAGGGTGGCGGTGACGCGCTTCGCCGGCACGCTTCAGGCGGCCGGCATCCCGCGCATCCTGCAGATCCATCTGTTCGTCGGCGACGGTCCCGCCGGCAAGGCCGGCCTCGCCGGCATGGGTCTCGTCGCGGTCAACCCGCCCCACGTCCTTCAGGGCGAGGCGGAAGCGCTGCTGTCCTTCCTGACCAAGGCGCTTGGCCGCTCGCCGGAGGCGGCCTGGTCATGCCGTCTCCTGGCCGGCGAGTGAGGGACCTCCGCTCCCGACGCATCCATCCTGGCTTCGCCACGGCCGTTCTGTTAAGCGGCGTCCTTCCACGACAGGATCAAGGACCATGATTCTCCGCTCCTCCCCCGCCTCGCCTTTCGGCCGCAAGGTCAAGATCGCCGCCGCGATCCTGGGTCTCGGCGGCCGCCTCTCGGTCGTCGACACGGACACGATGAGCCCGACCGATTCGATCCGGCGCGAGAATCCTCTCGGCAAGATCCCGACGCTTCTGCTCGACGACACGCGCACCCTCTACGACAGCCGGGTGATCGTGGCCTATCTGGATCATCTCGCCGGGGGCGCTCGGCTGATTCCCGCCGAGACCGGCGCGCGCTTCGACGCGTTGAAGCTCGAAGCGCTCGCCGACGGCATTTGCGACGCGGCGCTGCTCCAGGTCTACGAGGGCCGGTTCCGCGAGGCCGCCACCCATAGCGCCAAATGGCTCGAACATCAGGCCGGCAAGGTCGAGCGCGGCCTCGGCAGCCTCGAGGCGAACCCGCCGTCAGGCCCGGTAACGGTCGGTCATGTGGCGACGGCCTGCATGCTCGGCTATCTCGACCTCAGGTTCGGGGGCGCCTGGCGAAAAGGCCAACCGAAACTCGAAGCCTGGCTGGCGACCTTCGCCGCCGCCGTTCCGGCCTTCGAGGCGACCCGCGTCAAAGGCTGAAGGCGCGCCGAACGGAGGCGCGCCCACGAGCGAGGGATGCCGCTCAGAAATGGTAGTTGAGACCGACGCGGATGTCGGAGGTCGAGACGCCGACCCGCGTGGCATCCGGGGTGCCGACGAAATTGTCGCCCTTGCCGAGGTCGCTGTAGAGATATTCGATCTTGCCCGAAAGATTGGGCATGATCGCATATTCGGCGCCGGCGCCGATCGCATAGCCGCTGAGGAAATTGCCGTTGGCGGCGTAGAAGCCGGCCGGCACGTCGTAGACGGTGGTGTGGAGATTGCCGCCCGCGTAGCCGCCGGTCGCGTAGAAGAGCATGCGGTTGACCGCATAGCCCACGCGACCGCGCACCGTCGTCTGGAGGTTGAGCGTGTTCTTGGCGGTCACCGGGCCGGCCGTCGTCTGCGTATTGCCGATACCCGCATAGGCCACGTCGCCCTCGAGCCCGATCACGATATTGTTCGGCAATTGATAATTGTAGCCGAGGGTGCCGCCGACGAGTCCACCGTTCGGGCTGCCCGCGATGGCTTTGCCACGGCCGTTGAAGTCGCCGAAGCCATAGCCTCCCACGATGCCGCCGTAGAAGCCCGTCCAGGTGAAGATCGGCACGAGCGGCGGCGCGTAGGCCGGCGCATAGCGGCGCGGCAGATCGGCCGCATGCCCCGCCGAGGCCAACAGCAGGGCCGGCAATACCACCCCGGCCACGACCAGCTTTCTCATCTTGAACTCCTGCACGCTTACGCACGCCCGGCGCGACGACCAGCGTCACCGCGTCGCCGAGCTGACCTCATTCGCCCATCGGATTTAACCTTGATCGCCGTCTCAAATCAAATGTGGCAAGAATTCGTCAAATATCATTATCGCTGTATCAACCATAGTAATGCCGTATACGATCGATTAACCTTCACATCATTGATGATAACTCAACTTTTGCGCTTGGTAAAACGTGCTCGATCGGCTTATTGTTCGGTTAAGAAGCGATTAAATCAAGGCATCAAATGCACACCGCAGCGGCGCGGCGTGCAAGACTCCGGCGGTCCACGAGCCTTGCCGGTCGTCAGGGCGGCGGCCCCGATGCCGCATGAGCATGGGCGAGCTAGTATTGTGATTCTAACGCTTGTTTTGCACGGGCAACTTTATCTAGGATTTTGCTGGTTGTTGCGGTCCAGACGAATGGTTTGGGGTCTGCATTGTGGTTGTCCAGGTAACGATTGATGCGGTCTTGGAGGTCAGCGACGCTATGGAAGACTCCGCGTCGGATGGCGTCCTCGGTAATGAGACCGAAGAAGCGCTCGACCTGATTGAGCCATGAGGCCGAGGTCGGCGTGAAATGCAGATGAAAGCGCGCGTGGCGCGCCAGCCACGCCTTGACCTTGGGATGCTTGTGCGTCGCGTAATTATCACAGATGAGATGTAGATCGAGAGTCTTCGGCGTGCCGCGATCGATGGTGCGCAAGAAGCGCAGGAATTCCTGATGCCGATGCCGGTTCATGCATTCGCCGATGACTTTGCCGCTGGCCACGTCGAGCGCGGCGAACAGCGTCGTGGTCCCGTGCCGTTTGTAGTCATGCGTCATTGTCCCGGCGCGGCCTTTCTTCATCGGCAGGCCGGGTTGCGTTCGATCGAGCGCCTAGATTTGGCTTTTCTCGTCGACCGACAGAACCAGCGCTCTTTCCGGCGGGTCCAAATAGAGGCCGACGACATCGGCGACTTTCTGCGCAAACAGCGGATCGCGCGAGAGCTTGAAGGTTCGCGTCAGATGCGGCTTGAGCCCGTGCGCTTTCCAGATGCGCTGCACGGAACTGGGCGAAAGACCAGAAGCCTTCGCCATGGAGCGCACGCTCCAATGCGTCGCCGCCGGCGGCTTGGCGTGAAGCGTCATGTCCACGACTTTGCTGATCGCCGCCGCCGAAAGAGGCTTTCTGCGAGGGGACGAGACCCATCCTTCAGGAGCCCTTCAACGCCCATGTCGCGGTAGCGTCGTCGCCAACGGCGAACGGTAAGGACGCTCACGCCGACTTCGCGTCCAACGTCGACCGCACCCATTCCCTCACCCGCCAACAACACGATGCGCGTACGCCAAACCACCTTCTGAGGTGTGTTGCGGTCCCGCGCCAAACGGCTCAGCCGCTCCCGGTCATCTGCCGACACGTCAATGCGTTCGATCTTGCCCATAAGCCAAGATTCGCATACCCGGCAAAATTTTGGAATCCTTCGTCAGACACACAACACTAGTCGGCGCTCGGCAGGCGCCGCATGGTGAATTCGATCGTGCCGTCGGCGAGTTCGCGCCAGGATTCGATCTCGGTCATGTACGCGGCCTTGGGAAACCGCTCGAACCAGGTCTTCGCCGTCGCACGGGCCTCCTCGCGCGGCAGCCGGAAGGTCTCGCGGCGCCAGGACCCGCCTGTCTTCGTCTCGGCGCGGGGCGACTGCCGGTCGCGCCGCGCACCAATACGGCGGGCCACATCGGCGGGATTCTTGCGCTCGACACCCATGCTGCGGCTCCTGCGGATCTCAACCCACCGGTCTCCTCCGCAATATTAACGCGCGGCCGGCAAAGCGCGAGTCCCCAACCCCCGCGCCGCTTTCGGCTCTGGCCTTCAGGCAACGCCGAGCTTCTTCTGCAGGCTCGTCGACGAGGTCGTATACTGAAAGGTCAACCGCTTCTCGGGATAGACGTAGCGATGGATCTTCTGGGCGGCGAGCGCCGCCTCGTGGAAGCCCGAGAGGATCAGCTTGAGCTTGCCCGGATAGGTGTTGATGTCGCCGACGGCGAAGATCCCGGCCACGTTGGTCTCGAATTTCTCGGTGTCGACCGGCACCAGGTTTTCATGCAGGTTGAGGCCCCAGTCGGCCACCGGTCCGAGCTTCATGGTGAGACCGAAGAAGGGCAGCAGCACGTCGCAGGCCACCCTCGCCGTCGACCCGTCGTCGCGCTTGACGAGGGCGCCGGTGAGCCGGCCGTCCTCGCCTTCGAGGCTCACGACCTGCCCGATCTCGAGGCCCATCGACCCCTGGGCCACGTGGCCGCGCATGGCATTGACCGAATGCGGTGCCGCGCGGAAGGCGTCGCGGCGATGCAGCAGCGTCACCCGGCTCGCCACGGGGTGCAGGTTCAGCGTCCAGTCCAGCGCCGAATCGCCGCCGCCGACGATCAGCACCCGTTTGCCGAGGAACGCCTCCATCCGGCGCACGGCGTAGAAGACGGAGGTGCCTTCATAGGCCTCGATGCCGGCGATCGGCGGCTTCTTGGGCTGGAAAGAGCCGCCGCCGGCGGCGATGACGATGGCCTTGCACTCGAGCATCGTGCCGGCATCCGTCGTGAGGCGGAAGCGCGGCGCCGCGGCATCGCCCAAGGTTTCGAGCGCGCTGACCATTTCGCCATGGTGGAACGCCGGCCCGAAGGGCTTGCTCTGTTCCATGAGGTTGTCGACGAGCCCTTGCCCCGTGACCAGCGGGAAGCCCGGGATGTCGTAGATCGGCTTCTCGGGATAGAGCTCGGCGCACTGGCCGCCAGGCCTGTCGAGGATATCGACGAGATGGGCCTTGATGTCGAGCAAGCCGAGCTCGAAGACCGCGAACAGGCCGACCGGGCCGGCCCCGACGATGACCACATCGGTGGTGATGACTTCGCTCATTAGCCTTTCGTCCGCTGCGCCGCGCAGGCCGCCGGAGGCCCGACGCCTGAATGCCGTGCCGATGAAGCCTACGGCTGCCGGGGGTTGACTTAGCCCAGCGAGGCGGGACTGTGAAGCGTCGCCGGCGACGCGTCGTGGCGCGCCGGCGTCATCGCGTCAGCCCTGTCGTGCGGGCGTGCGGACGACCAGCCCGTCGAGCTGCGGCCTGACCTTGATCTGGCAGGACAGGCGTGAATTCGGCTGAACCTCGAAGGCGAAGTCGAGCATATCCTCTTCCATCGGCTCGGCCTTGCCGGTCTTGTCGAGCCAGGCCGGGTCGACGTAGACATGGCAGGTCGCGCAGGCGCAGGCGCCGCCGCATTCGGCCTCGATCTCGGGAACCGCGTTGCGCACGGCCGTCTCCATCACGGTCGCGCCCTCTTCGGCTTCGATCTCGCGCGCATGTCCGGCGGAATCTATGAAGGTGATCTTGACCATGCCTCGCCGATCGGCCCCGCCTTCGCGAAAGACAGCCCGGAACGACGGCGGAGTCGTCGCACCGGCCTCGGCCGCCCGGATCCGCATCCCGCCGGCAGCCGCTTCACGTCGTCATAGAGGCTTTCGGGCGGCTTGGCGATAGGATCGGCAACACGGCCGGCGACCGGATTCAGCCCTGGTCGAGGAGCTCCGCAATGTACGTCGTGGCACCGGCGATGGCCTGGCGGAGGTCGCGTCTTTCGGCCTCCCCGATCCGCCCGCCCGGCGCGCCGATGCCGCGCCGCAGGCGGGCCTCGGCCTCGCCGGCCAAGGAGGCGACACGCGTCGCCCCGACGGCCCGCGCCGAGCCCACCAGGAGATGCAGAAGGTCGAGGTCGCCCTGCCCGTCGACCCGCTCCGGACCCACCTCGAGCGCATGGTCGATCTGCGCGGCCTGACGCACGAACAGGCGCAGCAGTTCGGTCTCGAGCCGCTTGTCGCCGAAGGTCTGCCTCGTCAGATGAACGAGGTCGAGCGGGCGGTCGAGCCGCGCCGCAGGGGACGCAGGCCAGCCGCCCCCCTCGCCAGCCGTCTCGATCGCTTCGGAGAATACGGCAGACGACGATCTCATGGCACCATTCCCACGCATAAGGTAGCGTCCGCACTCTGACCCACGGGCGCCGCGCCTCTCCGACCGTCCGCCGATCCCGGTGCCGGCAGGTCGCCGCCGGCGCGCGTCTCGCGTCCGGGATGGCGGCCCGATGGTGAACAAGATATTAACGACGTTCGCCGATCGATCCGCGATCAGGTTTGCAAGGCAGACCACCGAGAGTAGACTGCAATTTGGTTAATGTTTCGCGCATTCGACGCGCCCGGCCCCCGGCAGGCCGGCCGCGCGGAATGTCTGATCTTTTCCCGCGTGAGTAGGACGAGGCGAGTATGGCGGTTCAGAAGGAAGCCAAAGATCCGGCGGCGGCAGCGCTGCTGGCGATCGAGGAGGCTCTCAACCTCGTCAAGCAGGACCATGCCGAACCGACGCCCGGCCCCGCTGCCGTTGTCCCGGCCACCGAAGCCCGCAAGGAGGAGCGCGGCCCGCGTCCCGAGAACCGCGCGGCCGAGCGGCTTCCCCTGCCGAGGGCCGATCTGCACGCTCAGGATATCCGCAGCCCCGAGACCCGCAGCCCCGAGACCCGCGGCGCCGAGACCCGCGGCGCCGAGACGCGGGACAGGAGCGGACCGATCCGCGAGGAACCGCGCGCCGGCAATTTCGACGCGGCGCTGACGGCGGCGGCAGCAAGACCGAACCGAGCGCCCGACATCCGCCCCATGCAGGATGGACCGCGGCTGCCCGAGCCACCTTCGAGCCCGCCCGCCGGCCAACGGGCGGGACAGCGGCCGCTGGGCGACACCAATCCGCATGCCAACGACGACCGGCGCTCGGTCGGGCAGATGCTGCAGTCGTTGAGCGCGCAGCCGAGCTCCGCGCCCCTCGTGGCGGCGGCGCTGGGGTCGCTGCTCTGGGCCGGCCTCTGCGTCGCCGCCATCGTGGCCGCCAAGCTGTTCGACGGCGGCTTCTCCTTCGCCGCCGTCGGCCGGCCCGAGGTCCTGCTGGCGCTCGGCGCGACGCTCGGGCCGATCGTCCTCTTCTTCATCCTGGCGGCACTCTTGCGCCGAACCCAGGAACTTCGGCTCACGACGCGATCGATGGCGGAGATCGCCGTACGCCTCGCCGAACCCGAGACGTTGGCCAGCGAGCAGGTCGTCAGCCTGTCGCACGCCATCCGTCGCGAAGTGGCCTCGATGGGCGACGGCCTCGAGCGTGCCCTGGCGCGCGCCAGCGAGCTCGAAGCCATGGTCCGCTCGGAGGTGTCGAACCTCGAACGCTCCTACACGGAGAACGAGCGGCGCATCCGCACCATGATCGACGAGCTCGGCAGCGAGCGCGAGGCGATCGTGGTCAATGCCGAACGTGTGCGCGGCGCCATCGCGGGCGCGCATGAGAACCTGGCGCGCGATCTCGAGGCCGCCAGCACCAGGATCGCCGGGAACGTCGATGCCGCCGGCGCGCGCGTCGCGGCATCGATCGGCGCCAAAGGCGAGGACATCACCGCCGCCATGGCGCTCGCCGGCGAGACGACCGCGGCGCATATCGCCTCGCATGGCGGCGACGTGGTCGACCTGCTGATCGAAACGACCCAGGATGTCGCCTCCCGGCTCACCGAGGCCACGAGCGGCGTGTCGCGCGAGATCGCCCAGCAGATCGACGTCGTCGACGACAAGCTGCGGCGCACCGGCGGAGACCTTCTCGACAACATCCGGGCCCGAGGCGAGGACGTGGCGAACCGCGTCGAAGAGATCGCCGAACGGATGGGCGAGGACGTCGCGGCCCGCGGCGACGTGCTCGCCGCGCGCCTGTCCGAGACGCAGCATCAGATCCAGGATGCCGTCACCGCCCAGGGGCTGGCGCTCGACCGAAGCCTCGGGGACACCGGCGAGCGCATCGCGGCGCTGGTGGCGGAGCGCGCGAGCGCGGCCTCGGCCGCCTTCGAACTGTCCGGCGAGGCCTTCCACCGCGCCTTCGCCGACCGCCATGACGATCTCGAATCCGCCGCCGCCCGCTTGGCGGACCTCCTCCAGCAGCGCACCGAAGCCGCCCGCGCCACCTTCGACGCGGCCAGCTCGAGCCTCGCCGAGCTCTTCGAATCGCGGCTCGGCGAACTCGCCGGCCATGGCGACCACCTCGTCGGCATGATCGACGAGCGCGCCATCGAATCCCGCGAAGCGGTCGAGCGGTCGATCGCCGCGCTCGAACGGCTGATCGCCGAGCGGGAGACCCGCATGGACCAGGCGGCCGACCGGGCCGCCGCACTGATCGACGCCCGCACCGACGACACGCGCCAGACGATCGAGAGCGCCGCCGCCCAGGTGTCCGATCTCATGGCCGCCCACGACGCCAATCTGGCGATGGCGCGCGACCACCTCGACGACCTGCTCAACCGGCACGTCACCGATACGAGGGCCGTCTTCTCCGCCTCCAACGACAATCTCGATCGGATCTTCGCGGAACGGCAGTCGCTGATCCAGGCGAGCGGCGAGCGGATCGCCGCGGTCGTGGCGGACCGGCTGTCGGCCACGCGGGACACGCTGGCCCATACTTCGAACGAGCTCGCGGAATTGTTCGACTCGCATCGCGCCGAGGTCACGGTCGCCGGCGAGCACATGACCGGTCTCCTGGACCATCACATCGCCGCGACGCGCGAGACCCTCGACGGCTCCTCGCAGCTCTTCGACGGCCTGCTGGCCGAACGGCGGGCCGACCTGCAAGCGGCGGGCGACCGGGTCGCAAGCCTGCTCGACGGCCATACGAGCGGCATCAACGCCGCCCTCGACGGGGCGACGGGCATCTTCGAGCGCGCCTTGACCGAGCGGCGAGAAGGACTCGCCGAGGCCGGCGAAGCCATGGCGGCTCTCATCGAAGCGCGCGTCGCCGCGGCCCAGCAGGCGCTCGCCGCATCGGGCGAGCGGATGGGCCGTCTTCTCGACGAGCGCGCGAGCGGCGTCGCCGGTAGCGACGAGCGCCTCGCGGGGCTGATGCAGGACCATGCCGAGGGAGTGCGGGCGGCGCTCGATCAGGCGGCCGACACGCTCGACCGGCTGATGAACGACAGGTGCGAGGCGCTTGCCGCGACCGGAGAGGACGTGGCGACCTTCATCGAGGAGCGCCTTGCCGCGGCCCGCGAGCTGCTCGCCGCATCGGGCGAACGGATGAGCCAGATCCTCGACGATCGCGCCAGCGGCGTCGCCGGCAGCGACGAGCGCCTCGCAGACCTGATGCAGGGACATGCCGCCGACATGCGGGCGGCGCTCGATCAGGCGACGGACACGCTCGACCGGATGATGAGCGACAGGCGCGAGGCGCTCGCCGCGACCGGGGAGGACATGGCGGCCCTCATCGAGGCGCGTGTCGCCGCGGCCGAGCAGGCGCTCGCCGCATCCGGCGAACGCCTTGGCCACATTCTCGACGAGCGCGCGAGCGGCTTCGCGGGCAGTGACGAACGCCTCGCGAGCCTGATGCAGGAGCATGCCGCCGGTGTGCGCATGGCGCTCGACCAGGCGACCGACACGCTCGACCGGCTGATGAGCGACAGGCGCGAGACGCTTGCCGCGACCGGGGAGGACATGGCGGCCCTCATCGAGGCGCGTGTCGCCGCGGCCGAGCAGGTGCTCGCCGCATCCGGCGACCGCGTCGGCCACATTCTCGACGAGCGCGCGAACGGCTTCGCGGGCAGCGACGAGCGTCTCGCGAGCCTGATGCAGGAGCATGCCGCCGGTGTGCGCATGGCGCTCGATCAGGCGACCGACACGCTCGACCGGCTGATGAGCGACAGGCGCGAGGCGCTTGCCGCCGCCGCCGATGCCATCGTGTCGCTCATCGACGAGCGGACCTCCGCCGCCGAGGCCGCCTTGGCCTCGTCCGGTGACCGTATCGCTGCGCTGTTCGACGACCGCCAGGGTGGCTTCAACGGCTCCGACGAGCGGATCGCGACATTGCTCGAGGAGCATGCGGCCCATGTCGGCGCCTCGCTCGAAGGCGCGAGCCAAGGCCTGCAGGCCGTGCTCGAGGAACGCCGGCACCTTCTAGGGGAGGCCGGCGAAGGCGTGGTGGCGCTCGTCGAAGCGCGGATCGCGGCGGCCGAAGCGTCGCTCACGCAGGCCGGTGAACGCGTCGCCCGGCTGTTCGAGGATCGCCATGCCGAGATCAGCGGCACCGACGGGCGGCTCGAGGGCCTGCTGACGGGCCACGCCGATCAGATCCGCGCCTCGCTCGCCTCGGCCACCCAGGGGCTCGACGAGCTGCTGGCGGAGCGGCGCGAAGCGCTGGCCGAGACCGGCGAGGGCTTCGCTGCCCTGATCGAGGAGCGAGTCACGGCGGCCCTGGCGGCCCTGTCCGACTCGGGCGCCGCCATCGAGCGGCTGCTCGACGACCAGAAGGCGGCACTCGCGGGGGCCGCCGACCTCGTCGCCGCCACGATCGGCGAGCGTGCCACGGCCGCGCGGGACGGCTTCGAGGTCTCCGCCAAGGTGCTTGGCCAATCACTCGACGAGCATCAGTTGCGCCTGCTCGATGCCGGCGATCATCTCCTGGCCGTCATCGACGACCGGGCAAACGCCGCGCGCGAGGCGCTCTTGGCGTCCGGCGAGACCATGGAGAAGATCGTCGCGGGCCGCACGGCGGATCTCGAGCAGATCAGCGGTCGGCTTGCAGGCCTGCTCGACGAGCATGTGTCGACGACGCGGGAGGTGCTCGGCGACGCCGGCAAGAGCTTCGACCGGCTCTTCGCGGAGCGGCGGGGCGACCTCGCGACGGCGAGCGGCCAGATGGCCATGACGGTCGACGACGGCATCGAGGCGCTGCAGGAGGCGATGGCGCAATCCGGCGACAAGCTTTCCCAGCTGATGGACGAGCGCACCGGCGCGACCCGCGAGGCGCTCGACGGGTCGACGGAGAGGCTCGACCGCCTGTTCGCCGCCCACGCGCAGACCCTGTCGGGTCACGGCGCCGATCTGACGACCGTTCTGGACGGCCGCATGGCGGCGGCGCAGGAGGTCATGCAATCCGCCATCGCGACCCTGCGCGGCATTTTCGAAGGTCGCGAGGACAAGGTCCGCACCGTGCTGGCCGACCATGTGGACACCTTGCGCGACGGTTTCGTCGAGGCCATGGAGGCGGCGCTCGCTAATCTGGAACAGACGACCGGTTCGCTCAATTCGCGCTTCGCCGACACCGCGGGCGAGGCGATCGCCGCCATCGGCGTGCATGGCGACCGGGTCAACCAGACGCTGGCGGCGCGGATCGACAGTTTCGGTTCCACCATGCTCGGCCGCAGCGAGGCCGTGGCGGATCGCATCGCGAGCCAGTCCGATCGGCTGGTGCGGCAGATCGAGGAGGGCCTCACCCGCATCGGCGGCATGTTCGAAGGTCGCGGCGACATCGTGAGCCAGGACGTCGCGGCCCATGTCGAACGGATCATCGGACAGATCACGCGCGAGATGGCGGAGGTCGAGGACCTTCTCACCAATCGCGGCGGTCTCCTCGTCGAGCAATTGGGCGAGCGGACACGCGAGGCGGGCGAGATGCTCGAGGCCCGGATCACCGGCTTCGAGGAGCGCGTCGGCTCGCGGAGCCAGGCCGTCGGCATGTCGCTCGACGATCTCCTGGGCAAGGTCACGACCGTCCTCGAGGCCCGTTCCAAGTCGCTGACCGAGACGCTCGCCCATCGGGCGCTCGAATTGGCCAAGGTGCTGGGCGACGGCGGTCGCGAGGTGACGCGCCTGTTCGATCAGAAGAACGAGGAGATCCGCGACATCCTGCTCGACCGCTCCGCGGCCCTGGCGCAAAGCCTCGACGAGCGGGCGCAGATCATCGACCTTTCGCTCGGCGGTCACACCGATCGCCTGAGCCAAGGTCTCGACGGCCGCATCGCGCGGCTCGAAAGCGGGGTTGTCCAGAAGCTCGCCGTGATGGCGGCCGACCTCGATCACAACGGCACGCTGATCGACGAGAAGCTCGGCGCGCGCGCCGCCGAGCTCGACCGTCTGATCGAGGTCCAGACCCAGGAGGTCGATGCGGCGCTCGAGCGGCATTCGAGCCGCCTCGCCGACGCCATGGAGAGCCGTGCCGAGGAGCTGCGCCAGCGCTTCACCGCGTCGACCGATAGCGCCGCCGAGGTGCTGGAGAAGCGGACCGCGTGGATCCGCGATACGCTGACGACCAAGATCGGCGACATCGAGAGCCTGTTCGGGTCCGGCCTCGGCGGCATGGAAGCCTCGCTCGACGACCGGATCGGCACCCTCAATGCAGCCGTGCAGTCGCATGTCGAGCTGATCAGGACGACGCTCGACGACGGCGCGGGCGAATTGCGCAACGCCTTCGGCACCCAGGTCGCCGACCTCGGCCAGCAGTTCGGCGACGTCCATTCCTCGATGGGCGAACGGATCGGCACGATCGGCTCGACCCTGGGCAGCCATATCGGCACGCTCAGGACGACGCTCAACAAGTCCGTGGCGGACCTGAACGAGCTTCTCGGCTCGCATGCGGACGACATCGGCCACAGAGTGAGCGAACTCCATGCGACGCTCGAGGCGCGGGCGGGCGAGATCGGCACCAGCCTCGCTTCGCATTCGACGATGATCGACGGCATCCTGGGCCATTCCGTCGTCGACCTCGACCGGACGATCGGCGGCCACGCCGACACCATCCGGACGACGCTCGAACAGCGCGCGCAGGAGATCGACGGCTCGCTGACCGGGCATGTCGGCACCATGCATCGCGCGCTCGAAACGTCCGTCAGGGATCTCGACGCGATCCTGGAGCGGCGCGGCGGCGAGATCGGCGAGACGCTGAACGGGCGGCTGCGCGACATCGAAGGCGGTTTCGGCGGCCGCATCGAGGCCATCGGCAAGGCGATCGGCACTTCGACCGACCGGCTCGACAGCACCTTCGGCGAGCGTATCAAGCAGCTCGACCGCACGCTCGAGCGGCGCGCCGACGACCTCGACACCTCGCTGTCCCGGCACGCCGAGGGGATCAAGACCAACCTCGACAGCTCCGCGGCGCTGATCGAAGGCGTCGTCGGCGGCGGGGCGGGCGAGATCGCCCAGACGCTGGACCAGCGACGGACGGATATCGAGGCCCTCCTGACCCATCACCTCGACGCCATCCGCACGGCGCTCAAGTCCTCGGTCGAGGATCTCGACGCGACGCTGAGCGGACGGGCCTCGGATGCCCAGGACGCCATGAAGAGCCGGCTCGACGAGATCCATGCCGTGATGGGGGAACGGATCGGCGAGATCGCCACCATGCTCAATGGACAGAGCAGCAGGCTCGGCGAGGCCATGGAGGCCCGCGCGGCCGAGATCCGGGATGTCTTCGAGCGCGAAGGTGCGCTGCTCGTCGATCTCCTGTCGGCGCGGGGCAGCGAAGTGGCCCAGAGCATCGCCGAGGCCAGCGAAGCCGCGGCCCAGGCCATCTCCGGCCAGGGCGGCACGCTCGTCGAGGGAATCGGCGAACGCCAGGCAGATCTGACCAGGGTGCTCGACGAAGGCGCCCGGACAATGCGGCACGCGCTCGATACGGGGACGACGCAGTCGGTCGCCGCCTTGACCGAGACCGGTGAGCGCCTGCAGAAGGGCGTGGGCCGGCTCATCGAACAGCTCGGCGAGACCGATGCGGCGATCAGCGGCCTCGTCGACCACGCCGGCGGCAGCCTCTCGGCCGTGGAGGAGGCGCTGGGGCACCGTCTGACCGAATTCGGCCGGACGCTGGAGACCGTCTCCGGCCAGATCGAGGCGATGACAGCCCGGACGACGACGAGCCTCAGGGATGCCGAGGCCGTCGCCGGGACCATCGGCCGGCACCACACGGCCCTGGCGTCCGCCGCACAGGACCTCAGGACGACCCACAACGAGATCGACCGGCACATGGAGCAGCGGCGGACCGCGATCGAGGCCCTGCTCGGCCATGTCGGCACGCAAACGGCCGGCTTCGATGCGGCGCTGGCATCCTTCACCACGCTGATGGACGAATCGCTGCAGAGCACCGAGACGCGGGCCCGCGACCTGGCCGCCTTCCTGGCCGAGACGGCACAGTCGACGAGCACCGCGATCGGCGAACATTTCGACAGCGTTCGCGCGGTCACGGCGGGCGAGCGCGACAAGACCACGGCCGCCCTCGAGACAGCCTATGACCAGGCCGTCAATGAGATGAACACGCTGTTCGGCCAGGCGGTGGACCGCTTCCGCGGCGCGGCGGAAGACGTCCGCACCATGGCGGCCGAGATCGGACGGCAGTTCGAGGGCACGCGCGAGGAGCTGCAGCGTGCGACCATCGACTTGCCGAAGGAAACCGCGGAGCAGGCGGCGGAGGTCAGGCGAGTGATCGGCGAACAGGTCGAAGCCTTGGCGGCGCTGACATCGCTGATCACGCGAGCGTCCGCGGGAGACGACGTGGCCGAGCCGGATCAGCCGAACCCGCCGGCGCCAGAGAGAAGCGTCGCCGAACCGGTCGCGGCACCCGCAAGGGCTATCCCGCCGGCGGCCATGCTCCGGCCGACGGTTCCGCCGCCGGAGCCCCCCGTGAGCCGCAGCGCAGGTGCCGCGGTGATCCGACGCCAGGGCGCGGAGCGGCCGTCCGGCGGGCGCGGTCCCGGCTGGCTCTCCGACCTTCTGGCGCGGGCCTCGCGCGACGACGAACCGGCGGCGGCCCATGATATGCCGCCGCCCCCGGTCGGCGCGGCCGAGGCAGCCGATTCGGAGCCGGTGTCCCCGTCGCCGCAGGGGTCGGACCGGGCGCTTCAGATCCTCGACATGATGTCGAGCAATATCCGCCACCTCGTCTTCGACAGCGCCCTCGTCGACATGTGGGACCGGTTCCGCAAGGGTGACCGGAACGCTTTCAACCCGCGTCTCTACACGGCCCAGGGCCTGCAGACCTACGACGAGGTGCGTCGGCTCTACGGCTCCGACCGCCAGTTCCGCGACACCGTCAACCGCTACATGGAGGAATTCGAGCGACTGCTGAACACCACCTCGCGGGACGATCGCGACGGCGCCAAGGCGAAGGGCTACCTGGGCTCCGACACCGGCATGGTCTATACGCTCCTGGCCCACGCGGCGGGGCGCCTCGGGTGAGACGTCGGCTCGACGTCACCGTCGAGCGCTTCCCACTCGCTGCGCGTTTCGTCATAGCGCGCGGCGCCCGCACCGAAAGCGTCGTCGTCGTGGCGACGCTCGATGCCGGCGAGCACAAGGGCCGGGGTGAATGTGTCCCCTACCCGCGCTACGGCGAAACGGTCGACAGCGTGATCGCGCAGATCGAAAGCCGACGCGACGGGCTCGAAGCCGGAGCGGATCGGCAGGCCCTGCAGGGCCTGCTCCCGCCTGGCGCGGCCCGCAATGTGCTCGATTGCGCCTTGTGGGACCTCGACGCCAAGCGCCTCGGCCGGCCGGCGCATGAGCTGGCCGGCGCGCATCGCGTGCCGCCCGCCACCACGGCCTTCACCCTCTCGCTCGGCAAGCCCGACGACATGGCAGCGGCAGCGCGGGCCGCGGCATGGCGCCCCCTGCTCAAGATCAAGCTCGGCGCCGCCGAGGACCTCGCCTGCCTCGCGGCGGTGCGCGACGCGGCGCCGGAGGCGGAACTGATCGTCGACGCCAACGAGGGCTGGGATCCAGCCGATCTCGAGGCCAAGCTCGCGGCCTGTGCGGCTTGCGGTGTCGCGCTGGTCGAGCAGCCGCTGCCTGCGGGCAAGGACGCGGGGCTCGCGGCGGTGGAGCGGCCAGTGCCCGTCTGCGCCGACGAAAGCGTGCATGACAGGCGGGGGCTCGAGGCGCTGCGCGAGCGCTACGATGCGATCAACATCAAGCTCGACAAGACCGGCGGCCTCACCGAGGCGCTGGCGCTCGCCGATGCCGCTCAGGCTCTCGGCTTCGGGCTGATGGTCGGCTGCATGGTCTCGTCGTCGCTGTCGATGGCGCCCGCCATGCTGCTCACGCCTCGCGCCCGCTTCGTCGACCTCGACGGTCCGCTGCTGCTCGCACAGGACCGCCCGGACGGCTTGCGCTACGAGGGCTCGATCGTTCATCCTCCGAGCCCCGCGCTTTGGGGATAGGCGCGGCGACGCGCACCGATCTCGACGTCGTCCGGAGCAAGACCGGGCCGGTCACGACCGCTGCGGCCCGTGGCCGTCGCTGCTCGACGAGGATCGGCGCCTGGGCTGTCCGGCCGGCTTAGCCGATCGGAACCAGCTTCCCCGTCTCCTCGTCGTGCCGGCGTACCTCGCCGGTCTCGATGTCGTAGACCCAGCCGTGCAGCTTCAGCCGTCCTGCGGCCTTGCCGGCGGCGACCGACGGATGCGTGGCGAGATGCTGGAGCTGGGTGCGGACGTTCTGCTCGACGAGCGCTTGCACCTTGGCCTCGCCCTCGAGGTCGGGATGCAGCACCTCGACGACGCTCAGCGCCGAATGGGCGTTGCGCAGCCAGGAGGCGACGGTCGGCATTCGGGCGAACACCTCCTGCCCCTTGAGCAGCCCCTTCATGGCGCCGCAATCGGAATGGCCGCAGATGACGATCTCGGTGACGCCGAGCTCCATCACCGCATATTCGATCACCGCCGACACGCCGCCCAGCATCTCGCCGTAGCCCGGCACGATGTTGCCGATGTTGCGGCACACGAAGAGGTCGCCCGGATTGGTCTGGGTGATCATCTCCGGCACGACACGGCTATCGGCACAGGCAATGAACAGGATGCTCGGGTTCTGAGCCTTGGCGAGGCTCCGGAACTCCTCCCGCAGGTGGGGAAAGACCTTCTGCTGGAAGGTCTTGACCCCGTCGAACAGGCGATCGACCGCGTCCGCAGCATCGTGTCGCGCCGCGGTCTCGGCATCGGGGCCGACGGGGTTCTGCTGCATTGGAGCCTCTCGCGAGCGGGATGGGTATCGGGACGCCATCCCTAGAGCAGCATCGGATCAGATGGAATCGCCTTGCGAGTTCATCCCGATGAAGCTGCTCGCGTCTCGAAGCTGAAGCAGTTCGGCAACAGCCGAACATGCTCTAGCGCAGAGGTCGCGGTCGCGCCATGGCCCGCCGAGGCCGGTCGTGTCTCAGCCCGCCTTGGCGATCAGATCGGCGAGACGCGGGATGCCGGTCTCGACGGCGCGGTCATCGGCCAGGGTGAAGCTCATGCGCAACGCTGCATGGCCGCTGCCATCGGCGAAGAAGGCATGGCCGGGCACGAAGGCGACACGCGCCTCGGCCACGGATCGCGCCAGGAGATCGGTCGTGTCGACATGCGGCCGCAGCGTCATCCACACGAACATGCCGCCCTCCGGCCGAGTCCAGGTGACGCTCGCAGGCATCGTGGCGTCGAGCGCGTCGAGCATGCGGTCACGCCGCGCGCCGTAGCACATGCGGGCCTTCGCGACCTGGGAGGCGTAGCTCGTCTCGGCCACCCGATGGACGACGAGCTGGTTGATGGACGGGCTGTGCAGGTCCGAGGCCTGCTTGACCAGCACCAGCTTCTCGACGATCGCACGCGGCGCGCAAACCCAGCCGACGCGCAGGCCAGGAGCCAGGATCTTCGAGAAACTGCCACAGTAGATCGTGCGCGCCGCATCGATGCCGCCGTTCAGCGCACAGTCGAGCGCCAGGATGGAGGGCACCGGTTCGCCATCGTAGCGCAACGCCTGATACGCGGCATCCTCGATCACCGCGACGTCGAGCTCGGTCGCGAGGTCGAGCACGGTTTGGCGCGCCCCGCGACTCAGCGTCTCCCCCGTCGGATTGGAGAAGTCGGGAGCCAGATAGGCGAGTTTCGGCCTGCCGCCCGCCATCGCCGCGGCCCTGCGATAGGCCTCGACCGTCATGTTGCCGCCGCTCGGCGTCAACCGTTCATAGTGCGGCTCGTAGGCATTGAAGGCCTGAAGCGCGCCCAGATAGGTCGGCCAGGTCACCAGCACGGTATCCGCGGGCGACACGAAGAGCTTGCCCAGATAGTCGAGCGCCTGTTGCGAGCCCGAGGTGATGACGATGTTGCCTTCGTCGCAGGCCACGCCCAGGCGGCCCATCTCCGCGACCAGCCAGCGCCGTAGCGGCAGGTAGCCCTCGCTCACCTGGTATTGCAGCGCGGCATTGGCGCTCGGGCCCGACAGCACCTCGGCATAGGCGCTTCGGAACGCCTCGTGCGGAAACAGGGCGGGATCGGGAATGCCACCCGCAAACGAGATGATGTCAGGCTGATCCAGGAGCTTGAGGAGCTCGCGGATCTCGGACGCCCGCATCCGCGACGCGCGGCTGGCGAAGAGTGCGCTCAAGGTCATGTATCCTCCTGCGAGATCATGTCACGAAGGAGCACATTACGTCAATAATGCTGACCTATTTTTGGCTCGCCCGGAAGGCCGCATAGCGCGGCGCCACGGCGGCCGCGATCAAAGGGGCCGAATCGAGCGGCCGATAGGTCCAGTGCTCGAGCCGTCCGGCCCAGCGCCGCACGGCGCCTTCCTGGGTCAGGCGATCGAGGTAGCGCGTCACCTTGGGATGGCCGCCGGAGGGTTCGTAGACATGCACCGGCACGCCGGTCGCGGTCGCCTCCCCCACCATATTGGCGCTGTCGCCGGTGACCAGGATCGCCTCGGCATGGGCCAGGATCTGCGCGTAGGGATTGTCGCCGCGTCCGTCCCACAGGAAAGCGCGGCCTTGCGCCACCGCATCGGCAAGGGCCGCACCGATGGCCGCCATCGCCGCGGGCGGGGTGCGGCGCGACGGCGTCACCATCAGGCTCGCGCCGGTCGCCGCGATGGTGCGAGCCATCTCGGCGAGGCGGGCGATGTCGACCGGCTCGAAGCTGTGATTGACGCCCTTACCGCCGAGCACCATGGCCACGCGAGGACGGGGCAGGCGCTCGAGTCGCGCGTCCGGCGCGGCCCGCGCCGCAGCGAAGACGGCAGGGCGGAGCCGATGCGCCGGCGTCAAGGTGACGATGACGTTCTCCGCCCGCAGCTTGTCGTGCTCGGGGATCCAGATCACGTCGGCCGTTGCCGAACCCGTGTAGGGATCCTTGACGAAGATGGTGAAGGTCTTGCCCGCCGAGGCGCGCTTGACACGGCGCAGATAGGGCACGGTACGCCGCCCGGCTGAAATCGCCACGTCCGGAAAGGGCGGCGCAATGGGGCTGGCAGGCCGCCCCGGCCTGTCGCGCGGATCGATCGTCCCCCAGGGCGTCAGCCAGGACCAGGGCGCCCGCGGGGCGACTAGGCGGCGCTCGGGTACTAGGCCGAGCTCGTCGGCGATGCCGAGACATTGGACCTCGTCGCCGATCTTGCCGTCGGTGATCAGCCAGGCCGTGGTGCCGGGCGGCAGCGCATGGTCCGGCAAACCCTAGAGACCCATTTCCCGACGCAGCCAATAGGCGAAGTGATGGGTGATGGAGGCGATGCGCCGCGCGTCGATATCGGGCAGGTACCAAGCGCCGCTGTAGCTCGCCGCGAGGGCGGAGAGGATCGGCGTCGTGCTGAGCACCCGTCCGCCGGATACGACGAGGCCGGCGCCTTCCAGATAATCCGTATCGGTCGGCCCGCCGAAGGCTCCGACATCGTCGCCCGCATAGGAGGCGAGCGAGAACGAGTCGATGCGCGCCACGAGGGTCGCCGGGCTCTGCCTCGGCGCCATCCGGTCGGCGAAGACCTGGGCAAGCGCAAGGGCGAGCTGCTCATGGATCGCCGCGGTCGCCGCCGCCGACAGGCCCTTGCGGGCCAGGGGTGACGTATCGACCGTAATGACGCCAAAGCGAAGATCCGCACCCGGCGCCTGCTCGGCCGAGGCTCGGGACAGAGGCGCCATCGCCCATGCCCCCAACACCGTCAACACGCCGCGCCGCGTCAATCCACGCGTGATCATGTCCGCCTTTCCCGGTTCCAAAGCACCACCGAACGCCACCGTCCCGCTCTCCCCCGAGCGAAACCGAGCGTCCGACACTCGTTGGTTCAATGGAACACGACGCCGACGACCTCGTAGCTCTTGCCGCCGCCGGGCGTGTTGACCTCGACGCTGTCACCCTTCTTCTTGCCGATGAGGGCGCGGGCGGTCGGCGAGCTGATGGAGACCTTGCCGTTCTTCACATCCGCTTCCGTCTCGCCGACGATCTGGAACACCTTCTTCTCCTCGGTATCCTCGTCGATCAGCGTGACGGTGGCTCCGAACTTGATGGTCGAGCCGGAAAGCTTGGCGACGTCGATGACCTCGGCCCGCGACAGGCGGTCCTCCAGTTCGGCAATCCGGCCCTCGTTCAGCGATTGCGCCTCCTTGGCCGCATGATATTCGGCATTCTCCGAGAGGTCGCCGTGCGAGCGGGCTTCCGAGATCGCCTGGATGATACGCGGTCGCTCCTCCTGCTGGCGCATCTTGAGTTCCGCTTCGAGGGCGAGATGCCCTCCCACGGTCATCGGCACTCTGTCCATCACGTTCCACTCTCGTCCTGGCCCGGCGAACACCTTGGGTCCGCAGCGCGATTTGTTGGATCCGGCCGTCCTCCCGGCCGACCGGCATTCGTAACTCTTCCGACCGACGCGGGCGGACTATAGTCGGTGCAATGCGGACACGGCCTTCGCCGCCCTGCCCGCATCGATCACCGACCCGTCATCCCGCGAAATAATCCTGCAGCGCCCGGACTTCGAGCTCCCCGTCGAGGTAGGCCCGGATCCCCTTCGCCGCAGCGATCGCTCCGGCTAGAGTGGTGTAATATGGGACCTTGTGCAAGAGGGCGGCCCGGCGCAGGTCGCGTGAATCCGAGAGCGCCCGAGCGCCCTCGGTGGTGTTGACCATGAGCTGAATGCCGCCATTCTTGATGGCGTCGACGACATGCGGGCGCCCCTCCGACACCTTGTTGACCTTGGCGGCGCCGATGCCCGCCGCCTCGAGCGCCTTCTGGGTGCCGCCGGTCGCCACGATCCTGAAGCCGAGCGCGCTCAGGTCGCGCATCGTGTCGAGCACGCGCGGCTTGTCGGCATCCTTGACGGAGACGAAGACCGTGCCGGAGCGCGGCACCTTGGTGCCCGAGCCGATCTGGCTCTTGGCGAAGGCCAGCGCGAAAGACCGATCGAGGCCGATCACCTCGCCGGTCGAGCGCATCTCGGGGCCGAGAACCGTATCGACGCCTGGAAACCGGGCGAAGGGAAACACCGCCTCCTTGACCGCGACATGGCCGAGACGTTTCGGCACGAGGCCGAAGCTCGCGAGCGTCTCGCCGGCCATGATGCGCGACGCGATCTTGGCCAGCGGCTCGCCGATCACCTTGGCCACGAAGGGCACGGTCCGGGAGGCGCGCGGGTTGACCTCGAGGACGAAGATCTCGCCGCCCTTGATGGCGAACTGCACGTTCATCAGGCCTATGACATTAAGCGCCAGGGCGAGCCTCCCGGTCTGGCGCTCGATCTCGGCGACGAGGTCGGGCGAGAGCGAATGGGGCGGCAGCGAGCAGGCCGAATCGCCCGAATGGATGCCGGCTTCCTCGATATGCTCCATGATGCCGGCCACGAACACGTCCCGGCCGTCGCACAAGGCATCGACGTCGATCTCGATCGCATCCGACAGATAACGGTCGAAGAGCAGCGGGTTCGTGCCCAGTACCGTGTTGATCTGCCCGGTCTTGTCGTTGGGATAGCGGGCCTTGACATCGGGCGGCACGAGACCGGGCAGCGTATCGAGCAGATAATCGTCGAGCGCGCTCTGGGTGCGGATCACCGCCATGGCGCGGCCGCCCAGCACATAGGAGGGGCGCACCACGAGCGGCAGGCCGAGCGCGGAGGCTACGAGCCGCGACTGTTCGACCGAATAGCTGATGCCGTTCTGCGGCTGCTTCAGGCCGAGCTTGTCGAGCAGGCGCTTGAAGCGGTCGCGGTCCTCGGCGAGGTCGATCGAATCGACGCTCGTGCCGAGGATGGGAATGCCGGCCTTCTCGAGCGCGGTGGCGAGCTTCAACGGGGTTTGGCCGCCGAACTGCACGACGACGCCGACGAGGGTGCCGACGCGTTGCTCGGTCTCCAGGATCGCCAGCACGTCCTCGACGGTCAGCGGCTCGAAATACAGCCGGTCGGACGTGTCGTAGTCGGTCGACACCGTCTCGGGGTTGCAATTCACCATGATCGTCTCGTAGCCCGCCTCGGAGAGCGCGAAACAGGCGTGGCAGCAGCAATAATCGAACTCGATGCCCTGGCCGATGCGGTTCGGGCCGCCGCCGAGGATGACGATTTTTTGCCGCGCGGACGCCTCGGCCTCATCGATCGGCGGGGCGGCGCCGAAAGGCGCCGCATAGGTCGAATACATATAGGCGGTAGGCGAGGCGAATTCGGCCGCGCAGGTGTCGATGCGCTTGAACACCGGCCTGACGCCGAGTTCCCGGCGCAGGCCCGCGACCTCCGCCTCGCTTCTTCCCGACAGCGCCGCCAGGCGCGCGTCCGAAAAGCCGGCGGCCTTGAGGGCGCGCAGGTTCGCAGCGCCTCGCGGCAGGCCGAAGCGGCGCACCTTGCTCTCGAGGTCGACGATCTCCTGAAGCCGCTCGATGAACCAATGGTCGATGCGGCAAGCCTCGTGAATCTCGGAATGGCTCATGCCCTGGCGCAGGGCCTGGGCCACGATCAGCAGCCGATCCGGGGTCGGCACGCCGAGGGCGGCGCGCAGCGCCGCATGGTCGTCGCCCTGGCCGAGACCCTCCACCGGGATCTCGTCAAGGCCGTTGAGACCGGTCTCGAGCGAGCGCAGCGCCTTCTGGAGGCTTTCGGCGAAGGTGCGCCCGATCGCCATGGCCTCGCCGACCGACTTCATCGCGGTCGACAGGATCGGCTGGGCACCGGGAAACTTCTCGAAGGCGAAGCGGGGAATCTTGGTGACGACGTAGTCGATCGTCGGCTCGAAGGAGGCCGGGGTCGCACCGCCGGTGATATCGTTCTTGATCTCGTCGAGCGTGTAGCCGACCGCGAGCTTGGCCGCGACCTTGGCGATCGGGAAGCCAGTCGCCTTCGAGGCCAGGGCCGACGAGCGCGACACGCGCGGGTTCATTTCGATGACGATCATCCTGCCGGTGGCGGGATCGACCGCAAATTGCACGTTGCTGCCGCCGGTCTCGACGCCGATCTCGCGCAGCACCGCCAGCGAGGCGTCGCGCATGATCTGGTATTCCTTGTCGGTCAAGGTCAGCGCCGGCGCCACCGTGATCGAATCCCCGGTATGGACCCCCATCGGGTCGATATTCTCGATCGAGCAGATGATGATGGCATTGTCCGCCTTGTCGCGGACCACCTCCATCTCGTATTCCTTCCAGCCCAGCACGCTTTCCTCGATCAGTACCTGCGTGGTCGGCGAGGCGTCGAGGCCGCGCTCGACGATCTCGATGAACTCCTCCTTGTTGTAGGCGATGCCGCCGCCGGTTCCACCGAGCGTGAAGGACGGGCGGATGATGGCCGGGAGGCCGATATCGTCGACCACGGCGAGAGCCGCCGGCAGGCTGTTGACGTGATGCGAGCGGGCCGTATCGAGCCCGATCCTAGTCATGGCGTCGCGGAAGAGCTCGCGGTCCTCGGCCTTGTCGATGGCGACCGCGCTGGCGCCGATGAGCTCGACATCGTGGCGCGCCAGCGTGCCGTCGGCGTCGAGCGCCAGGGCGCAGTTGAGCGCCGTCTGCCCGCCCATGGTGGGCAGCAGGGCGAAGCCGCCAGGGGAGGCGTGACGCTCGGCGGCGATGATCTTGGCCACGATCTCCGGAGTGATGGGCTCGACATAGGTCCGGTCCGCCATGTCCGGATCGGTCATGATGGTGGCCGGGTTGGAATTGACGAGGACGATACGGTAGCCGTCCTCGCGCAGCGCCTTGCAGGCCTGCGTGCCGGAATAGTCGAACTCGCAGGCCTGCCCGATCACGATCGGCCCGGCCCCGATGATCATGATCGTGGAAATATCGGTGCGTCTGGGCATTGCGGGTCCGTTGGTGGGCTATCTGACATCGTGCGGGCCGGGAAGGCGGCCAGCTTTAGCCCAGGCTCGGCCCGAAACGGGAGCAAAATCTATCGCGATGCGCGGGGCGTGGATCCCGCGCCCGATCGTCGACAAGTGGGGTCAGGTGCGGCCGAAACCGTCCTCGTCGGCCTCCTCGATCTCCGCCTCGACGAGGCAGAAGGCGGGTACGCTCGTCGTCCTGATCTCGTCGGCCATTTCGCCGTACCAGAGCACCTCGACGTTCTCGCCCGTGCCGCCCGTCACAACCATGGCAGGGCCGCCCGACTTGAGCTGCACGATATCGCCCTTCTTGAAATCCATCGCCGTTCTCCGAAAGCTACGCCGCGGGCCGCAGGCGCGGACCGTCGCGCGGGCTCCTAGCACGGCGATCCGTCATGACCTAGTGGCCCGCGTCCGACGTCGTGCCGCAAATCGCCGGCGACGCGGTCTGCTCAGCTTTGCCGCCGTCCGACCTGACGGCCCGCGTCGGCAGGCTTCGGCAGGGCCGCATGGCCGCGCCCGAGCCGCTCTATGGCCTGGAGCACAGGGCCATCGGCCGCGACCGCCCGCTCGGCCCGGGTATCGACATGCAGCAGCATGTGCTCGCCGCTCGCCACCACCGCGCCGTCCGGCTCGCGGATCAGCGTGTGGAAGACATGCAGGCGCTTCGGGTCGTGCGCCAGAATCTGCGTCGTGACCGCCAGCGGATCGTCGAGCCGCGCCTGGCCGACATGCATGAGATGCGTCTCGACCGTATAGAAGGAACGGCCCGAGGCGATATAGGCGCCGTCGACCCCGATATGACGCAGCAGCGCGTCCGTGGCCTCGCCGAGACAATGCAGATAGCGGCTTTCGGTCATATGGCCGTTGTAGTCGATCCAGTCCGGCGCCACCCGCGTCGCATAGAGCCGCAGCGGCGCCGTTTCGTCGATTTGCGCGTCCGCCGCCGACGCGGCGAGCCGCCCCATCAGGCTCCGCTCATAGGTCTTGATCACGGCGCCGGCGCCATAGTCCTGCGCTCTGAGGCCGCCGAGCACTGCCACGAGACAATCGTCGCGCCGGCGTTCGAGGTCGCGGATCGACACGCCGGCCGCCTGGTCGTCCGACTGGGCCGAGACCTTGTCGATCAGCGCCTTGGTGAGTTCGGGAGCCTCGAGCTTCGTCCAGGGCAGTTTCAGCGCCGGACCGAACTGGGCCAGGAAATGGCGCATGCCGGCCTCGCCCCCCGCCATCCGATAGATCAGGAAGGTGCCCATGAAGGACCAGCGCAGCCCGGCGCCGAACCGCACCGCGTCGTCGATCTCCTCCGTCGTGGCGATCCCGTCGTTGACGAGCCACAGCGCCTCGCGCCAGAGGGCTTCGAGCAGCCGGTCGGCGATGAAGCCGTCGACCTCCTTGCGGACGTCGAGCACCCGCATGCCGAGGCTTGCGAAGAAGGCGGCGGCGGCCGTCTTGGTGGCGGGCGCGGTCCGCTCGCCCCCGCAGATCTCGACGAGCGGCAGCAGGTAGACCGGATTGAACGGGTGAGCGACGACGAAGCGCTCGGGACGCGCCATGCCGGCCTGCAGCCGGGTCGGCAACAGCCCCGAGGTGGAGGACGACACGATCGTCCCGGGCCGGGTCGCGGCGTCGATCTCGGCGAGCACCTTGACCTTCAGCGTCTCGACCTCGGGTAGGCTCTCGATGACGAGATCGGCGTCGCCGACCGCCTCGCCGAGGGTCGTGGTCAGGGTCAGCCGGCCCTCGGGCACAGCGAGGCCGGGAAAGAGCTTGGCCTGGGCGCGGCGCCCATTGGCCAGCACCTCGTCGAGCTTGCGGCCGAGCTCGGGATCGGGATCGAAGACGCTCGCGTCATGCCCGTTGAGCAGCACGCGGGCCGCCCAGCCGGCGCCGATGACGCCGCCGCCGACAAGGCCGATCTTGCGGGCGGCGCTCACCCGGCGCGCCCCGGCTTGCGCAGCTTCAGCCTGTCGCGCACCTCGGCCGGGCCGAGCACGCGGGCCCCCATGGCCTCGAGGATGGTCCTGGCCCGTTCGACGAGCTGCGCGTTGGTCGCGAGCGTCCCTCGTGCGAGGAAGAGATTGTCCTCGAGCCCGACCCGGACGTTGCCGCCGGCGAGCGCCGCCATGGCCACGTAGGGCAGTTGCATGCGGCCGATCGAGAAGGCGCTGAACACCGCGTCTTGCGGCAGGCGATGCTTGAGCGCCATCAAGGTCAAGGGATCGTTCGGGGCGCCGTAGGGTATGCCCATGCAGAGCTGGATCACGGCCGGCGTGTCGATCAGACCTTCCTTGACGAGATCATGCACGAAGACGAGATGGCCGGCGTCGAAGACTTCGAGCTCCGGCCGAACGCCCAGCGCCTGCACCCGCGCCGCCATGGCGCGCAGGGTCGAGGGCGTGTTGGTCATCACGTAGTCACCGAGCGAGAAATTCATGGTGCCGCAATCGAGCGTGCAGATCTCCGGCCGCAAGGCCTCGACATGGGCGAGGCGCTCGGTCGGCCCCACCATGTCGGTGCCGTCGGGATCGAGCGGCAGCGGCGTCTCGCCCGCGCCGAAGACGACGTCGCCACCCATGCCGGCGGTGAGATTGATGACGACGTCGACGTCGGAGGCCCGGATGCGCTCGACCACCTCGCGATAGAGTTCGACGCGACGCGACGCCTTGCCGGTCTCGGGATCGCGCACATGGATATGGGCGATGGCCGCGCCGGCCCGCGCCGCCGCGATCGAAGCTTCGGCGATCTGCTCGGGGGTCACGGGAACATGCGGGCTCTTGGCCACGGTGTCGCCGGCGCCCGTCACGGCGCAGGTGATGAAGACGTCGTGGTTCATGGCCCGCCTCGTCGCTGTTCGCCGGCACCATGAGGCAGCGCGCCTTGTGCCACTCGACCTGCCGCGACGGAGGCTTGGCGGCAGGCGACATCATCGAAGTCGATGGCTCGCCCTCCTCGCGTCGCAAACGCTCGAAGGAAGGTCGTAACCCGTCACGTCGCCGCCATAACGCCGCCCTAGCATCCGCCTTGGACTTGGCAGGGATTTTGGGGAACCGCATCATGCACATCGGCAAGACACGTGGCGGCGTCGATCGACGCGAATTCCTCACCGGCGCCATGCTGCTCGGCGGCATGGCGGGATCGCTTCCCATGCTGGCCGGCCGCGCCCTGGGCGCCGACGCCAAGCCGCGCCAGGGCGGCACGTTCAAGCTCGGCATGTCGGGTGGCGCCGCCTCCGACAGCCTCGACCCGCGCCTTCTGACCGACTGGGTGCCGGTCAACATCTGCTATCAGATCATGAACGGACTGGTCGAGATCGGTCGCGACAACAAGCCGATCCCCGAACTCTTCGAGAGCTGGGAGACGAAGCCCGGCGCCAAGGAGTGGATCTTCAACGTCCGCAAGGGGGTCACCTTTTCGAACGGCAGGACGCTCACGCCCGAGGACATCATCTATTCGCTGAACCTGCATCGCGGCGACACCAAATCGGCCGGCAAGGTCAATGTCGAGGACGTGACCGAGCTCAAGAAGCTCGGCCCGAACCAGATCGGCATCACGCTCGGCTCCGGCAACCTCGACCTGCCCTATCTGCTCTCGGACTATCACTTCATGATCGTGCCCGACGGCCATACCGACTGGTCGAAACCGATCGGCACCGGCGGCTACGTGCTTGAGACCATGGATCCCGGCGTGCGCGCCGTGACGCGCAAGCACGGCAACTACTGGAAGCCCGATTGCGCCAACGTCGATTCGATCGAGACGATGGTCATCAACGACACCAGTGCCCGCACCAACGCGCTGATCACAGGGCAGGTCGACGTCATCAACCGGCTGAACCCGCGCACCGTCAAGCTGCTCAAGAAGAACCCGCATCTCCAGATCGTGCGCAGCGCCGCCGGCCAGCACGCCACCTTCCTGATGAATACCACCGACAAGCCCTTCACCGACAACAACGTGCGCCTCGCGATGAAATACGGGGTCGACCGGCAGAAGATGATCGACACGGTGCTCGACGGCTATGGTGAGGTCGGCAACGACCAGCCGATCTCGCGCAACAATCCCTTCTGCGCGACGGACCTGCCGCAGCACGCCTACGACCCCGACAAGGCCAAGTTCTACCTGAAGCAGGCGGGCCTCACCGAGCTGCCGGTGAGCCTGCAGGTGTCGGAAGCGGCCTTCACCGGCGCGACCGATGCCGCCGTGCTCTACCAGGCCAACGCCACCGCCTGCGGCATCAAGATCGACGTCAAGCGCGAGCCCTCCGACGGCTATTGGGACAACGTCTGGATGAAGGTGCCCTTCTGCGTCTCCTATTGGGGCGGTCGGCCGACCGCCGACCAGATGCTGACCATCGCCTATCAGTCCGACGCCAAGTGGAACGAGACGGACTGGAAACGGCCGGAGTTCGACAAGATCCTCGTCGCGGCGCGCACCGAAGCGGACGAGGCCAAGCGCAAGGCCATGTACGGCGACCTGGAGCGCATGATCTCGGAGGATGGCGGCGCCATCATCCCGATGTTCATCGACTATCTCGAGGCCGGGTCGACCAAGGTGCAGGGCATGCAGCCGAACCCGATGTTCGACCTGATGGGCCAGCGCATCGGGGAGAAGATCTGGCTCGCGGCGTGAACGAGTCCGACGCCACGCCGGCCGTCGAGGTCGTCGAGAACCTGTGGATTCCGCTCGCCGATGGCACGCGTCTCGCGGCGCGGCTCTGGCGCCCCGCCGATGCCGCGACGCGTCCGGTGCCGGCGGTGCTCGAATATATCCCCTACCGCAAGCGTGACGGCACGCGCGGGCGCGACGAACCCATGCACGGGTTCTTCGCGGCGCAGGGCTATGCGGCGCTCAGGGTCGACATGCGCGGCTCGGGCGAGTCGGACGGCTTCCTCGACGACGAATACCTGCGGCAGGAGCAGGACGACGCGATCGAGGTGATCGCCTGGATCGCTGCCCAGCCCTGGTGCTCGGGCGCGGTCGGCATGATGGGCAA
Source organism: Lichenihabitans sp. (assembly GCA_036276175.1). GTDB lineage: Bacteria > Pseudomonadota > Alphaproteobacteria > Rhizobiales > Beijerinckiaceae > Lichenihabitans. Next base: position 29,507 of record DATBEH010000110.1, read on the forward strand.
GAGCTGGGGCGGCTTCAACGCGCTCCAGGTCGCGGCGCGCCGGCCGCCGGCGCTGAAGGCCATCATCACCGTCTGCTCGACCGACGACCGCTTCGCCGACGACATCCACTTCATGGGCGGCTGCCTGCTCAACGACAACTTGTGGTGGGGCTCGATCATGCTGGCCTATCAGGCCCGCCCCCCCGACCCCGAGATCGTCGGCAAGGGCTGGCGAAAAACTTGGCTCGATCGGCTCGACCGCATGCCGTTCTGGCCAAGACTCTGGCTCGAGCACCAGAGCCGCGATGCCTATTGGCGGCATGGTTCGGTTTGCGAGGATTTTTCGGCCATCGCCTGCCCGGCGCTCGTCGTCGGCGGTTGGGCCGACGCCTACACAAGCGCGGTGCCGCGCCTGCTCGAAGGCCTCGCCGTGCCCCGCCTCGGCATCGTCGGCCCCTGGGCGCATATCTATCCGCAGGACGGCGTACCGGGGCCGGCCATCGACTTCCTCGGAGAGGCGACGCGCTGGTGGAACACCTGGCTCAAGGGCGAGGACACCGGGATGACGGCCGAGCCGATGCTGCGCGCCTTCATCGAGGATCACGCGCCGCCCGCGACCACGCGAACCCGGTCGTCGGGCCGCTTCGTCTCAGAGCCCGTCTGGCCGAGCCCGACGATCACCGGCCGCACCTTCCATCTCGATCGCGGGCGGCTCGTCGACGCCCCGCCCGCCGAAGCCTCGCTCGACCTGCGCTCGCCCTTGTGGACCGGGTCGGGCGCCGGCGAGTGGATGGGCACCGGCGTCGCGGGCGAGAGGCCGCCCGACCAGCGGCCGGACGACGGCCTGTCGCTCTGCTTCGACGGCGAGCCGCTCTGGCGCGACCTGGAGATCCTCGGCAATCCCGTGGTCGAGCTCGACCTTGCGGCCGACCGGCCGGAGGCGCAGATCGCCGTGCGGCTCTGCGATGTGTCGCCGGAGGGCGCCTCGCTGCGGGTGAGCTATGCGGTGCTCAACCTCGCGCATCGCGACGGCTCGGCCGATCCGCGACCCCTGGTGCCAGGCGAGAGGGTCCGTATCCGGCTGCTTCTGAAGACCTGTGGGCACCGCTTCCCGGTCGGGCACCGCATCCGCCTCGCCGTGTCGACGGCCTATTGGCCGCTGGTGTGGCCGGCCCGCGACGCGACGACCATGACGCTCGGCCTCGGCCGCAGCGCGCTGACCCTGCCGGTGCGGCCGGCCGGAGGCGAGGACGCGGCCTTTCCGCCGCCGCGTCACGGCCCGACCGCGCCGCAAACGCGCGTCCGCGAGAGCCGCATGGAACGCCGCGTCAGCCACGACCTCATCGCCAGGACCGTCACCACGGTGACCCGCGGCGAGGGCGGCCTGTTCGGCGAGGGCGTCGTACGCTGGGACGGGATCGGCACGACCCTGTCGCACGACCTCACCCGCACGCTGACCATCGGCGCCGACGATCCGTTCTCCGCCGAGGCCAGGATCGAGCAGCGCTATACGATGGAGCGGCCGGGGTGGTCGATCGCCATCGAGACCGAGGCGGTCATGACCGGCACGGTGGAGGCCTTCCGCCTCACCGGGACGCTTCGGGCGTTCGAGGACGGCGACCTCGTCGCCGAGCGGCACTGGGACGAGAGCATCATGCGCCGCCACGTCTGAACGGCAAGTTCCAACAGTTTCGGTTCAAATATGACGGAACTGTTGGAACTTGCCGATCGGTGACCCGTGCTCATGGCACGTCCGCTGTCCCGTGCCGGTCGTCCTTGTCACTCGGGAGCAGCGGCGGCATCCCGCCAATGGCGGATCGGCAGCGGACGGGCCTGCGGCCGCATTCCCCACAGATCGCAGAGACGGTGCAGGCCCTCGCGCAGCCGCTCGAGCGCCAGCGCTTCCGCGGTCCGCACATGCGACGTGTCGCCGACGAGCGCGCGCAGGGCGGACACCGGCTCGCCGTCGATGACGACGCGCTGCGCATAGGGCATGAGGCGTGGGCCAACCGCTGCCTGGGCGCGGAGGAAATGCTCGCGGTGGCGCTGCGCGATTTCGCTCGGATTCAAGGCGCTCGGCGCTCGTCCGGCGCCACCGTCGACCATCGGGCGAGAGATGTCGAACGCCGACAGACCGTCGAAATGCGCACCGTGCCAATGCGCCCGCAGGCGGTCGCCGGCATGCCAGAGGGCCTCGTTGGCGGCGATGTCGACACGGTCGAGCAGGTTTCGGGCGCGCAGCGTGTCGAACGGATCGGCGAGGCGGCGGACGCCTGCGGCGTCGATGCGGGCCGATCCGTGCCGGCGCGCCTCGACGAGCCGCTCCGGCGTCGCATCCTCGAAACCGGGCCGCGGCACGTCGCGCCTGGAGCCGGCAGCTCTCGACAGGGTGACGGCGGTCTTGCGTCGCGGCATGCTCAGCTCTCTCCGGTTTCGATCTCGATGCCGCAGCGCCGCAGGGCGGCGCGCGCATCCTGCGCATGGGTCAAGGTGGCAAAAGGAATCCGCGAGCGGCGGCAGGCCGCCTCAAGCGCCCGAACGGCACGATCCGGTGCGGCTCCGTCTCCCGCGGCCGGGCCGGGCTCCTCGCGGCGGGGAACGATGCGCAGGATCGCAATGTGCCGTCCGGCGGCACCAGGACGAGCGCCGGCGCATCCTCGTCGGCACCGGCGGCCCGCAGCCGCAACGACACGATGTCGGGACGGGCATCAGCCAGCCGGGCGAGAAGCTCGGCCTCGATCCGGGCTGGATCCGGCCGGCGCGCGTGGTCGAGCCCGAAGGCACGGCGGCGGCGTATGACGGGTCGCGACGACACGCTCATCGACCCGCCTCGCAGGCGAGGCGCCGATGCTCGGCGCAATAGCTGCCCCGCCCGGCACGCGGTCGGCCGCAGAGACCGAAGTTGGGCGACGCGGGGTCGCCCAAGGGCCAACGGCAGGTCCCCGTCTCCAGAGCCAGCAAGCGCTGCACCGCATTGGAGAAATGCATAGGCGCATGGGGGCGATCGCCGGCGCGAGCCGGTGTTGTGTTCATGATTTGTTCCTGACATGATCGGACCACCTGAGGCATAGCGGCCGCGTGAGATGCTTATGCCCAATATGGGCACGAACGTCAAGCTCTGTGCCCAAATCGGGCTGTTTCAGGAGGCGCGATATTGGTGCAGACTGAGGTCATGGCGAATAATCTGCGTGCGTTGCGTGACGGTCGGGGCTGGTCGCAGGACCAGACTGCCGCGGCGCTCGACACGACCCGAAACCAATATGCCAAGCTCGAGGGCGGAAGCCGCCGCCTGTCGGACAAATGGATCAAGCGCGCCGCGGACGCCTATGGGGTCGACCCTGGCGAGATCGTCACCGAGCGTCTCGCCACCGTGCCGGTCGCGGGCTATGTCGGGGCCGGATCGGAGACGCATTTCTACTCGGAATCACAGGGGCCTCTCGGCGAGGCGCCCGCCCCGGACGAGGCCACCCCCGATACGGTGGCGGTCGAGGTGCGCGGAGAGAGTCTCGGCGCCTTCTTCGATGGCTGGATGGTCTATTTCGACGACCGGCGAGAGCCGGTGACGGACGATCTCATCGGCGAGATCTGCGTCGTCGGCCTTGCCGACGACCGCGTCCTCATCAAGAAGATTCTGCGCGGCCGAAGCCCGCAGACCTTCGACCTGCACGGACAGTTTGGCGAACCGCTTCTGGAAGCGGAGGTGACTTGGGCGGCGCGGGTCACGTCGATGATGCCGCGATAGACGCCAAGCCTTTCTGCGGCGAAACGCGACCGGCGGCGATTTCGAAGGCCGGACATTGAGCGGCCCGAGACATAGGTGACACTTCGTATCGGACACATGGGTGACACCTCCCGCCAGGCATGCCTGGCGGGAGGTGTCGATGCCCTGGAAGGAGTGTTCGGTGATGGACGAGCGCTTGCGGTTCGTCGCACGGCTTTTGGACGGCGAAGCCATGTCGGATGTGTGCCGTGCTTTCGGGATTTCACGCAAGACCGGCTACAAGATCTTCGATCGCTACAAGGAGCACGGCCTGGAGGCGCTGACGGATCGCTCGCGCCGGCCGGTGCGCTATGCCAACCAGCTGCCGCCCCAGGTCGAGAGCCTGATCGTGACGGCCAAGCAGGACAAGCCGTATTGGGGCGCCAGGAAGATCCGCGAACTCCTGGTGCGGCGGCTACGAAGCGAGGTGCGGGTGCCGGCCAAGAGCACCATCCACGCCTGCCTGCACCGGCACGGCCTGGTCAAGGCACCCGGCAAGCCCCGCCATCGCGCCACCGGAACGCCGTTGTCGGCCGGGGCGGCACCGAACGAGCTGTGGTGTGTCGACTTCAAGGGCGGAGGAGGCTTGGGCCCACGGCCTGCTGCGAAGCAGGCTGGGGAAGCCTCCGCAGGGGAGTTCAAGCTCGGCAACGGCCGCTCCTGTTATCCGCTCACCGTCACCGACCATGCGTCGCGCTTTCTCCTGCTGTGCGAAGCGCTGGAATCGGTCCGCGAGGACACCGCCGTCACAGGCTTCGAGCAGCTCTTCCAGGATCGCGGCCTGCCTCAGGCCATTCGCTCCGACAACGGCGTCCCCTTCGCAAGCCCGAATGCGCTGTTCAACCTCTCCAGGCTTGCCGTCTGGTGGCTCAGGCTCGGCATCGCCATCGAGCGGATCAAGCCAGGTCATCCGTAGCAGAACGGCCGCCACGAGCGCATGCATCTCACGCTCAAGAAGGAAGCCACCCGACGCCCAACATGAATAGCCCGCAGCAACAGGCCCGTTTCGACGCTTTCACGGCCGAGTTCAACACCGAGCGACCGCACGAGGCGCTGGCCATGCAATGCCCCGCCGAGGTCTACCGACCCTCGCTACGGCCTTATGCCGGCCTGCCCGACATCAGCTATCCGTTGCACGACCGCGATGTCCTGGTCACAGCCTGCGACCGCATCTGCCTGCATCGCAAAAAGATCAACATCTCGACCGTGCTCGCCGGTCAACGCCTCGGCATCAAGGAGGTCGACGAGGGCATTTGGCTCGTCAGCTTCATGAGCTATGATCTCGGCTTCATCGATCTGGAGCAGAGAACCTTGCAACCCCTCGACAACCCGTTCGGCCCGAGGGTGTCACCCATGTCTCAGGTACGACATGTTACCTATGTGTCCGGGCCGGACAATTCGAGTGCTGGTCGGAGTGAGAGGATTCGAACCTCCGACCCCCTCGTCCCGAACGAGGTGCGCTACCAGGCTGCGCTACACTCCGACAGAGCCCGGCACGACGATGCGGGCGGCCGTCTTATAGACGCGGCCTCGACGGGCGGCAAGCGTGATGATCATTGTTCGTGAAGAGCCGCGCGTCGCGCGACGTGACCTCGGCGGGTCGTCTCTCCGTTGACGGTCCCATCGTGACCCGGATTTGCGCAAGCGGTTCGGGGAGCTTGCCGCTGTCAGGAGGACGGAACCAAGGAGCGCGCGGTGCCGAGCGATACAGAATGTCTCGAGCACATGCACGGCCGCTTCAACGCCCGCGCCATGAAAGCGGCGCTGACAACCCTGTCTCGAGACATCGTGGGCGCCGACGAGTTGGAGGGCGGGCACGTCGATGGGCACCGACATCCTCGACGGCTGGACGCGGAAACGGGAAAGGATCGACGCGCTGGTCGGACGTTTTGATCGCCGTTGACGCCGGACCGGAAGAGTCAAGCTGACACACCGCCCTCCCGGCGGCGGCGCTTGCGGGCGGATCGGCGTCAAACTATGGTCCGCCGCATTCGGCGGAGCCGAACACTGGGGCGTAGCCAAGCGGTACGGCAGCGGATTTTGATTCCGCCATGCGGAGGTTCGAATCCTCCCGCCCCAGCCAATTTTAGAAACGTTATTTATTTCAATAAGTTATGGGCAGGAAAAGTTCATGCCACACCACTTTGCCTAATCAGTTTGAGGGCTGTGGATAAGTGCCGGCGGCATCCTCTTCCTCTGAAATGAAGCGGGGCTCGCCCGTTGGCCGGAAGGCGTCGGCGTGAACACTCGTCAGGTCGGCAATCGGGAACGTGTCGCTGCGCTCCCTCGACTTATCGCGCCAGGTGCATAGCGCCTGATCGCCATAAACACGATCAACTCTCATGGTCGGGCCTCCCGTGTTCAGGACGGCAAATCCTCCAACGGTTACCTCCAAGCTTCCTTGCATCTTCGTCATGTATAATCTCTCTCCTATACTGTGCAACATTGCACGTTCAACCTACAGCACAACTGGAAAGCCATGTCTAATGGCTTTTTCGATCTCCCTGCATTTTCCATAGACGCATTGAGGGATTTCAATCACTTACAGCCGAGAGAACGCAGTGGCCGTACCGCACGCAATCCGGGATGGGTGACTCGGAGAGCACCACATAGCCGCAGCTCATGTCACTCACGGAGGTCCAGCCCCCGACACGCGGATGCCAGCCAGCGACGGCATGGAGCAGGCCGGCGGTGGCGTCGCCCAAGATGTCCGACCCTTGGTAAAGGTTTGCATACTGCTCATCTGTGAGCGCAATCTGAAACAACGTGGCCCCCTCTGATCTACGCGCCGGATGTAGCGCGGAGCAGAGAGTCGCCTACGTCGCGGGTGCGGGCAAGGGGTCATTTCGAAGTGCTTAGGCGTTGCTGGCGCCAACCCGGCAGAATGCTCAATCAATACTGATGTATCTTCTACAGGGGCGGCGGCCGGAACGGGCTTGCCCACCATCAAATCGCTGCACTTTTGATAAGTGTTTATTGATGCGTCGGTGGGTCGTTTTGTCGCGGAGATGCCGCGCCCTAGGAACGTGACCTTGCGCGAGCCGGGAATGGGCTTGCGACCAGGGCGGGCCAAGGCGAGGCACTTGGCGCTGTAGCTTGCGAAGCCCACGTCGGGCACCGGCTCTGTTTTGACTTGATGCCGCCTGCTACGAGGGTCCCATTCCCCCGCCGCCAGCCGCAGCGCCTTGCGGGCCGCCTTGGCCTCGATCTCGGTGACGAGCAACAGGCCGTGGAAGTGCAGGCGGCCAGTCTTCTCGCCTTCCTCGACGCCATCCTCCGCGACCAGCAGCAGCTCGACATCGCGGCCGAGAGCAGCCTTCAGGTAGCGGAGGGCGCGAGCCCGGAACCAGGACGCCGCGTTGGTCTTGGTCTTCGCCTTGGCCTCGATCTCGTCGCCGAGGTCGACGTTGACGGCATGGACACCTTCGCCGAGCCGGTATGCCCCAAGGAGAAGCCAGAAGGGCCGGAGCTGGTCGACCACATCGCGCCAGGGTGTGACGCTGTCCAAGTGCCCATGGAACCGGAACTTGGGCGATAGGCGCTCCCATAGGTGCAAGGAACGCTTGCGGAGGCCG
>DATBEH010000111.1:0-56651 GCA_036276175.1 Lichenihabitans sp.
GGCCGGCGTCCAGCCGCGGATCTCGCGCACCGACATGATGTCGACGCAGAATTCCTGGGCGCCGATCAGGAAGGTGATCAGTTCGCGCGCTCCCGTACCGTCGGTCTTGGAGTGTCGTTCCATCGGTGTCAGCCTGCGAGAGCGAAGGAAAAATCGGGGGTGGTCTGGTCGGTGCGCGAGCCGCTGACCACGGCGTCGACATCGAGGATGAGCGCCACGCGGCCGTCGCCGAGGATGGTGGCGGCGGCGATGCCGGGCACCCGGCCGTAATTGGCCTCCAGGCTCTTGATGACGACCTGGCGCTGTCCCTGGATGGCGTCGACGAGGAGCGCGCTGCGGGTGCCACCCTCGGCCTCCACAAGCAGCGCGATGCCGGATTTCGGGTCGGCCGCCTCGTGGCGATATTCGAGGACCTGTCCCACGTCGACGAGCGGGATGAAGCTGTCGCGCACGCCGATCACCCGGGCCGAGCCGCCGAAGCTGTGCACCGTGCTGGCGCGCGGCAGCAGGGTCTCGACGATGGCGGTCAGGGGGATGACCAGCGTCTGGCCGGCGACGGTCACCACCATGCCGTCGAGCACGGCCAGCGTCAGCGGCAGGCTCATGGTGAAGCTCGAGCCCTGTCCGGGCCGCGACGCGATGGTGATGCGCCCGCCGAGCGCCTGGATCGAGCGCTTGACCACGTCCATGCCGACGCCGCGGCCCGAAATGTCGGACACCATCTTGGCGGTCGAGAAGCCGGGCAGGAAGATGAGGTTGTCGATCTCTTCGTCCGACAGCTTGGCGTCGGGCGACAGCAGGCCGCGGTCGACGGCGATCTGGCGGACGCGCGGGCGGTTGATTCCGGCGCCGTCGTCGGCCACCTCGATCACGATGCGCCCCGAGCGGTGAAGCGCCGTGAGCCGCACGAGGCCTTCTTCGGCCTTGCCGCTCGCCAGACGCGCCTCCGGGCTCTCGAGCCCGTGGTCGATGGCGTTGCGGATCATGTGGGTCAGAGGATCGCTGAGCCGCTCGATCACGGTCTTGTCGACTTCGGTCGCTTCGCCCTCCGTGACGAGGCGGACCGACTTGCCGACCTGGGCCGCGACCTCGCGCACGAGGCGCGGCATGCGCTGGAACACCGATTTGACCGGCTGGGCGCGGATCGCCATGACGCTGTCCTGGATCTCGCGCGTCAGCTGCTCGAGCTCGTCGAGACCCGTCGCCACGGCCGAGACCCGCGCAAGGCCCGCCTCCGTCACGCGCTCGGCCAGCATGGCCTGATTGATCACGAGCTCGCCGACGAGGTCGATCAGCCGGTCGACGCGGTCGAGGTCGACGCGGATCGTCGCCTGCGCGGTCGCGACGGTCGCCTTGTCGGACCCTGCGGCCGGTGTCGGGGCGGCCTCGGGCACCGGCGTGCCGCTCTCCCGGCTCGATGCGACGGTCGGCGGGGCCACGGGCGGGTCGCCGTCTTCGGCGTCGGGCGGCGTGGCCGGGTGCGCCGCGGGTGCGCCGAGCGGCTCGATCGTCAGCGTCGAATCCCATTCGACGAAATCGAAGATCTCACGGACGGCGGCCTCGTCGCGATCGGTGTCGAGCTCGACCGTCCAGGACAGATAGGCGCCTTCGGGATCGAGCGCGTCGATGAGCGGCACCGCGCTGGTGTCACAGGTGACGACCGTGGCGCCGAGCCGCTCGACCTCGCGCAGGAGGATCGCGGTCTCGTTGCCTTTGGCGTAGAGGTCGGCCCGCGGCGTGAAGCCGATGCGGAAGCCGGTCGGCGCGGCCGGTCCGCCAAGGTCGGCGAAATCGGACAGGTCGACCATCACCGGCGTGAAGTCGAAATCGGCGAAGGGCTCCGCTTCGACGGCGGGCGGGGGCGCGAGCGCGGTCAGTTCGGCGGTGATCACGGCGCTACGGGAGGGATCGTAGCGCTTGCCGTCGCGGGCCTCCCGGACGAGGTCGGCCAGGACGTCGGCGGCGCGCAGCATGGTCTTGACCACCGGGACGGTGGGCATCAGCTTGCCGGTCCGTACCAGCTCCATGGCGCTCTCGAAGATATGGGCGAAATGCACGAGGTCGCCGAGATTGAAGGCGCCCGCCCCGCCCTTGATCGAATGCACGGCGCGGAAGACCGCATTCACCGTCTCCGGGTCGTGATCGCCCTTCTCGATCGCGAGCAGCCCGGTCTCCAGCTCGACCAGCTGGTCCTCGCATTCCTGGAAGAAGGTCTGCTTGATCGCCGCCATCGTGTCCAAGGGCGAAACTCCCTGTTGTCCGACGGTCGATCAGGCCGCGACGCGGCGAACGGCGTCGACCAGCTTGACGGGGTCGAAAGGCTTGATGATCCAGCCCGTCGCACCGGCGCTGCGGGCCCGGTTTTTCTTCTCGATGTGGCTCTCGGTCGAGAGCACCAGGATCGGCACGGCCCGGTTCGGACCTTCCTTGCGGACGCCCTCGATGAAGCCGAAGCCGTCGAGGCGCGGCATGTTGATGTCGGTGATGATCACGTCCGGCCGCACGCCGGCCAGGACCTCGAGGCCATGCATCCCGTCCTCGGCCTGGACGACCGAATAGCCGGCGGAGGACAAGGCGGCCTTGAGCATGTCGCGCATGGTGCGCGAATCATCGACCGTCAGAACCACTTTGCTCATGATGGATTTTCCTTGGACGCTCGCTGACACCGAGCCAGGATCGACTCTTAAAGAGACTACGAATGACACCGAATTCAATAACTTAGAGAATTTCTCTCAGGCGAGGGCTGAAGTCGGCTGCCGAGCGTCATGCGTTAGCGCCGAAGCGAGCCCGAGCAGGCGCAGGCCTTCGGTGAACTCGGCGGACGGGTCGAGGAGACGGAATGTCTGCGCGTCGGCCTCCCAGGTCCTGGCGGCGGAGAGCAGGACCTGGCTGCATTGCGCGCCGACATGACGCACGCCTGAAGCGTCGATCGCGATCGGCAGCCCCCGCAACGCCAGAAGCTTCCTGGCGAGATCGCCGGCGGCGGTGATGTCGAGGATTTCGTCCAGCGCCAGTGTCGGGCCGGGCGGCGCGGCGGCGCGTTTCGTGGATCGTCTGGGCACGCGGGGAATTTCCGGTCACGGAGAGGTTGGGATCCGCCCGTCCCTGAGAGGACGTCCGTCACGGCGACGACTCGCCGCCAAGCCCATCAGCCCGCCGCTGTCTTTTGCCGTTGCGTCATGATGACCGGAAATCAAATCCAATCGGTTAACGGGGTAGACACTCTTCTCGCAAGCGTGTCGCCAAGTCGCGTCCCGAACGTCACCGCTTCTCGAGGATCATGGCAGCCGCCTTTTCCGCGATCATCACGGTCGGGGAATTGGTGTTGCCCGAGGTGATCCTCGGCATGACGGAGGCGTCGGCGACCCGCAGGCCGTCAAGGCCGCGCAGCCGCAGCCGCGCGTCGAGCACGGCGCCCGGGTCCGAATCAGGACCCATCCGAGCGGTGCCGACCGGATGGAAGATGGTCGTGCCGATAGCCCGCGCGGCGGCGACGAGATCCTCGTCCGAGACACGCGCCGATCCCGGCAGCCTCTCCTTCGGCCTGAAGCGGGCGAGCGCCCGCGCGGCGGCGACGCGGCGGGCGAGCCGGATCGCCTCGACGGCGACGCGGCAATCGGCGTCGTTCGAGAGATAATTGGGCCGAATGAGCGGCGGCGTGCCGGGATCCGGGCCCGCGACATGCACGGAGCCCCGCGCCGCGGGTCTCAGGTTGCAGACGCTCGCCGTGAAGGCCGGATAGGCGTGCAGCGGGTCGCCGAACTTGTCGAGCGACAGCGGCTGAAAGTGGAATTGCAAGTTCGGCGTCGCATGCTCGGCCGAGGAACGGAAGAAGGCCCCGAGCTGGCTCGGAGCCATGGTCAGGGCGCCGCGCCGTCGCAAGGCGTAGTCGAGCCCCATCAACGCGCGGCGCGGCAGGCTGCGATAGTCGGTGTTCATGGTGCGCACGCCGCAGACCTCGAAGATCGTACGGAGCTGGAGGTGGTCTTGCAGGTTCTCGCCGACGCCCGGCAGGTGGTGCCGGAGCGGCACGCCGGCAGCGGCGAGAACCGGCGCAGGGCCGATGCCGCTGAGCTCCAGGATCTTCGGCGTGCCGATGGCGCCCGCCGCCAGGACGACGTCGCCGCGCGCGCTGCCGAGAACGCCGTCCCGTCGCGCCGTCCCGCGATGCCGGTGACACGCCGTCCCTCGATCGCGAGCCGGTCGACCGTGACGCCGGTCAGGACCGCCAGATTGCGGCGGTTCAGCGCCGGCCGCAGAAAGCCCCGTGCGGCGCTCCAGCGGCGACCGAGCCTCTGGTTGACGTGGAAATAGCCGACGCCCTCGTTGTCGCCGCGATTGAAGTCGTCGACCTTCGGCACGCCGGCCTCGACGCAGGCCTCGGCGACCGCGTCGAGCAGCGGCCAACGGATGCGCGGCGTCTCGTTGCGCCATTCGCCGCCGCGCCCGTGAAACTCGCCTGCCTCGCCGAAATGATCCTCGTGCTTGAGAAACAGCGGCAGGACGTCCGCCCATCCCCAGCCGGGCAGGCCAAGGGCGTTCCAGCCATCGTAATCGGCGGCCTGTCCGCGCATGTAGATCATGGCGTTGATGGCGGAGGAGCCGCCGAGCACCTTGCCGCGCGGGTAGGCGATCGAGCGGCCGCCGAGGCCCGCCTCCGCTTCGGTGCGAAACATCCAGTCCGAGCGTGGGTTGCCGATGGCGAAGAGATAGCCGGCCGGAATGTGGTACCAGATCCAGCGGTCGCGGCCGCCCGCTTCGACGAGCAGCACGCGGTTCGCCGAATCGGCCGACAGCCGGTTGGCCAGGACGCAGCCGGCCGACCCCGCGCCGACGACGATGAAGTCGAACTCGCCCAAGATCCCGGGCGACTGATGCGGCATGTCCTGCGTCCTCCGTGCGGTCACGACTCGACGGAAGGCATTGGGCGGGCCAGCGACGCCCGGCACCGGCCAGGTCTCACGCGCTCAGGTCAGGCTCGCGCGGTCCCGAACGCAGGTTCGAGGGCTGTGGCCGACGTTCATGGCCCTGCGAACTCAATTCTTCTGGTAGCCGCATTCGCCGTCGTCATCGTCGATCTCGACCGTGGCGCACCAGCCCGCATCCCATTCCTCGCGCTCCGCGCTGCCGGCCGCATACGGGTTGGCGCGCAAGGCTTTGCCCGCGCGCCGGGCCTCGCCGCCGGCCTTGAAGATCACGTCGAGGACATCGCGGTCCGCGTCTCCGTCCTGCGGACGGATTGCCTCGCCTTTGGAATCGTCCGCCGGACCAGCCATGGTCCTATCTCCGATCACGTTCGCCGAAGCGACATGGACAATCCGGCAATGGCCGATCCGCTCGGGCGCGTCTCCGGCAATCTCCGCCCAGGAGCCGCAAGGCCATGATCGAGCCGGGCCCACCCTGGATTTCGACGTCACGCAATGGCATATAGGGGTTCGGCGCGATTTGCATAGACGGGCCATGCGCCGCGCGGCATTTTTGGCCGCGCCTGCGCCCGGCGGCCGCACAATGCCGTGCCGGCTCCCCTCACGGATGCACGGCAGCTCACTCGAACCTGGGACCACATGGGTACGTTCAACAACGCAAACTTTAACGACCGCAAGGATGCCGCCAAGGCGGCCAAGGCCGCCATGCTGGCCAAGCTGCGCGAGCGGCCAACGTCCGACGATCCCGTCGTTCAGGCCAAGCTGGCGGAGCGGCGGGCCATCGTCGAGGCCCGCCAGAAGCGCGAAGCCGAACGCGAGGCGGCCCGCCAGGAAAAAGAGGCGCGCGAGGCCGAAGAGCGAGCCCGTCAGGCCGCCGCCGAGGCGGAAATGGAGGCGGAACGCCAGCGTCATCTCGAGGCCGAGCAGCGCGCCGTCGAAGAGGCGCGCCTGCAGCGGGCCGCGAAGATCATCGCGGACGAGGCCGAGCGCAAGGCGGCGCGCGACGCGCGCTATGCCGCCCGCAAGGCTCGCCGCTGATCCTCTCGCCGCGGCCTAAGCAGCCTTGCGTGGCGAACGCCACGATTGATTTTGCTAATTGCAAGCAAAATCAATGCTGCTCGACGTTCCAAGCGTAAGCAAGCTTGTGAAAGCTTGCTTAGGAGCATCGGTCACTCGCCGATGTCCTGTGCCGCTCTCTTCTTGTGGCCGAGGAGCGCCATCAGGCGGCGGTCGCGCCAGGCCTGCCGCTCGACGAGGGCGTCACGCCCGAGGCGCTCCGTGCGGTCGGCCTCGATGACCTTCATGACCGGACCCGACCAGTCGACGCGGCGCTGTGTCGACGGGAACAGCCGCTCGTAGATGCCCTGGTAGCGCTCGGCGTAGTCGCGCACGCCGCCCGGCGCATTGAGGTCGATCGTCTCGAACGGTCCCATGAAGGACCAGCGCAGGGCCAAGCCGTCGCGCAAGCCGATGTCGACATCCTCCGGGCTCGCGACGCCGTCGGCGACGAGCCGGAACGCCTCTTCGAGCAGCGCCCCCTGCAACCGGTTCATGATGAAGCCGTCGATTTCGCGCCGCATCACGATGGGCGCCTGGCCGCAGCCGCGCATGAAGGCCTCGGCGCGCCTGACCGTTTCAGCCGATGTCCAGGGCGAGGGGACGACTTCGACGGCCGGCACCAGATAGGGCGGGTTGATCGGATGGCAGACGAGGCAACGGGCGCGCCCCTCGATGTGGTCCTGGAAGGCCGACGGCAGCAGGGCCGAGGTGGAACTCGCGATGACCGCGCTCGACGGCGCGAGCCGGTCGAGGTCGGCGAAGACGCCGCGCTTCAGGTCGAGCTTTTCCGGCGTGTTCTCCTGGATGTGGTCCGCTCCCTCGAGCGCCTCGGCCAAATCCACGACATGGATCATGCGGCTCCGAACCTCCGCGGGCGTCGCGCCGCCGAGGAGATCGCTGCCCGCGAGGTCCGGCAGGACCTTGTCGATGAAGCCGAGCGCCCCCGACACGGCGGCCGGCGCGACGTCCCATAGCCTCACCTCGTGCCCGGCGCGCGCGAAGCTGATGGCCCAGGCGCGGCCGACGAAGCCTGCCCCGATGATTGCCGTTCTCATGATCGACCTCCCGTTGCGGTCCACTCGATCACCCCGGTGATCGGATTCGACGGAATGCTAACCCTCGCCGGCCTGATTCGGAACGCCTCGATAGGCCGGCGTCGATTGCGGCGGAAATGCGAACGCGGCATTGTCAGGCTCGGGTTTGTCTGGTAGCGTCGGGATCATGACAGGGCGCTGCGAGGCCCGCACGTTTTCGCCTTTGAGATCACACTATAGACGATATATACGAGACGTTATATTGTTGCCAGTTGACAGATCATAGTCGAAGACATTGGCCGTTTGGCACTGATTATACTTGGGAGGGAGAGATGCGCGGGTGGAAAATTCTGCCGGTCGCGGTGGTGACCGGGCTGCTTGTGCTGACGGCGCCGGTCTGGGCGAAATCGATCGTGGTGAAGAGCGAGACGCCCATCGTGACGGTGAACGTCCCCTACGGTTTCGAGTCCTCCGGGATCGACCACGGCGTCGAGACCAAGACGCCGGACGAGGGGATCCTGGTCTGGGTCGAGGTCGTTCCCGCGGCAGATCTCGATGCGCTGCTCAAGGAGCATGACGCCTACTGGCAATCGCAAGGGGTCGATCTCGGCGGTGCGCCGGCCCATGTGAACCAGGAGGTCGACGGCAAGAAAGTCGCCGCGACCGATTTCAAGTCCGCCACCTGGAAGGGCGAGCCCACCGTCATCCGCTATCTCCTGATCGATCCGGCGTTGCAGTCGAAGAACGTCATCGTCCTGTCGATGTGGGCCTCGCCCGAGGCCGACAAGGCGCACGACGCCGACGTCAACAAGATGATTTCGAGCCTGGACGTCAAGGAGTAGCCCAAGCCGGGCGTCGGGATCCGCGGCCTCGGGAGGCTGTCATGCGGTGGTGGCTGCGCGGGCTCTCCGCGGTGCTGTTCGTCGTCGGGCTTCACGGCGAGGCGTCGGCGGAGAGCAAGCTCGCCTTCGTGGTCGGCATCAATGCCTATCAGCATCTGCCGCCGGAGGCGCAGCTGCAGCGGGCCGCCTCCGATGCCGGGGCGGTCGGCGACGCGCTCGAGGGCCTGGGCTTCGCCGTGACCCGCCTCACGCAGGACGCCTCGCTCGACAAGATCCTGGGCGAGCTCGAACGGTTCACCCGGTCGATCCAACCCGGCGATACCGTCCTGTTCTACTATGCCGGCCACGGCATCTCGCTCGACGATGGCAACTACCTCATCCCGTCCGACATTCCGCTGCTCGGTCCCAGCGACGAGCGGATCGCCAAGCGCTATGCCATCGCGGAGCGCGAGGTGAAGCAGGATCTGCGGGCCGCGGGTGCGCGGGTCACCATCGTGGTGCTCGACGCCTGCCGCAACAATCCGTTCCCGGCGCGGGGCACGCGGGCGATCGGCTCGGCCACCCGCGGGCTGGCGCGGATCGACGCCACGGACGGCGTCTATTCGCTGTATTCGGCGCGCGAGGGCCAGACGGCGCTCGACCGCCTGTCCGACACCGACACGGAACGCAACTCGGTCTTCACGCGCGTCTTCATCAAGGAACTCAAGACGCCCGGCGTGAGCCTCAGCGAGCTCGGCGACATCGTGCGCGACGATGTCGCCTCACTCGCCCGGAGCGCCAACGAGGAGCAGGTGCCGGCCGTCTCCAACGACCTGATCGGCGCCCGCTCGGTCTATCTGTCCGGCCGCGCCCCGGTGCTGCAGGCCGTGCCCGCGGCCCCCGTGCCGACCCCGGCGATGCCGGCGGCGGACGAGATCACCTGGGGCTTCATCAAGGGGACCGGCGACGCCGCCCAGATCGAGGCCTTCCTTCAGCGGTTCCCGCAATCTCGTCTGCGCGGCGATGCCCAGGCCCGCCTCGCCGAGCTGCGGCAGAGCCAGGTGGCGGCGCTGACCCCGCCCTCTCCACAAGGCGATCAATCGATCGGCCGGACCACGCCACCCGATGCCTCGCTGGCCGAATGCGATCGGCTGGCGGCCATGAGCTTCGATAGCACCCGCCCGCCGGGCGTGGCCGGGCAGGATAACCCCCAGAGGATCGACGGGCCGGCCGCGGTGCCGGCCTGCCGCAGGGCGCTGGCGACCGACCCGGACAATCCGCGCCTCGAGATGCAGCTCGGCATCGCGCTCGTCGCCAGCCTCAAGCCGTCCGGTCCCGGCATGAGCGCCATGCCCGACCCGGCGCAAAGCCCCGAGATCGCCGAAGGCAAGGGGTTGCTGAAGCGAGCCGCGGAGCGCGGCAACGCGGCCGCCATGATGCTGCTCGGCGTGACCATCGTGGAACTGCGCGGCGAGCCGCCGAGCCCGTCGGAGGCGACCGAAGGGATCGACTGGATCAGGAAGGCCGCCGAGAACGGCGTCGCGGTCGCCGACGATTATCTCGGCATGCTCTACGAGCACGGCCGCGGCGTATCGGCCGACAAGGCGCAGGCGCTCGCCTGGTACCGCAAGGGCGCTGCGGCCGGAGATCCTCGGTCCAGGAGTGACGCGGAGCGGCTCGGCGCGACGATGCCGGCCGACGCCGGGAGTGCGGCCGCCGAGGCGCAGGCCGGTCCACAGGACCCGGCGATCGCCGAATGCGACCGGCTGGCGGCTTTGCAGCTCGACCCCGGCCGGCCGGCCGGCGTGCCGGGAATTTCGATCGATGCCATCAAGCCCGGGGATGCGGAGGCCGCAGTGCGCGCCTGCCGCGGCGCCGTCGCGGCCCGACCTCGGGACCCGCGCCTCAGGATGCAGCTCGGCGTGGCCCTTATCCCGCAATACGAGGCTTCGAAGGGGCAGGGCAACCCGGAGATGGTGGCGAGCTTCCAGCAGGCCGCCGAAGCCGGATACCCAGCCGCCATGGCCCTGCTCGGAGCGCTCTACGTCGAGGAGAACAAGGACGAGTTCAAGGACAAGAAGGCCGAAGGGCTCGCCTTGTTGCACAAGGCGGCGGATCGGGGTGTCGGCTTTGCCATGGCGATCCTGGGCGAAGCCTACGAACGGGGCAGCGGGGTGGCGGTCGACAAGACGGAGGCTCTGGCCTGGTACCGCAAGGCCGTCGCGGCCGGCTACGAGGAGGCCGCACGGGACGCGGAGCGCCTCGCCAAGACTATGCCTCCGGATGCCGGCGCCGCCCCCGCGGACGTCGAGGCCGCGGCCCCCGACCCATCGATCGCCGAATGCGACCGGCTCACGGCGCTCGAGACGGACCCGAGCCGGCCGGCCGGCGTCGCCGGCATCGACATCGATGCGATGAAGGCCCTCGATGCCGCAAAGGCCGTCCCGGCCTGCCGGGCCGCCGTCGCGGCGAGACCGCAGGACCCGCGGCTGACGATGCAGCTCGGGGTGGCGCTGATCCCGCGCTACACCAAGGCGCCCGGCGAAGACCATGCGGAGATGCTCGCCTTGCTGCGGCGGTCGGCCGACATGGGCTATCCGGCCGCAATGGCCTTGCTGGGAGCGTTCTATTTCGAGGAGCCGACGGAGGAGTTCAAGGACAAGCGGGCCGAAGGTCTCGCGCTGCTGCGCAAGGCCTCGGACCAGGGCGTCGGCCTGGCCATGGGCATCCTGGGTGACGCCTACGAACGCGGCTACGAAGGCGTGCCGCAGGACAAGGTCCAGGCCCTGGCCCTCTATCGCAAAGCGGCGGCGGCCGGATATCCGGATGCCGCGCGCGACGCCGAGCGTCTCGCCAAGGCCATGCCGCCGGACGCGGGATCCGTCGCCGAAGCACCGGCCGGCCCGACCGACCCCTCCGTCGCCGAGTGCGACAGGCTCGCCGCCTGGGCCGGTGACCCGACGAAGCCGGCAGATGTCGCTGGCGTCGAACCGGACGCGATCGATGCCGCCACGGCGGAGCCGGCTTGCGCCGCGGCGCTCAAGGCGAGACCGCAGGACGTGCGGGTGAAATTCCAGCTCGGCTTGGCCCTCATGCGCAAATCGGGCAGCGAGAAAGCCCCCAGCCCGGAGACGCTTGCCGCGATCCGCGAGGCCGCAGAGGGCGGCGAACCGGCTGCGGCCCTCCTCATGGCCTTCTTTCTGATGAACGAGAGCAGCGGGATCTACGACCCGGCCGGGGGCCTGCGACTGCTGCGCAAGGCGGCCGAAGGCGGCGTGGTGATTGGGGAGCTGCGTCTCGCGGACGCGCTGGCCTTGGGCGACCACACGACGAAGGACCTTGCCGAAGCCAGGCTCTGGTACGGCAAGGCCGCGGCGGCCGGAAACGGCGAGGCGACCGCTGCCCTCCAGCGGCTCGACAAGGCAGACGGCGTCGCCGCGCCCTCCGGCGCCGCGCAGGATACGCCCTATGTGCTGCCGGCTGGCGCCGTGCTCCAGCCCAAGCTCAACGCCGCGGCGCCGATCAATGCGGTGGCCTTTTCGCCGGACGGCCGCACCGCGCTGATGGGGGGCGACGGCGTGCTCGCCCTTTGGGATGTGGCGAGCGGCAAGGAGATCCGCAGCTTCGCCGGGCCGACCGGCAACGTCCGCTCCATGCGCTTTTTGGGAGAGGGGCAGACCGCCGCTTCCGCCGGCTTCGACAATGTCGTGAAGCTCTGGGACGTGGCGACCGGGCAACCGATCCGCTCTTTCGACAATCGCGACACCTGGGCGAACAGCGTCTCCGTGTCGCCCGATGGCCGGCTCGTCGCGGTAAGCAGCGGCGGTCCGATCAACCTCTTGGACTTCTCCACCGGCCAGTTGACGCGCCAGCTCGTCGGCCACCGGAACGCCGTCAACAAGGCCGTCTTCTCGCCCGATGGGCATACGCTGGCCTCCGCCAGCCGCGACCAGACGGTACGACTTTGGACCACCTCCGACGGGCGGCAGATCCGCCTCTTCAAAGGCCACAAGGGATATGTCGAGGACGTCGCCTTCCTGCCGAGCGGCAAGATGCTGCTGTCGGGCAGCGACGACAGGACCATGAAATTGTGGAGCGTGGCGACCGGCAAGATCGTGCGCACCTTCACGAGCCCCAGCGATATCTACGCCGTCGCGGTCTCGGCGGACGGCAATACGGCGCTCTCCGGCCACGAGGACGGAACGGTCAGGCTCTGGGACATCGCGACCGGACAGGTGCTGCGCCTGTTCACGGGTCACACGGCCGCGGTCGTCGGCGTGGCCTTCTCGCCCGACGGCCGCACCATCCTGTCGGGTTGCCGGGACACGACGATGAAGCTCTGGAGCATCGGCAGCGGCCAGGTTCTGGCCACCTATTTCGCCTCGTCCGATGGCTGGGGCTCGTTCAATGCCGACGGGCTGTTCGTGACCTCGCGCGATCCCGGCGCGGCGCTGTCGCTGAAACAGGGCTCGTCCGACCTGCCGGCCGACGATCTCTTCACCCACAACCGCAGGGACAATCTGCCGGACGTGCTCTCGTCCGCCCAGTAGAGGCGGGGACCCGGTCCCGCGAGGGCCTTGGCGCTGCGGCCCCGGCCGGTCTATGACCGTTGTGTCGGAAGCGGGGGCATGGTGTGGAGCGGATCGTCGATGGCCTCTATGGGCTCCCGCCGCAGGGGTTGGAGAACGCCCCGGCGGGCGCGGTCCAGGTCTCGCCGCTGATCCCAGGCGCGGCGCGTCTCGAGGAGATCCGCGAAGGTTCGCTCGTTCGCCTCGTCGTCGTGGCGCCGCCCGGAACGATCGAGCGTCGCCATGTCCTGGGCCTCGGCCTGAAGGCCGTGGCGGACGGCGGCGAGATGATCGTCATGGCGCCCAAGCTCAAGGGCGGCGCGCGCCTGGGGGACGAGTTGCGGGCCTTCGGTTGCGACACCGAGGAGAGTGCCCGGCGGCACCACCGGATCTGCAGAGTGGCGCGGCCTAGCCGCCCCGTCGGCGTCGAGGAGGCGATCGAGGCCGGCGCACCTCGCTTCGTCGCCGCTTTCGGCCTGTGGTCGCAGCCCGGCGTGTTTTCGTGGGATCGGACCGATCCGGGCTCGGCCCTCTTGCTCGACCATCTGCCGGCGCTCTCGGGTCGGGGCGCCGATTTCGGCTGCGGCATCGGTGTGCTCGACCGTGCCGTCCTCGCCGCGCCGAAGGTCACGGCCCTGACCGGGATCGACGTCGATCGCCGGGCGATCGATGCGGCCCGCCGCAATCTCGACGATCCGCGCGTCGAGCTGCGCTGGCTCGACCTGCGGGCGTCGTCCCCTGGGCTTGATCGGCTCGATTTCGTCGTGATGAATCCGCCGTTCCATGGCGGCGGCGGGGCCGAGGATCAGGATCTCGGCCGGCTGTTCATCGGCCGGGCCGCCGAGAGCCTGCGGCCGGGCGGCGTTCTCTGGTTCGTCGCCAATCGTCATCTTCCCTACGAGGCGGTGCTCAAGCCGCTGTTCAGGCAGGTGCGACCGGTGGCGGAGCGCGCGGGCTTCAAGGTCGTCGAGGCGCGCCGGTGAGCAAGCCTCCCGCCACGCTGCGGCTCGACCGGCTATTGGCCAATCTCGGCTACGGGTCGCGACGCGAGATCGAGGCCATGGCCCGCCGCGGGCGGATCAGTCTCGACAGCGCGCCGCAGATCGAAGCCGACCGGCGGATCGAGATCGGGGCGGGCCTGACCGAGCGCCTTATGATCGACGGCGAGCCCGTCGATCCGCCGCCGGGCCTCGTGCTGATGGTGCACAAGCCCTGCGGCGTCACCTGCTCGCACAAGGAAGCGGGACCGCTTGTCTACGGGCTCTTGCCCGAGCGCTGGCAGCGGCGCGATCCTGCCCTGTCGACGGTCGGCCGGCTCGACAAGGCGACGTCGGGCCTGCTTCTGATGACCGACGACGGCGGCCTCCTGCATCGGGTGATCGCGCCGAAGTCCCACGTGGCCAAGCGCTATCGAGCGACCCTGGTCCATCCGCTGCGGGCCGACGCGGCGGCGATCTTCGCCAGCGGCACGCTGATGCTCGACGGGGAGACGAAGCCGCTCATGACGGCGAGGCTCGAGCGCCACGGGCCGACCGAAGCCAGCGTGACCGTGACCGAGGGACGCTACCATCAGGTGCGGCGGATGTTCGCGGCGCTCGGTAACCACGTGTTGGGGCTGCATCGGGAGGCCGTCGGGGGGCTCGGCCTGCCGTCCGATCTGGCGCCCGGCGCCTACCGGGTCTTGTCGGCGCCCGAGATCGCGGCCATTTTCGCTGCGCCGACCGTCGCCTCCCCGGCCGCAAGCCAATCAGAAGGGTCCGATTCATGAGCGATGCGCTCCCCGACCGCCTGTCTACCGACCCTGAAAGCCCGCACTATGACGCCGACCTGCTGGAACGTGGCATCGGCATCAGGTTCAAGGGCGAGGAGCGCACCAACGTCGAGGAATATTGCGTGAGCGAAGGCTGGATTCGCGTCGCCGCCGGCGCTGCCAGGGATCGGCGGGGTCGGCCGCTGACGATCAGGATCCACGGTTCCGTCGAGCCTTATCTGCGGGCGCCGGCAGGATGACGCCTGCCGGAACCCGCGCGAGCCGTCTTTCGTTTTTGACCCGATGACACCGAGTTGGGAAGGATCCGCCGATGACCGACGCCACCACCTATCATATCGTCGAGCATGACGGCGGCTGGGCCTACCGTCTCGACGGCGTCTTCTCCGAAACCTTCCCGACGCGAACCGCGGCCGAGCGTGCCGCGGAGGCCGCGGCGGCCGAACAGGAGCAGCCAGGCGAGACCGAGGCCATCCTCTATCAGGACCGGGATGGCGGCTGGCACGAAGAACTCGCCCGAGGCGAGGACCGTCCGGAGGTTCACGTCGAGGAGGAAGGGCGCAGGCTGCGCTAAGCCCTTCTTCGCTCTCCGGCACCGCCTCCCCATGATTGCTGCACGGGCAGCCGCCGGGTCAGATAGGCGACCTGGGTGCGGTTGGTGGCCGTCTTTCGCATGATGCTGCGAACGTGGACCTTGACGGTGCTCTGGCTGATGCCGAGCTCGTAGGCGATGATCTTGTTCTGCAGGCCGCGCTCGAGCCGGTGCAGCACCTCCAGCTCACGCCCCGTCAGTGGGAAAGTTTCGATGTCCGGCTCCCGTGCGGCGCGCATGGCGCGTCGTCGCGGCAGACGTCCAGCACGTAATCCGGCACGAAAATGCCGCCGGCAGGACGAGGCGCAGCGCCGCGACCGCCACGCGAGGATCGAGCGTCGACGAAACGTAGCCGCGGAAGCCCTGGCGCAAGGCCCGCAATGCGAGCCGCACGTCGTCCCTGTCGGCGACGGCGACGAGCGGCACGCGCGGGAAGCGGTCGTTGAGGCGCATCACGCGATGCTGCAGGTTGTCTGGTTCCGCTTCGGGGCTGGCCAGGGTCCACATCACGAGGTCGGGCCTGCGGCTGAGATCCGCCAGCGGTTGTGACAATCCCTCGATGACGAGATCCCTCGCGGCTTCGCTTAATCGAGTCCTGAAGGCCTTCTGCTTGGCCGTCACGTCGCCGACGATCAGAACCCTATGTCTCGCGGCGGATGAGGTGGTCTGCAAGACGACGGAGGCCTGATCGGGCGTGACACGGTGCAGACGATCCATCATCGGTTCGGGCCTCCGGCTGCGGACCGCACTTTACCTCTCTCGAAATGCGCTGCCGTCCGGCGGTGCCGGACATCGGCGAGATGCGCTAACGGCGGGAAGCAGGGCGGCAGCAAGGTACAGTTGCAACTTGAAATTGCATTTTACGAAACTGCTCTCCTTTTGATCCATGATCCATCACGAAGACGTCGATACAGGGTGCGTCTTGCCCACGGATGCGAATATGGACAACGTGATCTTGCCATTTTCGCTAAAATTTGAATGATTTCGGCGGCTTGGGCGGCCCGGTGTGCCACGGGATCGGTCGTTCGACAGAACCGTTCATACCCGGCACGTCGTCGCTCATTCCGCGCCGGAGCGTCCCTCCAAGACTGCTCAGGCGGGCCCCAGCATCGCCTCGACCATGACGTCGAGCCCGGGTGGGTCGAGCTCGAGGCTGCCGGACGCGATGATGCGGGTGGCGATGTTCTCGCCGTCGCGCCGGTGGTGGACGATGACGCGCGCCGGTCCGGGTCGACGATCAGGTAATGCTGGAGGCTCTCCACCATGAAATAGCCGACCAGCTTGCCGGCCTTGTCGTAATTGCCGGTGCTTGGGGAAAGCACCTCAACGACAATGATCGGGTTCGACACCTCGATGGCGTCGTCGGGCAGGCGCGAACCGCAATAGACGAGCCCATCCGGCTCGTAGGCCGTCGAGCGGTCGATACGCACGGTCATGCCGTTGGGCATGACTTCGCAGGGCCGCGATGCGCGGGCGATCGCGCCGGCGAGAGAAGCATGGGCTGCCGCCTTGGCGCGCGTGTGCCTGGCACGTTCGGGCGCCATCGCGAACACCCGGCCATCGACGAGCTCGTGCCGTCCCGGCTGGGTCTCGGCCCAGGCCAGGAACTCGTCCACCGTCATCCTGAGGTTCGGCATCTCGGGCATGGCGTCATTCCGGCCCCAGCATGTCGGCGACCGACACGTCGAGACCGGGCGGATCGAGACGGAGGCTGCCGGAGCCGATGATGCGGGTCGCGATGGCGTCGCCATCGCGCCGATGGTGGACAATGACGCGCCGGTCCGGATCGACCATCAGATAATGCCGGATGCTGGAGAGCGTGAAGTAACCGGCAAGTTTGGCACCGGCATCGTAGTTGCGCGTGCTCGGCGATAGGACCTCGACGACAACGATGGGATCGGGGGTCTCGACGGCGTCGGCCTCAAGCGGCGGACCGCAGCGGACGAGCGCATCGGGCTCGAAGGCTGTGAAGCGATCAATCCGCACCGTCGCGCCGTCCGGCAGCATCTCGCAGGCCAATTCTGCCTTCCGGATGGCTTGGAACAAGGCGAGGATACCGAGAATTTGGTGCCCGTGTGTCGCACCCGTTCGGGCGCCATCGCGAAGACGCGTCCATTGACGAGCTCATGTCGTCCCGGTTGGGCTTCCGCCCAGGCCAGGAACTCGTCGACCGTCATCCTGAGGTTCGGCATCTCAGACATGGCGACGAGATTACCATAAGCGGGGCGCGAGGAGGACTCGTCGAGACCGCGCGCCGTCCCGTGAGACGGCGCAGACGATCATGCCGCCAGGCTGCGCAGCACGTAGTTCAGAATGCCGCCGTTTCGGAAATACTCGAGTTCGTCCGCGGTATCGATGCGGCTGTAGACCGGCACGCGGGTCTCGACGCCTGCGCCCGAGGTGATCACGAGTTCCATCGTCTGGCGCGGCTTCAATCCCTCGCCCAGGCCCTTGACGCTGACCGTTTCGTCACCCTTGAGGCCGAGCGTCTGCCAGGACGTGCCCTCCTCGAAGACCAGCGGCAGGACCCCCATGCCGACTAGGTTCGAGCGGTGGATGCGCTCGAAGCTCTGCGCGATGACGGCCCGGATGCCGAGGAGCTTGGTGCCCTTGGCGGCCCAGTCGCGCGACGAGCCCGTGCCATATTCGCGCCCGGCGAAGACGACGAGCGGCACGCCTTCCTCCCTGTAGCGCATGGCGGCGTCGTAGATCGGCATCTCCTCGCCGGTCGGCTGATGGTGCGTGACGCCGCCCTCGACGCCCGGCACCATCTGGTTCTTGAGCCTGATGTTGGCGAAGGTGCCGCGCATCATCACCTCGTGGTTGCCGCGCCGCGTGCCGTACTGGTTGAAGTCCTGCGGGCGGACCTGATGGTCGAGCAGATAGCGCCCGGCCGGAGACGAGGCCTTGATCGAGCCCGCCGGCGAGATGTGGTCGGTCGTGATCGAATCGAGGAAGAGCCCGAGGATGCGGGCCTTCTCGATGTCGGCGACCGGGGCCGGCTCCTTCGTCATCCCCTCGAAATAGGGCGGGTTCTGCACATAGGTCGAGGCCATGTTCCAGCGGAAGGTCTTGCCGATCGCCACGTCGATGGTCTGCCAATGGACGTCGCCCTTGAACACGTCGCCGTAGCGCTCGGCGAAGATGGTTTTGGTGATCGCGGTCCGGTGCAGATCGGCCACCTCCTGCTGCGACGGCCAGATGTCGCGCAGATAGACCGGGCCGCCGGTGCCCTCGCCGAGCGGCTCGGTCGTGAGGTCGAGGTCGAGCGAGCCGGCCAGCGCATAGGCCACGACGAGCGGGGGCGAGGCGAGGTAGTTGGCCTTCACGTCCGGGTTGACGCGGCCCTCGAAGTTGCGGTTGCCCGAGATGACCGCGGCGGCCACGATATCGTTGTCGTTGATGGCTTTCGAGAGTTCGGGGGCCAGCGGACCGGAATTGCCGATGCAGGTCATGCAGCCGTAGCCGGCGAGGTTGAACCCGAGCCGGTCGAGGTCGGCCTGAAGGCCGGTTGATTCGAGGTAGTCGCCGACGACCTGGCTACCGGGGGACAGCGAGGTCTTGACCCAGGGCTTGGTCGCGAGGCCCGCCCTGACGGCATTGCGGGCCAGGAGGCCCGCGCCGATCATCACGGCCGGGTTCGACGTATTGGTGCAGGAGGTGATGGCGGCGATCACCACGTCGCCATGGCCGAGGTCGAAATCCTTCGTCTCGACCGGAAAGCGCTCGGTCGCGGAGGCGACCTTGTAGTCCTTGGCCAGGGCCACGCCGAAACTCGACTTGGCGGACTCGAGCGCTACGCGGTCTTGCGGGCGCTTGGGGCCGGCAAGCGACGGCATGACCTCGCCGAGATCGAGCTCCAGCGTCTCGGTGAAGACGGGCTCGGAGGCGGCGGAGCGGAACATGCCCTGCGCATTGGCATAGGCTTTGACGAGGGCGATGCGCTCGTCGCCCCGGTTCGACGTATCGAGATAAGTGATGGTTTCGGCGTCGATGGGGAAGAAGCCGCAGGTCGCGCCATATTCCGGCGCCATGTTGGCGATGGTGGCGCGGTCGGCGAGCGACAGGCCGTCGAGGCCGCCGCCGTAGAATTCGACGAACTTGCCGACGACGCCGAGCTTGCGCAGCATCTGCGTCACCGTCAGCACGAGGTCGGTCGCGGTGCGGCCCTCCCTGAGCTTGCCGGTGAGCTTGAAACCCACGACCTGCGGCAGCAGCATGGACAGCGGCTGGCCGAGCATCACGGCCTCGGCCTCGATGCCGCCGACGCCCCAGCCGAGCACCGCGAGCGCATTGACCATGGTGGTGTGGGAATCGGTGCCGACGAGCGTGTCCGGATAAGCGACGGTGACCGTCTTGCCGCCATGCTCTTCCTCGCGCGTCCACACCGTCTGCGCGAGATATTCGAGGTTGACCTGGTGGCAGATGCCGGTGCCGGGCGGCACCACGCGGAAGTTCGAGAAGGCCTTCTGGCCCCAGCGCAGGAAGCGGTAGCGCTCGCCGTTACGTTCGTATTCGAGCTCGACGTTGGCATCGAAGGCTCTGGGCGTGCCGAATTCGTCGACGATGACCGAGTGGTCGATGACGAGGTCGACCGGGACCAGCGGATTGATCTTGGCGACGTCGCCGCCGAGCGACCGCATCGCATCGCGCATGGCCGCGAGATCGACCACCGCCGGCACGCCGGTGAAATCCTGCATCAGCACGCGGGCCGGGCGGAAGGCGATCTCCTTTTCGTCCCTGCCGCGCCCGTCGAGCCACGCTGCGACGCTCAGGATGTCGGCCTTGGTGATGCTGCGGCCGTCCTCGTGGCGCAGCAGGTTCTCGAGCAGGACCTTCATCGAAAAGGGAAGCCGCGAAATGCCCTCGAGCCCGTTCTTCTCCGCCTCCGGCAGGGAGAAGTAGTCATAGGTTGCCGTTCCGGCATCCAGGGTCCGGCGGCATCCGAAGGAATCGAGCGAGGGCATGCGGCGTCCTTGACGGTCGGTGGAGATTGGAATGGCTGCACTATAGATATTCGCTTGCGGCGCCGCTACACGGGACTGCCCGCCAGAGCCGTTTCATCGGCTCGCCTGCTAGGGTGGAGCAGATCGGCAACCGCCGATCTGCTCTCGGCGGGGTTTGCATCGCAGCATGGCGGGACGGGCGATTTTGGGTCTCAGGCTCGAGGTGAGGGATCTTGCGGCCGAGCGCGGTGGCCGGCTGCTCTTCGCCGGGCTGTCGTTCACGCTCGCGGCCGGAGAAGCGCTCGGCGTCACGGGCCCGAACGGCGCCGGCAAGTCGACGCTGCTGCGCATCGTCGCGGGCCTGCTGCCGGCGACCGAGGGGACGCTCGCGCTCGATCCGCCCGATGCCGGGGACGAGGACGCGCCGGTGCGTGAGCGGGCGCATTACCTCGGCCACGCGGATGCGCTCAAAGGCGCCATGACGGCGGTGGAAAACCTCGGTTTCGCGGCGGCCGTGACGGGCCGCCCGGCGGTGTCGCCGACCGAAGCGCTGCGACGGTTCGGTCTCTCTCATGTCGAGGATCTGCCCTGCGCCTACCTGTCGGCCGGCCAGCGTCGCCGCGTGGCGCTGGCCCGCCTGCTCGTCGCGCAGCGGCCGCTGTGGCTGCTCGACGAGCCGACGACGGCGCTCGACGCCGCCTCGCAGGCGGTGTTCGGCGCGATGATGGGCGAGCATCTCGCATCAGGCGGCCTCATCGTCGCCGCGACGCATGCGCCGCTCGGGCTCGATCCGCTGCAATCGCTGACCCTGGGCGCGGCGTGATCCACGGTCTCGCCGCCGTCTTTTGGCGCGACCTTCTGCTGGCGCGGCGCATCGGCGCCGGCGGCGCGACCGGCGTCGTGTTCTTCCTCTGCCTCGTGACGGTGGTCCCCTTCGCGGTTGGACCGGACCTGAACCTGCTCGCGCGCATCGGGCCGGCCATCCTGTGGATCGCGGCGCTGCTGGCGAGCCTGCTCGGCCTCGACCGGCTGTTCGGGTCGGACAGCGAGGACGGCACGCTCGACCTCCTGCGCGCGAGCCCGGCGCCGCTCGAGCTCGTGGTGGCGGTCAAGTGCCTGGCGCATTGGTGCGCCACCGGCCTGCCGCTGGTGCTCGTCTCGCCGCTGTTCGGGCTGATGCTGGCGCTCGACGGGCCGACGCTCGGCGGGGTGGCGCTGACGCTGCTCGTCGGGACGCCGGCGCTGACAGCGCTCGGCGCCATCGGGGCGGCGCTGACCGTGTCGCTCAGGCGCGGCGGCCTGCTGCTGTCGGTGATCGTGATGCCGCTGACCATCCCGGTGCTGATCTTCGGCGTCTCGGCGGCGGTGGCCGCCTCCGGTGGCACGGTGCCGTTCGGCCTGCCGTTCATGGTGCTCTGCGGGCTGACGCTGCTTTGTGTTGCTGGGGCGCCTTTTGCCGCCGCCGCGGCGCTCAGGCTGACGGTGGAGTAAGGTTCGCCCATGTCGATCGGCATCACGTCAATCGAAATTCTGGACGCGGATGAACGAACGGTGGACATCCGTATTGAAACCAATCGAGGTACAATCGAGATTATCAGCGAGGTCAGGATAGCGGAGCGACGGCTTGCCATGGTTAACGCTCATATCGACGGACCCGGTCGGGGAACAGTCGGACGCGACGGGCTTAATGCGATTGCCCGGACGTTCATGGAGGTGCTCGATGTCGATGAAATCATCATTTTTGGTTCTGTCAGATCCACAGGTCGAAATTCCGGCAGACGACCGAAGCCGATCCGCATCAGGCGTTGACTTGGTGCTTCGGCGCAGCGCAGAGATCGATCGCCCGGTACGTCTTGCCCGCAAGTTAAAGGAATTCGGCTTGCGATTGAGCGAGGCGCATAAGGCGCTCAACCGCATCGTCGCCGACGAGCCGGTCGAGCTGACGCTCGGCGGTGCCGACCGCGCGACCATCATCGCCGAACTCGCCGAGTTCGGCGTCGCGGCGGAATAGTGCCCGTCAGGCATGGTGCGCCGTCTATGATCCCGCCGCAATTGCGATAAAGATTGGCAGAGGTGGCGCGGGCCGCGCTATCGTGCGCGCCGCACATCGAGCCGGTTTGGTCCATGTACGTCCTCGCCAATCCCCAGAATTTCATGCGGCTTTCGGGCCGCGCCTTGCCCTGGCTCGTCGGCCTCTCGGCGCTGACGCTCGTGGTCGGGCTTGCCCTGGGCTTCGACGCTCCCGCCGACTACCAGCAGGGCGAGACGGTCAAGATCATGTTCATCCACGTGCCGGCGGCCTGGGTCTCGACGCTCGCCTATTGCGTGATGACCGGCTCGGCGCTCGGCACGCTGGTGTGGCGGCATCCGCTGGCGGAAGCCTCGCAGAAGGCTGCGGCGCCGCTTGGCGCCGGCTTCGCCTTCATCTGCCTCGTCACCGGTTCGCTCTGGGGCAAGCCCATGTGGGGCACCTACTGGGTGTGGGACGCGCGGCTGACGTCCATGCTGGTGCTGTTCCTCACCTATCTGGGGCTGCTGGCGCTCTGGCATACGATCGAGGAGCCGGGCCGCGCCGCCCGCGCCGCCTCGGTGCTGACGCTCGTCGGCGCCATCGACCTGCCGATCATCAAGTTTTCGGTCGACTGGTGGAACACGCTCCACCAGGGTTCGATCTTCACCAGGACGGGCTCGACCGTCGACGGCTCGATGCTGGTCCCGCTGCTCATCATGGCCGTGAGCTTCACGCTGATCTTCGCGACGCTGCACATCGCGGCGCTCCGCAACGAGGTCCTGCGCCGCAAGGTGCGCCGGCTGATGCTCGTCTCCGCCGCCGAGCCGCCGCCGGAGGCCGTCTTCACCCGAACCAAGGTGGCATCATGAGCGGCATCCCGCATCTCGGCTTCATCGTCGCGGCCTATGCGGTGACGACCCTCGTCATGCTCGCCATGATCATCGCGGTCGTGCTCGACGGGCGGGCCCAGCGCCGGCTGCTGGCGAAGCTCGAGGCCCGCAGCGGGGTGCGTCGGGCCGGATCCGCGGCTCCCGGAGATGGGTCCGCATGACATCCGCCGATCTGCCATCGTCCGCCGGCGCCCCGTCGCGCCTCGGCCGGCGTCTCCTGGTGCTGCTGCCGCTGGTGGTCTTCGTGGGGCTCGCGGGCCTGTTCCTGGTGCAGCTCGGGGCGGGCGATCCGTCGCGCGTTCCCTCGGCGCTGATCGGCCGTCCGGTGCCGCAGTTCGACCTCAAGCCGCTGCCTGGCCGGGCAGGGGTAGGGAGTGCCGGGCTCAAGGATGCCGATCTCAAGGCCGGCCATGTGACGTTGCTCAACGTCTTCGCCTCATGGTGTGCCGAATGTCATGACGAGCACGGCCTGCTGCTGACGCTGGCGCAGGATCCGCGGCTGAAGGCGCAAGGCGTCACGCTCGACGGCATCGTCTACAAGGACAACGTCGAGGACGCCCGGCGCTTTCTCGGCCAGCTCGGCGATCCCTATGGCCGGGTCGGCGACGACGCGTCGGGACGCACAGGAATCGATTTCGGCGTCTACGGCGTGCCCGAGACCTTCGTGATCCGCGGCGACGGGACGATCGCCTACAAGCTGATCGGCCCGGTGACGCCGGACAACCTGCCCAGGCTGATGGCCGAGGTCGCCAAGGCCGCGACGCGGAGCTAGCTCAGGCGTCGCTGCTATTGCTGCCGCCGAAGAGACCGCCGAGCAGCGCGCCGGCGATACTGCCGCCGACCCCGCCGACAGCGCCCCCGACGGCGGCGCCCGTGCCGGCAGATTCGGCTTTCCCCGGCAGGTAGCGCGCGATCTCCTCGGCGAGGTTCATGATCGGCATGGTCTGCAGCAGCGCCTTGCCCGGTCCGATGAGGGAGGCCAGGAACAGTCCCTCGCCGCCGAACAGGATGTTGCGGAACCCCTTGACCATCTGGATGTCGAAGCTGATCGAGGGCTCGATGACGCCGACGTGGCCGGCATGGACCAAAAGCCGCTCGCCGGCCGCGAGGGCATGTTCCATGACCTCTCCCGACAGGTCGAGGAACACCGTGCCGGGTCCCGTCACCTTCTGCAGGATGAACCCCTCGCCGCCGAAGAAGCCGGCGCCAATCTTGCGTTGCCATGCGATCTCGAGGGTCACCGATTTCTCGGCGCAGAGGAAGGTCTCCTTGCGGCAGATCAGGCTTTGGCCGGCGGCGAGCGGGCGCGCCAGGATGGTGCCGGGAAAGCGCGGCGCGAAGGCGATGTGGCCGGGACGGCGCGCTGTGAAGTCCGTCACGAAGAAGCTGCCGCCGCCGAAGGTCCGTTTCAGTCCGGCGAAGAAACCGCCGCCGGTGTTGGTCGCCATCTCGATATCGGTGCTCATCCACGCCATTGTATTGGTCTGGCTGAAGAGCTGTTCGCCGGCCGCGAGCTCGACGCTGAGCGCCTGCATCGTGGTTCCGATGATCTCGTAATGCATGATCCCCTTTCCGCCCGGTCCGCCGATGCCGGGGCGTCACGGGTCTTCCATGGATGAAATGGCTGGTTCAAATCTCTTGGTCTGACGCAATGAAACCCTCGAACAGGAGGCGCCGATGAAACTCCCCGGGCCCGACCACCCGATCAGCATCGAGCCGCAGAAAGGCCGCGTCAAGGTGACGCGCAACGGCACCGTCATCGCCGACACGACGAGGGCGCTGCGCCTCGCGGAGGCGGCCTATCCGGCCGTGCTTTACGTGCCGCGCGGAGACGTCGACATGGACAAGCTCACGCGCACGAGCCGCACCTCGCACTGTCCCTACAAGGGCGACGCGAGCTATTTCAGCATCGGGTCGGGGGAGGGGGCGGCTGAGAACGCCGTCTGGTCCTACGAGACCCCCTATCCGGCCATGGCCGGGATCGCCGGCCATCTGGCCTTCTATGCGGACAAGGTCTCGATCGTGACGGAATGAAGCTTAGGCCGGCGGGTCGAAATCCGCCGGGTCGAAGTCCCGATGCACGCCGCAGAACTCGCAGGTGACGCCGATGCGGCCTTCGGGGCCGATCATGTCATGGCGTTCGTCGGGCGTGAAGCTCCGCAGCATGCCGGCGATGCGCTCGCGCGAGCAGCGGCAGGCATCGCGCAGCGCCTGCGGCTCGAACACCCGCACGCCCCGTTCGTGGAACAGGCGATAGAGCAGCCGCTCGCTCGACAGCGTCGGATCGACGAGCTCGTGGTCCTCGACCGTGCCGGCGAGCGCCTTGGCCTCGGTCCAGCTGTCGTCTTCGGACCTGTCGGGCATGAAGTCCGGCGGAGCGTCCCCGGGGTCGAGGTCGACCCGTCGGCGGCGGTCTTCCGATTCGGGCAGGAACTGCACCAAAAGGCCGCCGGCGCGCCAGCGCGAACCCTCGCCGGTCACGTTCTGGGCGACGGCGAGGCGGACCATCGTGGGGATCTGCTCCGACTGGACGAAATATTGGTCGGCGGCGGCCTCCAGCCCCTGGCCTTCGAGCGGCACGACGCCTTGGTAGCGCGACATGTCCCCGCCCTCGTCGATGGTCAGGGCCAGATGGCCCTGACCGAGCAGCTCGGCGGGCTTCAGTCGTCCATTGGCTGCGGCGATGCGGTCGGCATCGTAGCGGGCGAAGGCGCGTAGCCGATCGGGCGCGTCGAAATCGACGACCAGCATGTCGACGGCGCCGTCGGTCTTGGTCTGCAGCTGGAAACGCCCCTCGGTCTTGAGCGAGGCGCCGAGCAGCGCCGTCAGCGCCGCCGCCTCGCCGACCAGGCGCGAGACCGGATCCGGGTAATGGTGCTGCGCCAGGATATGGTCGACCGCCGGGCCGAGCCGCACCAGCCGGCCGCGCACGTCGAGCGGCGTGACCGCGAACGGCAACACGAGATCGTCGCGTCCCTGGTCGGACACGACGCGTTCGGCGATGGGCGGCATTATGGGGCTCCGGCTCCGAGGCACCAGGCCAGGATGCCCTTCTGTGCATGGAGGCGGTTCTCGGCCTCGTCGAAGACGACCGATTGCCGACCGTCGATCACCTCGTCGGTGACCTCCTCGCCGCGATGGGCCGGCAGGCAATGCATGAAGATCGCCCCCTCGGCGGCCTCCGCCATCAGCCGCGCGTTCACCTGATAGGGCGCGAGGAGGTTGTGCCGATTGGCGGCATCCTCGTCGCCCATCGAGACCCAGCAGTCGGAGATGACCGCGTCCGCGCCGCGCACCGCCTCGGCCGGGTCGGCTGTGGTGACGATCCGCGCGCCATTGCGTCGCGCCCAGTCGAGCAGGCCCGCCGAGGGGGCGAGCTCGTCGGGGCTCGCGACATTCATGCGGAAGCCGAAGCGCGCCGCGGCCTGGACCCAGCTCGTCAGCACGTTGTTGGCGTCCCCGCTCCAGGCGACCGTCCGCCCCGCGATCGGGCCGCGATGCTCCTCGAACGTCATCAGGTCCGCCATCACCTGGCAGGGATGGGAGGATCTGGTCAGGCCATTGATCACCGGGACGGTGGCATGGCTGGCGAGTTCGGCCACCATGTCGCGATCCAGCGTACGGATCATGATGGCGTCGACGTAGCGCGACAGGACGCGGGCCGTATCGGCCACGCTCTCGCCGCGGCCGAGCTGCATCTCGGCACCGGTCAGCATCAGCGTCTCGCCACCGAGCTCCCGCATGCCGACGTCGAAGGAGACGCGAGTGCGGGTCGAGGGCTTGTCGAAGATCATGGCGAGCACCCGGCCCGCCAGCGGGCGGCCTGGCGCCATGCGCCCCGTGCGGCGTCGCTCACCCTTGATCGCGGCGGCGGCGTCGAGCATGGCCCTGAGGTCGGCTACCGGAAGGTCGGCGATGTCGAGAAAATGCCGCGGCATAGCGGCGTCCCCGGTCATGCGGCCCCCTTGCGGAGCGCCGTATCCGTCGCCTTACCGACGGCCGCGGCGGCTTCGAGATCGGCGCAGGCGCCATCGAGGCGGCGCACAGCATCGGCGATCTCCGCGTCCGAAACGATGAGCGGCGGCACCAGCCTGATGACGTTGTCGCCCGCCGCGATGACGAGCAGATGGTGGCGCCGCGCTGCCGCGACGAGGTCGCCGTTCGGCACGACGGTTTTCAGGCCCATCATCAGGCCTTCGCCGCGGATGTCGGCGATCACGTCCGGATGGCGATCCTTGAGCTCGGCCAGGCGCTGCTTGAGGCGTAGCCCGGCCTGTTTCACGTGGTCGAAGAAGCCGGGTTCGAGGACGACGTCGAGCACCGCGTTGCCGATGCTCATGGCGAGCGGATTGCCCCCGTAGGTGGTGCCATGCGTACCGGTCGTCATGCCCTTGGCCGCCTCGGCCGTGGCCAGGCAGGCGCCGAGCGGGAAGCCGCCGCCGATCCCCTTGGCGACCGACATGATGTCCGGCACGACGCCGCTCGTCTCATGGGCGAAGAGGACGCCCGTGCGGCCCATGCCGCACTGGATCTCGTCGAGGATCAGGAGCAGGCCGTGCCGGTCGCACAGCGCCCGCATCTCGCGCAAGACCTCGGACGGCACGACCCGGATGCCGCCTTCGCCCTGGATCGGCTCGATCATGATCGCCGCCGTCTCGAGGCCGATGGCGGCCTCGAGCGCCGTGCGGTCGCCGAGCTCGACCTGATCGAAGCCATCGACCTTGGGGCCGAAGCCGTCGAGATATTTCTGCTGCCCGCCGGCCGCGATCATCGCCAGCGTGCGGCCATGGAAGGCACCCTCGAAGGTGACGATGCGGAAGCGCTCGGGATGGCCGCTCGCGGACTGGTACTTGCGCGCCATCTTGACGGCGCATTCATTGGCCTCGGCTCCCGAATTGGTGAAGAAGGCGAGGTCGGCGAAGGTCGCGTCCACAAGCCGGCGCGCCAGGCGCTCCCCGTCCGGGATGCGATAAAGGTTCGAGGTGTGCCACAGCTTGGCGCCCTGCTCCTGCAGCGCCTTGACGAGATGGGGATGTGAATAGCCGAGCGAGGCGACCGCAATGCCGCCGCCGAAATCGAGATAGCGCTCGCCCTCCGGCGTGGTCAGCCACGCACCATCTCCGCGGTCGAAACTGAGGTCGGCCCGGGCGTAGGTCGGAAGAATGGACGAGGGTTCGAGCGACGCCACAGCTGAGGTCTCCGGGGATACGGAGCGGGCGTAGGACGGTGTCTCCGGCCCCGCGTTCGGGCCGGACGAGGTCCGAGGCGGCCGCTCCGAAATCGAATGCCGTCCCGAGGGACGGCATCATGCCTTCTGTGTCTAGTGCCTCGAGCCGCGAAGGTCAATTCCTGCCGCGATCCGGACCAATCCGGCGGGCGAGATGGGGCAGCGTCGCTGTGCTGCGTTTTGGCCACAGGTGACCGGGGAAAACTTGCTCCAGGCCGCCGCGGACTCTTGCGCCTGAATCCTGCACTCGTATAGATTAATTATCGTCGGCTTCGACAGATGCGGCATATCAGTCCCAGTCTTGACGGTGTGGGTCACCGGACGTCTGCCGGTGCGCTTTCGTTTTACTTTCGATCCCAGACCCCGAAAACAGGAGAGGCCATGTCCTGGACAGATGAGCGCGTCGAGCGCTTGAGTAAATTGTGGATGGAAGGGCGCAGCGCCAGCCACATCGCGACCGATCTCGGCGAGGGCGTGTCGCGTAACGCCGTGATCGGCAAGATCCATCGCCTTGGCCTGTCCAATCGCGCGACCCCGCCGGCGGCGGTGGATGCGGACCGGCTCAAGCTGAAGGTCGCGATGAAGCCGGCAGTCGGCGCTCCCGACGCGGCGGACCCCGTGCCGGCTCCGAGCGAGCCCCGGTCTTCGGCCAGCCTGGCCGCGCTGGCGCAGCACGATGTCGTGATCCCGTTCTCGACGCGCGTCACCATCATGGACCTGCGCGAGACCATGTGCCGCTGGCCGATCGGCGATCCGACAAGTTCGGAGTTTCGCTTCTGCGGGTGTCGTACGTCGAGCAATATTCCCTATTGCCCCACCCATGCGAGCGTGGCGTTCCAGCCCATCGCCGAGCGCCGGCGCGTCGAGCGCGTGGCCCGCATCGCCTGAGGGCCCGGCCGGAGCCACCGCTCTCCGGCCGATGCTTTGGGCAGGATGCATGACGTCCGGCGATCTGCCGGGCGTCGCCGGATGAGTGTGTGTGTCTTGGCGGCGAATTCGGCACGGCGACCTTCGGCTGCCTACGGTTCGGCCGGCGGCGCCTCTGGGGGGCAAAAGCATCCGTCGGCTGGGCCCGCGACGATTTGCTTTTCCGCGCCGGCCTCGACAGGCTAAAACAATATCCATGGTGTGGATCGCCTTCGCCTCGATGACCGCTGCGGCGGTCCTTTGCGTGGTATGGCCGCTGTTGCGGCAGAGGTCGGCCGTCCGCGCCGGCGCGATGCCCGACGTCGGCTTCTATCGGCAGCAGATCGCCGAGCTCGACGAGGACGTCGCGCGTGGCATGCTGCCGGCCGCGGATGCGTCGGGGACGCGGGTCGAGCTGGGGCGCCGGCTGCTGTCCGCCGCCGAACGGTCGGATGTCGAAAGCGCGGGGCCGATGCGGCGCGGGCGTCATGTGGTCGCGCTGCTGGCCGCCGTGCTCGTGCCGGCCCTCACGCTCGGCCTCTATCTCAAGATCGGCAGTCCCCGCTACGGCGACCTGCCGCTGGCCGAGCGCGCCCTGCCGCAAGGAAACATCCTGGCGCTGATCGAGCGCGTCGAGACCCATCTCGCCAGCCACCCCGACGACTATCGTGGCTACGAGCTGATCGCCCCGGTCTACATGCAGATGGGTCGCTTCAACGACGCCGCGCACGCCTATGGCGAGATGCTCCGGATCAAAGGCCACACGCCGGAACACGACGCGGAATACGGGCAGGCGCTGGTCATGGCGGCCGACGGCGTCGTCACCCAGCAGGCGCGGGCCGCCTTCGATGCGGCGCTCAAGACGGATCCGAAGCAGCCGCAGTCGCGCTTCTTCACCGGCCTCGCGGCGGAGCAGGACGGCGACAAGGCGAAGGCCCGGGCGATCTGGCAGAAGCTCGCGGACGAGGCGCCGCCGGGCGCCTCCTGGCTCGACATGGTGCATCGTCGCATCGCCGGGCTCGACGGCAACGGACCTGCCGGCACGGCGGTGGCGCCGGCCGCCGTCTCACCACCCCCGAAAGCCCCTGGCGCGGGTGCCGCGATGCCCGGGCCGCCGGCAGGCCCGATGGCCTCCGCCATCGCCTCCATGCCGGCCGAACAGCAGCAGGCCGCCATCCGCGGCATGGTCGAAGGTCTTGCGGCGCGTCTGGCCGAGAACGGCCATGATCCCGAGGGCTGGCTTCGCCTGGTTCGGGCCTATACGGTGCTCGGAGACGTCGGCAAGGCGCGCCAGGCCCTCTCGGACGCGCGCCATGCCATGACGGGTGACGAGGCGACGCTCGGGCGGCTCGACGGATTGGCCCACGAACTCGGCTTGGAAGGATAGGCCGCATGCGTCGCAAAGGCAGGCGTCTGGTTCTGATCGGGAGCGCGCTCGGCGTGGCCGGGATCGCCGCCGGCCTGGTCCTCTATGCGCTGCGCGACAGCGTCGTGTTCTTCTACGCGCCGACCGAATTCGTCGCCAAGGCGCCAGCGCCGGGCACGCGGCTCAGGGTCGGCGGCCTGGTCGAGCAGGGGTCCGTCAAGCATCTCGGCGACAACCGGATCCAGTTCGTGATCGGCGACAAGTCGAAGACCATCACCGTCACCTACAGAGGCCTGCTGCCCGACCTTTTCCGCGAAGGGCAGGGGATCGTGGCCGAGGGCGTGGCCGACGGGAGCGATACGTTCGCGGCCGATTCGGTGCTGGCCAAGCATGACGAGACCTATATGCCGAAGGATGTCGCCGACGCCTTGCGCAAGCGCGGCGAATGGCGCGGGCAGGGCGCGTCGGCGGAGCCGGCGCCGGCCGACAAGACCGCCAACCGCTGAAAGTTCGCCATGATCGTCGAAACCGGCCACTACGCGCTCGTTCTGGCTCTGGCTCTCGCGCTCGTGCAATCGGTACTGCCGCTCTGGGGGGCAGTCCGCCGCAGCCCGGCCCTGATGGCGACCGCTGTGCCCTCGGCGCTCGCGCAGTTCGGTTTCGTCGCCTATAGTTTCGCCGCCCTGACCTATGCGCATGTGACGTCGGATTTCTCGGTCCGCAACGTCTACGAGAATTCCCATTCGATGAAGCCGCTGGTCTACAAGTTCGCCGGCGTGTGGGGGAACCATCCGGGCTCGATGCTGCTCTGGGTGCTGATCCTGGTGATCTTCGGCGCCCTCGTGGCCGCCCTTGCGCGCGACATGCCGGACCGGTTGCGCGCCGCCACCCTCGCCGTGCAGGCCTGGATCCTGGCGGCCTTCCTGCTGTTCATCCTCTTGACCTCCAATCCCTTCGTGCGGCTCAACCCGGCGCCGTTCGAGGGACAGGACCTCAATCCGCTGCTGCAGGATCCGGGCCTCGCGATCCACCCCCCGCTCCTCTATCTTGGCTACGTCGGCTTCTCGATCGTCTTCTCCTTCGCGGCCGCCGCGCTGATCATCGGCCGGGTCGATGCCGGCTGGGCGCGCTTCGTCCGTCCCTGGGCGCTGCTCGCCTGGTGCTTTCTCACGCTCGGCATCGCCATGGGCTCCTACTGGGCCTATTATACCCTCGGCTGGGGCGGCTTCTGGTTCTGGGACCCGGTCGAGAACGCCTCCCTCATGCCGTGGATCGCCGGCACGGCGCTCCTGCATTGCACGGCCGTGATGGAGAAGCGCGAGGCGCTGAAGATCTGGACCCTGTTCCTCGCCATCGTGACGTTCTCGCTGTCGCTGCTTGGCACCTTCCTGGTGCGCTCCGGTGTCCTGACCTCGGTCCATTCCTTCGCCGAGGACCCGACGCGCGGCATCTTCATCCTGATGATCCTGGTGCTGTTCATCGGCGGCGCGCTGGGGCTCTATGCCTGGCGGGCGCCGACGCTGACGCCGGGCGGCCTCTTCGCGCCGATCTCGCGCGAGGGCGCGCTCGTCTTCAACAACCTGTTCCTCTCGGCGGCCTGTGCGACGGTGCTGGTCGGCACGCTCTATCCGCTGGCCCTCGAGGCGACGACCGGCGCCAAGATCTCGGTCGGCGCGCCCTTCTTCAACCTCACCTTCGTGCCCCTGATGATCCCGCTCGTCGTGGCGGTGCCGATCGGTCAGACGCTGGCCTGGAAACGGGGCGAGTTCCTCGGCGCGGCGCAGCGTGTCGTCGTGGCGGCGGCGCTCGGCCTCGTCGTCGCCATCGCCTGCCTGGTGGCGACGCGCGGCGGCCCGGTGCTGGCGCCGCTCGGCGTCGGCCTCGCGGTCTACCTGATCGTCGGCGCCTTTACCGACGTGGCGCGGCGGGTGCGTCCCCACGCGCTGGGCCTCGGCGCCATGGCGTCGCGCGCCGTGGGCCTGCCGCGCTCCGCCTGGGGGACGGCCCTGGCGCATGCGGGGCTCGGCGTGACGCTGATGGGGCTCGCGGCGACGGGCTGGGGCGTCGAGCGCATCGTCGCCG
Organism: Lichenihabitans sp.; assembly: GCA_036276175.1. Taxonomy (GTDB): domain Bacteria; phylum Pseudomonadota; class Alphaproteobacteria; order Rhizobiales; family Beijerinckiaceae; genus Lichenihabitans. Next base: position 32,196 of record DATBEH010000111.1, read on the forward strand.
TCAAGCCGGGGCAGACGGTCGACCTCGGCCGCTACCAGGCGACGGTCGAGAACCTCTCTTCCAAGGGAGGCCCCAACTACACCGAGGTGGTGGCGCCGACGGTCATCCGCGAAGGCGGCCGGGTCGTCGCGACGGTCGAGCCGGCGAAGCGCTTCTTCACCACGCGCCAGATGACGGTGGCCCAGGCCGGCATCGTGACGCTCGATCTGGGCCAGATCTACATCAGCCTCGGCGACACCCATTCGGACGGCTCGATCGACGCGCGCATGTTCTGGAAGCCATTGGTCTCGCTGATCTGGCTCGGCGCGCTCGTCATGGCGTGCGGGGGCGCGCTGTCGCTGTCGGACCGGCGTCTGCGCATCGGCGTGGCGTTGCGCGCCCGCCGCCTCGTGCCGGCCGCCTCGTCCGTGCCGACGGCGGCGGAATGATGCTCAAGGCGATCCTTCTTGCGGCGTTGATCGCCGGAGTGCCGGCGGCAACCTGGGCCGTGCAGCCCGACGAGATGCTGAAGGACCCGGCGCTCGAGGCCCGCGCCCGCACGATCTCGGAAGGGCTGCGCTGCCTCGTCTGCCAGAACCAGTCGATCGACGATTCCGCGGCGCCCCTTGCCCGCGACCTGCGCCTCCTGGTGCGCGAGCGGTTGAAGGTCGGCGATACGGATGGGCAGGTGCGTGACTATCTGGTCGCCCGCTACGGCGATTTCGTGCTGCTGAAGCCGCCGTTCCAGGCCGATACGCTGCTGCTGTGGGGCCTGCCTTTCGCGGTGCTGCTCATCGGCGGCGGGGCGCTGCTGCTGCGCCGCCCGGCAAGGCGCCCCGCCCCCACGCCGCTCAGCGCCGAGGAACAGGCCCGGATCGCGGCTCTGGTGGACGATCCGCGTCCCTGATCCTACTGTGTCACAAGCATAAATAGCCTCTCGTTCTGAGCGGCTGCTTGCGCAGCAAGCCGAAGGATCGAGAGGCCCGAACGACGCTCGATCTCCTCGTCCTTCGACAGGCTCAGGATGAGGACATCGAGGACTCCGAGCCCCCGGAGCAGTTCGTGACGCCGTAAGACTAAGCGCCCCTTCACGCGGCACCTTAACAAGAATTCATCCGCTCGAAATGGCGATGTAACGTGCCGCGCCCCATCTTCTCGTCAAGGCCGCAGCGGCGGCCCGGGAATTCGAGGAGATATTCATGACGAAGCGTCCGACCCTGCGCGCAGCGCTGCTCGGTGCCGTGGCCGTCACGGCGCTCGGCGGGACTGTGGCGGCCCCCTCCCTCATGTCGATGGTTCCGGCCTATGCGGCCCAGATCACCGGCGAACCGGCGCCGGCGCAGATCGCACCCGGCTCCTTTGCCGATGTCGTCGATCGCGTCAGCCCGGCCGTCGTCGCCGTCAAGGTCAAGATGGTCGACACCACCGACGAGGGCGCTCAGAACGCCATGCCGAACATCCCCAAGGGGGATCCGCTCGAGCGCTTCTTCCACCAGTTCGAGAATCGCGGCGGCATGATGCCCCACCATCCTCACATGGGCATGGCGCAGGGCTCCGGCTTCTTCATCTCCGCCGACGGCTACATCGTGACCAACAACCACGTCGTCGAGAACGCGACCGACGTGGAGGTGGTGACGCAGGACGGCAAGACCATTCCGGCCAAGGTCGTCGGCACCGACAAGAAGACCGACTTGGCGCTGCTCAAGGTCGCCGGCGAGAACTTCCCCTACGTGCAATGGAGCGGCACGACGCCGCGGGTCGGCGACTGGGTCATCGCGGTCGGCAATCCCTTCGGGCTCGGCGGCACGGTGACGGCCGGCATCGTCTCGGCGCGCGGGCGCGACATCGGCGCCGGCCCCTATGACGACTTCCTGCAGATCGACGCCCCCGTGAACCGCGGCAATTCGGGCGGCCCGACCTTCAACACGCAGGGCCAGGTGGTCGGCATCAACACCGCCATCTTCTCTCCCTCGGGCGGCAGCGTCGGCATCGGTTTCGCCATCCCCACGGAAGTGGCGAAGACGGTCATCAACGACCTCAAGACGACGGGCTCGGTGGCCCGCGGCTGGATCGGCGTGCAGATCCAGCCCGTCACCTCCGACATCGCCGATTCGCTCGGCCTCAAGGACACCAAGGGTGCCCTCGTGGCCGAGCCGCAGAAGGGGTCGCCCGCCGCCGATGCCGGGATCAAGTCGGGCGACGTGATCACGGCGGTCAACAACGAGACGGTCGACAGCCCGCGCGAGCTGGCCCGCAAGATCGCCTCGATGGGACCCGACAAGAAGGTCGAACTGACCGTCTGGCATGAGGGCGCGCAGAAGACCGTCGACCTGACGCTCGGGACTTTGCCGAGCGACAAGCAGGAAGCGAAGGCGGAAACCGGCGCACCGGCCGACACGTCACAGCTGAGCTCCCTTGGGCTGACGCTGGTGCCGGCCTCGACCATCGCCGGCGCCGGCAACGAGGGCGTCGTGGTGGCCGACATCGATCCCGAGGGGGTTGCGGCCCAGAAGGGGCTGAAATCCGGCGACGTCATCCTCGAGGCAGCCGGCAAGAGCGTGGCGCGACCGGGCGATATCGTGGCGGCGTTGGACGCGGCCAAGAAGGAGGGCCGCAAGGCCGTGCTTCTGCGGGTGAAATCCGGCGACAACGTCCGCTTCGTCGCCCTGGCCACGCCGAAGGCTGGCTAGGACCGAGGTCGACGTCGTAACCAAACTTCGGTTTTGCTGACGACGTAAGGTCAATCCTTCGATAACTTGTCCTCGGCTGGAATTCGGAACCGGGTTCCAGCCAGGGCAGAAGCAACGATCACTCTGGATCTTTCCAGTGTGAAGTTTCCGTGATCGATCCGACAAGACGGAGCGAGGCGTTGCGGAAAGCCGGCACGTGATGCTCTTGGCGATCGTTCCACCGAGAGTGCCTCATACGCTCGATCGCAAGAGAAATGCTTGGACACGACCTGAGCTGGCTTCGACAGGACGATCGACGGAAGCCAGCTTGGAGCGGATCGCGGCGGGAACCTTGCGCAGTCTCGGTCCCGTCCGGCGTGCTCGCCAGACGTTCGCGTGACACTCGCCCCCGTTCACGCCGGCGGTTTGGTGGTGAGCGGCAGGCCCGGCTTCGTCCTGGCCTGCCGTCTCGCGGCACCATCGGAGATGATGCCTGATGCGTATTCTCGTGATCGAAGACGATGCGGACGCCGCCGGCTATCTGGCCAAGGCGTTCGGCGAGGCCGGACACGCGGTCGATCGCGCGGCGGATGGTCTCGAAGGATACGCGTTGGCCCAGGACGGCGGCTACGATGTCCTGGTGGTCGATCGTCTGCTGCCCAAGCTCGACGGCCTCTCGCTCATCGGCGGCCTGCGCCAGCAGAAGATCGAGACGCCGGTCCTGATTCTTTCGGCGCTGGGACAGGTCGACGACCGCGTCAAGGGCCTGCGCGCCGGCGGCGACGACTACCTGTCGAAGCCCTACGCCTTTTCCGAGCTCCTGGCGCGCGTCGAGATCCTGGCGCGGCGCAAGTCGGCCGATACCGGCGAGCCGACCGTCTACCGGGTCGGCCCGCTCGAGCTCGACCGCCTGGCCCACAAGCTGAGCCGCTCCGGCCGGGACATCGTCCTCCAGCCGCGCGAGTTCCGGCTGCTCGAATTCTTGATGAAGCATGCCGGGCAGGTTGTCACCCGCACCATGTTGCTCGAACATGTCTGGGACTATCATTTCGATCCGCAGACCAACGTGATCGACGTGCATATCTCCCGGCTGCGCTCGAAGATCGACAAGGGCTCCGATGCGCCGCTGCTGCAGACCGTGCGAGGTTCGGGCTACATGATCCGTGACAATCCTCGGTAAGCTGTTCCGGACGACCGCCTTCAAGCTGTCGCTCGCCTACCTCGTGGTCTTCGCCATCGGGGCCAGCACGGTGCTGGGGAGCGTCGCCTGGAGCGTCAATTCTCTCCTCGACGCGCAGATCGGGCAGACCATCGAGGCCGAGATCACCGGCCTCGCCGAGCAATATGACACCGGCGGCATCCGGCAGCTCGTCGGCGCCATCGAGCGCCGCACGCAGCAGCCCGGCTCTTCGCTCTACCTGCTCACCAATTTCGCCGGCCAGACGATCACCGGCAACGTCGCCATCCTGCCGGCCGGCGTCATCGACCATCCGGGTCTCGTCGAGACGAGCTACCAGCGCCTCAACGACGCCGGTCCGCAGCACATCGCGCTGGCCCGCATCTTCCTGCTGCCGAGCGGGTTCCGGCTGCTTGTCGGGCGCGACCTCGACGAGCGGGAGAACCTGCGCGCCGTCATGATCCATGCGCTGTTCCAGTCGCTGTTCTGGCTGGCGCTGATCGGCCTTCTCGGCGGCTTGTTCTTTGCGCTCAGGGTGCTGCGCCGCGTCGACGCCATCAACGCCACCGCCAAGCGCATCATGGCCGGCGACATGTCGGGACGGTTGCCCGACGCCGGCACCGGGGACGAGCTCGATCGCCTGGCGCAAAACCTCAACGCCATGCTGGAGCGGATCGGCGAGCTGATGTCCGGCCTGCGCGAGGTCTCGGACAATATCGCCCACGATCTGCGCACGCCGCTGACCCGCCTGCGCAACCGGGCCGAGGAGGCGCTGCGCTCGGCCGGCACGTCGGCCGAGTACCGGGCCTCGCTCGACCGGATCATCGAAGAGGCGGACGGTCTCATCGCCGTGTTCAACGCCCTCCTGATGATCGCCCGCGCCGAGGCCGGCTCGGGACGCGAAGGCATGGCGGACTGTGATGCCGGCGAGGTGGTGCGCGACGTGGCCGAACTCTATGAACCCGTCGCGGAGGAGGAGGGAGTGTCGTTCGGCCTCGCCATCGAGGACGGCCTCGTCGTCCATGCCAACCGCGAGCTGCTCGGCCAGGCGCTCGCCAATCTCATCGACAATGCCCTCAAATATGGCGCCTCGGGCGACGGGGTACGGGCGGTCGCGGTCTCGGCGCGCCGCCTCGGAGAGACGGTCGAATGCAGCGTCGCCGATCACGGCACGGGCATCGATCCGGCCGACCGGGGCCGCGTCCTCGAACGTTTCGTGCGGCTCGAGGATTCGCGGTCGCGGCCGGGGTCGGGCCTTGGCCTGTCGCTGGCCGCGGCCATCGCCCATCTGCACGGCGGCCAGCTGCGTCTCGACAGCAACGATCCGGGCCTGATCGCCACGCTGGTCCTGCCGGCCCGGCGCACCACTCACCAAGCGGCGGAGCTTCGCCCGGCGACGCCCGCGAGGCTTCCCGTCCTGCTCGACCAGCGGGGGGCCTGATGCAATCTCCGGTCCTCGCCGATCTCATCCGCGCCGCGCCGCGCCTGGCGAGGCCGGCGCTCGCGGCGGAGCGGCTCGCGGACTGGCGATCGGCCCAGACCGATAGCCCGCGCCTTGCCGCCCTCTGCGAGCGGCCGCAGGTCGAGGCGCTGCTCGGCGCCCTGGCCGATCACTCGCCCTACCTCTGGGGTCTCGTTCGCGCCGATCCGGATCGCCTCGACCTGATGTTGTCGAGACCACCCGCGCAGGTCTTCGACGACGTTCTCGCCGACCTCGACGCCGGGATGGCTGCAGCCCGCGGCATGGGTGATGCGAAGATGATGCTGCGGCGCACCAAGGCGAGCGTCGCCCTGCTGGTCGCCCTCGCCGATCTCGGTGGCGTCTGGGAGTTCGAGGAGGTCACGGGCGCCTTGACGCGCTTCGCCGATGCCGCGGTCGCCAACGCGTTGCGCTTCCTGCTGCGCGAGGCGGTCCGAGCCGGACGGATCCAGGTCGATCCGGCCGCACCCGACGCGGGCTGCGGCATCACCGTGCTGGCGCTCGGCAAGGGCGGCGGCGGCGAGCTCAACTATTCGAGCGATATCGACCTCATCGTCCTATACGACGCCAACGTCGGCGCGTTGCCGGCCGCTGCCGCGCCGGCCTCCTTCTACGTGAAGCTCACCCAGCAGCTCGTGCGCCTGCTCGGCGAACGCACCGCGGACGGCTACGTGCTGCGCGTCGACCTGCGGTTGCGGCCGGATCCAGCCTCGACCGCCATCGCTTTGTCGCTGTCGGCGGCCTTCGCCTATTACGAGACGCTCGGCCAGAACTGGGAGCGGGCGGCCTTCATCAAGGCCCGTCCGGTCGCCGGCGACATGGCCCTCGGGCAGACCTTCCTCGCCGATCTCGCGCCTTTCGTCTGGCGCAAATATTTCGATTACGCCGCCATCGCCGACATCCATGCGATGAAGCGGCAGATCCACGCGGTGCGAGGTCATGCCGAGGTGACGGTTGCGGGACACGACGTCAAGGTCGGGCGCGGCGGCATCCGCGAGATCGAGTTCTTCGTCCAGACGCAGCAGCTCATCTTCGGCGGCCGGCGCCCGAGGCTGCGGGGTGCCCGGACGCTCGACATGCTGGCCGAGCTTCATGCCGATGCCTGGGTCTCGTCCGAGGCGGTTGCGGATCTCTCGGCCGCTTACCGGTTCTTGCGCCGCATCGAGCATCGGCTGCAGATGCTCGCCGACGAGCAGACCCAGCGCCTGCCCTCCGACTCCGATGCATTGATCGGCTTCGCCGCCTGGGCCGGCTACGACACGGCCGGGGCGTTCGAGGCCGATGTCGTGCGCCATCTGCGGGCGGTCGAGGCGCATTATGCCCGGCTGTTCGAGCATGCGCCGGGTCTCGACGTCGAGGCCGGCAGCCTCGTCTTCGCCGGGCCGGCGATCGAGCCGGAGACGGTCGAGACGCTGAGGAGCATGGGCTTCGAACGGCCCGCCGAGGCGGTCGAGCTGGTGCGGGGATGGCACTTCGGCCGGCGGGCGTCGATCCGCAGCCCGCGGGCCCGCGAGGTGCTGACCGAGCTCGTGCCGGCGCTGCTCCTCGCCTTCGCGGGATCGGGCGATCCCGACGCGGCCCTCGCGGCCTTCGACGACGCCTTGGCGCGACTGCCTGCGGTGATCGAGCTCTTCGCGATCCTCAAGCAGAACGGCGCCTTGCGCGAGCTCTTCGCGGACATCCTCGGGCTGGCGCCGCGGCTGGCGGCGGCGGTGACGCGGCGCCCGCATCTGCTCGATGCCGCCATCGACCCGGCGAGCCTCGGGGGTGCCGGCGCGGGAACGGAACGGCGTCTCGGGCGCCTCGACCCGACGCTGCCGACCGAGGAATTTCTCGACCGGGCTCGCGATCTCGCCCAGGAGGAGATGTTCCTGACCGGCGTGCGGCTCCTGGCCGGCACCGTCGACCCGACGGCGGCGGGGCAGGACTATTCCGATCTCGCCGTCGCGATCCTGCGTGCGACCCTCGATCACTGCCAGCGCGTCTTCGCGCAGGAGCATGGCCAGGTGCCCGGCGCAAGCTGCGTCGCGGTGGCCCTGGGTCGGCTCGGCTCGGCCGAGATGACCGCGACCTCCGATCTCGACCTGTTGCTGATCTACGACGTCGCGTCGCCGGAGGCCGAGAGCGACGGGCCACGCCCGCTCGATGCGGCGCGCTATTTCTCCCGTCTGACGCAGCGCCTCATCGCGGCGCTGACGGTGACGACCGGGCGCGGGCGGCTCTACGAGGTGGACATGCGCCTGCGCCCCTCCGGGCGCCAGGGCCCGGTGGCGACGCGGTTCAGCGCCTTCGTGGCCTATCAGGCCGAGGCCGCCGATCTCTGGGAGCATATGGCGCTGACGCGGGCCCGGGTCGTCGCCGGGGATGCCGAACTGGCGGGACGGGTCGATGCGGCGGTCCGCGCCGTGCTGACGCGGCCGCGCGGCGACGAGATCGGCGGCGCGATCGTCGCGCTTCGCGAACTCGTCGCGCGGGAGAAAGGCGAGGCGGATTCGTGGGACTTGAAGCTCGCGGCGGGCGGTATGCTCGATGTCGACTTCATCGCGCAATATCTCGCGCTCCGGCACGCGGCGGGGCATCCGGACATCCTCGCCGGATCGACCCCCGCCATCCTGCGGCAGGCGGCGCGTCTCGATCTGCTGTCGCCATCGGCGGCGGACGGCCTCGGCGCGTCCTACGGGCTCTATGCGGATGTGACGCAGATCACCCGGCTCACCACCGAGGGGCTGTTCGATCCGGCAAAGGCGGGAAACGGCCTGCGGCGGCGGCTCGTCGCGGCGGCCAACCTGCCGGATTTCGCCGCGCTCGATCGCGATCTCACCGAGCGCCGCGCGGCGACGAGGTCGTTGTTCCTCACCCTCCTGGGCGGGCCCGCGGCAGCGGAGTGATCAGTTGAGCGTGGCGTGGCCGTTGTCGGCGACGAGTGTCGGCCGCGGCAAGACGCCGATCGATGCCGCGCGTGCGGATCCGCCGCCGCTCGGGGCGCCGCTCGACGCCACCATCGGGATCGGCGCGGACGCGCCGATGCCACGCGGGCGGACCGGCCCCAGGGCGGGCTGACGCGAGACTCTCGCCTGGGAGGCGCGGGGCTCCGCCCAATGACGCTCGGCCGGGATGTGGATCAGGACGATGGTGCCGACGCCGACCGCCGAGCGGATCTGCAGAGAACCGCCGTGCATCTCGGTCAACGACCGGGCGATGGCGAGGCCGAGGCCCGACCCTTTCATGCCGTTGCGCATCGTGGTGCCGGCCTGCTCGAACGGGCGGCCGATGGCGGCGAGCGACGAAGGTGCGATCCCGATTCCGCTGTCGATCACGAAGATATTGAGGGCGCCGTTGGCGTTGCGCGTCTTCACCTCGATCCAGCCGCCGTCGAGCGTGAACTTCACGGCATTGCCGACGAGCGTCGCCAGGATCCTGTCGATGGCCTGCGGATCGGCATGGAGGATGCTGCCGTTCGCCAGGTCCGTCGCCAGCGTGATGCGCTTCTCCGCCGCGGAGGCCTGGGTATCCTCGACGACGCCACGGACCGCCTCGCTCACGTCGACGATCCGTTGATCGAGCCGGACGCGCCCCGAATCGAGGCGCGCCATCTCGAGCACGTCCGAGATCACCCCGAGGAGGTAGCGTCCGCTCGAACAGATGTCGGCCGCATAGTCGCTGTATTTGCTCGATCCGAGCGGCCCGAAGGTCTCCTCCATCATAAGTTCGGAGAAACCGATGATGGCGTTGAGCGGGGTGCGCAGCTCGTGGCTCATGTTGGCCAGGAATTCCGATTTCGCCCGGTTGGCGGTCTCGGCTTCGGCCTGCTTCTCGGCGTGCTTGTCGGCGAGCACCGCGAGCTGCTGCGTCCGGGCTTCGAGGGCCTGGCGGGAGCGGCGCAGGTCGGCGATCGTCGCCATGAGGCGCCGCTCGGAATCCATCAATTGCTCCTCGTGATGCTTGAGGGCGGTGATGTCGGTCCCGACCGAGACATAGCCGCCGTCGTTGGTGCGGCGCTCGTTGATCTGCAGCCAGCGGCCGTCCCCGAGCTCGGCCTCGTAGGATCGTGCGCCGCTCCTGGGGACTTCGCCGAGAGCGATCTGCGTCTGGATCATGGGGGGTGTCGAGCAGGCGATCAGCTCGGCGTAGGAGGTCCCCATCAGGGCGCGCTGCGAAGGCAGCTTGTGCAGATCGAGGAACTTCGAGTTGCAGGTGACGAGGCAATTGTCGGCATCCCAGAGCACGAAGGCTTCGGACAGCGCTTCGATCGCGTCCCGAAGCCGCTCATCGGCCGTAGCATTGCGTTCGGCGATGCGCCTTTCGTCGGAGATGTCGACCGCGATGCCGACGAGGTGGAGCTCGGCGTTCGGCGTTTCCCTGACCAGTTCGGCACGCGCCCGAAGCCAGACCCATTCGCCGCGCGCGTTGCGCAGGCGGAACGTGTGGTCGATGCTGCTGAGCGTCGACCCCGCGAGCTGCTCCGCGAGGCTCGTCAGATCCTCGTCGGCCGGATGAAACAGGGCATTGACGTCGCCGAAGCTGATGAACCCCGATTGCGCCTGCATCTCCAGCATCGCGTACATCGAGGCCGACCAGTAGACCCGGCCGCGCGCGATGTCCCAGTCCCATAAGCCGCAACGGCCCCGGTTGAGCGCGGTGTCGATGCGCGTATGCACACGCGCGTTGATGCTCTCGACCTCGACCGAGCGACCGGCCTGCCAGAAGTAGGCCGTCGCGATCACGATCAGCACGAAGGCCGTCGCCAGCAGCAGGAAGCCGGATCGGATCGAGGCCGAGCGCCAGTCGGCGAGCAGGCTCGTGACGGGATGGATGATGGCGAGCTGGCCGAACGGCGGCTTCAGGGTGCGGACTGCGGCCAGCACGTCCTCGCCATCGGCGAGATTGATGCGCAGAACGCCCGCCTTGTCGGCGAAGATCGTCAGCGGCTGGGCTGGGCCGAGCAGATCGGCCAACGCCCCCTTCGTCGGCGCGTCGGACGGCGAGGCGGCGACGATCATCCCCCGTTGATCGGCCACCAGAACCTCGCGCCCCGCCAGCAGGGCCTTGCCGGGCAGATTGTGCGCCAGCCAGGAGTCGAGGTCGAGGTGAGGATCGTCGGCGACCGCGGCGTCCAAGTCCTGCGCCGTGACGGCGGCGATGAGCTCGATGTCGCCGACCGAGTCCGTCAGGGCACGATTGCGGGCATCGCGGGCCTGGATCAGGGCGCCGACCGCAAGCGTCGCCATGAAGACGGCGACCATGAGCGGGACGAGACGACGCAGCCAGGGCTCGTATTCAGCCATTCGAAGATTGGCGGGGCCGGTGAGGGCACGTGCCAATCCCTGCAACGTCCCTGCTTGCACAGGTCCGTTGGCCGCGTTCACACGCGCCATTGAATGCCCCCTCGACGTGGTCCGCAGCCGGGAAAATGTGCCGCATCTCCCCGGACCGACGACTATCAGAATCCTGCTTCGCGGATTTGTCCAGAACTCTTGTCATCGGTCCGCGTAAAACGGTTCACTCGTGTCGGCAAAAGCACAAGCGTTGCAATTTCCTGCCCGGCTGGTGGCCGTGTGCCCGGAGTCAACCGATCGATCGGGTCGCAATATCCTTGACGTCGGCCGACAGCTTGGACTGCGCGGTGATTCGCTTCAGCGCTCCCTCGGCCTGGCGCCGCCGCGGGAGATCCATCATCTTCCAGGAGCGAAAGGCATTGAGGACGCGGGCGGCGACCTGCGGATTGGTGGGGTCGAGCTGCATGACCACGTCGGCGACGAGCTGATAGCCGCCGCCGTCCGGCCGGTTGAACTGGGTCGCGTTGGCGGAGAACGAGCCGATGAGCGCATAGACGCGGTTCGGCGTCGCGATCGAGAAGGCCGTGTGGCTCATCAGCGCGCGCGTGCGCTCGAGCGTTCCCGCCTCCGGAATCGAGGCCTGCAGGCCGAACCATTTGTCGATGACGAGCGGCTCGTCCTCGAAGCTCCGGTAGAAGTGGGCGAGCGCCGTCTCGCGGGCGTCGCCGGGGATCAAGGCCAGCACCGACAGCGCCGCCAGTGTATCGGTCATGTTGGTCGCGGCCTCGAACTGGGCTCTGGCCATGGTCGCGCCACGCTCCGGCCGGCCTGCGGCCAGCAGCGCCAGGGCCGTGTTGCGCAAGGCGCGCCGTCCGGCGCTCTTCGCATCAGGCGAATAGGCCGCCTCGTCCGCGATGCCGGAGTAGCAGGCCTCGAGCCCTTCGGCGAGCGCGCGGCCAATGTCGGCCCGCACCGCCTGGCGCGCCGCGAAGACGGCGTCGGTATCGACATCGCGGCCGATCTCGCGCGCCAGATCGGCCTCGCTCGGCAAGGTCAGCACCTGCGCCGCGAAGGCCGGGTCCGATGGCGCGAGGTCGAGGACCGGGCCGAGCGCATCCGCCACGGCCGCGATGCCGTCGGCGCCGCTGTGCTGCTCGCTGCCGCGGATGCGGCGCAGCACGACGCGCGTCAGCACCGTCTGGGCCGCCTCCCAGCGGTTGAATGGATCGCTGTCGTGTCGCAGCAGGAGCAGTAGATCCGCATCCGTGAGGTCCGAGCGCAAGTGGACCGGGGCGGAGAACCCGCGCAGCAGCGACGGGATGGTGCCGGGTGCGACATTGCTGAAGGAGACGCGGCGCCGGGGCGTCGAGAGCTCGATGACGCCTTCCCGGGCTTCGTGCGCCGAGAGGCCATCCGGCTCGCCGGTCGTTGCGGCCTGCACGGCACCGTCCGGCGCGACGAGGCCGAAGGCGACCGGGATGACCAGCGCCGCCTTCGACGGTTGGCCGGGCGTCGGCGGCGTCTCCTGCGAGAGATCGAGATGCAGCGTGGAGGACGCCGCGTCGTAGCGGGTCTCGGCCTTCAGTTCGGGGGTTCCGGCCTGTCCGTACCAGGCGAAGAAATGGCCGAGGTCGCGCCCCGAGGCCTTGGCGAAGCAGCCGAGGAAATCCTCCACCGTCGCGGCCGTGCCGTCATAGGTCTCGAAATAACGATCCATGCCGCGACCGAAGGCCTCCGCGCCGATCAGGCGACGCAGCATGCGGATGAGCTCGGCGCCCTTCTCGTAGATGGTGGCGGTGTAGAAGTTGTTGATCTCGCGATAGGCTTCCGGGCGCACGCTATGGGCGAGCGGGCCGCCGTCCTCGGCGAATTGCCGGGTGCGCAGGTTGCGCACGTCGGCGATCCGCTTGACCGCGCGCGACCGCTCGTCGGCCGAAAATTCCTGATCGCGGAAGACCGTCAGCCCTTCCTTGAGGCTCAACTGGAACCAATCGCGGCAGGTGATGCGGTTGCCGGTCCAGTTGTGGAAATATTCGTGCGCGATCACCGTCTCGATGCCGGCGTAGTCCGCGTCGGTCGCGATGCGCGGCGAGGCGAGCACGTATTTGTCGTTGAAGACGTTGAGTCCCTTGTTCTCCATGGCGCCCATGTTGAAGTCGGACACGGCGACGATATTGAACACGTCGAGATCGTAGGCCCGCCCGAAGGCCCTTTCGTCCCAGCGCATCGAGCGCTTCAGGGCGTCCATCGCATAGGCCGCGAAGCCCGTCTTGCCGGGCTCGACATAGATGCCGAGCGCGACGGTACGGCCTTCGCTCGTTGTGAAGCTATCCTCGAGCACGTCGAGATTGCCGCCCACGAGGGCGAACAGATACGCGGGCTTCGGATGCGGGTCGTGCCAGATGGCGAAATGCCGGTCGGTGCCTGCGACGGGGCCGCTCTCGACCGGATTGCCGTTGCCGAGCAGGACGGCGGCCTCGGCCAGCGGCGCCTCGATGCGCGTCGTGAAGACGGCGAGCACGTCCGGACGGTCGAGATAGTAGGTGATGCGGCGGAAGCCCTCGGCCTCGCACTGGGTGCAATAAGCCGAGCCCGAGCGATAAAGGCCCATCAGCCGCGTATTGGCCGAGGGGTCGAGCAGCGTCTCGGTCGTCAGCCGGAACGGCCGCTGCGGCGGCGTCTCGATCGTCAGCCGATCCGCGACCGCGAAGCCCGATGCCAGATCGAGCGTGGCGCCGTCGAGCTCGACCATCGTGGCCACGAGATCGTCGCCGTCGAGGACCAGCGGCGCATTGGCCCGTCCGGCCGGATTGGGGCGGAGCGCCAGGGTCGCCCTGACCTTGGTCGCCGTGGGATGGAGGAGGACGTCGAGATCGACGCTGTCGATCAGATAATCGGGAACCCGATAGTCCGAAAGACGGGTGGGCTGGCCCTGGTCGCTGCGCATCGGTTCATCCGTCCTCGACAAGAGAAGATAGGCTGGGACCCGGGAAGGCTGGACGGGCTCGCCGGCTACTCGCCGGCGCGCAGGACGACCTCGTCGCTGTCGAGCTCGGCCGTGCTCGCTTCCACCTCCGAAAGCCTCCGGTGGAAATAGAAGGCGGCGCCCAGGTTGGCCACTCCGAGGCCGAGGATCAGCATCGGGTCCGGCACATGGATGAACGGGCTTTGCAGCAAAGCCGTGACGGCGGACCCGATCACCATGAAGATGGCGTTCATGACGCCGACACCCGCCACGACCCTGGCCCGATGATCCTTGGCGGCCCAGGACTGCACGGCGGCGAAGAGCGGCACGGAGAACAGGCCCCCGGCGCAGGCGAGGCCGGTCAGATCGAGCGCCACCCTGATGCCGACGCTGCTGTCGAGGAACTCACGCAGGCTGAGGTGGTCCGTCGCGGTGCCGAGCCCGTGGGTCGCCAGGCCCGTGTCGATCAGGAAGACTCCCATCAGCGCCGTCGCATAGGGCACGTGCTTGATGAAGATGCGCCCATGGGCGAGCCAGCCGGCCAGCATGGCGCCGATGCCGACGCCGATGGCGAAGAACAGGCTGATGGCGGTCTCCACCTCAACGCCGCCGCCGATCCGCTGCTTCACCACGATCGGCACGAGCGACAGGGTCACGGCCCCGCTGAGCCAGAACCAGCTGCCGCCGATGCCACCCATCCACAGCCTGTCGTCGGCGCGCAGGTCACGGATCAGCCCGAGGGTCGAGGCGAAGATGTTGCGGTTGAGCCTGAGGTTCGGCGCCGCCACGCCGCTCGGCGGGATCAACCAGGTCGTGGCGAGGCAGGCCAGGGCGACGCCGGCGAGCTGCACCAGCACGTGCCATTTCGTCGTCGACGCGAGGCCCGTCAGGCCGCCCGCAGCCAGGCCGAGCAGGATGGCGATGAAGGTGGCGCCCTCGACCAGCGCATTGGCAAGCGTCAATTCGTCGCGGCGCAGGTGGTCGGGCAGGATGCCGTATTTCACAGGCGAGTAGAGCGTCGCGATCACGCCGAGGCCGAACAGCGCCAGATAGAGCGCCGTCACCGAAACGAACCAGAAGCCGAGCGCCGCGAGCGCCTGGACGAAGATCTCCGCCAGTTTCAGCCAACGCGCCACCTGGGCCTTGTCGTGGCTGTCGGCGAGTTCCCCGCCGACGCCCGACAGGAGGATGGAGGGCAGGATGAACACCGCGACCGCCAGGGTCACCATGGGGCCCGCCTGCTGCTGACCCATCTTGAACAGGATCAGGATGACCAGCATGTTGCGGACGAGATTGTCGTTGAAGGCCGAGAAGAACTGGCTCCAGAACAGCGGCGCGAACCGGCGGGCGGTCATCAAGCGCCAGACCGTGGCCAGCACCCCTGCCGACGCTCCCGAATCCGCTCGCTCCGTCGGACGGGGAGCCTCAGACGGCTTCATCGATCTTGCCTCCGCTAACGAGCGCGAGCCCGCGCTGTGCCGCCGCGGCGCCCGAGTCCTTCCCTTCTCCTCCGGACACATGCACCATGGGCAGCGCGAAGCCTATCCCGTTGGCCTCGAACGCCTGCTTGATCATCACCAGCGCCCGCCGCCGCGCCGCGAATTGCACGTCGCCGGGCTTGGTCATCATCTTGGTGTTGATCTGGATCGCGTAGTCGCCGAAGTTGGTCACGCCCTGCATCTTGATCGGCTTGAGGATGTCCGGCCCGAGCTCGGGGTCGTCGGCCAGGGTTTCTCCGATCCTCTTCACCAGCTTCCGCACTTTTTCGAGGTCGGTGTCATATGGGACATTGATGGTGATCTTGTCCACGACCCAGTCCCGGCTCTGGTTCTGCACCGCGCCGAGGATTCCGAAGGGCACGGTGTAGAGCGCGCCGCGCTGATGGCGCAGCTTGACCGAGCGCAGGCTGAAGCTTTCGACCGTCCCCTTGTAGGAGCCGCTCTGAATATATTCCCCGATCCGAAACGCGTCGTCGATCAGGTAGAAGATCCCGCTGATGATGTCCTTGACCAGCGTCTGGGCGCCGAAGCCGATGGCGACGCCGACGACGCCCGCGCTGGCGATCAGCGGGCCGATCTGGATGCCCATCGCCGCGAGCGCCATCATGAAGGCGATCACGACGAGGACGGCCAGCATGAGGTTCTTGAGGATCGGCAGCAGCGTCTGCAGGCGCGCCGCGTGGCCGGTCTCCTCGATCACGCCGCCATGGGCGAGATTGCCGGCCAGCCTGCGGTCGATGAGCGCGGTCAAGGCATGCCACAGGAAATCGGCCACCAGCACGACGATGACGACGCCGAGCACGCCGCGCAGGATGCGGGTCGCGATCGTGTCCTGCATGGTCAGCGAGGCGAAGTCGATCCCGAGCAGGCGGCCGAGAAGCAGCGCCGCGACCACGATGAGCAGGCTGCGGATGGCGCGCTCGAAGAAGATCACCTCAAGCCGGTGGGCGTCGGCATCGTCCGACTGAGCAGCCTCGGGCGGCCGCAGCACGTGACGTACAGAGCGTTGAGTGAGCACGATGGCGGCCGGCAGGCCGATCGCGAAAGCGATCAGCCAGAACATGGTCGTGGCCTGCGCCACCCAGAGGCCGCTGAGAAGCATGAAGGCGGCCGATAGTCCCAGGCTGAGCGGCAGGCGGCGCAGGTGCCGGCCGATCGTGCCGTGATCCTCGTGGCCCGCGATCTCGGCCACCGGCGTGTCGTCGTGGGGAAATCGCCAGAGGGTTTCAAGCGCCAGCAGCAGGACCGCGAGGCCGAGCGCGTAGGCGCTGAGCTCGCGCGAGATCGGTGAAAAGCCGAAGCTGCCGAGCAGCGTGATGGTCTGCGACCCGAAGGCGAGCAGGATCGCGACGAGGCCCAGGCGATAGAATAGGAAGCGGGCGGCGGGCGTGGACATCGGCGCCACCCGAAAGCGCTCGGCGCCAGGCGCCAGGAAGAACCGCCCGAACACGAAGGCGAGCCTGACGAAGAGCGAGGCGATGAGATAGCCGAGCAGGATCCGCTTGAGCAGGATCGTCCAGTCGAACAGCAGCACCGCCCCCACGCTGCCGAGCGCGTAGGAGAGGATGATGCCGAGTCCGTAGCCGAGCCGCGCGAAGACGGCCTCGACCCGTTGTCGCGTCGTATCGAGCCGCAGCCCGAGAAGCCAGGTCCGCCAGCGGGTGGTCGAGCGCCGAAACAGCAGTTCGCCGCCGAAGCCGAGCGCCACGAAGGCGGCGAGGAACAAGCCGAGCTTGACGAGCTCGTGCCGGCCGATGGCGGTCACGAGCATGGCGCGGGCGGTGTCGAATTCTTCGGGGAGATGGGGCGTGGCGACCGCCAGCGAGCGGATATGGTCGCGCAGGTCCTGCAACTCGTCGCCAAGGCTGCCGGCCATGGTGTCGGGCGCCTGCTGGGTCGGCGCCGTGTCGGAGGGCGGGACGGCCTTGCGCTTCTCGAGAGCCGTGCGGACCTCGGGATCCTCGAGCAGCTCGAGAAGCTGCCGCATCTTGTCGGGCGTGGCGCCGACCTGGCTGGAACTCGGCTTGGCGAGCGCTGGCGCTGGGCTTTCGGCCCTTGCGCCCGGACCAGGGGCGCAGCAGGCCAGCCCCAGGACCGCCGTGGCCAGGATGGCGACCGATCTCGGACTGAAGCGGAACCATGCCATCGCGCGCCCCTGGGCCTCTCGGGTTGCGTACCATTGTGCCAGAGGCCGCGTCCGCATGCCAAACGGCGCGCCGCCGTCGAGTCCGCGGCACCCGGCCGCTTCATCACGGTGACCTTGGATCGGTCCGATGCAAGGTCATGAACGTGATCGATCTCGATAATTTGGGGCACGACGCCACCCGAAAACCGCTTCGCACTTTTCGGCGTCATGCTCTAGGGTCGCGCGGCTCGCCGCCCGAACGACCTCCCGACCCGCGGACCCCATGCAGGCCATCGCCGATCCCGCCCTCGACCCGACGCGCTCCTTCCAGGGCCTGATCCTCGCCTTGCAGCGCTTCTGGGCCGAGCAGGGATGCGTGATCCTGCAACCCTACGACATGGAGGTCGGCGCCGGCACGTTCCATCCTGCGACGACGCTGCGCGCGCTCGGGCCGAAGCCGTGGAAGGCCGCCTACGTGCAGCCCTCGCGGCGACCCAAGGACGGGCGCTACGGAGAGAACCCAAACCGACTGCAGCATTACTATCAGTTCCAGGCGATCCTGAAGCCGTCGCCGCCGGACCTGCAGGACCTCTATCTCGGTTCCCTGCGGGCGATCGGCATCGACACGGCGCTCCACGACATCCGCTTCGTCGAGGACGATTGGGAAAGCCCGACGCTCGGCGCCTGGGGGCTGGGCTGGGAGTGCTGGTGCGACGGCATGGAAGTCTCGCAATTCACCTATTTCCAGCAGGTGGCGGGGGTCGAATGTTCACCCGTCTCGGGCGAGCTGACCTACGGGCTGGAGCGGCTGGCCATGTATGTCCAAGGCGTCGAGAGCATCTACGACATCAACTACAACGGCCGCGAGGGGCCGGGGCGCACCACCTACGGCGACGTGTTCCGGCAGGCCGAGGAGGAATACTCGCGTTTCAACTTCGAGCACGCCGATACGGCCCTGTTATTCCAGCATTTCAAGGATGCCGAGCAGGAGGCGCGGGCGCTGCTCGAAAAAGGCCGGGATGGCGAACGCCACCTGATGGCCCTGCCGGCCTACGACCAGGCCATCAAGGCGTCGCACCTGTTCAACCTGCTCGACGCGCGCGGCGTCATCTCGGTGACCGAGCGGCAGAGCTATATCCTGCGGGTGCGCGAGCTCGCCAAGGCCTGCGGCGCCGCCTGGCTCAAGACGGCGGGCGGCGGGGCGGTATAGGAAGGCCCGGAGCACCGAAGGAGGACGACTGGCGCTCGGCATCTGTCGTCCGACGGCACCGATCAGGACCGACCCACCCGGTCCGACCTGACAGTCCGCTTTAAACCTTCCGATCCTCGTGCTGAGGCGGTCCGCAGGGGCCATCTCGAAGCACCGCTGACGCTCACCGTCCCTTTGGCTTGCTGCGCAAGCAGCCGCTCAGGGCAGGCCGGCTCGGATGAGGAAATGGGAGTTATCAAACAGCCTCTGAGCCGTCATTGCGAGCAACGCGAAGGACTCCAGGATCTATATGTCTGGATTGCTTCATCACTCGCGCTCCTCGCAATGAAGGGATCGGCCGGGGCCGGAGCTATTGGGCTTCGTTCTGCGGCTGCATGGCGCCGCCATTTCCACCACTGCCGCGCTTCATGCCGGCACGTCCCTTGCCGCCTTGTCCATTGCCGTTGCGGTTCCACATGTCGGCCGCGATCTTCCACTCGGACCCGGCCTTCTCCCAAATGATCAGGTACTTGCCCTTCACGTCCTGGGGGGAGCCGCCCTGGCGCCCTCGGGTCTTGAAGCTGAAGGTCCCCATCTCGCGGGCCGCGCCGTCACCGAGCGGCCGGATATCTTCCGACACATATTGCAGGTTCTGAACACC
Source organism: Lichenihabitans sp. (assembly GCA_036276175.1). Lineage (GTDB taxonomy): Bacteria > Pseudomonadota > Alphaproteobacteria > Rhizobiales > Beijerinckiaceae > Lichenihabitans. The sequence goes on from DATBEH010000111.1 coordinate 51,216, forward strand.
ATGCGCCATGCCGTTGAGGAACATCTGGATTTCGGACTTGCCCTTGAGCTCGGCTCGGCCGGGTGGCAGGACGAAGGCATCCTCGCTGAACATCGACGACGCCGTCGCGGCATCGCCGCCACTCATGGCCGAGGTGAATTTCTGGCTGGCTTCCTTGGCGCCGGAAACGTCCTGGGCGAAAGCCGGGATGGTCATGCCGCAGAGCAGGAGGGCGGCGATCGTCGTACGCATGAATGGTGGTCCTTCGGATGTTAGGGGCATAGGCGGCCGCCGGACCGCTCGGACCGTCGCGCGGAGCGCGGGCGATTGCATCGGTCTCCGGCGCCCGCGTCTTCTAGGAGGGCGGAGCACGGCGCGGACGTCTGTTTGCGGGCGTCCCTTCGAGCAGTATCGGATCAGGTGTAATTGTGAGTCCATCCCGATGAAACTGCTCGCGTTTCGAAGCTGGAGCAGTTCGGCAGCAGCCGAACATGCTCTAGAGCCCGGAATAGGCCATTTGTATGACTTCGAGCGGTTGGGTTCCAGCGCCACTGCCTTGTCGCACGCGATGACCGCGAGCCAGGCTCCTTGCCATGATCATGGTCGAACACCGGACGATCTCGGCCGCGACGCTCCGCCCCGATCGCGTCGGTGCTCCTGGCGCGACGGAGCTACCATGTGACGCATCCCTCCAAGTGGCGAGCGCTGAGGTGATGCGGCGCCGGGGCGCCGAGGTTCTCAAGACCTGTCGACGTCACATGACTTGTTGCTGCTGACGCCGCCGGCACGGAGGCATGCGGGTCGTGCAGCATGTCGACCACGCAGACGAAGTCGGACGATGGCAGCGCCGGCACCCTCTGCTCGCCGTCGCCGGGAGAGGCCTCATGCGCGGCATGCGGCTGGAAGACGAAACGCGGCTGTCCGACATCCGCTCCCGGGGCGAACGCGCGCTTGGACGCGGTGCGGGCAGGATAGGATGCGGAGCCGTTGACGATCGAACGCGAGACCGTATAGCCGAGGCTCCGCATCACCGTGAGATCGTTGCGGCTGAAATAGGCTTGCGCCTCGGGATCGCCAGCATCGAACACATCCTGCGCGACCGCATAGGATCCCGTGTACGACCAGTCGGCCAAATCGCCGCTGAGATTGTTGAAGCGTTCGATCGCGACGTTGCCGCGTAGGGAGAAATAGCTGCCCGGCACCGGGGAGAAATCGCGCCGCACCGCCCGGGAGCTCCGATCGAAACGGAAGAGATCCATCGGTCCATAAAGCGTGTTTCCATATCCGTCGTTTCTGCCGAGTATGCCGACGCGGCCCAAGATTTCGGTGATCTCATGTTCGATGACCCCGGTCGTATCGATCGACATCGCGGGATCGACCGATGGGGCGGCATTCCAGTCCTTGTCGCTGTTCAAGGTGACAGCGCCATCGTTCAGGCGGGGATTTATGCTGGGATCCTCCAAGCCGAGCGCCTTCTCGAGCGCGAATGGCACCTTGAACACATTCCCGCGTCCGCCTTCCGGCGTTGGATCGTCCACCGGCATGCCGGTCGCGGCATACCGGCTCGCGACGGACCCCTGCGCAAGGGCGGCCCTGAGATCGTCGTAGCTTTGGTAGCCGTAGTTTGGGACGCTTTTGGCGGCAGCCGTGGGGGCTTGGAGCGCCTGGAAGGATTGAAAACCAAACTCGATCCGCACGTCTATGTCGTTGGTGAACTCCTTGTCGAAGAGATCGACGGCGTTGTTTATCGTCGCTCGAAGCCAGTCGGGGACGGAGCGATCGATCACCGGGATTATGTTCACGCCTCATCTCCCATTTGTCGTCGCGGCCGTGGCTCGTGCCTTCGCGCCGATGGCTGCCGCCAGAGGTCTCGCGTCGACCGATGCTCGGTCGCCTTCAGTCGTCGCGGTTGGAATAGAGCCCGAGATGCTGGTCGTACAGGTTTTGCGAGCCGCCGCCCTGACCCCCTTGGCCGCGCTGACCCCCCTGTCCTTGCTGGCCGCCTTGGCCACGCTGTCCGCCGCGGCGCTGCTGTCCGCCCATGCCTCCGACGCCGGCGCCCCCGCCCCCGACACCGCCCGCCTGGCCACCGATGCCGCCGCGATTGCGTCGGTAGCCGCCCTGCTGCTGATAGCCGCCCTGGCGGTAGCCGTCCTGCCGATAGGCTCCCTGGCCGCCCTGGCGATTGTTCGACTGGCCGCCTCCCTGTCGATTCGCACCTGGCCCGCCACCTCCCTGCCTGGCGCCGCCGCCCTGCCGCCCCTGCTCGCCGTTGTTGCGCGTCCACATGGCGCTTTCCAGCAGCCAGTCATCGCCGGCCTTGAGCCACAGGAACAGGAACTTGCCGCTTGCCGGCTGGCCGCCCTCGTTGCGTGGGGTCAGCGAGAGCGTGCCTGTCTCGCGGATGATCGTCTCGCCGATGGCCTTGGTCTCGCCCGTGGCGAAGCTGATGCCCGCGCTGCGGCTGCTGAAACCGTTCCAGAACATCGCGATCGCGTCCCGGCCGCGGATCGGGCGGCCGCGAGGGGGGAGGACGACGGCATCCTCCACGAAGGCTTTGCCGACGGCCTGGAAATCTCCGGAGGCGAAGGCCGAAGCGAGGGCCTCGTTGAAGGCGAGCGTCGCGGGGTTCTGGTTGGCGTCGGTCATGGCGTCCTCTTTGCCTCGTCGTCTGCATCAAATCATCGCCGGCGCCGACCAGCCAGGCTCGTCGACGAGGCCTTGCGGTGGTGCGCGTCTCCCAGCATATGGTGCGCTCCACGGCGGACGTGCAGGGCGCCTGTCCGCGGGGCTCTCGACGGCCCTGCCGCAAAGACGGAGGTTGACACGCATGACCTGGCTTCGGCTGACGCAAGGCAATACGGGGGTGAGCATCCACGTCAACATGGCGCAGGTCGTCGTCGTGGCTCCCAGCAAGACCGGTGGGTCGGCCTTGATGACGGCGGTGCGGGAAAAGGAGTCCGCGCGGATCGTTCCGGTGCGGGAATCGCCCCAGGACATCGCGGCCTTGCTGCAGGAGGCAGGGTTGCTCACGCTGCCGCGAGGCTGAGCCCTCCGGCGGATCCACGCCCGCGTGGCGTTCGACGCTCCGAAATGCCCGGCCGACGTCAGCCGGCCCATGCTGCGGTCGGCCCGTGCCTCGGCAAGATCATGTGAGGCTTGAGAACGTCGCTGCCGTCGGTCGACAGGTGGCTGCCGCGAGCGGGTCCGAACAGCCGCTCGAGATAGGCGTAGTAATCCGGCTGCCGCTCCCTGATCGTCTCGCGGTTGAAAGGCTCGCGCGCCACCGTGCCGTAGAGGTAGCAACTGGCCGTCACGGCGAAATACTCGCCCGGGTTCGTCAGCATGTAGGATCCCGGCTGATACAGGCCGTTGGACAGGGCTTCCACATAGAAGCGACGAATGTCGCCGTTGTGGAAGCCACCAGACATGTGTCTGTGCTGGAGGACGTGCATGAACTCATGCAGCAGCACGGGGCGGTTGTCGGTGGTGAGCAGGTTGCCGACCGTCACGTAGGAGCCGCCCGAATAGTGACCTCCGCCCCTGAGGCCGTTGGTCATCCGGATCGGCAGCGAGCGGAAGAGCTGGAGATCGGACATGCTGAGGCCGACGCTGTCCACGATATCGATCTGATGTTCGACGGACGCCACCTCGCTCGCGAGGTTGGGACTCCCGGCACCCTGCGATAGATCGATGCGAAACCCGTGGTATGTCACCCGCTGGCGGAGACCGTGCCGCATCGGCTCCCGGCGGTATCGAGGCGCGGCATAGCCCGGCCGGTTCCCATAAGGTCCATCCGGGCCACCCGGCGGCATGCCGCCGAAGGGACCTTCGTCGTAGCCGCCCCCGGGGCCATAGGGACCGTAATATCCGGGACCGTCGTATTGCGCGAGCAGAACGCCTGGCCGATCGGCTGTCGCAACCTTGCCCACCGACAGATCCGCACCGCTGGCGAGGCGCGGGATCAGCAGGCTCACGATCGCGCCGAGCACCAGCGCGCTTCTGGATCTATACATCATCATATATCCCAAGGCGACGCACCCCGCGGCGACGCTAACATGCCGAGAGTCGCTAGGCGACCTTGCAGATCAAGGTTTCGGCGATCGGATTCCGGCCCCGCTCCTCGGGCGTGGCGCTCGATGGGCACGGTCGCCGCCGCCGCTGATCCGGCCTCGGATGGGTGGTCAGGCTCCGGCCGGCGGGCGCATCCTTCCGCCCATGCCCATCCCCATGCCGGCATTGGGCAGTCGGCGCGGCCCATCCTTGGGAGCCTGCGGCAGGATCACGGTCACGGCACGGGGATTGGCGCCGGGGCGGCGCCAGAAGTTCCGTCCGCTGAACCGGTCGAACAGCTCCGGCGGCAGGATCGTCGGCCGCTCGTGGAAGCCGACCTTGCGGCCGACAGTATGCAGCCCCGGCACTCCGAGGTTAGCGTCGAATTCATCGCCCTCGCCATAGACGACATTGTTGAAGTCGTGGTCGAAACGCGGCAGGTCCAGCTTCTCGTAGATCAGGTCCATGACCCGCTTGGGCTCGCGCGCCAGAGCCTCGTAATCGACGACGACGAGACGATGGGCGTGCTCGCCGTAGAACGCTTCCTGCGTCGCGTTCCAGGCAAAGCCGACGGTCCCGCCCGGCGAGGCGAGCGAGCTCACCCGCGTGTAGACGGTCATGGCATCCTGCGGCTTGAACATCTTGGATTGGCTCAGGGCCGTCTTGCGCAGCACGCGCTCGAACGAATCCATGATCCAGACGAGGTCGCGCACGCAGACGATGATCTTGGCATCCGGGAACAGGTCAGCGATCAGCGGGAGCTTGGCGCACCAGGCTCGGTTCGTATCGACGACGGTCTTGGTCGGGTGGGTATCCTTGTAGAAGCCGTCGAACACCGCGTGGAAGACGTTGCGCCGATTGACGTCGGTGATCAGCGACGCGAATTCGCTCTTCGGCCCCATCGCCCCTTGAACACGCGCGATGATGGCCCCGAGGGGGCTCGACATGCCGGAATGGATGGCGGGATTTTGGCGCAACAAGGCGCCAAGCAGGGTCGAGCCCGACCGCGGCAGCCCGGAAATGAAGTGAATACCCTTGTCCATCCAACGTAATCCTTGCGATTCGGCCCGGCCGCGACAGCCCGCGCGGACTCATACGTCGTCTATCGCCGGTTCCACAACACGTCGGGCGGTTCATCGTTGCGACGACGTATCTCGGACCGCGCCCGCGTTCTGGCGGATCCGGTTGCGACCGCCGCAAAAAAAACAGCGCCGACCGAGTCGGCGCTGCAAAGTCCTCGAAAAGCCTGGAAAGCCTCGTCTCCGGCTGGCCGGAGGCGAGGCATCGGCCGCTAGTGGCCCGCGTAGTAGCCGTAGCCGCCGTAGCCACCGTAACCGTAGCCGCCGTAGCCGTAGCCGCCGTAGCCATAACCGCCATAGCCGTAGCCGCCATAGCCGTAGCCGC
>DATBEH010000112.1:0-13087 GCA_036276175.1 Lichenihabitans sp.
GCTGCTCGGCCTGCCGCCCGGCGACCTCGATCTCGCCACGACCCTGCGGCCCGAGATGGTCCGCAAGCTCGCCAAGACGGCCCGGCTCCGCACCATCCCGACCGGCATCGCCCATGGCACCGTCACGATCCTGGCTGACGACCTGCCCTTCGAAGTGACGACGCTGCGCGAGGACGTCGAGACCGACGGCCGCCACGCCGTGGTGCGCTTCGGCCGCGACTTCGAGGCCGATGCCCGCCGCCGCGATTTCACCATCAACGCGCTGTCGGTCGATCGCGACGGGCAGGTCTTCGACTACGTCGGAGGCCGCGCCGATCTCGAGCGACGACGCATCCGCTTCATCGGGAATGCGGACCTTCGGATCCGCGAGGATTACCTCCGTATTCTGCGGTTCTTCCGCTTTCACGCCACCTATGGTGCCGGCCCGCTCGATCCGGATGGTCATGCGGCGGCCGTCGCCAACCGGGCCGGTCTCGGCCGCCTGTCCCGCGAACGCATACGCTCGGAGATGCTGAAGATCCTGGCGGCGGCGGGCGCCGCGGCGGCTGTCGCGGCGATGCACGACGCCGGGATCCTGACGCCGATCCTCGGGCAGCCGGGCGATCCCGGCCGGTTGGCGCGGCTGGCCGCCCTCGACCCGCGCCCGGGCGATGCGGTGCTGCGGCTGGGGGCGCTCGCGCTCCGCGGGGTCGGCGACATCGAGGCCTTGCGCACCGCGCTGCGCCTGTCGAACGCCGAAGCGGACCGGCTTTCGGCAGCTCTCGAGGCGCGTCGCGGTCTCGGCGCCCGCATCGCGCCGCCGACAACGGCCGAGCTCCGCCGCATGCTGTTCTTCCACGGGCGGGAGGCGACCGCCGATGCGCTTCGTCTCGCCTATGCCGACGAGGATCGGCCCGATGCGCGGGCGTGGCAGCGCGCGATGGCCGATCTGGCCGGTGTCGCGGTTCCGGTCCTGCCGATCTCGGGTCGCGACCTGGTGGCCCGCGGTATCACTGGGCCGGCCCTGGGTGCCGCCCTGGCGCGCTTCAGGTCCGTCTGGGCGCAGGCAGGCTTCCCGGCGGACCCGCGCTCGATCGCGCATCTCCGCGATGCAGCGGCCTCGGTCGAGACCGACGATCCTCAGGCCACCTCGTAGGTCGGCAGCAGCTTCTCGATCTCGGGGATGGGGTGATGGGTGAGGTCCTTGGGGATCTCGCCCTTCACGCGGCGCTGCGCCTCGCCCGAAAGATCGCGGCGGATCTCGGCCAGCGCCTTCGGCGGAGCCACGATGATCACCTCCTTGAAGGCATTGTCCTGGGCGGCCTGGTTCAGTTCGGCCGCGATGGTCGCGGCGAAACGGTCTTCCTCGATCTGATGCCAATCCGTCTGGCTGACAGACCCCTGGCGCGTGCCGATGCCCGAGCCGACCGCGCGTCCCGGCGCGTCCGCGCCCTGGTCGCGCGTCGCGGGATTGTCCTGCTCGCGGACCTCGATGCGGCGCAGGTTCAACAGTTCGGCGTCGCCGTCGTTGTGCAGCAGCAGCGCTTTCTTGCCGTCGCCGATCAGCACCCAGGCACCGTAGTGAACCCTGAGCTTGCCCATGGAGCCTTCCTCCTCGTTCCTGATGGGAAACGGCGCCTCGGCACCGTCGTGACCTGGGAGAACGGCGCACGGGCGCGATGGTTGCGACGGTGAAAGTTCCGGCGCGGCCCCGCCTCGCGGCCCGCGAGAGCTGATCGTCGAACCGAGCTATCCCGGCATCGCGCGCGGTTCAGCGCGCGCTGATCCAGGTGACGCTCAAGTCCGAACGCTCGACCGAGATGAAGCAGTCTTTCTACGAAAGCGTGGCGGACGGCCCGCATGACCGGCTCGGCATGCGGCGGCAAGACGTCGTCATCGACCTCGTCGAGGCCGCAAAGGCGAACTGGTCGTTCGGCAACGGCGTTGCCCAATATGTCTGAAGCAACATGGCAGGAACGATGGCCGGAAGTACAATGTCCGCTGCCACAGAAAACGCTTTCGGCCTCGATACGACATGCCCTAAGCTATGATCGGCAGAAGGATCATCGATCGTGAAACATTGGACCCTGAAGCGAAGCGCCGCCGGAGCCGCAAGTTCGTCGCTGTCCGCCCTGGCCGCCGCAGCCTCGGGGTCGACCGGGCAGGGCGTGACGGTCGGGATCATTTCCGACAGTTTCGATGCGCTCGGCGGCGCGGCGCTTGACGAGGCGGGAGGTCAACTCCCCACCGCCGGAGCCATCAATATCCTGAAGGACGATCCCACCGGGACGGACGAGGGCCGCGCCATCGCACAACTCGTCCACGCCATCGCGCCGAATGCGGGCATCGACTTCTATTCGGGCGATTTCGGCCAGGCGGATTTCGCCGCCGGCATCGCCGCGTTGCGGGCCGCGGGCGCGAACGTCATCGTCGACGATCTCAGCTATCCCAACGAACCCTTCTACCAGCTCGGGAGTCCCATCGACCGGGCCATCCACAACTTCGTCGCCGGAGGCGGCACCTATGTGACCGCGGCGGGCAATGCGGGGCCGCTGAGCTTCTACGAGGGAAGCTTCGCCGGCGGTACGACCGATCTGCCCGGCGTAGGGTCGGTCACGGCCATGAATTTCGGCACCGCCGATGCGCCAACCTACCGTGAGCCGATGAGCGTGACGGGCGGCGATGCGACGACGATCGACCTGCAATGGGCGCAGCCCTGGCTCTACGGAGGCGGTGCCGGCAGCGCGTATAGTCTCGCCGTCGCGCTCTATGGCCCGCGCGGCAAGCTCGTGCGAACCTTCGCGGCCGATGCGCAGGGAGGCAATCCGGTGCAGATCGGCACGTTCACGCCCCCACGCAGCGGCGTCTATTCCGTTGCCATCTACGCCAACGACGGCACCGATCCGGGCGGCCTCTTCAAGATCGTCGGCGACAACAACGCCGATCCTCCGGTGATCTTCGCCGGGTCGAGCGGCAGCGGCTCCGACTACGGGCATGTGCTCAGCCCCGCCGCGATCACCGTGGGGGCGGACGATTATCTTGGGTCGCCGTCGCTCGGGGGGACGCCGTCGGCGGAGGATTTCTCCTCGTCCGGACCGGGAGAGCTGCTGTTCTCGCCCAATGGGCAAGCCCCGCCGAATCCTGTCGGGCTGACCAAGACCGATGTGGCGGGGCCGGACGGCTTCGGAACCACGGTGCCGAATATATCCCCTTTTTTCGGCACGTCGGCCGCGGCGGCGGCCGTCGCTGCGGATGCGGCCCTGCTGCTTCAGGACGGCCCCGGTCTGACGGCCCGGCAGATCCGGCGCATCCTTGCGCTCAGCGCCACTCCCGACGGCTCGCCGCTGCAGAGCGGCGCCGGGCTCGTCGACCCGCAGACGGCTCTCGGGGAAATCCTGCGGAACGGGGCCACCGCGAGCCTCGCCGAAAGCCCGCTGCATGTCGCGGCGCAATCGTCCGTGATGCCGGCCGGCGTGGCGTCCCACCCGACATTGTCGCATCTGCACCTGAGAGGCAGCTTCGACCTCGGGTCTTGAACGCCGCTACATGAAGAGCCGCTCGCCCTTCAGGCCGGCGTAGAGCGCCGCCACCGCCTCGCCGTAGCCGTTGTAGATGACGGTCGGCCGGCGGTCGTCGGTCCCGAGCACCGCCTCGGTCGCCTGGCTCCAGCGCGGATGCGGCACCTCGGGATTGACGTTGGCCCAGAAGCCGTATTCGCCTGGCGACAGATTGGACCAGGTAGTTTCGGGCCGTAGATCGGTGAACCCGATCTCGACGATCGACTTGATCGACTTGAACCCGTATTTCCAAGGCGTGGCCAGCCGCAGCGGCGATCCCATGACGCGGGGCAGGGGCTTGCCATAGGCGCCTGTGACCATGAAGGCGAGGTCGTTGGTGGCTTCCGCCAGGGTCAGGCCCTCGACATAGGGCCAGGACAGCATGAAGCTGCGCTGGCCGGGCGCCATCCTGGCATCCTTGAACGTCTTGAAGGTCACGTATTTCGCCGAGCCGAGGGGCTTGGCGAAATCGACCAGGGCCTTGAGCGGAAAGCCGGACCACGGCACCTGCATGGCCCAAGCCTCGACGCAGCGGTGGCGGTAGAGCCGCTCCTCGAGCGGCATGGACCGGAGCAGATCGTCGATGGCGATCTCCTTCGGGGTCTCGACCATGCCTCCGAGCTTGACCGTCCAAGGCCTGATCTGCAGCGCCTCGGCGGCCGACGCCACGTGCTTGGACGTGCCATATTCGTAGAAGTTGTTGTAGTCGGTGCCGATCGCCTCCGGCGTCACGTCGCCGGTTATCGTGTGAGCTGGATTGCGCTTGACTGGATAGAGCCCGGCCGAGGGGTCCGGCGTGTGCGCGGCGACCGGAGCGTCGGGCGAGCCGAGCAAGAAGCTTGCGGCCGCCGCACCGCCGATCGCAAGGCCGGCCGCGATCGCCGTGCGGCGATTGAGGAAGAGATGTTCCGGCGTGGCGTCGCGCTCGGCGATCTCCCAGGTCTTACGACGACGGATCAGCACGCGCGACCTCCTGTCGATTCCGTCCTGGACGCCCGAGGATCCGATATGCGAGCGCCGCCCGAATCCGCCCTCGGGATTGATACGCGCGCTGCGGCGCGCCGGTTACGGTCGTGCGCGCGCAAATAATCCGCGGCGCCCGAGGCCCCGCGGGCTTGGTGCGGTGACCCTATCGACGCAATAAAAAGCCCGCCGGCGAACCGGCGGGCTTTTCCATCCAGGCGGAGGCGCGATGGCGCCCAAGCGGAGACTAGAACTTGTAGTTGAGGCCGATGCGGGCGATGTTGCCCTCGTTCTTGACCTTGACGCCGGCCGGAAGCACGACCGTACCCGCGCCACCGTCCTGCAGGTTGCTGCTGTCGAGCTGGTAGCGCAGATATTCGGCCTTCAGCGTCACGGCGCTCGAATGGAAGAAGTTCAGGAACGAGCTGGTCGGGAGCGCATATTCGATGCCGCCGCCGTAGACATAGCCGGTGTTGAAGCCGCTTCTGCTGCCGATGCTCCTCACCGTCGTGCCATCCGGCCCGTAGGAGACGAGGCGGCTGTCCACGTTGCCATAGGCGAAACCGCCCGTACCGTAGACCAGGAACTGATTGAAGGCGTAACCGATACGGCCGCGCGCCGTGCCGAGGAAGTTCAGGCCCGACCGATAGGTGGTATTGCCGGTCGCTCCGACCACGTTGATCGACTTGGACGTGTCCATATATTCGGCATCGGCCTCGAGGCCGACCACGACGCCGCTGCCCGCGCCGAACTGATAGTTGTAGCCGATCTGGCCACCGGCGGTGAAGCCGCTGTCGCTGATGTTGTTGTTGCCGAAACCGCCCGTCGTGGAGGCCGGGGTGACGAACTTTTCCTTGTTGTCGAACGCGGCGCCGGCATTGATACCGAAGTAGGCGCCCGTCCAGGTGAACACCGGCAGCGGCGCGATATAGGGCGGCGGAGCGACCCGCGCCGGAAGGTCGGCAGCCATGGCGGCGCCGGAAACAATGGTCAGGGCCGTCGCTGCGGCGATCCGGGTGAAGCTCGTCATCTACGCAAGTCCTTTGTCAGCGATGCTTGTTCAAAGCTATAATTCCCGAGACGCCGAAAGGACAAGCCGAAAGCCGGGCCGGTTCGCAGTTACGAAACCGATGTGGCCAATAGATCACAGAAATCATGACCGGATTCAGGCTTCATTTACTACGAGGCCGGCGAAACGCCATGACAATGAATTTGTTCCGGAGGAAGCAAGGAATTTTTGCAGCCACAATACGGTGAGAATGGGGCAAGCACTCTCGGCGATACGATCATGAACCTGAACGTCGTCGGCGACGGTTTTGCGCTTTGGAGCGAGACGATGCCGCGGCAGGGCGAGGTTTGGCAGGCGTGCCCGCGGCGTAGCGTAGGGTCGCTTCGCGGGCGGGTCGGCTTATCCGAGGCGGTAGAGATCCGGCCGGCGGTCGCTCAGATAGGGTTCGCCGGCGATCGACGTGTCGAGGCGCGAGACCAACAGCGCCGATCCGATCCCGGCGCGGGCCAGATCCTCGCCATCCCGGCCGACGATGACGGAACCGCCCTGGTAGCTCAGGCCATTCTCGCACCCGCACAACCCTGCGTAGGCCACGAAAACGCGGTTCTCGAGCGCGCGACTGGGCACCATCGACCGTGACACGCGCGCGCTGGTGCCGCCTTTCGGCAAGGCGGTCGGCACGAGCAGCAGTTCCGCTCCGGCGAGCGCCAGGGCTCGAGCGAGCTCGGGGAATTCGACGTCGTAGCAGATCAGCAGGGCCGCCTTGAGGCCGCCGATCTCGAAGAGCCGCGATGGATCGCCACCCGCCTTGAACGCCGCTGTCTCGTGCGGGCTATAGAGGTGGCATTTGCGGTAGAGGTGCGTCGCGCCGTCGGGGAGCGCCGCGACGGCGCTATTGTAGACGACGGCGCCGTCGCGTTCCGGAAACCCGGCCACGATCGTCAGCCCTTGCCGCCTCGCCAGGTCGGATAAGCCGCCGACGATGGCGCCGTCCCTCGTCTCGGCGAGGCGCGGGATGTCGTCCCAGATCGCATATCCGGTCACCGCCATCTCGGGCGCCACCAGCAGGGTCGCGCCGAACGAGGCGGCGGCCCGGGCGGCGGTGGCGATGTGCGCCAGGTTGGCGGCGACATCCCCCGGCCTCGGCTCCATCTGCAGGACCGCTATGGTGACGTCACGCCTGAGGCCGGCGCCATCGATGTCGCGGGTCATCGGCCCTTCCCTTGCGCTCGCCTGCGGATTGGTTGGCGGCCCGTTCCGCCCGAGCCCGTCTCAACCCTTCACGCTGCCGGTGGTCAGGCCCGAGACCAGCGACCTTTGCAAGAAAATGCCGATCAGCACCGGCGGCAGCGCCACGAGCACGCCGGCGGCCGAGAGCAGCCCGTAGTCGGACACCCGTCCGGCGGCGAGGTTGGCGATGACCACCGTCAGCGTCTGCGCGTTCTGGTCGCTGGTGAAGATCATGGCGTAGAGGAATTCGTCCCACACCATCAGCACGCCGAAGAGGATCGTGGTGCTGATGATCGGCCGGGCGAGCGGCAGGGTGATGGCCAGCCAGATGTACCAGAGCTTCGCCCCGTCCATCGCGGCCGCCTGTTCGAGCTCGGCCGGGATCGACTCGATGCCGCCCTTGAGCAGCCACGCCGTGAACGGCAGCACGACGGTGCTGTCGGCGATCATCAGCGCCCAGGGGGAGTTGAGCAAGGTCATGCTCGAGAACACATGGTAGAGCGGCACGACGAAGAGCAGCGGCGGCAGCATATAGGTCGCGACCACCAGCAGCAGCAGCCACTGCAGCCGCCCCTGGCGGCGCGCGATGAGCCAGGCCGCCGGCACGGCCATCAGGAACGAGACCGCGACCGTGCCGGCGGCGATCTCAAGCGTGTTGCGCAGCGCGTAGAGGAACACCTCGCCGTCGCTGTTCGGCGACAGCGTCAGCAATCGGACGTAACGGGAGAAGTCGAGCTCGTGCGGGAGCCAGTGCAGCGGCAGGGTGGTGAGGTCGCGCGTGCTGCTGACGCTCATGATAAGCAGCCAGACGAGCGGCGCCGCGACCACCAGGCCGACGAGCAGCATGGCGCCATAGGCGAGGAGGCGGCCGGTCGTAGTCATCCGCATCGGTCGCCCCTCAGGCCGGCGTCGGCGCGCCGCGCGAGGCGCGCAGATAGGCGCCGATCAGCACCACGCTGATGGCGACGGAGAGCAGCGCGATGGCCGCCCCATAGCCCGCCTTGCCGAACGAGAAGGCCTGCTCGTAGACCATGATGCTGAGCGATTTCGTCGCGTTGGCGGGGCCGCCGCGCGTCATGATCCAGATGATGTCGAAGACCTTGATGGTGTCGATGACGCGCAGCACGGCGGCGATGGTCAGCGGCGTGGCGATGGCCGGCAGGATGACGAAGCGGAAGCGGTTCCAGGCACCCGCCCCGTCCATGGCGGCGGCTTCCTTGAGATCGCGCGGCACGTTCTGCAGGCCCGCGAGCGTGATCAGCGCCACGAACGGGAAGGTCTTCCAGATGTCGGCGGCCGAGATGGCGGCGAGCGCCAGCGTCGGCTCGCCGAGCCAGGAGCGGTAGCCGCCGATGATATGAAGCTGCGTCAGAAGGGCGTTCAACGCGCCGAAATCCGGGTTGAAGATCACCCGCCAGGCCATGGCGTTGATCACCGTCGGCAGCGCCCAGGGGATGAGCAGCAGGCCGCGCAGCAGCGCCCGGCCGCGCAGCGGGAGATCGAGCAGCAGCCCGACCACGAGCCCGAGCAGCATCTCGATCGCGACCGTCGAGAGGCTGAATGTCAGCGTCACGCCGAGCGCGCGGCGGAAGGCCGGGGAGCGCAGGGCATGGGCGAAATTCTCGAGCCCGACGAAATTGCCCGAGGCATCGCCGAGCCCTGCATCGGTGAAGCTCAGCCACACCGTCTGCAGGAACGGCCAGGCGATGACGGCGAGGAGACCGATGCAGAGCGGCGACAGCAGAAGATAGGATCGTCGCCCCGGCATGGCCCCTCGTTTCGTCAATCGTTGTTGAGGCTGTCCGCCGCGGCCTTGAGGGCGGCCTCGGGCGTCGCCTTGCCGAGCAGCGCCTGCTGGATATTGGTCTGCAGCGCCGCCGAGAACTGCTGATAGTTCGGCACCGAAGGTCGGGGGAACATCTGGGTCAGGCCCGTGCTCATGGCGGCGATCAACTCCGGCCGGCCCTTGGTGACGGCAGGATTGTCGAAGGACGCCTTCCACATCGGCAGCTCGTTGGCGGAATATTGGTCTTCGACCGGTTGCGACGTCAGATAGGTGATGAACGACCAGGCCGCGTCCTTGCTCTTGCTGTCCGCCGGAATGCCGAGGCCCATGGAGCCATTGACGCTCGAGAACTTGGAGAGGCCGTCGACGCCCGGCGCCACCACCACCCCGACCTTGCCGGTGACCTGGCTCTCTTTCGTGGAGTTGTTCGCCTGGTCCCACATATAGGTCCAGTTGAGCGCGAAGGCCGCCTTGCCGGCGGAGAAGACGCGGCGGACATCCTCTTCCAGATATTCGGTGGAATGCGGGTTGGTGGTGCCGTTCTTCAGGCTGTCCACCATGAACTGCAGGGCCTTGAGGCCGCCGCCGGTCTGGAAGACGGGCTTGCCGGCGTCGTCGACGAACTTGCCGCCGAAGGCCGAGAGCAGAATGGTGTAGTCGCAGATCATCGCCTCGTTCTGGCTCCAGCTCCACACGAGCGGATAGTCGACGATGCCCTTCTGCTTGATGATCTCGGCGTCCTTCTCGACCTCAGGCCAGGTCTTGGGCACGTCGCTGATGCCGGCCTTGGCCAGCATGTCTTTGTTATAGAACAGGAACTTGTTGTCCGGCCCCCACGGCATGCCGTAATATTGGCCCTTGTAGGTGACGGTGGTCCAGGCGCCGGGGATGATGCCGTCCTTCATGGCCGGCGTGATGCGGTCGGTGACGTCGGTCAGCACGTGCTTGGTGGCGAATTCCGCCGGCCAGATGACGTCGAACAGCACGACGTCGTAGCCCTGGGCGGAGCCCTTCGACAGCATGATCTTGTCGTGCAGCGCCTCGTAGGGGACGAATTCGAGGTCAACCTTGATGTCCGGATGGGCCTTGGTGAAGGCGTCGGTCATCGCCCGGATCTCGGTCTCGCTGTAGCCGGCCTGGGCCATGAACAGGGCGTGCAACGTGGTCTCGGCGCGAGCCGCCTGAGCGCCGGCGAGGGTGGAGGCGAGGGCGAGCGCCCATGCCAACTGGGTGGACTTCCTCATGCTTGCATCCTCCGCGATCTTCGACGCTGATTAAATCAACTTATTTTCCGAATGTGCGGCGTCGCCGGCGGACTTGTCAACCGAAATCCGAGCCCTCGGGCCGTCAGGACCGGGCCGCGACCGGCCGGCCGAGCACCGCCTGGGCCAGGGTCAGGCGCTCGCCGACGCCGGCGCGCGCCTTCCACAGGAGATCGAGGCTCGGTTGCACCATCGCGGCGATCGGCAGCGCCGCGGCGCCGAGCGCCGGCATGTCCTGCGCCTCGGCGCGCATCAGGCGCGGAAGGCGGGGCTTGGCGTCCGGATAGACGGAAGGCAGCAGCGGCAGGGTCCTTGCGATCAGCGCCTCCTGGATGCCGTCGGGAAGGTCGCCGCCGATCACCACCGTCTCCGGGTCGAACATGACCTCGATGTTGTGGATGGCGATCCGCAGATATTGGGCGGCGTGCTCGATCCAGGCCGCCAGACGCGCATCGCCCGCGGCGTGGCGGCGGGCCAGCTCCTCGACCAGCAGGGCATCGGGCGCGAGATCCGGGCCGCACACCGCCTCGACGGCGGCGAAGACCGAGACATATTGCTCCAGGCAGCCGCGATTGCCGCAGGCGCAGGGACGACCGCCCGGCTTGACGATCATGTGGCCGATCTCGCCGGCCCCCCCAGATCCGCCGCGATAGTGCTGGCCCGCGACCACGACGCCCCCGCCGGTGCCGAAGCCGAAGTGGACATAGAGGAAATGCTGGATCTGTCGCCCGATGCCGTGCAGGCGCTCGCCGATCGCCGCGGCGCGGGCATCGTTCTCGGCGATCACCGGCAGGCCGAGGCGCCCGCTCAGCACCTCGGCGAGCGGATAATCCATCGTCGGCGCGTCGGCCATGAAGGTCTCCACGGTGAAGATGCCGTCGCGCACGAGACCCGGTAGGCCGCAGCCGATACCCCAGAGGCGGTCCCGTGGCAATCCGTGCCCGCGGATCAGGGCCTCGACGAGATCCTCCATCTCGCCGACCAGCAGGTCGATCGGGGCGTCGACCCGGGGCAGCGCACGGGCCTCGGAGGCGAGCGCCGCGCCGGTCAGGTCGACCAGCACGCCGGTCAGCGCCTGGTGGCCGAGGTTGAGACCGACGGCGTAGCCGCCGCAAGGGTCGATGGAGAGCTCGGCCGCCGGCTGGCCCCGCCGCCCGCGCCGTCGCTCGCCCTCTCGAATCAGCCCTGCCGCGACGAGCTCCGCCGAGATGTTGGAGACGGCCTGAGGCGTGAGGCCGGTGATCCTCGCCACGTCGGCCCGCGTCGTGGGTCCGCCTCGGCGCACCGCCTCGAGCACCACGCGGCGGTTCAGCGATTTCGCATGTTCGATGTTGGTGCCGAGCAGCATGAGACATCCTGCACGGTGGCCCTTGATTAAGTCAACGCAATTGATTTAATGGGCGGGTCCGGTGAGACAGGGGGAGCCGATGAGGATCGAAGACTATATCCGGCAGCAGCCCGCCGTGCTGGCCGCGCTGCCCGCGATCGTCGGGCCGCGGCTGCGCCGCGTCGACGCCCTGAGGCAGCGGCCGGAGCGGCTGATCCTCGTCGGGACGGGCTCGTCGATGAACGCGCTCGTCGCGGCCGGACCGGCGCTCGAAGCCGCGACCGGGGCGACGCTCTCGTTCAAGGAGCCCGAGGCCTTCCTTCGGGCCCCGCCGCGAACCGAGGGTCCGCGCGCGCTGGTGCTCGTGCTGTCGCAGACCGGCTTCAGCGTCACTCCGATCGAGGTCGTGCGTCGCAGCCGTGCGCTCGGCCTGCCGACCGTGGCGGTGGTGGCCGACGCGGCGAGCCCGCTCGCACAGACGGGGGTCGAGACCGTGCTCATCCCCATCGGTGAGGAAGCGGTCGGCCCGAAGACCAAGGGCTATACGGCGAGCGTGCTGACGCTGCTCGCCATCGCGGCCCATTTCGGCGGCTCGGCGCCGGAGACGGCGGGGCTGGAGAGCGCGATGCAGGCGGCGCTCGAGACGTCGGAGGAGGCGTCGCGCCGGCTCGTCGCCACTATCGGCGTGCCGGGCTACGTCTTGGTCGCCGGCCAGTTCGGTCATGCCGGCACGGCGCTCGAGGGGGCGCTGAAGATCGCCGAGATCACCGGCATCCCGACGTCCGGCTACGACATCGAGGAGGCGCTGCACGGCCATGTCTATGGCACCGACCGCGACAGCCTGCTCGTCGTCATCGCCCGCGACGAGGCCGAGGCGCGCGTCGCCGACAACCTCGGCGCGGCCTTGACCGAGCTCGGGCCTCGCTGCGCCATCGTCAATCTCTCCGGCCACGCGACGCGGTTCGACATGGACATTCGCTGGCCCGCCTCCAAGGCGGGCTGGGCCGACGCGACCTGGGCGCTCTTCCCCTTGCAGTGGCTGGCGCTGCACCTCTCCGCCGCCAAGGGGATCGCGGAGGCCGGCATGATCTATCCCGACCTCGGCAAGAGGCTGAACGTCAGGATCAGGACGGCCTGAGGAGGCCCGGCGATGCGCAACGCCATCGGCATCGACATCGGCGGCACCTCGATCAAGGTCGGGCTGGTGCGCCAGGACGGCACCGTGCTCGGCCGCCGGGCGCTGCCGCTGGACCCGACTCTCGGCTTCGACGCCTTCGCCGACGAGATCGGTGAGCGCGTCGCGGCCCTGATGGCGGAGGGATCGTCGCCGGCCGCGATCGGGGTCGGCGTGCCGGCCTATCCGCATCCTGAAACGGGCGTGCTGATGAAGCCCGTCCCCAACGCCCGGCCGTTGGCCCGCGGCTCGCTCAAGGCGGCTTTCTCGGCGCGGTTCGGTCTGCCCACCGTGGTCGGCAACGACGGGGTCTGCGCCGCCATGGGCGAGATGGACTGCGGCGCGGGACGCGCCTTCCGGCGCTTCTGCGTGCTGACCCTCGGTACCGGAATCGGGGGCGCCGTCGTGATCGACGGCCAGGTCATCGACGGACCGAACGGCCTGCCGCCCGAGATCGGCGCCATCTGCCTCGACCCGAGCCGGACCGACCTGCCGAGCCGGATCCCCGGGACCTTCGAGTTCCTGGCGAGCGCCACCTCGCTGCTGCGACGCTACCAGTCGCTCGTGCCCGGTAGCGACGTCGCGACCGCGAAGGATCTGCTCGACCTCGCCAAGGCGGACGACGAGCGCGCCCTCGGCGTCGTGCGCGAGGGTGGGCGCTGGATCGCGCAGGCCATCGGCATGCTGTCGAACACGTTGAACCTCGAGGCCGTCATCCTCGGTGGCGGCCTGTCCCAGGCCGGCCCGTTCCTGCTCGATTGCGTGACGCCTTTCCTCGACGCCTTCTACTGGGCGCCGTT
>DATBEH010000113.1:0-2125 GCA_036276175.1 Lichenihabitans sp.
ACCCGCGCCGAGGTCTCGGACGTGTCGATCGCCGTGTTCGAAGGCGCTGACGCCATCATGCTGTCGGCCGAGTCGGCGTCCGGACAGTATCCGATTGAGGCGGTGACGATGATGAACAAGGTCGCCATGGCGGTCGAGAGCGACGTCAACTACCGCGGCATCATCCGCGCCCAGGCGACCGAGCCGGAGGCGACCGCAGCGGACGCCATTTCGGCGGCAACGCGGCAGGTCGCCGAAACGCTCGATCTTGCGGCCATCGTGACCTACACCTCGTCCGGCTCGACCGGCATCCGCGCCGCGCGCGAGCGGCCGTCGAAGCCCATCCTCGCGCTTTCGCCGCAGATCCGCACGGCCCGGCGGCTGGCCGTCGTCTGGGGCATCCAGTGCTTCCTGACCGATGACGCCCACGACCTCGAGGACATGGTCGACCGGGCCTGCGGCATCGCCTACCAGGAGGGCTATGCCCGCCCCGGTGACCGCATCGCCATCACCGCCGGCATTCCGCTCGGCACGCCCGGCGCGACCAACATGCTCAGGATCGCCTTCGTGCGCCAGGACGGCGCCGGCTCGTCCTGATCAGCGGCCGGGCGAGCCGACCTCGAGCAGGCTCTTGAGCACCAGCAGGTCGGCCGAGACCCATTCGACGGTCGAGGCCCACCCCTCGTCCGAATCCTGCGGCCGCTTGTAGAACACGAACATCAGTTCGGTGCCCTCGCCGTTCGGCATCACGCGCATCGGCACGGGATGCGGCTCGGTGTCGGGGCGCAGCCGCGACGTATAGGTCAGGATGCCGGCATCGTTCGGCTGGCCGAAGCGCAGGATGCGCGGTCCCACGGTCGTCTCGACCTGCCACTCGCCGTCGGCGATCGCCACCATCTCGGCGTCGCCGACAAAGCCCCAGCTGGCAAAGTTTCTCGGCCGGATGAGGAAATCGTAGACCTCGGGCATCGGCCGGTGGATGCCGAAGCTCAGCACCTTCGCCTCATGCGCCACCGGCAGCCTGCCGCGCGTCTCGAGCAGGCTCTGCAGCGCCAGAAGGTCGGTCACCACCCAGCTCTTGAGCGACGCCCACTCGGCGTCGTTCATCCCGTCGCGGCGGAAATTGGTGTAGATGAGCTCGGTCCCCGCCCCGTTCTCGATCGCCCACATGCCCGTCGGATGCGGCACGTCGCCCTCCTGCCGGAAGACCGAGTGGTCGAGCACGCCAAAAGCGTTGCGCTCGGCGAAGCGGATGATGCGCGGCCCGACCGAGGTCTCGACCGTCCAGTCGCGGGCCCGCAAATGTCGCATCGCCACGTCGCCGACGAATGCCCAGCGGCCGAAATTCGTCGGTTCGAGCAGGAATTCATAGACTTCGGAGAGCGGCCGCCCGATGGCGAAGCCGAACGTCTCGCTGTCAAGCATGATGCCGCCGCTATGCTTCAGAGCGCGTTGTAAAATCTTTGTCGCCGGGCCCGGCGGCGGCAAAGCAGATGCGCGAAGGTAGGCTACCGCGCGGCTACGCACAATTGCCGATTGGCGCACGCCGCCGTCATTGCCGCCGGCTCAAACAAAAAGGCCCGCTTCCCGCGGGCCTCCCGACGGCTCAGGCGCCTCGGCCTTCAGCCCTGGCGTGCCTTGTAGCGCTTGTCGACCTTGTTGATGATGTAGACGCGGCCGCGGCGGCGCACGAGCTTGTTGGCGCGGTGACGCGTCATCAGCGCCTTAAGTGAGTTGCGGACCTTCATCGTCGAACCCCGGTTGAAACAAAAAGCAGGCGACCAGCGCCCGCGAAATTGGCCGGAGAGATAAGGGCAAACGCCAAGCCTGTCAACGAAAGAAGCGGTAGGGCGGCAGTCGAGTTCGACCGCGGCTGCGCCACGATTGGCGGCCGCTGCTTCAGTCAGGGATGGGCGCGAGGCCTCCCGTGGATACGGCGCAACTTCGCGCGCTCGGCGTTTGTCAGTATGCCGGCGAATGGCATCGTGTGGCCCAGCCGTTCCGCCTCTTCGGTGCCGGCCAGGAGCGTCGCGGCAATTTCGTCGGCGGGTCGCTGCAGGAGTTCACGCCAGCGCTGACCCAGCCACGGATCCGTTCCAGGCACGGTGTCCCATTTGCGGGTCAGCGCCGTCGCCCGTTCAAGAAT
>DATBEH010000114.1:0-74156 GCA_036276175.1 Lichenihabitans sp.
AGTTGCCGGGCATGGACGGCGTGCCGGTGCCGTTCTTGCCGAAGCGATATATCCAACGCACGCTCGGTTCCAGCGCCAGTTTCGACGCCGGCCGCGGTTGCCCCTACCAGTGCTCGTTCTGCACGATCATCAACGTGCAAGGCCGCAAGTCGCGCTATCGCTCGGCCGACGACGTCGAGGCGATCGTGCGGGCCAACGCCGCCCAGAACGTCACGCGCTTCTTCGTCACCGACGACAATTTCGCCCGCAACCGGAACTGGGAGCCGATCCTCGATCGGCTGATCGAGCTGCGCGAAAAGGAGAAGTTCAAGATCCGCCTGATCCTGCAGGTCGATACGCTCTGCCATCGCATCCCGGGCTTCATCGAGAAGGCGGCGCGGGCCGGCTGCAACAACGTCTTCATCGGCCTCGAGAACATCAATCCGCAATCGCTGATGGGGACCAAGAAGCGGCAGAACAAGATCTGGGAATATCGGGAGATGCTGCAGGCCTGGCGGGCCCAGAAGGTGATGACCTGGGCCGGCTACATCCTCGGCTTTCCGACCGACACGCCGGAGTCGATCAAGCGCGATATCGAGATCATCAAGCGCGAGCTGCCGGTCGACATCCTCGAATTCTTCTGCCTCACGCCGCTACCGGGCTCGGAAGACCATCGCACCCTGCTTCAGAAGGGCGTCGCGATGGATCCCGACATGAATAAATACGACCTCGAACATGTCTGCACCGGGCATGCCAACATGTCGAAGACCGCGTGGGAGCAGGTCTATCGCGACGCCTGGACGACCTACTACACCGACGATCACGTCGAGACGGTGCTGCGCCGTGCGGTCGCGAGCGGATTGAAGCCGACCAAGATGGCCAATATCCTCACCGCTTTCGCGGGCGGCGCGCGCATCGAGAGCGTCCACCCCCTGCAGCTCGGCGTCATCCGCCGCAAGGACCGCACCCAGCGCCGCTCCGGCCTGCCGATCGAGAGCCCGCTCGTCTTCTACCCGCGCCGCGTCGTCGAGCAGGCCTTGACCATCGGCCGCTGGCTGGCGCTCGCCTATCGCTACCGCAGCATCATGAAGCGGGTCTCAGCCGACAAGAACGCCGGCGCCTATACGGACGAGGCGCTGCAAGTGATCCCGCGCGAGGACGAAACCCTGCCGAACTTCGTGCAGGTCTTCGCCGACCAGATCCCGCAGACGCATGGGGCGCCGGTGCGCCGCCCGGCCGTCGAGGTGGCCGAGGCGAGCTGAGGCGAAACGGCGCCCCCCGTTGCGGCTGCGGCGGCGCCCTTCACGCCCGCAGCAGGTCGTCGAGGTCGAGCCGTTCGGTGACCATGGCGAGGCTGCCGTCGCGGTCGCGCGGCCAGTCGGTGCGCGGCCGGTCCCAGTAGAGCTCGATGCCGTTCTGGTCCGGATCGCGCAGGTAGAGCGCCTGGCTCACGCCGTGGTCGCTGGCGCCGTCGAGCGGGATGCCATGCGTCATGAGGCGGCGGAGCGCATCGGCCAGCGCCGCCCGGGTCGGATAGAGGATCGCGGCATGGAAGAGGCCCGTCGTGTCGCGCGCCGGCGGCGACCCGCCGCGACTCTCCCAGGTGTTGAGGCCGATGTGGTGGTGGTAGCCGCCGGCCGAAACGAAGGCGGCCTCGCGGCCATAGCGCTGCTGGAGCGTGAAGCCGAGCACGCCGCAATAGAAGGCGAGCGCGCGCTCGATGTCGGCGACCTTGAGGTGGACGTGGCCGATCGAGGCGCCGGGATCGATCGGGCCGAAGGACGGAGCCGTGATATCGGATGTGGTCATGGGATCGTTTCCGGCAGGCGCGGGCGGAGGAACGTACCAGTCTCGCCGATCCGGCCGCCCGCATGCAACATTGAGACATGTTTGACACACGATAGTGGTGGCCGGGCGCGGCTAGCGCCTTCCTTTCGCCCCCAAACTTCACTTATGCAGCGACATCCGACGCACGTGCGAGGGCGTCCAGGGCGGAATGATCGAGGGCCGGGATTTCTGGTTTGCGCGTGCCGAGCATTTCTGCGAGCCGGGTTGGCGGCCGTGCGCCGGGCAGGCTGCGTTCGGTCCTGTCGGCTATGCTGGTCCTCCCCGGGCTTTGCGCCTGCACCTTCACCGAAATCCGACCCGGGCTCGACGTTGCGATCCCGCGCAAGTTCGAGCACGAGGCCGCGCCACCTTCGCCCCCGCTCTCCGCCGACTGGCCTAAGCTCTTCGGCTCCGCCGAGCTCGACCGGCTCGGCCAGCAGACCGCCGAGGGCAACCTCGATGTCCAGGCCGCGGCGGCCCGGATCGTCCAGGCCGACGCGCAGAGCGCCGTCTCGGCCTCGCTGCTCTATCCGCAGGTCACCGGCGACCCGAGCGTCGCGCGCTCCGCCTCGCCCGGCACGATCCGGAGCAAGACCCCGCCGTTCCGCACGACCGCGACGAACAGTTTCCAGCTCGGCCTGACGGCCAGCTACGAGATCGACCTGTGGGGCAAGAACAAGTTCGCCCTCTATGCGGCGCAGGACAATGCCGTGGCGAGCCGCTTCGCCCGCGATACGCTGGTCCTCTCGTCGGTGGCCGCCACCGTCAACGCCTACCTGACGCTGCTCTCGGCGCAGGACCGGCTGAGGATCGCCGCGAACAACCTGCGCGACGCCCGCGAGGGGCTCGCGGCCATCAAGGGCCGGCTCGCGGTCGGCACCGTGACGGCGCTCGAAGTGGCGCAGCAGCAGAGCGTCGTCGACCAGCAGCTCGCGGCCTTCCCGCCATTGCAGCAGCAGCTCCAGCAGGCCAAGACAGCGATCGCGCTGCTCGCCGGTCGCACGCCCGAGAGCCTGCGCATCACGGGCGGCAGCCTCGATAGGCTCAAGGCCCCGGCCATCCCGGCCGGCGTGCCCTCGCAGCTGCTGCGCCGCCGGCCCGACGTGGGAGAAGCCGAGGCAACTCTCGCGTCCGGCGACGCCAACGTCCGCTCGGCGCGGGCCGCCCTGTTCCCCAGCCTCACGTTGACGGCCAGCGGCGGCGTCGAAAGCCTCGTCCTGAAGACGCTGCTGCGGCCCGAGGCGGCGTTCGGCAGCGTCGCCGCCGGCGTGAGCGCGCCGCTCCTCGACGGCGGCCGGCTCAAGGGCGAGCTCGATCTCGCTCGAGGCCAGGACCTCGAAGATCTGCAGCTCTACCGCAAGGCGGTGATCCAGTCGCTCGTCGACGTCGAGAACGCGCTGATCGCCATCGCTCAGAACACCGAGCATGAGAAGCGGCTCGCCGACGTGGTGAAATCCTCCCAACTCGCCTATGATATCACCAAGGCGCGACTGCGGGAGGGGACGATCGACATCCTCACCTTGCTCAATACCGAGCAGACGCTGTTCGCGGCCCAGGACGCGCTTGCGGTGGTGCGCCTGGCGCGCTTCACCGCCATCGCCAGCCTGGCGCAGGCGCTGGGCGGCGGCTGGATCCGGCCGGCGTCCGTCGTGCTGCCGCCGCTCGATCCGCTGCGGCCGGTGCCGCTCGACGCCCTCGATCCGCGGCTGACGCCCGCCAGCAAGGACGGAAAGTCGTGAAGCGGTTCTTCATCCTGGTGGTGATCCTGCTCGTCGGCGCGGTGGTTGCCGCCGAACGGTTTCCGGTGCTGCACGAGAAGGTTCCCTGGCTGCCGCCGATCCCCGGCCTCGGAGATCAGACGGGTGGCGAGGCGGCAACCGCCGCCGCACCCGGGGCGCGGCAGGCCGGCGGCCGGCGCGGCGGGCGGTTTGCGGCGGAAGGGCCCGTGCCGGTGCTGGTCGCCCAGGCGAGCTACGCCGACGTGCCGGTGACGGTCGACGTGCTCGGCACCGTGCAGGCGTTCAACAGCGTGCTGGTCCGCTCCCAGGTCGACGGCAAGCTGATCGAGATCGACTTCAAGGAGGGCCAGGACGTCAAGAAGGGCGACGTCATCGCCCGCGTCGATCCCGCCCTCTACCAGGCCGCCTACGACCAGGCGGTGGCCAAGAAGGCGCAGGACGAGGCGCAGCTCGCCAATGCCCAGGTCGACCTCGTCCGCTACCAGAAGCTCGCCCAGACGCAATACGGCTCGCATCAGCAGGCTGATACCCAGAAGGCGCTGGTGGCGCAGGATGCGGCCCTGATCCAGGCCGATCAGGCTTCGATCGACAACGCCAAGACGACGCTCGACTACACGACCATCCGCGCGCCGATCGACGGGCGCACCGGCATAAGGGGGGTCGACCAGGGCAATATCGTACATGCCACCGATACGACCGGCATCGTCACGATCGCCGAGATCAAGCCCATCGCGGCGATCTTCAACCTGCCCCAGCAATGGCTGCGGCAAGTCTCCAAGGCCTTCGCGGATGGCACCCTCAAGCTCGAAGCCCATGACGGTGCCGACGGCACGCTGCTCGACACGGGCGTGCTCGAGGTCATCGACAATACGGTCGACCAGACGACCGGAACGGTCAAGCTCAAGGGACGCTTCCCCAATGCGCAAGGGCAGCTCTGGCCCGGGCAATTCGTCAACCTGCGTCTCTTCGTCGATACGCTGAGCCATGTGGTGAGCGTGCCGACGCCGGCGGTGCAGCGCGGCCCGGACGGCACCTTCGTCTTCGTGGCGAAAGGGGACGCGGTGGCGCAGACCAAGGTCGTGGTCGGCCGCCAGACCGATACGGCAACGGTGATCACGTCGGGTCTCACGCCGCCGGCCGAGGTCGTCACGACCGGATTCAACCGGCTGACCGACGGCGCCAAGATCGCGATCTCGACGGCCTCGGCCGGTGCCCCGGACGCCGAGGCTCCGGCTGCGACTGCGGACGAGCCCCCGACGCCGGCTCCGCCCGATGCCTCGACGCCGGCCGATGGCGCCCACAGGCACCGGCGCAAACCCGGCAATTCCGGCGAGGCGACGCAGTGAGCGGGCAGCGCTTCCCTTCTCCCGCTGGCGGGAGAAGGTGGCCTGACGAAGTCAGGTCGGATGAGGGCAACTTCGGCGGCCGGTGTTTTCTCTCATCCGTCGTCTCTTGCCGCCAAATATGCGCTGGCCGCGTATATTTGGCAGCGCGCCGACACCTTCTCCCGCTCGCGGGAGAAGGGAACGCTCTCCCATGAGCATCTCGGCGCCCTTCATCCTGCGGCCGATCGCGACCTCGCTTCTCGCGGTCGCGGTGCTGCTGGCGGGCGTCTTGGGCTATCGGCAGCTCTCGGTGTCCTCGCTGCCGCAGGTCGACTTCCCCACCATTCAGGTGACGACCCAGCTGCCCGGCGCCAACCCCGATACGATCGCGACGCTCGTGACCGCCTCGCTCGAGCGCCAGTTCGGCCAGATCCCGTCGCTCTCGACCATGTCCTCGCAGAGCTCCTTCGGCCTCAGCCAGATCACCCTTCAGTTCGACCTCGGCCGCGACATCGACGCGGCCGCCCAGGACGTGCAGTCGGCCATCAACGCGGCCGCCTCGACCTTGCCGAAGAACCTGCCATATCCGCCGACCTATTCGAAGGTGAACCCGGCCGACACGCCGATCCTCACCCTGGCGCTGACCTCCTCGAACGTGCCGCTGCGCGCCTTGAGCGACGTCGCCGACACGCTGATGGCGCCGCGCCTCTCCCAGGTGACGGGCGTCGGCCATGTGGCGGTCGAAGGCAATATCCGCCCCGCCATCCGCATCCAGGCGGACCTGTCGCGGCTCGCCGCCTATTCCATCGCGCTCGACGACCTGCGCTCCGCCATCGTCGCGGCCAATGTGGCGGGCTCGAAAGGCTCGCTCGACGGCACCAGCCAGTCCTATACGATCGAGGCCAACGACCAGATCGAGGCGGCCGACGCCTACAAGACCGTCGTCGTCGCCTACCGCAACGGCGCCCCCGTGCTGCTGCGCGACGTGGCCGACGTCGTCGACGGGCTCGAGAACGCACGGGTCGGCGGCTGGTATCGGGGAACCCCCGCCGTCATCATCGACGTGCAGCGCCAGCCGGGCGCAAACGTGGTCGAGACCGTCGACCGCGTGCTGCAGCAATTGCCCAAGCTGCGCGGCTCGCTCGCGGCCGGGGTCAAGCTCGAGGTCGTGCATGACGCGACGGAGACGATCCGCGCCTCGATCGCCGACGTCGAGTTCACGCTCATGCTCAGCGCCGCGCTGGTGGTGCTGGTGGTGCTGCTCTTCCTGCGCACCGTCAGGGCCACGATCATCGCCGGGGTGGCCCTGCCGCTGTCGATCGTGGCGACCTTCGCGGTCATGTGGGCGGCGGGCTTCTCGCTCGACAACCTGAGCCTGATGGCGCTGACCATCGGCACCGGTTTCGTGGTCGACGACGCCATCGTGATGATCGAGAACGTGGTGCGCAAGATCGAGGAGGGCGAACCCCCGCTCGCGGCGGCGCTCTCGGGCGCCAGGGAGATCGGCTTCACGATCGTGTCGCTGACCGCCTCGCTAATCGCGGTCTTCATCCCGCTCCTGTTCATGACCGGCATCGTCGGCCGCATGTTCCGGGAATTCGCGTTGACGCTCAGCTTTGCCGTCGTCGTCTCGGCCATCGTGTCGCTGACGCTGACGCCGATGATGTGCGGCCGCATCCTGAAAGCGCGTCCGCACGGCGAACGCGAGCCCTGGCTGATGCGACTCGCCGAGGCGCCCGTGTCCGGCATGGCACGGATCTACGAGGTCACGCTGCGCTGGGCGCTGCGGCGGCAGGGCTTCATGCTTCTGCTGACGCTGGCGACGCTCGGCGTCACGGTGTGGCTCTACATCATCGTGCCGAAGGGCTTCCTGCCGCAGCAGGACACCGGCCTGCTCGACGCCATCGTCGAGGGATCGCCGGCCGCCTCCTTCGCCGAGATGGCGCGGCTGCAGGGCCAGGCCGAGGCGGCGCTGAAGGGCGATCCGGACATCACCGGCATCGTCTCGGTGCTCGGCGTCGGCACGCTCAACCCGACCTCCAACGTGGCCCATCTGGCGATCGGCCTCACGTCGGCCGAGAACCGGCGCGACAATGGCGCGGCGGTCGCCGACCGGGTGCGGGCGAAGCTCGCCGCGATCCCCGGCGTGACGCCCTACGTGAAGCCGGTGCAGGACATCCAGATCGCCACCCAGGCGAGCCGGTCGCAATACCAATATACGCTGACAGGCACCGATCCGGACGCGGTCACCACCTGGTCGGACAAGCTCGCGGCGGCGCTGCGCCGCGACCCGCGCTTCACCCATGTGGCGCAGGAGGTGCAGACCGGCGGCCTTCGTGCCTTCGTCGACATCGACCGGCAGAAGGCCGGCCGGCTCGGCGTCACGACCCAGCTCATCGACGATACGCTGAACGACGCCTTCGGCCAGCGCCAGATCTCGACCATCTACGGCCAGTCGAACCAGTATCGCGTCATCCTCGAGGCCGCGCCGCGCTATCAGAACGACCCCACGATCCTCGACAAGCTCTATGTCGGCATCGCAAATTCGACGGCGGCCAGCATCTCGACCGGTGGCACGACGCTCTCGGCCAATGTCGCGACGGGCGCCGGCGGCGCGCAGGTGCCGCTCGTCTCCTTCGCCACGCTCAAGCGCACCACGGCGCCGCTCGCGGTGGAGCACAAGGAGCAGTTTCCCGCCGCGACGTTGAGCTTCGACCTGCCGCAGGGCGTTTCGCTCGGGCAGGCGGTCGCGGCGGTGGCCGACGATGCCAAGGCCATCGGCATGCCGGCCTCGATCATCGGTTCGTTCGGGGCCGACGCCGCCGAGTTCGAGAAATCGCTGGCAGGCGAGCCCTGGCTGGTGCTGGCGGCGGTGGTGACCATCTATCTCGTCCTCGGCGTGCTCTACGAGAGCTACATCCATCCGCTGACGATCCTCTCGACGCTGCCCTCGGCCGGCGTCGGCGCGCTGCTCGCCCTGATGTGGACCGGCCAGGAGCTGTCGATCGTGGCGCTGATCGGCATCATTCTCCTGATGGGAATCGTCAAGAAGAACGCCATCATGATGATCGACTTCGCCACCAGCGCCGAGCGGGAGGAGGGGCTCTCGCCCTTCGACGCGATCGAGCGCGCCTGCCGCCTGCGCTTCCGGCCGATCATGATGACGACGCTCGCGGCGCTCCTCGGCGCCGTCCCGCTGGCGCTCGCCCACGGCTCCGGCGCCGAGCTGCGCGTGCCGCTCGGCATCACCATCATCGGCGGCCTGCTGCTGAGCCAGATCCTCACGCTCTACACGACGCCGGTGATCTATCTCCTGATGGAGCGGATGGGCCGCCGCTTCGGGCTCGGCACGCGGCCGATCGAGCCACATCATCCCGAGATCGACGCGCTGCCGGCCGACGACTTGCCGCAGAAGGCGGCGGAGTGATGAAGCGGGAAGCGGCGCGATATGCTACAGCTTAATCTTCGGACGGAGTGAGAAATGATCCTTACAGTCGAAGTCGAAGACGTCGCGAAACGGCTGGGTGAACTTCTCGCGGAAGTCGCATCGGGTACCGAGGTGATCATTGCCCAGGACTCGAAGGCAGTCGCCAGGCTGACGAGCGTGGCCGAGCCTAACGATGCGAGGCGCGCAATCGAGGAAATCCGTGCTGCGCGACACGGACGCCCTCGAACCACGATAGAAGAAATCCTTCAATGGAAGGATGAGGATCGGCGCTGATGGATCTTGTCGTCGACGCCTCGATCGCGATCTCCTGGATTCTTCTCGACGAACACAATGTAGAGGCTGAAGCCATACTGGATCGACTTGATGCGGTGACCGGCCGCGTTCCCGCGCTTTTTTGGCATGAGATGCAGAACGTCTTGCTGAAGGCGGAACGGCGGGGACGTTGCCGTCCGGGGGAGGCCGACGCCTTCATGCGCAAGCCTCGGCGCGTCCGCTTGGCCGTAGCATCGAACCGCTCCGACGATGCAATTATTGGATTGGCGCGTGCCCATCAATTCACGGCCTATGACGCGGCCTATCTCGACCTTGCGGTTTCCTTAAGTTTGCCTTTGACGACAGCCGACAAGCGACTTGCTGAAGCGGTCCAAAGGGAGGGCGTCCCTCTGCTCGGGCCCCTCGCCCGATGAGCATCTCGGAGCCCTTCATCCGGCGGCCGATCGGCACGACGCTCCTAGCGGTCGGATTGTTTCTCGTCGGCGTCGTGGCCTATTTCCAGCTCCCCGTGGCGAGCCTGCCGGCGCTCGAATTCCCGGCGGTTCGCGTCAACGCCAACCGGCCCGGCGCCGACCCCGCCACCATGGCGGCGACCGTCGCTGCGCCGCTCGAGCGCCGGCTCGGCGAGATCTCGGGGATCAACGAAATCACCTCGACGAGCTCGCTCGGCTCCTCGGCCATCTCGCTGCAGTTCGATATCTCCCGTAACGTCGACGATGCGGCGCGCGACGTCCAGGCCGCGCTGAACGCTGCCGCCACCGATCTGCCGAGCGACCTGCCGACGCTGCCGACCTATCGCAAGGCCAATTCCGCCGCCTTCCCGGTGCTGATCCTGGCCCTGACCTCGAAAAATCTGCCGACGACGGCGCTCTACGATGCCGCCGACACAGTGATCGCCCAGAAGATCAGCCAGGTCGATGGCGTTGCGGAAGTGACCGTCAACGGCGCGGCCCAGCCCGCCGTGCGGGTGAGGATCGACCCACAGCGCCTTGCCGCCATGGGGCTCTCGGTCGATCAGATCCGCACCGCCATCGGCAACAACAATGTCGGCCAGGCGATCGGCTCCTTCGACGGGCCGGACCTGACCGAGACGCTCGCCACGACCGACCGCCTGTCGACGCCCGAAGAGTTCGGCGCGATCGTGGTTCGCTCCGAGAACGGCACCGTGGTCAAGCTCTCGGACGTCGCCGACGTGTCGAACGGCGTGAAGAGCCGCCGCGCCGCGGGCTGGTACAACAAGGATCCCTCGGTCCTCTTGATCATCACCAAGCAGCCGGCCGCCAACGTCATCGACACGGTCGATCGGGTGAAGGCGCTGCTGCCGCAGCTGCGCCAGTGGATTCCGGCCGGGGTCGACATCTCGGTCTTCGCCGACCGCACCATCACCATCCGGGCGGCCGTGCGCGACATCCAGATCACGCTGCTCGTCACGGCGGCCCTGGTCATGGGCGTGGTGCTGCTGTTTCTGCGCCGCGCGACGCCGACGGTCGCGGCCGGCCTCGCCGTGCCGCTGTCGCTCGCCGGAACGGTCACTGCCATGTGGGCGGCCGGCTTCTCGCTCGACAACCTGTCGCTGATGGCCATCACCATCTCGGTCGGCTTCGTGGTCGACGACGCCATCGTCATGATCGAGAACGTGGCGCGCAACATCGAGAAGGGGATGTCGCCGATGCAGGCGGCGCTGCTCGGCGGTCGCCAGATCGGCTTCACCGTCGTCTCGATCAGCCTGTCGCTCGTGGCCGCCTTCGTGCCGCTGCTGTTCATGGGCGGCATCGTCGGCAGCCTGTTCCGCGAATTCGCCCTGACGCTGACCTTCTCGGTGGTGATCTCGACGCTGGTGTCGCTGACGCTGACGCCGATGATCTGCGCCCATCACATGAAGCCGCATGACGCGCGGCCGCCGAGCCGCGTCGATCGGGCCGTCGAAGGCGCCCTCGGCGGCGTGCTCAGGGCCTATGCGGCGACGCTCCGGGTCGCGCTGCGCCACCCGTGGATGATGGTGGTGGTCATGCTCGCCACCATCATCCTCACCGTGCAGATGTTCAAGACCATCCCGAAGGGCTTCGTGCCCGAGGACGACACCGGCCTGATCATGGCCCACACCCAGGCCTCCGCCGACATCTCCTTTCCGGCCATGGCCAAGCTGCAGCAGGGCATCACCGACGAGGTGCTCAAGGACCCGGCGGTCGAAGGGGTCGGCTCGTTCATCGGCGGCGGGGGCGCGGGCTCGGTCAACCAGGGCTCGCTGTTCATCGGGTTGAAGCCCGAGGACCAGCGCGTTCCCGTGGACCAGGTGATCGCCCGGCTGCGCAAGAAGCTCGCCCACTCGCCGGGCATCGCGCTCTTCATGATCCCCATCCAGGATCTCAGGGCCGGTGGCCGCAGCGGCAAGGGCCAGTATCAGTTCACCCTGTGGGACACCGACCTCGACGAGCTGCAGACCTGGCAGATCAAGGTGCTCGACCGCCTGCGCAAGCTACCCGGGCTGGTCGACGTGTCGACCGATCGGGAGCAGGGCGGCCTCGAAGCGAGAGTGGTCATCGACCGGCAGGTGGCGGCACGGCTCGGCATCTCGATCCAGGCGATCGACGATGCGCTCAACGACGCCTTCGGCGAGCGGCAGATCTCGACCATCTACAGCCAGCGCAACCAGTACAGGGTCGTGATGGAGGTGGCGCAGAAGAATCAGCTCGACCCCTCCGATCTCGGGCGTATCTACGTGCCAGGGGCCGGCGGCGCGCAGGTGCCGCTCACCGCCTTCACCCGGGTCGAGCGCGGCATCGCGCCGCTGGTGGTCAATCACCAAGGGGCCTTCCCGTCGGTGACCATCACCTACAATCTCGCGCTCGGTGCGAACCTCGAGGAGACGAGCCAGGCCATCCTCAAGGCGATCGCGGACATGCATACGCCCGATGGACTGCACGCCGAATTCTCGGGCGACGCGCTGGTCTTCCAGCAGGGTGCGGGAAGCCAGATGATCCTGGTGCTGGCCGCGCTGGGCTCGATCTACATCATCCTCGGCGTGCTCTACGAGAGCCTCGTCCATCCGCTGACGATCCTCTCGACGCTGCCCTCGGCCGGCCTCGGCGCGCTTCTGGCGCTCAAGCTCGTCGGCATGGAGCTGACCGTGATCGCCTTCATCGGCATCATCCTGCTCATCGGCATCGTCAAGAAGAACGGCATCATGCTGGTCGACTTTGCCATCAGCGCCGAGCGCGCCCAGAACCTGTCGCCGCGCGACGCCATCTATGCGGCCTGCCTCGAACGCTTCCGGCCGATCCTGATGACTACCTTGGCGGCGCTGTTCGGCGCCATGCCGCTGGCCTTCGGCGTCGGGGTCGGGGCGGAGCTGCGCCGGCCGCTCGGCGTCACCATCATCGGCGGCCTGATCCTGAGCCAGGTGCTGACGCTCTACACCACGCCGATCATCTACCTCGGCATGGCGCGGCTGTCGCGCCCGTCGCGTCGGCGGCGCGTCACGGCGCTGCCAGTCGCGGCGGAGTAGCGGAACCGGGTCCGCGGCGTCTCTCGATGGCGGTTTACGACCGCTCAGCCTCCCGAGCCGCCTAGGATATCCTGGCGCAATTCGGAAACCGCGTTCTCGTGCGAGCTGAAGCCCTCGTAGCGGGCGAGCCTGCGGGCATGGCTCGCGAGATCCGGATAGGCGGCGGAGGTGACGTAGCCGACCGACGAGCGCTTCATGAAATCGGTGACGCAGAGCGGACCGCAGGTGCGCGCCCAGCGGCTGGTGGGCAGCACCGCGTTCGGGCCGAGCACGAAATTGGCGAGCGTCACGGGCGTATGCGGCCCCATGAGGATCTCGGCCGCTTCCGTGATCGAGCCGAGGTGCGCGAAAGGCTCGCTCGACAGGATCTCGAGGTGCTCCGGAGCGTAGTCGTTGATGAAGCGATAGCTCTCCTCGAGCGAGCCGGTGAGGACGATGCCGCCGCGCTTGCCGCTCAGCACGGCCCTGGCGAACTCCGCCCGATAGGGCGTCATCTTGGCCAGAAGGCCGGGGAGCGCCGCGAGCGCAGCCTCGGCGACCTCGCGGCTGTGGGTGACGATATAGGCGGAGGAATCGGGACCGTGCTCGGCCTCGATCAGCACGTCCATGGCGGCGAGGCGACCGTCGACCGTCCCGTCGGCGAAGATGATCGCCTCCGACGGGCCGGCCGGCAGGCCGGTATCGATGACGTCCGACAGCAGGCGTTTGGCCGCCACCACCCAGGGGCTGCCCGGCCCGACGATCTTCAAGGCCGGCGTCACGGTCTCGGTCCCGTAGGCGACCGCCGCGACCGCCTGGGCGCCGCCGCATTTGTAGACGGTCGAGACGCCGGCGAGCCGGGCCGCGACGAGGGTCGCAGCGTCGACCGCACCGCCGGCCGTCGGCGGCGTCGAGATGGCGATGTGGGGAACGCCGGCCACTAGGGCCGGCACCGCCGTCATCATCGTCACGGACGGGAAGGCGCCCTTGCCGCGCGGCACATAGAGCGCGACGGAGGAGATGGGCGTCCAGCGGTCGCCCGCGAAGGCGCCGGGTCGCACCTCCTTCATCCACATCGGCTCCGGACGCTGCTCCTCATGGAAGGTCCGGATATTGCGAATCGCGAAACGGATCGCCTCGATCACCTCCGCGTCGACCTTGTCGAAAGCCGCGTCGAACTCCTTCTCCATGGCCTTGAGGTCGCCGATCTTCACCTCGGCCTTGTCGAGGTCGCGGGCGAAGCGCACGAGCGCCGCGTCACCCTCCTCCTTCACGGCCTGGATGATCGGGCGGGCGCGCTCGGTGAAGCTCGCGAGATCGGTCTCCGAGCGCTTCAGCAGCGCCGCCCGCTCCTCCGTGCCGAGCTTGGCGAGGTCATGCAGGCTGCAAGTGTCGGACATTGGATACGCTCCTCGGAGGGTGGGCTCGCCGGGTCAGATCTCCGCGTCGGCCAGCAGGGACCCTTCGCGAATCGAGGTGATGACCTGTCGCTGCAGGTCGATGAAGTCGCTCGAGGCGATCATGTCCTGGCGCCGCGGCCGGGCCAGTCCCACGTGGAAGGTCTCGCGGATCCGTCCGGGGCCGATGCTCATGACCAGGATGCGGTCGGAGAGATAGACCGCCTCCTCGACGTCGTGGGTGACGAAAAGCACCGTCAGGCGATGCTCCTCCCAGATGCGGGTCAGGAGTTCCTGCATCTGGTGCCGGGTCAAGGCGTCGAGCGCGCCGAAGGGTTCGTCCATCAGCAGCATCGTCGGGCGGTACGACAGGGCGCGGGCGATCGCCACGCGCTGCTTCATGCCGCCCGAGAGCTGCGACGGATAGGCATCGGCGAACCGTTCGAGCTTGACGAGCTCGATATGCCGCCGGGCGACCGCCCGGATCTCGGATTTCGGCAGGCCCGCGGCGCGCAGCGCGAATTCGACGTTCTGCAGCGCGGTCAGCCATGGCAGCAGCGTGTAGGACTGGAACACCACGCCGCGGTCGAGGCCCGGGCCGGTGATCGGGCGGCCATCCGACATGAGCACCCCGCCGTCGAAATCCTCGAGCCCCGCCACGATCGACAGCAGCGTGCTCTTGCCGCATCCGGAGGTGCCGACCAGCGACACGAACTCGTTGTCGGCAAGATCGAAGCTGATGTCGCTCAGCACCTGGAGGAGTCCCGTCTTCGACGGGAACCACTTGTCGAGCGCGGCGATGCGGAGCTTGGGCTCGCTCATCAGCGCCTCGACGCGTAGCGGAACAGCACGCGTTCCAGCGCTTTCATCCCCTGATCGGTGACCAGACCGAGGATGCCGAGGAAGAGGATGTAGCCGATGATCGTCTGCGTCTGGAAGTAGCGCTGCGAGACGGTGATCCGGTAGCCCAGCCCCGAGGTCGCGGCGACGAGCTCGGCCAGCACCAGCCAGGTCCAGGCCCAGCCGATGCTGATGCGCAGCGTATCCCAGATACCGGGCAGCGATGACGGAATGACGATGCGGGTCACGATGCGGGATTCCGACAGGCCGAGCGTGCGTCCGAGCCCGACGAAGTCGGGCGACACGCGCTTGACGTTGTCCATCACCATGAGGACCTGCTGGAAGAACGTGCCGATCCAGATGATCAGGAACTTCTGGCCGTCGCTCGTCCCGGCCCAGAGGATGGTGAGCGGCACGAAGGCGACGACCGGCATGTAGCGCACGAAGTCGACGAGCGGCTCGACCGCGGCCTCCCACGGCCTGAAGCAGCCGATCAGCACGCCGATCGGGATCGCCATGGCGGAGGCGATGGCGAAACCGGCCAGCATCCGGTAGACGCTGATGGCGGCATCGGCCCAGAGCGTCCCATCCATCGCGAGCTCGACCATGCGGCTCCACACGGCCTGCGGCGCCGGCAGGAAGATCGGCTTGACGAGACCGGAGGCGGTCGCGGCCCACCAGAGCGCGCCGAGACCGGCGAAGACCGCCACCGCGATGCCGAGATAGGCGGGACGGCTCAGCCCCGCCCCGATGCGGAACGCACCTCGGCGCCCCCCGCCAATCTTGGGCTGAGGCAACGGCGTGACGGACCGATCGGGCGAGGCCGCGCCGGCCGGGTCGGTCAGGGTCGACATCGCGGAGCCTCCGTGCGGCACTGTCCTGGCGATCGGATGACATGCCGTTCCGCCCTCGAGCCGGCTCCGTTCAGGACGAGGGATCCCCTAATCACACCAATGCAGATCGAAAGCTGGCACGGTGAGTCCCGCCGCATCGAATGCGCTCTCAATTTCGATCAAGGTGATGTCACCATGCTGGTTCGGTTGGTGCAGCGTGACGATCGCGCCGTCCCCGGAAAACTACAAATTGGGCTCAGTGGTGCCAACTAAAGCGAAACCATTTGCGTTCAATGACGACGACGTCTTCGAAGGTGACGCAACAGATCACCTTCAGGCCACGTCGAATTCAACCGCCATAAGCGAACCAGGGTGAGGCAACAGTCCCTTGTCCCGAAGGAGCGACAGCATCGCAAGGGCATCACGCTCCGCTTCGGCAAGCGTCGCGCCCGTGATGTGGAAACCCGTGACGTCCGGAGACGTCACGACGTACCGCCCGATCCCTTCCAGGAACGTGTGTTCGAACCGAATTCTGTTGCTTTGCAACATCTCACACCCTCCCGTCGCCCGCCTCGATAGCCGCCGGTTCTCCTACCGGAACAGGTACGTGGTGTAGCTCGGCAGAGCCTACAATTCCATAGCGGTTCGCGAAGGCATGCCAAAAGGGCGATCGGGGCGGGTCCGAAGGCGGTTCCCGCGGCTTGCAACATCGTCAGTCCTGCCATGTCGCGAGCGACGCCCGTGCGGCCGAATGATCCTTCGGCTTGCTGCACCAGCAACCGCTCAAAGACGAGGACTGCTCTTCAATCTACGACAGGGTAGGATGAGGAACCCTTATATCGGTGGTGCCCTTATTTGATCGCGTCGATGAAGTCCGCGTCGATCATCTGGTCGGGCGTTACGTCCTTGGTGACGAGCTTGGCCTGCTTGGCGGCCTTGAGCACGTCGGCGAAGGTCTTCGTCTTGAAGTCACCTTGGAGCGCCGCCTTGTTCTCCTCGAGCGAGTAGTAGCGCACGCCGTCGAAGGCGGTCGCGAGGTCGTCGGGCGGCGAGCCGACCGCATCGGCGATGATCTTGCGGTCCGCCGCCGTATTGGCCTTGTAGTCGTCGAGCGCCTCGCCCCAGGCCTTCATCAGCGCCAGCACCTGGCCGGGCTTCGACTTGATGACGTCGTCGCGGATCACCAGCACGTCGCTGACGAGGCCGGGGTCCTTGCCGGCGGTGAACAGCAGGCTCAGGTTCGGGTCCTGCTTGCGCGCCGCGGAGATGTAGGGCTCGTAGGTGACGGCGACCGGAACCCGGCCGGCGATGAGCGCGCCGCCGGCGTCCGCCGCCGGCATCGGCACCGGCTTGACGTCGGCCATCGACATGCCGTTGCTGGCGAGCGCGTAGTTGAGCAGGATGTCGCTCGTCGTGCCCTGCTCGAAGGCGATGGATTTGCCCTTGAGATCGGCGACGGTCTTCACGTCCTTGCCGGCGATGATCGCATCGGCGCTCAGGCTGAAATCGAGCAGCATGACGATCTTGATCGGCAGGCCGGCCGCGACCATGCCCATGGCCGTGTGGGTGGCGATGTTGGCGCCGTCGAGCTGGCCGCTGGCGAGCGCCGCGTCGATGTCCTTGTCCTCGCTGAAGTTGACGATGTCGACCTTCTCGAGGCCCTGCTTGGCGAAGAAGCCCTTCTTGGCCGCGACATGCCATTGGCCGTAGCCGAGCCACGGCTCGATGCCGAGCTTGAACGTGCCCGCCTCGGGTTTGGCCGGGATCGTCTCCGCCGCGTTTGCCGGGGCGGCGAGCGCAAGCGTCAGGCCGGCCGTCGCCGCGAACGCCGCCGCACGCATGAATTTCCCAAGATGGACCTGCATTGGAGGGTTCCCCTTCGAGCCGTGTTGCATCATCGCGGAAGAAGTCCATACCGTCGCGCAGAACGGAGAGCCAGCGTTTCGCGTCAGATCGAGGCCAGATAGCCGCCGTCGACCGCGATGCACTGGCCTGTCACATAGGCGGAGGCGGCGGAGGCGAGGAACACCGCCGCGCCCTGGAGATCCCCCGTCTCGCCGAACCGCGCCTGCGGGATCTTGGCCAGCATGGCGCGCTGCCAGGTCTCGTCCCGGTAGAAGACCTCCGTCATGGCGGTGCGGAAATAGCCCGGCGCGATGGCGTTGACGCGGATGCCGTAGGGCGCCCATTCGGCCGCCAGCGCCCGCGTCATGCCGAGGAGGCCGGATTTCGACGAACCGTAGGGCACCGCGCCCGGCACGCCGACCTCGGAGGTGAGCGAGCAGAGGTTGATGATGGCACCACCCTGGCCGCTCTCCTTCATCCGCGCCGCCGCGGCCCTGGCGCAGAAGAAGGCGCCCTTGAGGTTGGTGTCGAGGATGCGGTCCCAGAGCGCCTCGTCGACATCGAGCGAGGGCCGGACCTCCTCCGTGCCGGCATTGTTCACCAGGATGTCGATCCTGCCGAAGCGCGCGACGGTGTCGGCGACCGCCTTGTCGCAGCTTCCGGCCGCGCAGGCATCGTGCTCGATCGGATGGGCAGGCGCGTTCAGAGCGGCCAGCCGGGTCAGCGTTGCGTCCAATGACGCGCGCTCCCGGCTGGTGACGGCGAGCGACGCGCCCGCCTTGGCGAGGCCTTCCGCGATCGACTGGCCGATGCCGCGGCTCGCGCCGGTGACGAGGGCGATGCGGCCGGTGAGATGGAAGCAGGAGAGATCCGCCATGACCGGGCCCGTTTTCCTTTGACGACGTCTTGAGTCTATCTCGCACCCGGCCTCGCGTCCCGACAAAGGCCGCCAATTCCTGATCGCAGGCGGCGAGACGAAACGGGTCTTGACCTTCCCATCGTTGGAAGCCCCATGTGATGGCGGTCTTCTCAGGAGAGTCTTATCGTGGGACCCGTCTCTTCACCGATCCAGGCTGCCGATCCGGGCGCCGGCGCCACCTTGGCTGTCGACGTCACAGGACTGACCTGCGCCTCTTGCGTCCGTCGTCTCGAGGCGGCGCTTCGCGCGCGTCCCGGCGTTGCGGAGGCCTCCGTTAATCTCGCCATAGGCCGCGCGACAGTCCGTTTCGTCGGCTCGCCCGATGCGGCAGCGGTCGTCGGCGCCGTCGAAGGCGCGGGCTTTTCGGTGCCGGAACGGACGACCACCGTCGCGATCGACGGGATGACCTGCGCCTCCTGCGTCGGCCGGGCCGAGCGCGCACTGACCGGCGTTGCCGGCGTCGTCTCGGCGTCGGTCAACCTGGCGACCGGGCGGGCGACGGTTCGCTCCTACGCCGGAACCGCCGGCGAGGCCGATCTTCTGGATGCTGTCGCCGCGGCCGGGTTCGAGGGACAGGCGAGCACGCCCGAGGGCGACCGCAAGGCGGCCGGGCGCGAGTCCGAGGCCGCGGCCTTGCGGCGCGACCTCCTCGTCGGCCTGGTCTTGGCGGCGCCGCTCTTCGTCATGGAGATGGGGGCGCATCTGGTCCCGGCCTGGCACCATCTCATCGCCGATACGATCGATCTTCGGACGAGCTGGACGATCCAGGCGGTGCTCGCGGGCCTGGTCCTCGCCGGGCCCGGCCGGCGCTTCTTCAGGTCGGGCATTCCGGCGCTTCTGCGCGGCCATCCCGACATGAATGCCCTCGTCGCGCTGGGGACAGGCGCCGCCTATCTCTATTCGCTCGCGGCCACCGCCGCACCGGCGCTGTTCCCGCCCGGCACGGCCAATGTCTATTTCGAAGCCGCGGCGCTGGTGGTCGTGCTGATCCTTGTCGGGCGCTTTCTCGAAGCGCGGGCGAAGGGTCGAACCGGCGAGGCGATCCGGCGCCTCGTCGCGCTGGCGCCGAAGACGGCCCGCGTGCTGCGTGACGGAGGCGAGGCGGAGGTGGCGGTGAGCGACCTCGTCGTGGGCGATGTCGTCCGCGTGCGTCCGGGCGAGACCATCGCGGTCGATGGCACGGTCGTGTCGGGATCGAGCTACGTCGACGAGAGCATGCTCACCGGCGAGCCGGCTCCGGTCGCCAAAGCCGCGAAGGCCGCGGTCGTCGGCGGCACCGTCAACACGACCGGAAGCTTCGAGTTTCAGGTCACCGGCGTCGGCGCCGATACGGTGCTGGCGCGCATCGTGCGGCTCGTCGAGGAGGCGCAAGGCGCCAAGCTTCCCATCCAGGCCATGGTCGACCGGGTGACCGCCTGGTTCGTGCCCGTCGTCATGGCGCTGGCGGCGGCGACCTTCCTGGCCTGGTTGATCTTCGGCGCCGCGCCGTCGCTGCCGCTCGCCCTCGTCAATGCCGTCGCGGTGCTGATCATCGCCTGTCCCTGCGCCATGGGGCTCGCGACGCCGACCTCGATCATGGTCGGAACCGGGCGGGCCGCCGAGCTCGGCGTCCTGTTCCGCCGGGGCGACGCGCTCCAGGCCCTCGACGGCATCAAGACGGTGGCATTCGACAAGACCGGCACGCTGACGGAGGGCCGTCCGCGTCTCACCGATCTGGTCGCGGCGGAAGGCTTCGACGATGCTGCCGTCCTGGGCCTCGCGGCGGCGCTCGAGACGAGGTCGGAGCATCCGATCGCCTCGGCGATCGTCGCGGCCGCGGCCGAGCGCCGGATCCGGCTCGCGTCGGTCGAGGATGTCGAGGCCGTCCCGGGTTTCGGTCTTTCAGGGCAGGTGGACGGGCATCGTGTCGAGATCGGTGCCGATCGCTTCTTGGCGCGGCTCGGCCGTGACACGACCGCCCTCAGTGCGGACGCGGCCCGGCTGGCCGAGGAGGGCAGGAGCCCGCTCTACGTCGCGGTCGACGGGCGCCCGGCCGCCCTGCTGGCGGTTGCGGATCCGATCCGCGACGGCGCGCTCGCCGCCGTCGGGGCGCTCCAGGCGCGCGGGCTGCGGGTCGCGATGGTCACCGGCGACAATGCCGCGACGGCCCGGGCCGTCGCCCGCCGTCTCGGCATCGGCGAGATCGTCGCGGATGTGCTGCCCGCCGGCAAGGTGGACGCCTTGCAGCGGCTGCGCGCCGACGGCCGGATCGCCTTCGTCGGGGACGGCATCAACGATGCGCCGGCGCTCGCGGCGGCCGACGTCGGGATCGCCATCGGGACCGGCACCGACATCGCCATCGAGAGCGCCGATGTCGTGCTGATGGCGGACGATCTCGACGGCGTCGTCAGAGCCGTCGCGCTGTCGCGCGCCGTCATGCGCAACATCCGACAGAATCTGGTGTGGGCCTTCGCCTATAATGCGGCCCTGATTCCGGTCGCGGCGGGCGCGCTCGCCGTCGTCGGCGGCCCGCTGCTGTCGCCGGTCCTGGCGGCCGGGGCGATGGCGCTCTCCAGCGTCTTCGTCGTATCCAATGCGCTCCGGCTCCGGGGCTTCGTGCCGCCTGCCGCGCCGCCGCGCGCCGCCAAGGCAGTCCAGCCGTCGGCGGCTACCCTCGCCGCCGCCGAATGACGAGGTTCGCCATGACCATCGGAGAGGCCGCCCGGGCGTCCGGCGTGTCCGCCAAGATGATCCGCTACTACGAGGAGACCGGCCTCATCCGCAAGGCTGAGCGCTCGTCGAGCGGCTACCGGCATTACACCGAGGCCGACATCCACACGCTGCGCTTCATCCGCCGGGCGCGCGACCTCGGTTTTCCGGTCGAGCAGATCGCCGAACTGCTCGCTTTGTGGCAGGACCGGAGCCGGGCCAGCGCGCAGGTCAAGGCGCTGGCCATGGATCACGTCGCCGGGCTGTGGAAGAAGATCGCCGAGCTTCAGGCGATGGCCCGGACGCTGACTGCCCTCGCGGAGCAGTGTGGCGGGGACGGCCGGCCGGAGTGCCCGATCATCGACGACCTTGCCGCCATCGACGAGGACGGGCGGCCGGACCCGGACGGCATCGGCATCCTGCCCCACCACGGTCCGCGGCTGTTCGGAACCCCCTGAACTGCGGCCGCGTACGACGGAGGACATCATGATCGTGGATCGCAGGCAGCTTCTGGCCGGCCTCGCCGGCACGATGGCAGGGCTCGTCGCGCCGGCTCCCGGTCGCGCGGCGGACGATCGTCCCGTCGTGCTCACCGCCGGCCGCCGGACGCTCGAGGTGAACGGGCGCGCTGCCCCGGTCTTCCGCCTCACGCAGCCCGACGGCACCGCCGGCTTGTCCGCGTCCGTCGGCACACCGTTCCGGGTGACGCTGCGCAACGACACCGGCGCGGACACGCTGATCCATTGGCATGGCCTCATGCCGCCTTACAGGCAGGACGGGGTGCCCGGCATCTCCGGGCCGCCGATCCCGCCCGGCGGCACGGCGAGCTACGATTTCCCGCTCGGCTTTCCGGGCACGTTCTTCATGCATTCGCACCAGGGCCTGCAGGAGCAGGCGCTGCTCAGCGCTCCGCTGATCGTAAGGGACCCCTCGGCGCACGGCGATCGGCAGGAGGTGGTGCTGATGCTGCACGACTTTTCCTTCCGGACGCCGCAGGAGATCCTCGACGGGCTGCGGCATCCGAAAGGCGCCGCCTCGGCCGGCATGACGGCGATGCCGGGAATGGGCCAGGCTCACCCCGGCCATGGCATGGCCGGAATGGCGATGGATCTCAACGATGTCGCCTACGACGCCTTCCTGGCCAACGATCGCACCCTGGCCGACCCGCAGGTGGAGCGCGTCGAGCCGAGCGGCCGCGTGCTGTTGCGCATCATCAATGCGTCGGCCTCCAGCGGCTTCATGATCGACCTCGGGCCGTCCACGGCGACGCTCGTCGCGGTCGACGGCCATCCGGTGCGGCCGGTGAGGGGTTCGGCCTTTCCGTTGGCGACCGCCCAGCGCCTCGACCTTGCGGTCGACCTCGGCAGGCAGTCGATGATGCCGGTCTTCGCCACCCTCGAAGGCGCGCGGGCGCGGACCGGCCTCGTGCTGGCAACCGCCAAGGCACGGATCGCCAGGCTGGCGGATCGGGCCGCCTCGGCCGCACCGCCGCTGGGCCTCGGGCTCGAGCGGGCGCTGCGGGCCGCGGCGCCGCTGGCGACCAGGGCCGCGGACCGGATCCACAAGGTCGCCCTGACGGGCACCATGGCCGGCTATGTGTGGAGCCTCGACGGCAAGGTCTACGGCGAGGATCGGCCGCTCGGCGTCGCCAGGGGCGAGCGCGTCGAGCTCGTCATGACCAACCGGACCATGATGGCTCACCCCATGCACCTGCACGGCCATATGTTCCAGGTCGTGGCGATCGACGGCCGGCGATTTGCCGGCGCCATGCGCGACACGGTGCTGGTGCCGCCGAACACCAGCGTCACCGTCGCCTTCGACGCAGACAATCCAGGCCATTGGGCCTTCCACTGCCATAACCTCTACCACATGGAGGCCGGCATGATGACGACGGTGCGCTACGAGGGCACCTGAATGGCGCGACCGAACCAATTCGGCCGCTGCGGCGTTGCGTCCCCAGGCGATGGGGTGCCGCCTTGAACCGCCCTCAGGGCTGATGACTCCTGCACAGCGTGTTTGGCGCGTGCGGGGGTTCGCCTCCGATACGCAAACGATCGGAGAGCACCATTGACCACTCGAACTATCGCCGCCTTTCTGGCCCCCGGGCGTCTGTGGGCTTCGCTTGAGCGCCGTCCCCGGACGAGCCATGCGCCGCGGCTCGAGGCGGCGGTTCCCGTCGCCACGAGGCCCTGAGCCGGGAGGGACGAATGGCGACCTATCTGCTTCTGGCGGCCGGCGGAGCGCTCGGCACGCTGGCGCGCTACGCCGTCGGCCTGCTGGCCGCGCCGATCAGCCAGAGCCTCCCCTGGGGCACGATCCTGATCAATATCGCAGGCTCCTTCGTGATCGGATTCTTCGGCACGCTGACGCTCGCGCACGGCCGCTTCCCCGTGTCCGAGAACATCCGGCTCTTCGTCATGGTCGGCTTCTGCG
Organism: Lichenihabitans sp.; assembly: GCA_036276175.1. Classification (GTDB taxonomy): domain Bacteria; phylum Pseudomonadota; class Alphaproteobacteria; order Rhizobiales; family Beijerinckiaceae; genus Lichenihabitans. The sequence continues at coordinate 23,031 of DATBEH010000114.1, forward strand.
GAGGGTTCACGACCTTCTCCTCCTTCAGTCTGCAGACCTTGGACCTGCTGCGCGGCGACGCGACCGGACGGGCCTGTTTCAACATCCTCGCCTCGGTCGCCTTGTGCCTCTGCGCGGTCGCGGCCGGGCATGCGCTCGCCTCGAGGCTGAACGGCGGCGCCGTCGCCATCGCGCAGGTGCAGATCGAGGAGGACGCCTGAGCGGGGCGCGGATCTCGCGCCTCGCTGCCTGGCGTCGCCCGACGCCAGATCACGCCACGAGGCGAGCTACGACCGCGCCGTGCCCTTCGATGTCGCTGCGGTCCGCCCTTATATCGCTCAACCGCATCGTGACGATCGGGCCGCCGGTATAGGCGTCCGTGAGGCAGGCGATCTCGACGGCCCGCACCGCGTCGGCGCCCATGTGGAGCGCACCCAAGGCCGCTTTCGCTCCCGAGCCAAGCGCCATGAAGGGAACCTCGGCCGGCTCGAACCAGAGCCCGTCGGTTTCGAAGGAGAAGATGCGGCCGTCGCGGTGGAAGGCCACGAGCTCGCTGTTCGCGTCGAGCGGCGGGCGTGTCGGAAATTCGCCGCCGTCCCAGGGCGCGACCGGCATGGCTTCGAGGATGCGGACGGTGGCGGCCAGCGCCGAGATCTTGCCGGCCATTGCGTAGAGGACGGGATGGGTCCTGCCCATGACGAGCTTGTTCATGCTCTCGGGACACTTGATCGAGCCCTGGACCAACAGGCTGTCGGCGGCCAGCGTTCCGTCGCGATAGACCACGGTGGTCATGGCGTGCTCCTGCATCAGCATCTGCGGCGATGCCGTCCTCGAAACGTCGCGTCCTCCGTCAAGGCATTTGCGGGCATGATGGTCACGCGAAGTTTGCCTGGAGCTGATCCGGCGGCCGGCGATGGCGTACTATCCACTCTCCGCCATCGGTGTCGGCGATGCTTGCCCGTCGCGATCGGACACCAGCGGTCGCCCCGTCGTCCGTCGCCGAACCATGAACCTTTTGCATGGCAGGTATGTAAATTGGTTTACTGGAACAATATCGTTCGAGTATTAGATCCCTTTATATCGACGCCGGTATAATATTAAACGGGAGTTTAAGAATGCGCACCAAGCTTATCACTGGCACAGCTGCAGCTGTATTGGTCCTGTCGACCTGCACGGTATTTGCGCAGACGGTCGGTTACGATGGCCAGATGTCCAGGGGCCACCGGCTCGATGCGGGTCCCCAGGGCACTTACGGGCAATATTCCGCGACCGCGCCGGCCGATCGCTTCATGGCTCCGGCACAGCGGCCTGCGGCACAACAGCCGGCGCCCACGGCCTCGACGGTCGTGCCGGTTCCGTCCTATTTTTACAGGGCGCAGGGCGTGGAGGTTCAGTAACCGCACCCGGAGCCGGATCTGCGAGCACCTGAGCCAACCACGAGAGATGTGGTCCGGGCCGGGGTGGCACTCGGTCCCGGTCGCGTCGGCGAAACGGGAATGAAGGTTCTTGCCGTCCGTTCTAGCGTTCCGCATCGCGGCGGCGGCAGCGAGCCAGGCGTCGAGCGGGGTTTTGTCACCCCGCTCACCCTCGCCGCGGTCCTCAATGTTCTTGGCCACGGCCGGGACGGCCTCGACCTTCGCATCGCGGTCGAGGAGGCTCAGCCAGCGCGGAACATGGCACAGTCGCAGGGTCGGTCGAGGAGCGGGGTCAACTCGTCATCGAGCAGCATCAGCGTGATCGAGGCGCCGGCCATCTCGAGCGAGGTGCAGTAGTTGCCGACCCAGGTGGCATGGACCGCGATGCCGCGCTCGTCGAGCCGCCGTTTGACGCGCCGATTGAGAACATAAAGCTCCATCAGCGGCGTCGAGCCGAGCGAGTTGACCAGCACCGCCACCTTGTCGCCGCGCTCGGCCGGCATCTCGGCGAAGATGCGGTCCATGATCTCGTCCGTCACCGTATCCGCGCCGCGCAGCGGCTCGCGCGAGACGCCGGGCTCGCCGTGGATGCCCATGCCGATCTCCATCTCGTCCGGGCCGATCTCGAAATTGGGCGTCAGCGTGTGCGGCAGCGAGCAGGGTCCGAGCGCCACGCCGATGGTGAAGGTGCGCTCGTTGGCCTTGTGGGCGAGGCGCTCGCATTCATCGATGTCGAGCATGCTGTCGGCCGCGGCACCGACGATCTTGAAGACGAAGAAATTGCCCGCGACGCCGCGCCGCTTCTCGCGCTCGTCGCGCGGCGCCGAGGCGACGTCGTCGGTGGTCACGACGATGCGCGCCTCGATCTCCTCCATCGCGGCGAGCTCGGCCGCCATCTCGAAGTTCATCACGTCGCCGGCATAATTGCCGAAGACGAAGAGCACGCCCTTGCCGCCGTTGACCGCCTTGGCGCATTCGACGATCGGGTCGGGCGGCGGCGAGGCGAAGACGTTGCCGATCGCCGCCGCATCTGCGAGGCCCTTGCCGACGAAGCCCAGGAAAGTCGGCTCGTGGCCGGAGCCGCCGCCGACCACGATGCCCACCTTGCCCGGGCGCGGACCGTCGACGGCGACCAGCGAGCGCGGCGAATGCGGCAGCTGCCGCAGGTGCTTCGGGTGGGCGGCGAGGATGCCGTCGAGCATCTCCTCGACGACGACCTTGGGGTCGTTGATGAGCTTCTTCGTCTTCACGCCATCTCCTCCCGTTTCACCGGCTTCGATCGGGCGCGGCTTCGCCACGGTCATAGTGGCGGCAGGCCTACCGCGGCAAGTCGTTCGTGCCTGCATCGCGCCGTGCGCCGGACGGGGCGGCGGCCGATCCCGGCATTCGGGCGTTGTCGACACGGAAGGGACGTCCCATGCTGCTGCGCAAGGACAATCAGCGCCTGATCCTCATTCCGCAGCCGGCCCATGCCTGGCTGGCCGGACAGATGGCGCGAGCCTGGGGCAATGCGGAGTTCGGTCCGCCGGATCCGTTCGAAGAGGTCTGCGCCGGGGTGGAACAGCACGACATCGGCTGGCAGGACCGCGACCAGCATCCGGGCTTTCTGGCCGAGACCGGCATGCCGATGCAGTTTCCCGACGTGCCGGCGGCCGAGCACACCCTGTTCTGGGCGGACGGCGTCAGACGCGCCGCGAGCCTCGGCCGCTATCCGGCGCTGCTCGTCTCGCTGCATGGCACGACGATCTATTCGGAGAAGTTCGACATGGGCAAGGCCGCGCCGGCGGATGCGGCGGCGGCGCGGCGCTTCCTCGACGAGCAGCATTCCTTTCAGAGCGCTATTCTTGCGTCCCTCAGGGCTGATCCGCGGACGGCGGCGTCCGCGACGCCCGAGGCCGTCGAGCGCAACCGCCTGCTGGTGGCGGCGCTCGACGCCGTCTCGCTTTACGCCTGCTGGGGTCTCGAGCGTGAGGTGGTGATCGGCAAGGTCCCGACGCACGGCCCGGCGACGCGGCCGCTCGTCCTTCGCCCGACGAGCCCCGGCGAGATCGCGGTCGACCCCTGGCCGTTCGGTCCGAAGCGCCTCGTGCTCGCCGTCGAAGGGCGACGGCTGTCTCCGCCCTTCCGCAGCGAAGAGGCGCTCCTGGCCGCCTATGCGGCCGCGCAGCCCATGGTCGTCGAGATCCTGCTGCACGCGCCAAGCTGATCGATCGGCGGCTTCACGCCGTCTTTACCAAGTTCTCAGTAATGTCCGGTCGGAGAGCCTGGCCGGACTGGACGATCGTTCGACCGGTCTGCGTCGCCTCGGATCGGGTCCGCATGTTATGACAGGGTTGGCCGTCGCCAAGGATCTCGACTTCGACTCCCCGCCGCCATCTCCGCGGACGGAGGCTGCGGACGGCCCGAAGCTCGACGGCACGGTCGACCCCGCCGACCTCTGGCGGGTGCTGTGGCATTGGCGCCGGGTCATCATCGGCATCGTCGTGGCCGCGATGGCCTCGACCCTGCTCTACTGCCTGCTGACGCCGAACCTCTACACCGCGGTCACCGAGATCTTCATCGACCCGCGCGACCGGGTGGTGATGAGAAACGACAGCGGCCAGACCGCCCTGCCGCCCGATGGCGGCATCTCGCAGGTCGAGAGCCAGGTCCAGGTCGTCCAGTCGCCCACGGTGCTGCTGCGCGCCATCAAGGCGCTCGATCTCGCGTCCGATCCTGAATTCAACGGCACCGACGGCCTGCTGCCTCGCCTGGCCGGGACCGTCAAAGGCTTGCTGGGCATCCGGCCCAAGGCCGCGGACAGCGATGTCCTGACAGACAAGACGCTGCGCAATCTCAGGTCCCGCCTCGCCGTCAAGCGGGCCGACAAGGTCTTCGTGGTCGACGTCATCGTCACCTCGCGTTCGGCCGACAAGGCCGCGCGCATCGCGAACGCCATCGCCCAGGCCTATATGGCGGACCAGTCTCATGCGCGGTTCGCCAAGGCCCAGAAGGCCTCGGGCGAGCTCGCCGACCGGCTGGCCGAGCAGCGCCAGAAGGTCAACGATGCCGAGCAGAAGGTCGAGACCTTCAAGGCCGAGCACGACCTCGTGGCCGCCAACGGCGAGCTCGTCGGCGATCAGCAGCTGATCGAGGTCAACAGGCAGCTCAGCCAGGCCCAGAGCCGGACCGCCGAGCTCAAGGCCAGGCTGGACCAGATCGACGCCATGCGGCACGGCGGCAGCTTGCCGGGCGCCACCGCCGAGGCCATCCAGTCCGCGGTCGTCACCCAGCTCCGCGCGAGGGAGGCCGAGCTCGTGCAGCGTGAAGCCGATCTCAAGACCCAGCTCGGCCCGCGCCATCCCGCCATCGCCTCGATCGAGGCCGAGCGGCGCGACGTCCACAGCCTGCTGGCGGCGGAGTTCGACCGTATCGCGCGCGCCGCCAAGGCCGATTACGACCGCGCGCGCGCCAACGAGGCCAGCGTCACCAGGAGCCTCGACCAGGAAAAGTCGGACGCCATCGCGGCCAAGCAGAACCAGGTGCAGCTGCGCGCGCTCGAGCGCGACGCGGAGGCCAACCGCACGATCTACGCCACCTTCCTGCTGCGCAGCCGCGAGGAGCACGAGGAATCAGGGATCGACACGACCAACATCCGCGTCATCGGCGAGGCGACGCCGCCCCAGCAGCGCAGCTGGCCGGTCACCGGCTTCCTGCTGCTGGCGAGCCTCGGCGCCGGGCTTGCGGTCGGCGCCGGCATCGCGCTGATCGGCGAATATCTGAAACCCCATGTGCTCTCGCCGGCCATGATGGAGCGGGCGTCGGGCGCACCGGTGATCGGCAGCATCCCGCTCGCGGAGCTCGGTCTCGGCGGCCGAGCGGGGTCGGGCGGGGAATTGTCCGGACGCGTCGAGATCGTGCTCGGGCTCGTCCTGCGACGCGTGGTCCAGGCCGGCCATGCCCGGGCCGAGGCCGTGCAGGGGCGCTCCGCCCGGTCGGTCGACAGCCTGCTGGTCGGGTCGGCGGCGGCCGCAGCGCTGCAGAGCTGGTGCTTCGCGCGGCTGCTCGCGGCGACGGCGGCCAATCTGGGCCAGCGCGTGCTGCTGGTCGATGCTGGGCACGCGCCGCCGGGTGGCGGCGACCGGCCCGGCCTGCTCGACGTGCTGCGCGGCGATTGTGCCCTGACCGAGGCCGTCGAGGCCGATCCGCGCGCCAGCATCTGGAGCCTGGCGCGGGGCCGCGCGCCGGTCCCCGGGGCCGGAGGCGGCCGGACGCTGCAGCCGACGCGGCTCTTCGCACAGGCCCGCCGCCATTTCGACCTCATCGTGATCGATGGCGGCGTCCTGGCCGACAATCCCCGGGTGGCGTCGGTCATCGACTACGTCGACGACGTGCTGCTCCTGGCCGAGCGCGGGGCCACCTTGCAGCAGGACGTGGCCGCGGCCGTCCACGCGGTGGGCGTCATGGGCGGCCAGGTCGACTCCGGCCTGCTGCTCGAGCCCGCCTGAAATCCGATGAGCGCGACCGCTCCCCAGGCCCTGCGGGCGGTGGCGGGCATGCGTCGCGATGCCGTCCGCCGGCACCCTCTCAGCCTCGTCCTGCTCGGCCTCGCGGTCGCGACCCTCTTCGGCGTGTCGGGCGGCATGCTGTGGCTCGTCGGGATCAACTATGATGGCCTGACCGGCAGTGCCGCCGCCAAGGTCCATCCCTCGACCTATCTGCTCTTCCTCGACGTCGGCCTAGTGCTGCTGCGCTCCGGCGATCCGATCGGCTTCACGCGCCGCATCGCCGAACGGCGGCCGGGTGCCGTCGTGCTCTTCGTCGCTGCCTCGATCAGCCTCGCCGACCTGGCGCTGCGCCACGGGCCGGGATTGGCCGGCATCGTCGACACCTTCATGGCGGCGGCCCTCGTCGTGATCCTCTTCATGGATGTCGACGAGCGCGGCATCGCCATCATGACGATGCTTCTGCATGGATTCATGGCCGCCAATGCCGTCCTCGGCCTCTATGAATTCGCCTCCGGCCATCTGGTCTTTCCCTACCGGTTCGACGGCGAGGTCTTCCCCCTCGACAAGCGCTCGAGCGCGCTGCAGGGCCACCCGCTGGCCAATGCGGCAATCACCTGCTTCTACGTGCTGGCGCTGATCGCAACCGATGGGCTGAGCCTGCCGCGCCTCCTTCGCCTGCCGATGCTGGCCCTGCAATTCGCCGCGCTGGTGACCTTCGGCGGTCGCATCGGCCTCGTCACCTCGCTCGCGCTCGGGGCGTTTCAGGGGCTTGGGCGGGTGACCGCGGCGATGCGGCACCGGCGGATCCCGCTGCTCGGCACCGCCGCGATCCTGCTCCTCGCCATGGTGCTGCTGCTCGCGGTCGGCAGCCTCTACGAGGGCGGCTTCTTCACGGCCCTGCTGAACCGTTTCGCCGACGACGGCGGCAGCGCCTACGCGCGCGTGCAGATGTTCGACATGTTCGACGGCCTGCCGCTGCGCGATCTCGTCGTCGGGCCCGATCCGACGCTGATCGACAGCACCCGCCGCATCCTCGGGCTCGAATGGGGCATCGAGAACCCCTTCATCAAGACGCTGCTCTACCAGGGCCTGGTGATCACGCTGATGATGACCGCGGCGGTCGTCGCCTACCTCTACGACGTGGCGCGGGCGGCGGGCCGGGGCACGCTCGTGCCGATGCTCGGCTTCGTCATCCTCGCCAGCACGTCGGAGAGCATCGGCGGCAAGACCACCATGCTGACCAAGTTCGCGATCATCCTGATCTGCCTCTACGGACCGGTGCGGACGAAGCGCCGCGCCGCGCTCAGGCGCCCGACGCCGTCCAGAGATCCTGTGCCAGGGCCTTGAGCGTCAGGGCTTCGGCCCAGCGATCCGTCGTGTCGTTGCCGTCGCGGCCCGTGATCGCATAGGGTTGTGGGCCGAGCTCGCAGGTGAAGGACAGGATGTCGTCCGGCGCCGATCGGCGCCGCCAGCTCCTGAATCCGTAGTCCCACCAGCCGGCGAACAGGTCGAGCCAGATCTTGTGATGCGGGAAGGCGATCTCGATCTGCGCCTGCTCGCGCGATGCGACGCGGCCGTGGAAGGCCCAGCTCTGATCGAGGATGCGATGGATCAGGGCATGGTCCTCGTCGCTCACCGGATAGGCGAATTCGCGTCCGACGAGAAAATGCGACAGGTCGGCCAGCAGCTTGAGGGGTGGGAAGCCGTCGATGAGATCGAGCGTATAGTAGAGGTCGGTCGTCAGCCGGTCGCGATGCGTCTCGACATAGACCGGGAAATCGACCTCCTCGGCCAGCCGATGCCAGCCCTCGACGAGCTTCAGCCCGTCCTCGAGACGGCGCGGCCGCACGTCGCCCTGGAGGTTCAGGTGATGGACCCTGAACTCGCTGGCGATGTCGAGCACCGGCTTCAGCTCGTCGACGGTCTTGGGGAAGCACATTCCCTCCGCCACCATGCCGGTCCCCTGCATGCATCCGACCAGGCGGCGGACCCCGTCGCGGTTCGTCCAGGGCGCGCTGACGCCATCGAAGCCGGCCTCCGCGATCCTTGCCACATTGGCCTCGAGCGTCGGCTCGACGCCATCGGTATGGCGGCGTTCCATGGCCCACAGGGACTGGAGGACGACGAGGCTTTGCATGGGCGCGTGGCTCAGGCTTGCGGGAACAGGAAGGCGGCATCGTAGCCGACCGTCATCGCCGCGCCCGACGCATCGGCGATGCGCAGGCCCTCCGGTCCCGGCTCGACCGAAGAGATGTCACGCCAGCCCGCCGGCACCGGAACACCGCCCAGCACCGAGCGGATCTCGACCGTGCCGCCGAGCTCGAAGCTCGTCGCGATGCCGGACCGGCTGAGCGGATTGTCGGCGATCGAAGCGGCATGGCCGAGCGCCGAATAGCAGCGCGCCTCCTCCATGCCGAGGACGCCGGTGTGGCGCCCGTTCCAGGGCCGATAGTCGCGTCCGCCGTTGCTCATCCAGAGGAGGGTCAGCGGCAGCACGGCCGGATCCTTGAGCGACAGGACGAGATCGTTCGTGCCGTGGCGCAGGGCGGCGGCCCAGCCGAGCCGGCGGCCCAGCGCCTCGACCAGCATGACGAAATCCTCCGACCGTTCGGCGACCGGATAGTCGCGGAGGTCGACCGCGCCGCCGCGGGCCAGCGCAATCGCGCCAAGATCCTCGGTGCGCGACGGGTAGCGCAGGCTCGAGCGGCCCATCGCCGGGTCGGACTCGGGCGCCGCCGCGGGCGTCTCGGCATAGGCCTTGGGCGAGAAGCTGAGGCGGCCGCCGTGCGGCATCCGGGTCATGGCGTGGTGGGCGGCCGTGATGGCGCCGCTGCCCCCGGTGAAGACGTGCCGCTGATAGAGGAACGGATGGCCGTCGCGAAGGGTCAATTCCTTGACGAGCCGCGCGCCGAACACGGGCCGCTCCAGCGCAAACCGGGCCGTGACGCCGCCGGATGGCTGGCGGGCAGTCTCGATCATGGTCCAGGCCGCGTTGCAGGGCCAACCATGCATCGGCGCCGGCTCGACGTCGTTGAGCCCGAAGGGCGCGCAGAAGAAGTCGCCCGACAGCGTGCGCAGATGTGGCGGGAGGGTTTCGTCGCCCTGGATGTCGGGCTCGTCGACCCAGGGCGCGGTGTGGAGCGGCTCGATCCGCCGCCCCTCTCGGGCGACCGCGAGCTTGCGGATCATGCCTGCGCTCGCGTCGAAGACGAGCCCGATCCCCTCGGCCTCGACCATGTGAAACCGGCGGCTGTCGTCCATCCAAGGCACCCTTTATTCCGCCGCGACCGGGGTCGGGTCGCCACCGTGGAGCTCGGCGCGAAATGGTTTCGCGGTCGGGGGCAGCTCGCGCCGGACGTAGTATTCGGGGTCCCGGCTCTGGCGGATCAGCGCCGGGATGATCTCGCGATAGGCCTCGATGGTGCTGGCATAGGGCTTCGGCAGGTCCGCCTTCATCTCCTCGTGCAGCGCCGGCAGCGCATGGTAGGGCACCATCGGGAACATGTGGTGCTCGACGTGATAGTTCATGTTCCAGTACAGGAACCGGAAGACCGGGTTCATGTAGACGGTGCGGGCGTTGAGCCGATGGTCGAGCACGTTGTCGGCGAGGCCGGCATGCTGGGTCAGGCCGAAATAGATGGTGAGCCAGCCGCCGTAGATCGTCGGCAGGATGCCGACATACATCAGCGGCAGCCAGGACCGCGACGCGATGGCCAGGCCGATCACCGCCAGGTGGACGACGAGCCAGATGCGGGCGACGCGGTAGACGTTCGGCCGTTCCATCTCGGGGACGAAGGTGCTCTCCTCGGCGCTCAGGCGTCCCGTAGCGTGCAGCAGGACGGCTTTGACGGTGCTCCAGGTGCTGGAGAGGGCGAAGACGTTGCTCAGGAGGCGCAGCACCGCCGGCGGGCGCATGGCGGCGATCTCGGGGTCGCGGCCGACGATGATCGTATCGGTATGGTGGCGGGTGTGGCTCCAGCGCCAGATCGTCGGCTCGCGCATGATCATGAAGCAGGCGAGCTGGTAGACGGCATCGTTGAGCCAGCGCGTCTTGAAGGCCGTGCCGTGGCCGCATTCGTGCCAGCGCGAGTCGGTCGAGGAGCCGTAGAGCACGCCGTAGCAGAGGAAGAAAGGCACCGCCCACCAGGTGCCCCAGGTCAGGTAGCCGCCGGTGCCGAAGACCACGAAGGCTCCGAGCCAGACGAGCGTGTCGCGGATGGCGGCGGCGTCCGAGCGCCGCATCAGCTCCTTCATCCGCTTGCGCGGGATGTCGGTCTTGTACCATTGCGCGGCCGCCAGACCGTTCGCCACGGCGGCCTCGGAATCGCGGCCGACCAGGCTGTAATCGCGGCGCGTCACGGTCGGTCCCATTTGCGCAACTCCCGAGTTCCTCAAGGGCAGATTTGAACCTTAACGCTTCCTCATCCTGAGCCGGATGCGCAGCATCCGAGTCGAAGGACGGCAGACGGTTGCCGTGTCTCGATGCGATCCTCCGGACCTCCTCAGCGAGGGTTAGGGCAGTCTCAAGACGTTTGTTCAGCCGCATGCGGCCCGGACCATCGTCCGGATGGTAGCCCGCCGCGCGCGGCGTTCAAGCGTGGTCTCCATCACATTCCATCATCCGGCCGTTCCCATCAGCGAAGGCGCACCGGGGCTCCGGTCGTGGCGCTCTCGATCGCGCCCTGGCAGAGCCGCAACGCGGCGAGGTTGTCCCGCGCGCAATGGATCGGCGGACCGCCCGTCTCGACGGCCTGCAGCAGGGCGCCCATCGTCCCGGCGAAGCCTTCGCTGAACCATTGCCCCTCGAGCGCCGGTTCGGCGACGCCCTCGGCGGTGTAGAGCCGCACCGTCTGCCGTCCGAGATCCGGGCCCGTGCTGCGCAGGAGGCCGCGGGTGCCGACGACAACCGTCGTATCGGCGGCGCCGAAGGCCGCGTTGGCGTCGAAGGCGAGCGACGCCTGGCCGCCTGGAAAGGTGACGAGAACCTGCGCCAGCAGGCCCGGCGCGATGGCCTGGCCATGGGCGCGGGAGGTCGCGGCGAAGACCGTCTCGGCCGCGTCGCCGATGAGGCTCGTCAGGAAATCGAACCAGTGGATGCTGAAATCCTCGAGAATGACCTGAGGCATCTCGGCGAAGCGGGTGCCGGCGATCCAGGTATGATCCCACTGGATCGATATCCGCACGGCGGTGACCTCGCCGACAAGCCCGGCCGCGACGGCCTCGCGCATATAGGACATATGCGGAGCCCAGCGGCCGTTCTGGTTGACCGCGAGTTGCAGGCCTTTTCGGTCGGCCAACGTGACGAGGGCCTCGCCGACCGCGAGGTCGTGCACGAAGGGCTTTTGCGACAGCACGTGCTGCCCGGCTCCGAGCGCCCGCTCGATCAGCGGCGCCCGGTCCCTGGGGTGCAGTGTCAGGTCGAGGACGCGGATCTCCGGGCGGCCGACGACGTCCTCGATCCGGTCGGTCGCCTCCGCCCCCGGGAAATACTCGTCCCGCCGCGCTTCGGCACGGTCGAGGTGGCGGTCGCAGATGGCGACGACGTTGAGCCCGAACTTGCGGTAGGCGTCGAGATGCGCCGCGCTGATGCCACCGGCGCCGACGAGGCCGATGGGGATGGAGCGGTCGCTCGGCATCGGCGGTCGGTAGTCGAGCGTCGGCGCCGCGACCGGCTTGGCCTCGCCCGCGACGAGCGCATAGGCCTTCTGGTCCGGCATCTGCGCTTGCGGCTCGCCCGTGTCCGCCATGCCGTGACCTCCCAACTTTTCATCCACCAATCGTCGGACAGCGTAACGCAGGACGGCACCGCTCGCCGGAAAAAATCTAGCCGGATCTGATGCGATCTGATGGGTTGCTTGATTGCGCCGGCAATTTGGCAAAGCCCACTATCGGGCTTAACAATGGCACGTCCCGGTCCCCCGGCATCCCGCCGGGCCGGCGACACGCTATCGAGACCAACGATCGGACGCCGTGCTCTCGCCACGGCGCGCACCACGATCGGCTCGTGATGGGAGGACGCCGGATGTTGAAGAGAGCTATTCTTGCGCTTGGCCTGCTGACCGCCGCGGTCATGCCGATGGCGGCCCAGGCGAAGACCTTCTACTGGATCTCGCACGGCGGCCCGGCCGACCCGGTGTGGACCTATTTCCTGGCCGGAGCGAAGCAGTGGGCAGCCGACACCGGCCAGACGGTCAACACGTCGTTCCACAACGGCGACGTCCCCTCGCAGCAGGACGCGATCCGCGCCGCGATCGCCGCCAAGGCCGACGCGATCGTCACGACGAGCCCGGATCCCGGCAGCCTCGTCGATGTCGTCAAGGAAGCCAGGGCCGCGCATATCCCGGTCATCAATTTCAACACGCCCGACGCGAAGCCCGACTTCAACGCCTACGTGGGCACCGACCTCATCGCGGTGGGCAAGGGCTGGGCGCAGTATCTCGTCGACCACAAGCTGGTGAAATCGGGCGATTTCGTCTGGATGCCGGTGGAAGTTCCCGGCGCCAGCTACGGCGTCGAGGAGGAGAAGGGCATCGCCACCGTCTTCAAGCCGCTGAACATCACCTGGGAGATCACCGAGACGACGCTCGACCAGGCCGAGGTGATCAGCCGCATGAGCGACTACCTCACCGCCAACCGCAGCAAGATCAAGGCGATCATCGGGCTTGGCGACCTCGCCACGGGCAGCATCAAGCGGGTGTTCGATCAGGTCGGCATGAAAGCGGGCGACCTGCCGGTCGTCGGCTGGGGCAATTCCCTCGATACGACACAGGAGGTGCTCGACGGCTACGTCAACGTCGCCCAGTGGCAGGATCCGCAGGCGACGAGCTATATCGCCCTGTCGATGGCCGCGTTGGCGGCGGACGGCACGCCCGTCGGCTTCAACGTCACCACCGGCGCGCTCTACGGCAAGGACAAGGCGCCGGTCTACGCCAAGGTCCTGTCGGGCAAGTAGGATCTTCGGTTGAAGACCCCTCATCCGGCCGTTGCTCCGCAACGGCCACCTTCTCCCGCAAGGGGAGAAGGGCGCTAACGTCGCCGCGGCTTCCTTCTCCCCTCGCTGGCTAGTTTACGCAGCCAGCGTAAACTTGGCTGCGAAGCGGGAGAAGGTGGCGCGCAGCGCCGGATGAGGGATCTTTCCGCCTCCCGCACCTCCCCCGTCCGCCGACGATGCTCAAGACCGAATAGGCCGCCCTCCCGTGGATCAAAGCTCGCCCCTCCGGCGCTTCGTCGCCGCCCCGGAATTCGGCCCCTTCGTCCTGCTCGTCGCCGAGCTCTTCGTCTTCTGGGCCTTCAACCACAATTTCCTGTCGCCGCTGAACATCTCCAACACGCTCGCCTTCACGGTCGAGCTGGGGCTCATCGCGCTGACCATGACGCTGTTGATGACGGCGGGGGAGTTCGACCTTTCCGTCGGCTCGGTCTTCGGCTTCGCGCCGGTCGTCATGTGGACGCTCTACAATCAGGGCGTGATGCCGCTCGAAGCCGCCTTCCTGGTCGCTCTCGTGGTGGCGGCGGCTATCGGCTGGGCCAACGGCTGGTTCGTCACCACCCTGAAGATCCCCTCCTTCCTGGTCACGCTCGGCATGCTCCTCGTCGTCAGAGGGACGGCGCTCTTCGTCACCGACGGCTTCCCGCAGCGCACCTGGAACGGCGGCCACAAGCTGATCACCGAGGCGCTCGCGGGAGAATTCAACATCGGCACCTTCCGGTTCTATTTCTCGCTCCTGTGGTTTGCGGCGGCAGTGATCGTGCTCGGCTATCTTCTCACCAAGACCCGGTTCGGCAACTGGATCCAGGCCGCCGGCGGCAATGCCAATGCGGCGCGGGCGCGGGGCGTCAGGGTCGAGCGGACCAAGGTCATACTCTTCGTCCTCTCGGCCATGTTCGCCGCCTTCGCCGGCATCATCAGCTCGATCCGCACCTCGGCCGCCAACCCCAACAGCGGCACCGGCTACGAGCTCGAGGTCATCGCCATGGTGGTGATCGGCGGCACCTCGCTGACCGGCGGCCGCGGCACCATCATCGGCACCGTGCTCGGCGTGTTCATCCTGCGCGTCATGCGCAACGGCATCGTGCTGATCGGCGTGCCGGGCCTGGCTTACAACATCTTCATCGGCGCCATCATTCTCGGCATGATGGCGCTCCATTCCTGGCTCGAACGCCGCCATCAATCGGGAACCTGACGCCATGGGCGAGCCCCTGATCAGGATGAAGGACATCCGCAAGTCCTACGGACGCGTGATGGCGCTCGACGGCGTCGACTTTCACGTCAACGAGCGCGAGATCGTGGGCCTGCTCGGCGACAACGGCGCCGGCAAGTCGACCCTGATCAAGGTCCTCTCGGGCGCCGTGCCGCTGACCAGCGGCGAGATCGTCATTCGCGGCAAGCCGGTCACGATCAGGAGTGCGAGCGACGCCATCGCCCACAAGATCGAGACGATCTACCAGGATTCGGCGCTCGTGCCGCAGCTCTCCATCGCCCGCAACCTGTTCATGGGGCGCGAGCCGCTGAAGGGGCCGCGCGTCCTCAACCGCATGGACCAGGACAAGATGAATGAGGTGTCGCGCGATCTGCTGCGGCTCGTCGGCATCAGCAAGGCGATCCCGCCGACGACGCCGATCGGCTCGTTGTCGGGCGGCGAGCGGCAGTCGGTCGCGATCGCCCGCGCCATGCATTTCGACAGCGATCTCATCATCTTGGACGAACCCACCAACAATCTCGGCGTCGCCGAGACGCAGGGCGTCCTGCGCTTCGTGCGCAATGCCCGCGATTCCGGGCATTCCTGCATCTTCATCGCCCACAACATCCACCACGTCTTCCAGGTGGTCGACCGGATCGTCGTGATGCGCCACGGCAAGGTCGTCGCCGACGACATCGACCCCAAGACGAGCTCGGTCGGCGCGGTCGAGCAGGTCATCACGGGCATGTCCGACGAGCAGCTCAAGGCCGCCGTCCAGTAGACCGACATGAAAGCCACCGTCTCGGACATTGCCAGGAGCTGCGACCTGTCGACCGCGACCGTCGACCGGGTGCTCAACAACCGCCCCGGCGTCAGCCCGACCAACCGCCAGCGCGTCATGCAGGCCGCGACCGAGCTCGGCTACCTGCCGATCGTCGGCGCCGTGGCGCTGCCCTCGAAACCGGCGCACCTCGAATTCTTCCTGCCGGTCCGGGCCAATGCCTTCATCGCCGATCTTGCCCGCCATATCGAGGATTACGCGCGCCGCCTGCCGCTCGTCGCCTCCTGCCGCATCCATTCGCTCGACGGCATCTCGCCCAAGGCGCTGCAGGCGGCGGCCGACGATCTGTCGCTCGACGCCGACGGCGTCGGCGTCATCGCCGTCGACCATCCGAAGGTCCGCAACATCCTGCGCGAGATCGTCGAGGCGGGTCCGCGCCTGGTGACGCTGGTCTCCGACATTCCCGTCGCGACGCGCTCGGCCTACGTCGGCATCGACAATCGCGCGGCCGGCCGCACGGCGGCGCTGCTGATGGGGCGCTTTCTCGGCGGAGCCGCCGGCAACCTGGCCCTGATCGTAGGCTCCCGCACCTACCGCGGCCACGAGGAGCGCGAAGCGGGCTTCCGCTCCGTGCTGAGCGAGGACTTTCCCAACCTCGTCGTGACGAGCGCGGTCGACATCAACGACGAGCCGGACGTCGGCTACCGGGCGACGATCACCGTGCTGCGCGGCGAGCCGGACCTGCTCGGCATCTACTGCGTCGGCGCGGGGCGCTCCGGCATCGTGCGGGCGCTCACGGAGGTGAAGCCCAGGCGCAAGCCGGTCGTCATCTGCCATGACCTCACCCGGGAGACGCGAGGCTATCTGGTCGACGATCTCGTCGACGTCGTCATCGACCAGAACGGCCGCCTCATCGCCGAGCAGGCGGTCATCCACCTCCTCGGCTCGATCGCCGCCGCGGCGCCCTACCTGACCCGCAAGCTGATCGAGCCGCGCATCATCCTCAAAGAGAACATTCCGATCCAATGAAACAGGGCGCCCGGAAGGGCAGTCGGGTGAAGCGCCCAGCGGCTCCTCATCCTGAGGAGGCGCGCAAGCGCCGTCTCGAAGGACGAGGGCCGCCCCCGTGTTTCGACTCGGCTGCTGCGCAGCCGGCTCAACATAAGGGCGAAAACGGGGCCAGATCATAGCTTCGAGGATGATCAGATTCACGGAGGTCACGATGGCACGATGGAAGGTCGCAGGGATCAATTTCGACCACATGCACATGGGCGATCTGCTGCGCGAGGTGGCCGAGTACCCGGAGGCCGAGATCGTCGGCCTCTGCGACCGGGACGTGTCGCGAACGGCATCGGCGGCGGCCACCTTCGCGGTACCGGCCGATCGCGTCTTCACCGACGTTCGCGACTGCATGACGGCCTGCCGGCCGGACCTCGTCATCCTCTGCCCGTCGACCGCCGACCATGCCTCGGCCGTCGAGGAGGTCGCGCCCTTCGGCGCCGATATCCTGATGGAGAAACCCTTCGCGGCATCGCTGGCGGAGGCCGACCGCATGATCCGCGCGGCCGAGGCGGCGGGGATCCGCTTGGCGATCAACTGGCCGCTCGCCTGGTACCCGCCGCATGTGACGACCAAGCGCCTGATCGACGAGGGCACGATCGGCGCGGTGCTCGAAGTCCATTTCTACGACGGCAACCGCGGTCCGCTCTACCATCTGGCCGACAAGGTCGAGGTCTCCGACGCAGAGGTCGAGGCCGCTAAGCCGACCTCGTGGTGGTACAAGGCCGCGTCGGGCGGCGGCAGCCTGCTCGACTATCTGGGCTACGGCGCCACGCTCGGCACCTGGTATATGGATGGCGAGGCGCCGCTCGAGGTGACGAGCGTCGTCGACCGCCCGGACGGGCTCGAGGTCGACGAGCATTCGATTACCGTCTGCCGCTACGCCCGCGGCCTCTCCAAGCTCGAGACCCGCTGGGGGACCTTCACCGATCCGTGGACGCTGCAGCCGCAGCCCAAATGCGGCTTCGTCGTGGTCGGCACGGACGGCACCATCTCGAGCTACGACTACGAGCCGCATGTCGGGATCCAGACGCGCCAGCATCGGGAGGTCCGTCACCTCCCGGTCGACCGGCTCGAGGCCCCGTTCCGGAGCCCCGTCGAATATGTGCTCCACTGCAAGGCGACGGGGAGGGCGATCGAGGGTCCGCTGAGCCTCTCCCTTTGCCGCACCGCGCAGCGCATCGTCGACACCGCCGCATTGTCGGCCCGCCGCAAGCAGACGCTCGATCTCCTGTCGTGACGGGCAGGGTGCATAATCCGGCGTCGCCGGCGCTGGATCAGCCTGGCGCCTGCGTGTCGATGACGACGCGCTCGGCGCCGTTGAAGATGGTGACGGCGTCGCGTCGCGCGATGCCGATCAGCGTGATGTCGAGGGCTCGCGCCCGCTCGACCGCGAGCGCGGTCGGGCCCGAAATGGCAACCAGCGTCCGGGCGCCGAAGGTCGCGGCCTTCTCGACCATCTCGTAGGACGCGCGACTCGTCACCAGCACAAAGCCGGCGCCCGGCACCACACCGGTCCTGAGGCAGGCGCCGACGAGCTTGTCGAGCGCGTTGTGGCGGCCGACATCCTCGCGCGCCAGCACGATCCGCCCTTCGTCATCCGCCCAGGCGGCGCCATGCACGGCATGGGTCAAGCCGTTGAGCGGCTGATGCGCGTCGAGCGTGCCGAGGGCGCGTCGAACGGCGGCAAGTGAGACCTCGGGCGCAGGTCCCGCAGGGAGGCGTGCACGCGGCAGGCTGTCGAAATCCTCGATGCCGCAAAGCCCGCAGCTCGTGCGTCCCGCCATGGCGCGCCGGCGGGCGAGATGCGTCTGCAGCCGCGCCGCGACGAGGTCGACGCGCAGCACGGCGCCCGCCGACCCCTCCTCGATCGCGATGCCGCGGATGTCGGCGGCGCGCTCGATCACGCCTTCGGTCAGGCTGAACCCATAGGCGAAATCGTCGAGGTCAGCCGGCGTCATCATCATGATGCCGAAGGGAATGTCCGCATAGGCGACCTGCACCGGGACCTCGGCGGGCACCTCGGGCGCGATGGCGCGGGGCCGTCGCTGCGAGAACTCGATCAGAACGGCGCCGGCCGGCCGGCTGGTCGCAACCATCGTCATGGCTCGGGACGTCTGCAAGGCAATGTCGAACTCCGTGGCGACACCAAGCCTGCCGTATCACGTTGCGCAGCGTCTTGCGCGCCGCCCGGCACGGTGCCGTTCATTCCTCCTCGGGCCGGAACCCCGCCGCTCCCCTGAGCTCCGCCTGGACCGCCATCCATTCGTAGACGTGCTTCGAGCGTAGTGCCGAAGGAGCCCGTCAGTCGCCGGGCACGAGTGAACAGCGCCAACCCGGTGGACTGAACCGGGGCCAAATGGGCGAAGGATAGGCCCGCCGGGTCGACCAGCATCATGGCGGTGGCTAGAGGCCGCCCCGATTTTTCGCCAAGGCATGGCGTTTCAAGCTACCACTGCGGCGCCATCCGGTACACATCGCAGAGGCCGCGACCCACAGCGCCCATGAGACGCGCGCCGGACGCGGCGGCGAGTTGGGCACAGGCGCCTCGAGGAGAGCGAACCATGAAGACCGTCGTCGTTTTCGGGGATTCCAACAGCTACGGCACGCCCGGCATGGCGGATCCCGACGGTTGGGGTCGCTTCGCGCCGCACGAGCGCTGGCCGGGCGTGATGCTGGCGGGGCTTGGCCAAGGCTGGCGGCTCGTCGAGGAGGCGCTGCCCGGCCGCACCACGGTGCATGACGACCCGATCGAGGGCGTCTACAAGAGTGGCCTCAGGGCGTTGCCGATCGTGCTCGAAAGCCATCGGCCGATCGACCTCTTCGTCATCAATCTCGGCACCAACGACCTCAAGGCGCGCTTCGCGGTGACGGCGGCGGATATCGCCAACTCGGTCGGCGTGCTGGTGCGCACGATCCAGGCGAGCGAGGCCGGCCCTGACGGGAAGCCGCCGGGGATCCTGGTGATCTCGCCCGCGGCGATCATCGAGACCGGCTTCCTCGGCGCGATGTTCTCCGGCGGCACGGAAAAGTCGAGGCGGCTTGGCGCCGCCATGGCGGCGATGGCGAAGCGCTTCGGCGTCGGCTTCCTCGACGCGGCGCGTTTGATCGAGGTCGATCCGACCGACGGCATCCATCTGAAGCCCGAGGCGCACGCCGTCCTGGGCAAGGCCGTGGCGGAGGCGATCGCGCACACCGCCTGAGGCGCCATGACCGGCCGTGCGCCTTCCTCCGAGAGCATCCGGCGCTTTATTCGGTCGCACCTGCCGATCGCGCCCGTTCCCTCCGTTCCGGAGATCAGGCTTCATCAGGCGCGACCGACGAGCGGCCTCCGGCGATTGGCTAGGCGCGACCCGCAAGGATTCGATCGGCCCTATTGGGCCTATGCCTGGGCCGGCGGCGTGGCGCTGGCGCGCCATGTCCTCGACCATCCCGGGACGGTCGCCGCCCGCCGCGTGCTCGACCTCGGCGCCGGCTCCGGCGTCGTCGGCATCGCCGCGGCGAAAGCTGGAGCGCGGCAAGTGAGCGCCGCCGATACCGACCGCTACGCCGTTGCGGCGCTGGGGCTGAACGCGGTGGCGAACGATGTCGCGGTTACGTCGATCGAGATCGATATCGATGCCGGGCCGCCGGCCGGCATCGATCTGGTGTTGGTCGGCGACCTCTTCTACGACGAGGTCGTCGCCGAACGGGTCACGGCCTTTTTGGATCGGTGCGCGACCTCGGCCATCGATGTTCTGATCGGCGACCCGGGCCGCGCCTTCCTGCCCCACGCACAACTCCGGCGCCTGGCCGATTACCCGGTCCCTGATGTCGGAGGAGCCAGCAATGCGGCAGACGGCAGAAGCGCGGTCTTCGCCTTCGAGCCGGCGCTGAGCCGGCAGTGACGGCCGAGAGCGGGAGCTGCCGTGAAAGCCCCGTCAGCGCCGCGCCGCGAGCCTGCGCTCGAGCCGGCCCATCAGCCGGGTGATCTCCGCGTGGTCGGCCGGCGACAGCTTCGGCCCCGGCGCCCGCACCAGGGCCGAGCGGATCGCGCCGCGGCGGCGCAGGATCTCCTTGCGGATCGCCAGGCCGAGCCCGGGTTGCGCCTCGTAGCGGACGAGGGGCAGGTAGAGGTCGAACAGGTCCTCGCCCCTGTCCGGATCGCCGTCGCGGAACGCCCGGCACACCCCGACCATCATCTCCGGATAGGCGAAGCCCGTCATGGCGCCGTCGGCGCCGCGCGCCAGCTCCTGCGGCAGGAACAGGCCGCTGTTGCCGACCAGGATCGACAGGCGCCGGCGCGTCGCGTCGCCGGCCCGCAAGGCCGACAGCTTGGCGAGGCCGGGACAGTCCTCGTGCTTGAAACAGACCATCTGCGGGCAGCGCTCGACGATGCGCTCGACGGTCGCGACCGACATATGCACCGTCGTGGTCTGCGGATAATCCTGCAGCACGACCGGAACCTCGGGCGACAGGCGAGCGGCGATCTCGGCATAATAGCCGACGACCTGCTCCTCGGTCCGCTGGCTCGGCAGCGGCGCGATCATCACGCCGGCGGCGCCTGCGTCCATGGCGGCATGG
This sequence comes from Lichenihabitans sp., assembly GCA_036276175.1. Lineage (GTDB taxonomy): Bacteria > Pseudomonadota > Alphaproteobacteria > Rhizobiales > Beijerinckiaceae > Lichenihabitans. The sequence continues at coordinate 43,495 of DATBEH010000114.1, forward strand.
GAGAAGCCGACGAGCGTGTCGGTCCCGGCATTGCTGACCCCGACGACCACCGGCACGCGTCCGCCGACGCGTTTCAGAACGTGGGTCAGGAAGGTCGCGCTCTCCTCGGACGACAGCTTGGCGGATTCTCCCATCACGCCCAGGATGGTGAGACCGTCGGCGCCGGTCTCGAGGTAATTCTCGACCATGGTGTCGACGCTGGCGAGATCGAGCGCGCCCGTGTCGTCGAAGGGAGTGGCGGCGATGACGAACACGCCGCATGTGCGGCCGTCGATGGCGTGGGTCATGGGAACGAATTGTCCTTCGGCTTTTCGTGCGCGGCGATCGCGGCATCTCCGGCGCCATCGTAGAAGCCCGGGCCCAGCCCGTCATCTGCGCTCGCCGAAACCGATTTACTAAACCGCTTGCAAAAGTTACGTCGCCAACGTCGCGGCCCTGTCCGTCCATCCTCAGTCCCGCAGCTCCGGAGCCTCTCCCATGCCTTCCACCCGACGCGTCCTGATCGCCGGCGAATCCTGGACCACCCACAGCATTCACCAGAAGGGCTTCGACAGCTTCACCACCACCGAATATGCCGAAGGGGTCGGCTGGCTGCGCGCCGCGCTCGAGGGCGGCGGCTGGGCGGTCGACTTCCAGCCGTCGCATGTCGCGGCGCGGCAGTTTCCCGCCACCGCCGAGGAGCTCGGCGCCTACGATTGCGTGATCCTGAGCGACATCGGCGCCAACACGCTGCTGCTCCACCCGGACACGTTCGCCCGCTTCAAGACCCTGCCCAACCGGCTCGTCGCGATTCGCGACTATGTGGCGGCCGGCGGCGGCCTGATCATGGTCGGCGGTTACCTCACGTTCCAGGGCATCGACGGCAAGGCGCGCTATCACGGCACGCCGGTCGAGGAGGCGCTGCCCGTCACCATCGCGACCACCGACGACCGCTGCGAGACGCCCGAGGGCGCCATTCCGGAGGTAGCGATGGCGGACCACCCGATCGTGGCGGGCCTGCCGCGAGCATGGCCGCCGCTGCTCGGCTACAACCGCATCATGGCCAAACCCGGCGCATCCGTCGTGGCGACGGCGGGAGCCGATCCGCTCGTCGTCGCCGGCGCGTTCGGACAGGGCCGCAGCGTCGCCTTCGCGTCGGACTGCGGGCCTCACTGGGCGCCGCCCGGCTTCGTGGACTGGGACGGCTACGCGCCGCTGTGGCGACAGATGACGGCCTGGGCCGGGCGCCGGGCATGATCGTGTCGCTGGACGTGTGGCGATGGGACGACCGGCCGGTCGGAACGCTGAGCCGAGCTGGCGATCCGATGTCGGTCTGACGACGTTTAGGCTGCGGCGCAGCGCCCGCACAGGCCCTCGAGCTCGACCGTCCGCTTGTCGAGCCGGAAGCCGGCGCGGGCGGCCGTCCGCAAGAGGGCCGCATCGAGCGCGGGGTCGTCGACCTCGCGCGCCGCGCCGCAGCGCGAGCAGATCAGCATGACCCCGTGGTGATCGTGTCCCGGATGGTCGCAGATCGCGAAGGCGTTGCGGCTCTCGACCCGGACCACGAACCCGTTCTCGACGAGGAAGTCGAGCGTTCGATAGACCGTCGGCGGCGCGACGGGCCTGCCTTGCGCCTTGGCGAGGCCGTCGATCAGCGCATAGGCCGTGAGCGGCGCCCCGCCATCCTCAATCATCGCCAGGATCTGCCGGCGCAACGCCGTCAGCTGCAGGCCGCGCTCTCCGCAGAGCGCCTCGATCCGCTTGAGCCACGCCGGCTGCCGTGCGTCCTCCGCAATGCTCTGTGTCATCGACTGTCTCCGCCTCCAATGTGAGGCGGCTCGGGCCGGCCTGCAACCCATGAGCGTCGATGGGCTTTGTGCCGCCACCCGCAAATGATACGTTGTAACCTCATTAGTTATAATATAACACACGGACATCCGCTTCGCATGGAGGCTGCATGTCGCCGTTGAAGATACTCGCCCTCGTGGGCCTCGTAGCCACGCTCTCGCCTGTCGTGGCTAAGGCCAATCCGATCAGCATCGTCGCCGCCGAGAATTTCTACGGCGATGTCGCCCGCCAGATCGGCGGCGCCGACGTCGCGGTGACGAGCATCCTGTCCAATCCCGACCAGGATCCGCATCTCTTCGAGGCCGATCCTTCGACTGCCCGGATCTTGAAGACGGCCAGGATCGTCATCTCGAACGGCATCGACTACGATCCCTGGATGGAGACCCTGCTCAAGGCGGACGCAGGCAACGGGCGCCGGCAGATCGTCGTCGCCGATCTTCTGGGCAGGAAGGCCGGCGACAACCCGCACCTGTGGTACGATCCGGCCACGATGTCGACGCTGGCCAAGACGCTTGCCATCGACCTCGGCGAGGCCGACCCGGGGCGCAAGGCGGCGTTCGGAGCGGCCGTCGCGACATTCGATGCGTCGCTCAAGCCGCTCGGCGCCAAAATCGCCGCCATGAAGGCCAAATATGCCGGTGTTGCGGTCACCGCCTCGGAGCCGGTCTTCGGCTATATGGCGGGAGCGCTCGGGCTCGACATGCACAACAAGGGCTTCCAGTTGGCCGTCATGAACGGCACCGAGCCGAGCGCCTCCGACGTGGCCGCGTTCGAGGACGACCTCAAGGGTCGCAAGGTCAAGGTGATGATCTACAACAGCCAGGCGGACGACCAGGCGGTCAAGCGGCTCGTCGAGATCGCCAAGGCCAGCAAGGTGCCGGTCGTCGGCGTCACCGAGACCGAGCCCGCCGGCAAGACCTACCAGGCGTGGATGCTCGGGCAGCTCGATGCGCTCGACCACGCGCTCGCGGGCTCCGGCCCATGAGCGTCGTCGCCTTCGACGCGGTGACGCTGGAGCTCGCCGGCCGGACGATCCTGTCGGATGTCGGTTTCGCCATCGAGCCCAGCGAATTCGTCGGGCTGCTCGGCCCGAACGGGGCCGGCAAGACGACGCTGATCCGCGCCATCCTGGGCCTCGTGCGGCCGCGCCGGGGCCGGATCTCGGTGCTCGGGCGCGAGGCGGTGCGCGGCAACCCGGCGGTCGGCTATCTGCCGCAGGTGCGCGGGCAGACGGATCTGAAGCTCAGCGGCTGGGACTTCGTCGCCAGTTCCGCGTCCGGTCACCGCTGGGGCCTGCCGCGGCTCGCGACGGCGGAACGGCACGAGGTCGCCCTTGCGCTCGACCTCGTGGGCGCGACAGCGCTTGCCGAGCGGCCCCTCGGCGAACTCTCGGGCGGCGAGCGGCAGCGGCTGCTGCTGTCGCAGGCGCTGCTCGGGCGGCCGAAGCTTCTGCTGCTCGACGAGCCGCTGGTCAACCTCGATCCGACCCATCAGCGCGGCGTCATCGACCTCGTGGCGAGACTCAACCGCGAGCTCGGCTGCGCGGTCCTGTTCAGCGCCCACGAGCTCAATCCGCTGCTCGGCGCCATGCACCGGGTGCTCTATGTCGGGCGCGGGCAGGCGGTGCTGGGGACGGTCGACGAGGTCATCACCGGCCCGGTCCTGTCGCGGCTCTACGGGTCGGAGATCGAGGTCCTGCGCATCGGCCGCCGCATCTTCGTCATGGCCGGGGACAACGAGGCGGAAGGGGAGGCGCATCGGCACGACGACGACGGCCATGGCCCGCACCCACACGGCGACCATGGTCCTGGAGCGCATCACCACCATGCTTGACTACGACTTCATGCGCACCGCCTTCATGGCGAGCGGCGTCGTGGCGATCCTCTCCGGGCTCGTCGGCTATTTCCTCGTGCTGCGCAACCAGACCTTCGCGGGCCATGCACTGTCCCATGTCGGCTTCACCGGCGCGACGGGCGCGATCCTCGTCGGGATCTCACCCTTCTGGGGTCTCGTCGGCTTCACGCTGATGGCGGGCTTGGCCATGGGCACGCTCGGCGAGAAGCTCGGCGCGCGTGACGTCGCCATCGGCATGACGCTCTCGGTGGCGCTCGGGCTCGGCCTTCTGTTCCTGCATTTCTATACGGCCTTCGCGACCCAGGCGACGGCGCTGCTCTTCGGCAACGTGCTCGGCGTCGACCGCTCGGCGCTGGTGTCGCTCGCCTCGCTCGCCCTCGTCAGCGTCGTCACGCTCGGCGTCATCGCCCGGCCGCTGCTCTTCGCCTCGCTGCAGCCCGAACTGGCCGAGGCCAAGGGCGTACCGGTGCGCATCCTCGCCATCGCCTTCATGGCGATCGTCGCCGTGGCGGTCGCCGAATCGACGCAGGTGGTGGGCGTGCTCCTCGTCTTCACCCTGATGGTCGGACCGGCGGCGGCGGCCCGCAACCTCACGTCCCGCGTCGGGACGGCGGTGACGCTGTCGGCGGGCCTGGCGCTGGCCGAGGCCTGGACCGGCCTGACGCTCGCCTGGTTCACGAACTGGCCGGTGAGCTTCTGGATCACGGCGCTCTCGGGGCTCGTCTATGGCCTGAGCCTCTGCGCCGGGGCGCTGCGCCTCGACCCGTTCCGCCGTCGCACCGCTCAGCCGGTCGAACGGGCGCCGACGATCGATCGGGCGGAGTCCCTTACGTCTCCATGAGGGCGTTGCCCTGCCGGCGGTCCCGCTCGATGTCGGAATAATAGGCGCGCTTCGACGCATACATGGCCCGGTCGGCCCGGGTGAAGACAGCCTCGAGCCGCTCGCCCGCGCGGCTGGTGGCCGCCCCCATCGACAGGCTGAGCTTCGCCCCGCCGTAGAACTGATTGTTGATGTCGACCAGTTTCTCGACATTCTCCATCATCGACAGGCCCGCCTCCTCGCCGCCGCCCGGCAGGATGATGGCGAATTCGTCGCCGCCGATCCGGGCGGCGCAGTTCGGCTTGTGGGCGGCCTCGGCCAGCACTTCGCCGAACCGGCGCAGCAGGGCATCGCCCGCCGCATGGCCAAGTTCGTCGTTGACGTCCTTGAGGCCATTGAGGTCGACGACCACGATGGTGACGGGTACGATATGCCGACGCTCCAGGCGGTTCAGTTCGTCGGCATAGAAGGAGCGGTTGTAGAGCCGGGTGATCACGTCGTGCTTGCCGAGAAACTCCAGATAAGCCTCGGCTTTCTTGCGGGCCGTGATGTCGGTCAGCGCCACGAGCACGAGGCTCCAGTCGCGCTCGTGGCCGGGGAAGACCGAGAACTGCAGATGGACGTTGAGCTCGGACCCATCGAGCGCGTAATTGACGACCTCGCGCTGCATGAACAGCCGACCTTCCCAGAGGTCGATCAACTGTTCGCGGAAGTGGGCCTGCATGTCGTCGCGGAAGATATCGGGGAGGTGGCTCAGCAGCGTCGCCTTGTCGGGCGCCTTGAACATCGACAGGGTGTGTGAATTGACGTCGAGCACGCGGATCTCGCTCATGCAGCGCTCGACGAACTCGGGGTGGACGTCGGTGAAGACGCGGAAATCGACGATGCCGTTGGCACGGACCCCGTCCATCAGAAGCCTGACGGCGCCGAAGTCCTCGACCCAGAGCGAGATCGGCGAATATTGGAACAGGCCGCGCGCGTAGGACTCGCTCTCGGCCAGCTCGCGCCGCGCCGCCTCGCGTCCCGTCACGTCCTCGATCGACACCAGGACCCGGCGCCAGTCGACCTCGTGGCCCGGCAGGATGCTGCCGTTGAGCTGGATGTCGAGGCGGCGCCCGGAGATCGTATAGTTGACCGCATGGCTGCTGAAATGGCTGCCGCCATCCCAGAGCTGGCCGAGCTCCTCGACATGAGTGTCGAACATGTCGTCGCGGAAGACCAGCGCGAGGTTCTCGACGAGATGCTCCTGCGATTGCGCCTCGAACAACGCCAGCGTCCTCGGATTGACTTTGATCACCTCGATGGCCGCCGAACAGGCGGCGACGCGGCTCGGGTCCGCGCGGAAATAGGCGCGGATGTCGGTCACCCCGTCGCGGCGCCAGGCTTCGAAAAGACGGAGGATGCCGCTGTAATCCTCGAGCCAGAGCGAGACCGGAGCGAGGTCGAACAGGTCCGAGCCTCGCGCGTCGTTGTTCGCGGCCGCCGTGGGCCGGTGAGATTTTGCAGCGACCAAGGCATACGATCCCGAAGCGAGAGGTCCAGCACGTCGACCGCTACGGTTAAAGCATTTCGCCTCTCAATAGAAACTTAAGCCCTGCGTTTTCGCTGCGCGGCGTGCGAAGGTGCCGGGCTCATCCGGAGGCACGCGATGCGACCGACGTTTTGGACTTGGAGCGGGATCGATCCACGCTATCTTGGCCACGTGCGAAGCGGACTGACTCTTGGGAGCTGGCCTTGAGCGATGTGAAGACGGAACCCGTGAGGGGCGAGGGCTGGAACGTCTTCCAGCACGTCACGGACCAAGCGCTGTGGTGCGCGGTTCCACCGCACCGACCGATCCCCGGCTTTCTGTTTTCCGGGCGGTGGCTGTTCAGCCGGCACGACATCAGAAGCGGCAACGCCTTGCCCGAATTCCGCGACAATATCGCGGACCATGCGGTCCATCTCAAGGGCTTCTACCTGTTCCACCGCTTCGAGGCGGAGGTCCTCAAGGCGGCGAGCGATCTCGAAAGCAGCGGTGCGCTGGGCGACGAGTGATCGTGGATCAATCGAAATCGGGCTGTCCGCGCAGGCCCTTGACGGTCGAGCGGACGCGTTTCGACTCGAGCCGCCGTTCCTTCGAGCCGAGCGTCGGGCGCGTCGCCCGCCGGGGCGGCGGAGGCGGCGCGGCGGCCTCGCGCAGCAGGGCGATGAGGCGGTCGCGCGCGTCGGCGCGGTTGCGCTCCTGCGTGCGGAAGCGCTGCGCCGCGATGACGATGACGCCGTCCTTGGTCATGCGCCGCCCGGCGAGCCTCGCCAGGCGCTGCTTGACCGGTGGCGGCAGGTTCGGCGAGCCGCGCACATCCATGCGCAGCTGCACGGCGGTCTCGACCTTGTTGACATTCTGGCCGCCCGCGCCGGAGGAGCGCAGAAAGCTCTCCTCGAGTTCGGCCTCGTCGATCGCGATGCCGTGACTGATGTCGATCATGTGGCGTGTCCCGCTTCGTGCGGCTCCTTCCACGTCGCGGGCCGCTTCACCGCTCGCCGGGCGCGCCGCGTACGGCCGCCGGGGCGCGATTCTCGACGACGTCGTCGCCCTGGTCAGTTCTGACGGTCGATCATCATGCCCTTGATCTCGGAGATGGCCTTGGCGGGGTTGAGGCCCTTCGGGCAGGCCTTGGCGCAGTTCATGATGGTGTGGCACCGGTAGAGCCGGAACGGATCCTCCAACGTGTCGAGCCGCTCGCCGGTCGCCTCGTCGCGGCTGTCGATGAGCCAGCGATAGGCCTGCAGCAGCGCCGCCGGGCCGAGATAGCGGTCGCCGTTCCACCAGTAGCTCGGGCATGAGGTCGAACAGCAGGCGCACAGGATGCACTCGTATAGCCCGTCGAGCTTGTGGCGCTCGGTCGGAGACTGCCGCCATTCCTTCTCGGGCTGCGGGCTGTCGGTCTTGAGCCAGGGCTCGATCAGCGCATGCTGGGCGTAGAAGCGGGTGAGATCGGGGACGAGATCCTTGACCACCTCCATATGCGGCAGCGGATAGAGCTTCACCGCGCCTTTCACCTCGTCCATGCCCTTGGTGCAGGCGAGCGTGTTGGTGCCGTCGATGTTCATGGCGCAGGAGCCGCAGATGCCCTCGCGGCACGAGCGGCGGAAGCTCAGTGTCGAATCGATCTTCGACTTGATCCAGATGATGCCGTCGAGCACCATCGGCGCGCAATCGTCGAGGTCCACCCAGTAGGTATCGATGCGCGGGTTGCCGCCCGTATCCGGGTCCCAACGGTAGATGCGGAATTCCTTGGTCTTCGTCGCGCCCGGCGGCTTCGGCCAGGTCCTGCCGGGCTTGACCTGGGAATTCTTGGGAAGCGTGAGTTGAACCATGACATCGGGCCTTAGAGCCTAGCAGTGAAGACCAAGGGACGGAGCCGCACGCGGTCTTCCGCGACCGTAACGAGCGCGCCGGACAAGAGGTCGGCTTCGGTCTCGCGCAGTACCCGGGCGATGAGAGATCCGATGCGAGATGGCAATGTCGTCCCGGTTCGAAGCTGCACCACGCTCGGCTTCGATGCACCGGAGGTCGCAAGCAACGAGCCGAAGTCAAGGTCGCTCGTCAGGACCGTGCGGCCCTCGGCGCGTGCCCACTGCAGGATCTCGTCGTCCGGCGCGTTGGCTGGTCCGACGCTCCGCCAATGTATGGCATCGTGGCCGAACCCGCGAAGCGCCGTGATCCAATCGGGCGAAAGGTTCATATCTACGACGAGCTTCACGCGGCCGGCGCGAGAGCGATCTCGCGCTCCTGCGCCAACCAGGCGCCATAACGAATCGCCTCCAGGACATCGCCCCTTTCCAGATAGGGATAGGCGGCGAGCAGGTCATCGATCGCAACCCCGTCGCCGAGGTTGCCGAGGATCATGCCAACAGTCACCCGCAGGCCGCGGACACACGGCCTTCCGCCCATCACGGCGGGATCGCGGGTGATGCGGGGAAACGGACTCGTGGTCTCAGTTTGCAGTTCACCCTCCCCGGTCACGCCGTCAGTCCTTCCGCAGGCCCGAACTCGAAGCCCATCATTGCAGCTTCCTACCCTTGAGCCGCTCCAAGACCCGCACCGGCGCCTGCTCGGGGTCGGCCATTCCCTCGAGCGCGAGCGTATAGGTCTGCTCCAGCGCGTGCTGGCCCGACATGGCGGCATGCGACACCTGGTCGGTGAAGACGATCCAGGTCGCGCCCGGCGGGAACTCGACGACCCGGTGAGGCACGTCGCGCTGGTAGTCGTCGTCGAGCTTCATGCGATCGTGCATCTGGAGCATGTAATGGTCAGCCAAGCTGCGCTTCGACTTGGTGATGCCGACGATCTGCATCAACGCGGCGCTCCCCGGCAACGGCGCACCGATCTTCGGCAAAAATCGCGCCGCGACCGCCTCGAAGGGCTCGCCGACGCGCCAGACGCGCGGCGTGTCGCCGGGATGCACGTTGGTGAAGACGCGCATGATGCGTTCGCCGTGGCTCGGGCGCGATGGGAACGCATCGACATGCAGCAGCGTGTCGTCATGGCGCTTCGACTGTGCCCGCCCTCGCGCCTCAACCGGCCGGAACGACGTGTTGCCGATCTTGAGCGCCGTGCCATAGCTCGGGATCAGCGCGTCGAGCAGCGTGCGCGTCGAGCGGGCATAGCGGCTCATCATGGATTTCAGCGCCGCGGCATCGTGCTCGCTGGCCATGCCCCAGACGCGGCCGGTGTCGGGGTCGAACTTGATGGTCTTGCTGCCGTCCTTGACGCTGTCGCCCCGCAGGAGCTTCGCCTCCTCGGCGCTCAGCCCGAAGGGCAGGTGCGGAAACAGCAGCACGTCGCCGCGTTCGATCGCCGCCACCGCCTCGCCCTGCTGCGCCGCATCGGGAGCAGCCTGCCAGTCGGTGATGGTCAGGGGCACGCACACGCTGGTCGGGCGGCCTTCCGCCGAGCTTAGTGTCGGCGACCGGGGTCCGATGACTGACATCATGTCTCCACTCGTCTTGCCTGGCCGGCGTCGGGCGATCCCCTCATCCGCCCAGCCTTCGGCTGGGCACCTTCTCCTGCAAGGGGAGAAGGGCGCCAATGTCGCAGGACGAGGCACTACCTTCTCCCCCGCAGCCAAGTTTACGCAGCCTGCGTAAACTTGGCTGCGAAGTGGGAGAAGGTGGCCGCGAAGCGGCCGGATGAGGGGTCACTTCTCGAAAACCATCAATACACCCGCGCCTTGGGCTCGATATACTGCACGTCGTTGGTCATGGTGTAGGTGTGCACCGGCCGGTAGTCGATCGTCACCTTGTGGGCCGCCTCGTCGAGCCAGGCGAGCGTGTGCTTCATCCACACCTTGTCGTCGCGGTCCGGGAAGTCCTCGCGGGCATGGGCGCCACGCGACTCCTGCCGGTTCTCGGCGCATTGCATGGTCACCACCGCCTGGGCGATGAGATTGTCGAATTCCATCGTCTCGACGAGGTCCGAGTTCCAGATCAACGAGCGGTCGGTGACGCGGATGTCGGACGAGCCGCGCCACACGTCGTTGATCAGCTTGACACCTTCCTCCAGCACCTCGCCAGTGCGGAACACGGCGCAGTTGGTCTGCATGGTGCGCTGCATGCCCAGCCGGAGCTCGGCCGTCGGCGTGCGGCCCGCGGCGTGGCGGAAGCGGTCGAGCCGTCCGAGTGCCAGATCGGCCGAACCTTTCGGCAGCTCCATCTGCTTCTCGCCGGGCGTCACGATCTCGGCGGCTCGCGCGCCGGCGGCGCGGCCGAAGACCACGAGGTCGGTGAGCGAGTTCGAGCCCAGCCGATTGGCGCCGTGCACCGACACGCAGGCCGCTTCGCCGATCGCCATCAGGCCCGGCACGACGGCGTCCGGGTCGCCGTCCCGCTTGGTCAGCACCTCGCCGTGATAGTTCGTGGGAATGCCGCCCATGTTGTAGTGGACCGTCGGCAGGACCGGGATCGGCTCCTTGGTGACGTCGACCCCGGCGAAGATCTTGGCGCTCTCCGAGATGCCGGGCAGGCGCTCATGCAGGATCTTGGGGTCGAGATGGTCGAGGTGAAGGTAGATGTGGTCCTTGTCCTTGCCGACGCCGCGGCCTTCGCGGATCTCCATGGTCATGGCGCGCGACACGACGTCGCGCGAGGCGAGGTCCTTGGCGGAGGGCGCGTATCGCTCCATGAAGCGCTCGCCCTCCGAATTGGTGAGATAGCCGCCCTCACCGCGGGCACCTTCGGTGATGAGGCAGCCGGCCCCGTAGATGCCGGTCGGATGGAACTGCACGAACTCCATGTCCTGCAGCGGCAGGCCGGCGCGCAGCACCATGGCATTGCCGTCGCCCGTGCAGGTATGGGCGGAGGTCGCCGAGAAATAGGCGCGGCCATAGCCGCCGGTCGCGAGAATCGTCAGATTGGAGCGGAAGCGGTGGATCGTGCCGTCGTCGAGCTTCAGCGCCACGATGCCGCGACACCGCCCGTCCTCCATGATCAGGTCGAGGGCGAAATATTCGATGAAGAACTCGGTCTTGGCCCGGAGCGCCTGGCCGTACAGCGTGTGCAGGATCGCGTGGCCGGTGCGGTCGGCCGCCGCGCAGGTGCGCTGCGCGGTGCCCTTGCCGTAGTCTGTCGTCATGCCGCCGAACGGCCGCTGGTAGATCTTGCCCTCCTCGGTCCGCGAGAAGGGCACGCCCCAGTGCTCGAGCTCGTAGACGGCCTCGGGCGCGTTGCGGACCAGGTATTCGATGGCGTCCTGGTCGCCGAGCCAGTCCGACCCTTTGACGGTGTCGTACATGTGCCAGCGCCAGTCATCCTGGCCCATATTGCCGAGGGAGGCGGAGATGCCGCCCTGCGCCGCGACCGTATGCGAGCGGGTCGGGAAGACCTTGGTGATGCAGGCGGTCCTAAGCCCGGCCCTAGCGCAGCCGACGGTCGCCCGCAAGCCCGCCCCGCCGGCGCCGACGACGATCACGTCGAACGTATGATCGGTGATCGAATAGGCAAGGCCGGCCTTGCCGTTGCCGATCGTGCCGTTGCCTTCGGCCATGAACCCATCTCCACAATTCGAACCCGAGCGCCGGCAGGCCCCAGGCCTAGACGAAACTCAGCCGCAGCACGGAATAGACGCAGGCCATCCCGACCGCGACGCAGAAGAACAGGTTCGCCGCAAGCGCCCAGTCCCTGGGCTGCGTACCGTGAACATAGTCCTCGATGATGGCGCGCATGCCGAGCTGCATGTGGTAGATGCCGGCCAGGACGACGAGCAGCATCAGGATCGAGGGCAGGGGGCGCGACAGCACGCCATAAACCTCGGCATAGGGCCGTCCGGCGAGCGCCAGCAGGAGCCAGACGAAGCCGATCGTCAGCGGCACCAGCGCCAGCGAGGTCAGGCGCATGTGCCACGCACGGGTCGTGCCCGAGCGAGCCGAGCCGAGGTAGCGGACGCGGCGCATGTCGTCGTGCAGGGTGCGGGGGTTGTCGCTCACGAAAAGGGTCCTCAGCGGATCACGAAGGCCAGGATCCAGACCACCAGGGTCAGCCCGAGACCGCCGGCAAGCGTCGCCTGGGCCAGATATTCGCGCGCCGGATGGTCCATGCCGTAGCCGGCATCCCAGATGAAATGCCGGATGCCGCCGAGCAGGTGATGGAATAGCGCCCAGCTGAAGCCGAACAGGATCAGGAGGCCGAACCACGACCCCATGAAGCCCGAGGCCACCCCGAAGGCGCGCGGCCCCGCCGCCGCAGCGATCAGGAACCAGGCGAGCAGCAGCGTGCCGGCATAGAGCGCCATGCCCGTGATGCGATGCAGGATCGACATCATCATGGTCAGCATCGGCCGGTAGATCTGCAGATGCGGCGACAGCGGCCTTTGATGCCGAACCGCCGCGCCGTGCCGTGGCGCCTCCGCCATGAGACCCTCGCTCCTGTCTGTGACGCTTGAGATATAAGGTTCGTTGCCGCGTCGCAACAGGCGACGCCGGGGTGCAGCCATGCCGCGACGGCACCGCCCAGGCGGGCAGCGACCGTGCTTTCGATGGGCCTGCATCTTCAAAGGCGGTTTGAAGGAGCTGGCGAGGCGAGCCGCGCGTCATCCACGCCGGATCGGTATATAAAGCCGCACTCGGCCGGTTGCATCCGGTTGCGCGAGTCCCGGGCACGTATCCGAGACCCTCTGGAGGACGCCACCATGCTGCAAGCCGTTCATCCGGTCGACGAGCGGCTGCCGTCGCCAAAGCTCGCGGCGCTCGGCTTGCAGCACGTGCTCGTGATGTATGCGGGCGCGATCGCGGTGCCGCTGATCATCGGCCACGCGCTCAAGCTGCCGCCCGAGAGCGTCGCGATGCTGGTCAACGCGGACCTGTTCGTGGCCGGCGTCACCACGCTGATCCAGTCGCTCGGGCTCGGCCGCCTGTTCGGCATCCGGCTGCCGGTGATGATGGGGGTGACCTTCGCGGCGGTGGGGCCGATGGCCGCCATGGCGGCCGATCCGAACCTCGGGGCCACCGGCATCTTCGGCGCGACCATCGTGGCCGGCCTGTTCACCGTCCTCGTCGCTCCGTTCTTCGGCCGCATGATGCCGCTGTTCCCGCCGGTCGTCACCGGCAGCGTCATCCTGATGATCGGCATCTCGCTGATGCGCGTCGGCATCAACTGGGCGGCGGGCGCGGCGGCCGACACGCTCCCCGGCTACGGCGAGCCGCTCCATCTCGCCATGGCCGGCGCGGTACTGGTGCTGATCCTCATGATCGCGCGGTTCGCGAAAGGCTTCCTTGCCAACATCTCGGTCCTGGCCGGCATCGTGGCCGGCTGCATCGCCGCCGTGCTCGTCGGCGAGATGAGCTTCGCCGCGGTCGGGCGCGCCGGCTGGTTCGCGGTGGTGACACCCTTCGCCTTCGGGGCGCCGCGCTTCGACGTCGTCGCCTGCGTGACGCTCTGCGTGGTCATGGCGGTAGTGATGATCGAATCGGCCGGCATGTTCCTGGCGCTCGGCGACCTGACGGAGCGGGCGGTCGGCCGCGAGGCGATGACGCGGGGGCTCAGGGTCGACGGCCTCGGCACCATGATCGCCGGCGTCTTCAACACCTTCCCACACACCTCCTTCTCGCAGAACATCGGCCTCGTCGGCGTGACCGGCGTCCGGTCGCGCTATGTCACGGCCGTCGGTGGCCTGATGCTGCTCGTCATGGGGCTCGTGCCCAAGCTCGGGGCGCTCGTCGCCTCGGTGCCGCTGTTCGTGCTCGGCGGCGCCGGCATCGTCATGTTCGGCATGGTGGCGGCGACCGGCATCCGCATTCTGACGGAGGTCATTACCGGAGCAACCGCAACAACCTCTATGTGGTGGCGATCGCCAGCGGCTTCGGCATGATCCCGCTCGTCGCGCCGAACTTCTTCAAGGCGCTGCCGGACCAGCTCGGGCCGATCCTGCATTCCGGCATCCTGCTGTCCGCCTTGTCGGCGGTGGTCCTCAACCTGTTCTTCAATGGAACGCGGCAGACCGAACCGCCGCGCGACGAGGTCGTGCTGCCGCCGCCCGCCGGCGTGGCGGGCGCCCGTTCTCATTGAACGAGCCGGGACCGACCCGGACTCCTCGCGCCGGCGTACTCTGGGTTCCCACGGAAACAACCGCTTCTTTTCACGAGGCTCCTGTCGAGGGCAGGCGTCAGGAAAATCGAAGCGGTTATTTCCGTGGGTCCCTCAGTGGTTGTCGCGCGGCGCGCTCGACTGGGCGACCCGCTGGTACTTGACCGCTGGCTTGAGCACCATGCCTTCGTCGAACTGATCCACCATGGAGCGCTGGATCTCCTGCCAGGGCGTCTGGCTGCCCGGATAGTCGAAGCCGCCATGGCCCTGCAGGGCGGCGCGGCGCTCATGAAGTTCCGCCTCCGGGATCAGGATGTTGGCGCTGCGCTTGTTGAGGTCGATGCGCACCCTGTCGCCGGTCTTGAGCAGGGCGAGACCGCCGCCGGCTGCCGCTTCCGGCGATGCGTTGAGGATCGAGGGCGACGCCGAGGTGCCGGACTGGCGACCGTCCCCGATGCACGGCAGCGAATGGATGCCGCGCTTGATGAGCGCCGCCGGCGGCTGCATGTTGACGACCTCGGCGCCGCCCGGATAGCCGATCGGCCCCGTGCCGCGGATGAACAGCAGGCAGTGCTCGTCGATCTCGAGGGCCGGGTCGTCGATGCGGTGATGATAGTCCTCCGGCCCCTCGAAGACGATGGCCCGGCCCTCGAAGGCCTCGGGGTCCTTCGGGTTCGACAGGTAGCGCTTGCGGAACTCCTCCGAGATCACGCTGGTCTTCATGATCGCATTGTCGAAGAGGTTGCCCTTCAGCACGACGAAGCCGGCCTCTTCCTTCAGAGGCGTTTCGATCGGCGTGATCACGTCCGGGTCGAGCGACTTGCGGCCGCGGTTGTTGTCGCCGAAGCTCTTGCCGTTGACGGTCAGCGCATCCTCGTGGACGAGCTTGCGCTTCATCAATTCGCTCACCACCGCCGGGACGCCGCCGGCGCGGTGGAACTCCTCGCCGAGATACTTGCCGGCCGGCTGCATGTTGACCAGCAGCGGCACGTCGTGGCCGACCGTCTCCCAATCCTCGATGGCGAGCGGCACGCCGATATGGCGAGCGATGGCGTTGATGTGGATCGTCGCATTGGTCGAGCCGCCGATGGCGCTGTTGACGCGGATCGCGTTCTCCAGCGCCTTGCGGGTTATGATGTCGGAGGGCTTGAGGTCCTCCCACACCATGTCGACGATGCGCCGCCCGGTCTCGTAGGCGATCTGGCCGCGCTCGCGATAGGGCGCCGGAATGGCGGCGCAGCCGGGCAGCGTCATGCCGAGCGCCTCGGCGAGCGCGTTCATGGTCGAGGCGGTGCCCATCGTGTTGCAATGGCCGATGGACGGCGCCGAGGAGGTCACGATCTCCATGAACTCTTCATAGTCGATATTGCCGGCGGCAAGCTCCTCGCGGCTCTTCCACACGATGGTGCCGGAGCCGGTGCGCTCGCCGTTGTGCCAACCGTTGAGCATCGGGCCACCGCAGAGCACGATGGCGGGGATGTTGACGGTCGCGGCCGCCATGATGCAGGCCGGCGTGGTCTTGTCGCAGCCGGTCGTCAGCACGACGCCGTCGAGCGGATAGCCATAGAGGGTCTCGACGAGCCCGAGATAGGCGAGGTTGCGGTCGAGCGCGGCGGTCGGCCGCTTGCCGGTCTCCTGGATAGGATGGACGGGGAATTCCATCGGCACGCCGCCCATGGAAAGGATGCCCTCGCGCACCCGCTTGGCGAGCTCGAGATGGTGCCGGTTGCAGGGCGAGAGGTCGCTGCCCGTCTGGGCAATGCCGATGATCGGCTTGCCGGAGCGCAATTCGCCGGGCGTCAGGCCGAAATTGAGATAACGCTCGATATAGAGCGCCGTCATCCCGGGATTGTCCGGATTGTCGAACCACAGTTTCGAGCGAAGCTTGGCCTTGTCGTGACCCTTCGGCCCCGACCCGTTGGTGTTGCGAACCATCATCTCCTCCACGACGCCGAGCGTTTTAGGCTCCCGCGCGGCGCCTCACAAGCCTTGATCGGTCGCAGTCCCGTCGGCGCACCGTCCTTTGGCCCGATGCGGGTCGCAGGGATGCGCATCATGGCGACGTGCTGACAGAGGCCGGGCGGCATGCGTTCGGCGCGATGTCGGAAGGATGCCGGTTGCCGTGGACCGATGGTCCACGTGTTGGTCACTTCACGAACAGCCGCGCGATGGTGATCGCGGCCCCGACGATGACGACGGTTTGAAACCCGATAGCGCCGAACACCCATTTGATGATGTCGGACTTGACGGCTTCTATCCTGGCTTCGAGCCGCAGCTCGGTTTCGCGGAGGTCCGCCTTGGTCGTCGCTCGCAGGCTGTCGAGATCCGTCTTGGTCGCCGCTCGCAGGCTTTCGAGGTCGGTCTTGGTCGCCGCTCGCAGGCTGTCGAGGTCCGCCTTGGTCGCCGCCCGCAGGCTGTCGAGGTCCGTCTTGGTCGCTGCTCGCAAGCCATCAAAATCCGTCTTGGTCGCTGCTCGCAGGCTCTCGAGGTCGGCCTTGGTCGCCAAGGTCCCCAGATCGGTGTCATGGGTGTCCCGGATGACTGTCGACACGGCTTCGGCCTGGCCTTCCGGGAAGCCGGCCGCCTGAAGCCTGCGGACGATGGCGAGGGTGTCGAGGGCGAGGGTCATCGGGACGACGGACTACGATCTCTTCGGGAAGGGAGGTTGGGCACTGATCAGGCATCCGAAGGCTCGACTTGGGCACCGGATGAACGATCCAATGCATATCATATCGTCGTCCCTCCCGTCACGGAGCCGCCTTGATCGGCGATCGAGCAGGACGATCACCTGGAGATTGAAGCGTCATGCCGCCTTGAACGATCAGTGGACCAGAGACGCGGTCGCCTTTGCACCGTCCCCGAAATCGCCTAAATCCCGCCGATGCCCACATCCCCCGACGACCCCGTCGCGCGCCGGCGCACCTTCGCCATCATCTCGCATCCCGATGCGGGCAAGACGACGCTGACCGAAAAGCTCCTGCTTTTCGGCGGCGCCATCCAGCTCGCCGGCGAGGTGAGGGCCAAGGCCAACCGGCGCCAGACCCGCTCGGACTGGATGGATATCGAGCGCCAGCGCGGCATCTCGGTCGTCACTTCGGTGATGACCTTCGAACATGCGGGCTGCGTCTTCAACCTGCTCGATACCCCGGGCCACGAGGACTTTTCCGAGGATACCTACCGCACGCTGTCGGCGGTCGATTCGGCCGTGATGGTGATCGACGCGGCACGCGGTATCGAGAGCCGCACCCGCAAGCTCTTCGAGGTCTGCCGGCTGCGCGACATCCCCATCACCACCTTCGTGAACAAGCTCGATCGGGAAACGCGCGATCCCTTCGACCTCCTCGACGAGATCGAGAAGGTGCTGGCGCTCGATACGGCGCCGATCACCTGGCCGATCGGCCGCGGCCGCTCCTTCGCGGGCACCTACGATCTCGCCACCAACCGTATCCGCAAGCTCGACGCCGACGTCGAGGCGCCCATGCTGGACGTGTCGGGGCCGCGCGATCCGCGGATCATGGCGCTGCTGCCAGCGCACGAGGCGGAGGCCGCGATCGAGGAGCTGGAGCTCGCCCGCGAGGCCTGCCGGCCCTTCGACGAGGCCGCCTATCGCGAGGGGCACCTGACGCCGGTCTTCTTCGGCTCGGCGCTGCGCACCTTCGGTGTCGCCGATCTCATCGGCGCGCTGGCCCGCTTCGCCCCGCCGCCGCGCGGCCTGCAGGCCGAGAGCCGCTATGTGGATGCGCACGAGTCGAAGATGAGCGGCTTCGTCTTCAAGATCCAGGCCAACATGGATCCGAACCACCGCGACCGCATCGCCTTCATGCGTGTGTCCTCGGGTCGTCTGACCCGAGGCATGAAGGCCAAGCTGGTGCGCACCGGCAAGCCCATGGCGCTCAATGCCCCTCAGTTCTTCTTCGCCCAGGAGCGGGCGCTCGCCGACGAAGCCTTTCCGGGCGATGTCGTCGGGATCCCCAACCACGGTACCTTGCGCATCGGCGACACGCTGACCGAGGGCGAGAATCTCGTGTTTCGCGGTGTGCCGAGCTTCGCGCCCGAAATCCTGCGGCGGGTCAAGCTCAACGACGCCATGAAGAACAAGAAGCTGCGCGAGGCGCTCCAGCAGATGGCGGAGGAGGGTGTCGTGCAGACCTTCATGCCGTATGACGGCTCGGGCGCGCTCGTGGGCGTCGTCGGCGCGCTGCAGCTCGACGTGCTGGCCGAGCGCCTCCAGGCCGAATACGGCCTGCCGGTCAGCTTCGAGACGAGCCGCTTCGAGGTGGCGCGCTGGGTGAGCGCGCCGCCGCCCGAGCTGCAGAAATTCCTCGCGGCGTATCCGTCCTCGACCGCCGAAGACCTCGACGGCGCGCCGGTCTTCCTGGCGTCCTCGGCCTTCACCCTGAAATACGAGCAGGACCGCTGGCCGGACGTTATCTTCTCGGACATCAAGGATTACCAGCGCGCTGCGGCGTGAGGCTTGTACGGATCCAATCCGTATCCCATCTAGGTGCGGCGGGGACGTGAATCATGCCAAGAGCTCATGCGGACAATGGACGGGTCGAGTTGCGCCTGAGGCCCGAGGACAAAGCGACATTGGCCCGCGCGGCCGCGATCGAGCGGCTCGATCTCACTGGATACATCCTGCGGAATATCCTGCCTCATGCCGAGGCGACGATCGCCGAGCATGAGCAGCTCGCTCTGTCGGAGCGTGATTCCCTCCGCGTCCTTGCCTTGCTGGACGATCCGCCCGCGGCGCCCTCACGGCTTGTCCGGGCCGCCAGATCCGGTGCTCGGCTGGAATGAGCCTGTCATGGGAGGAAGAGCCTCTCGGCAAAGGCCACGACCGCAAGGCTTTCGACTGCGGCGTCACCGACCTCAATCTCTACCTGCAACGCTATGCCCGGCAGAATCACGAGAGCGGCGGGGCGAAATGCTTCGTGGCGACGCTGGCCGACAATCGGACGCGCGTCCTTGGCTTCTATACGTTGAGCCCAGCCTCGCTCCAATACAGCCGGACACCGGTGGTCGCGGCGAAAGGACTCGGGCGCTACGATGTGCCGGTGTTTCGTCTTGGGCGACTGGCGGTCGATATCGATCTGCACGGCCGCGGGCTCGGCGGTGCATTGCTTCTGCGCGGCCGAACGCTGCATGCGCGTGGCTCAGGACGTCGGCGGCGTTGCCTTGCTGATCGATGCCAAGACCGATCAGGCCGCACGGTGGTATGCGGGCTATGGTGCTGTGCCCCTTCTTGACGCGCCGCTCTCGCTTGTCTTGCCTTTCGCCGTGGCGGAAGACGCCCTGAAGAAAGCCCGTTGATGAGCCGAGATGCAGGGCGAGATCGTCGTGGCCAGGCTGGTGCCGGAGACCGATGTCGGTGACGACATCCGCGCGGCTGCCGTCTATGGCGGCGGTCTCAGCTTGACGGTCCTGCAAGAGCAGCCCGAGGACGGCTCCGCCTCTATCGAGCTCGGCGGCGAGACGTTGCGCTTCTTCGCTGGTTTGGCCTGGCCAAAGCGGTGAGCGACGCCTCGAACGACATCCTCGCCGACCGGCGCTTCGCATGGGCCAAACAACTCGCAGCGGAAGGAGACCATGCGGCCGCCGCCGACCTGCTGGAGCAAGTGATCGAGATCGCCCCCGGCTCGGCGCCGGCCTGGGCGGCGCTCGGCGAGGCGCGCGAACGGAGCGGTACGCCGGACACGGCCCGCGCCGCCTGGCGTCGCGCCGCGGCGCTTGATCCCGAAGGCCGGCTCGGCGCCGATCTTCGTCTCGCCCGTCTGGAGGGCCGAACACCCGACGCCATGCCGGCAACTTATGTCCGGGCGCTCTTCGACGATTATGCGCCGCACTTCGAGCGCCATCTCGTCGATGGGCTCGCCTATCGCGGGCCGGAGCTGCTGGTCGCGGCGCTCGATGCCGCGGTGCCCGGCCGGCGGTTCGGCCGTGCCCTCGATCTCGGCTGCGGTACCGGCCTGATGGGCCGCGCGCTCGCTGGTCGCGCCGCGCGGATCGACGGCGTCGACATCGCGCCCCGGATGATCGATGTGGCGCGACGGAGCGGCGCCTATGCGATGCTGACGGTTGCGTCGCTCGACGAGGCCGTGGCCGCCGCACCGGAAGGCACATTCGATCTCATCACCGCTGCCGACGTGCTGGTCTATCTCGGCGATCTCTCGTCCGTCTTCGCCAGCATTGCGCGGGTGCTCACCCCAGGCGGGCTCTTCGCCTTCACGGCGCAGCGATGCCACGCCGGTGGCCACGCGTTCGGCGCCGACCTGCGCTTCGCCCATTCACCCGGCTGTATCGAGACCGCGCTGGCCGGTGCCGGGCTGCTCACTGAACAGCTCGATGCGCTGTGGGCGCGCCGCGAGAACGGCCGCCCCGTCCCGGGCCTCGTCGGGGTTGCGCACCGACGCTGACGGTCAGCTTCCGCCGCCGCGGCGCCCCGAGCTATCCGGCCCGCAACGGCTCGCGCCGGGGTCTCGTCGCGGTGGCGCGCCGCCCCTAAGTTAGGGCGTGCTCGACAAAAGCCTGCAAGGCCTTCTCCCGAAGTCGTTCCTCGACTGGTTCGCCATGCGCGGCTGGGCGCCGCGCTCGCATCAGCTCGAGCTTCTGGCCCATGCCGAGGCCGGCCGCAGCACGCTGCTCATCGCGCCGACCGGCGCCGGCAAGACGCTCGCGGGCTTCCTGCCGAGCCTCGTCGAGCTCGCCGCCGCTCCGTCGCGCCGCCCGCGCCTGCATACGATCTACGTCTCGCCGCTCAAGGCGCTGTCGGTCGACGTGGCGCGCAACCTCGAGATCCCTGTGGCCGAGATGGGCCTGCCCGTCCGCATCGAGACGCGCACCGGCGACACCTCCGCCTCGAAGCGCCAGCGCCAGCGGCGCGATCCGCCCGATATCCTGCTCACCACCCCCGAACAGATCGCGCTGCTGCTGGCGAGCCCGGACGCCGCGACGCTGTTCGCCGACCTCAAGCGGATCGTCCTCGACGAGCTTCATGCGCTCGTCCTGTCGAAGCGCGGCGACCTCATGGCGCTCGACCTCGCCCGGCTGCGCCGCCTCGCGCCGGGCGTGCAGACGGTCGGCCTGTCGGCCACCGTGCGCGAGCCGGACGAGCTGCGCACCTATCTGACCCGCAGGGCGGACCCGCCGGCGGCGCTCGTCGTCGCCCCGGAAGGCGCCGCGGCCCACATCACCATGCTCGACACAAGCGAGCGGCTGCCCTGGGCGGGGCACGGCGCGCGGCATGCGATCGGCGAGATCTACGCCGAGATCAAGGCCGCCAACCTGACGCTGCTCTTCGTCAACACCCGCTTCCAGGCGGAGCAATTGTTCTGGGACCTGTGGCGCATCAACGTCGACAACCTGCCGATCGCGCTCCACCACGGCTCGCTCGATGTCGGCCAGCGCCGTAAGGTCGAGGCCGCCATGGCCGACGGACGGCTCAAGGCGGTGGTGGCGACCGCGACGCTCGACCTTGGCGTCGATTGGGGCGATGTCGATTTGTGCATCAATGTCGGGGCGCCCAAGGGCGCGAGTCGATTGATCCAGCGCATCGGGCGCGCCAACCACCGGCTCGACGAGCCGTCGCGGGCGATCCTGGTGCCGGCCAACCGCTTCGAGGTGCTCGAATGTATCGCGGCCATCAGGGCCGCCGAGGAGGGCGCGCAGGATACGCCGGTGCCGCGAACCGGCGCCCTCGACGTACTGGCGCAGCACATCCTCGGCATGGCGTGCGCAGCCCCATTCGCGGCCGATGACCTCTATGACGAGGTCGTCGATGCCGCACCCTATGCTGACCTCGAGCGCGACGAGTTCGACAAGGCGCTCGATTTCGTCGCCCACGGCGGCTACGCCCTTCGGGCCTACGATCGTTTCGCCAAGATCCGCCAGGGCCGGGACGGGTGCTGGCGCGTCTCGAACGGCCGCATCGCCCAGCAATACCGCATGAACGTCGGCACCATCGTCGAAGCGGCGATGCTGAAGGTGCGGCTGGTGCGGGCGCGGGGCGCCGCGACCGCGTCGCGCTCGACGCCGGTCGGCCGTGGCGGCCGCATGCTCGGCGAGATCGAGGAAGGCTTCCTCGAGACGCTGCTGCCGGGCGACACCTTCATCTTCGCCGGCGAGGTGCTGTGCCTCGAGGCCATCGTCGACAACGAGGCGCTGTGCAGCCGCTCGGCCAGCGACACGCCCAAGATCCCGTCCTACGCGGGCGGCAAGTTTCCGCTCTCCACCTACCTGGCCGCCCAGGTGCGCGCCATGGCGGCCGATCCGCGCGGCTGGGCGCTGCCCGAGCAGGTCGGCCACTGGCTCGATCTGCAGCGCGAGAGATCGGCGCTGCCGCCCAAGGACGCCATGCTGGTCGAGACCTTTCCGCGCGGCGGGAGGCATTACCTCGTCGCCTACGCGTTCGAAGGGCGCCTGGCGCACCAGACGCTCGGCATGCTGCTGACGCGGCGCATGGAACGGGCGCGGCTACGCCCGCTCGGCTTCGTCGCCAACGATTATGCGCTCGCGGTGTGGTCGGTGCACGACGTCTCGGCCCGCATCGCCAAGGGCGCCGTGACGCTCGACGAGCTGTTCGCGCAGGACATGCTGGGCGACGACCTCGAAGCCTGGCTCGACGAATCCTCGCTGATGAAGCGCACCTTTCGGCTCTGTGCGACCATCGCCGGACTGATCGAGCGACGCCATCCGGGCCGGGAGAAGACCGGCCGGCAGATGACGGTCTCGACCAATCTCGTCTACGACGTCCTGAGACGGCACGAGCCGGATCACCTGCTGCTGCGGGCCGCCCGCGCCGATGCGGCAACCGGACTCCTCGATCTCAAGCGCCTCGGTGAGCTATTGTGGCGCATCCGGGGCCGAATCATCCACAAGCCCCTGATACGGATTTCACCGCTCGCCGTGCCGATCATGCTCGAGATCGGCCGCGAGCCCGTCCATGGCGAGGCCGAGGATGCGATCCTGGCCGACGCCGCGGATGTGCTGGTCGGAGAGGCTTTTGCAGCGGACGCCGTCGGCACGGAACTCGGGTGAGGGGACGCTGATGCACACCCACGTGCACGTGGCGGGCGTCGATCTCCTGGCCGATGTGTTCGGCGCCCTGTTCCACGAGGCCGACCGCGTGCTGCTGGTGGCCGACCTTCATCTCGAGAAGGGCTCGTCGCTGGCGCGACGCGGCATGCTGCTGCCGCCCTATGACACGGCCGCGACGCTGGCCAAGCTCACCCTGCTCGTCGCCCGCTACACGCCCCGGCATGTCGTGGCGCTCGGCGACAGCTTCCATGATCGAGAGGGTGCCGCGCGGCTCCGCGCCCCGGATCGGGACGTGCTTCTCAACCTCATGCGCGGCCGCGACTGGATCTGGCTCGCCGGCAACCACGATCCTACGCCGCCCGAGGGCCTCGGGGGTGTGACGGCAGAGGAGTGGCGGCTCGGCCCGCTGACCCTGCGGCACGAGCCGACGATGGGCGCGGCGCGGGGCGAGATCGCCGGCCACCTCCATCCGGTCGCCATCGTGGCCGGAACGGCGGGCGCGGTGCGCCGCAAATGCTTCGTCTCGGACGGGGCGCGCTGCATCATGCCGGCCTTCGGCGCCTATGCGGGCGGGCTCAACTTTCGTCACGCCGCTTTCGCAGGCCTGCTGACGGCGGGACGCCGCGTCGCCCACGCGCTTGGTCGCGACAGAATCTACGCCGTTCCGGAGCATCGGTGTCTGGCGGGTGCGTGAAGAGGACTCGACTGCCGCCGAACCAAGTCGACGTCAACACGCGAGCGCCGCCTGTTGCAAGAACGGCACGCATCATTCGAAAGGATGCCAGGGGAAAAGGGAGGCTTGCAAACCTGTGCAGCGCACCATAGGTTGCCAATGCGGCGTTGGTCGCCGCATGCCCTCATTGGGCGTTTCCTCCCTAGACTTGGGCCGCTTCTCAGCGGTCCTTTTTTTGTGCGGCATCGCCCGCGCCGTCAGCCTTTTGAGCACGTCGCTTGCTGGATTGCAAGGCAGCCATGCCTTCCACGCGTGAGGTCGGGCCACATTTTTGCATTCGCCGCGAAAGCGTCAGGCGCGACGCGTGGCCCACGCCGGTCCTTGATGCCCGGCATCGATCGAGTCGAAGGGCATCCGACGCCGCGTCAAGTCGCGACGCGCGAGAATCCGCGTCGCAGAGATGCGCGCTCGAGCGGCGTTACGTCCCGCCGCGCAGGCCGGGCGTTCCGCCTTCGCCGAGTCCGACGACGTGGGCCTGGGTGTAGAGCTGCAGGCCGATGCGATCGATGAGATCCGCCTGGGTTTCGAGAAAGTCGATATGACCTTCCTCGTCGGCCATCAGCAGCTTGAACAGGTCCCGGCTCGGATAGTCCTTGACGGTGGAGCAATAATCGGCCGCCTCCTGGTAGAGCGTCCGCGCACCGACCTCGGCCGCGAGGTCCGCCTCGATGATCTCCTGCACGTTCTGCCCGATCTTCAGCGGATCGAGGAGCTGGAGGTTGGGAAAGCCCTCAAGGAACAGGATACGGTCGACGAACCGGTCGGCATGGTGCATCTCCTCGATCGATTCCTCGCGCCATTTCTTGGCGAGGCCGTTGAGCCCCCAATTGTCGAGCAGCCGGTAGTGCAGCCAGTACTGGCTAATGGCGGTCAGTTCGCTGCGTAGGCCGCGGTTCATGTAGTCGATGACCTTGACGTCGCCCTTCATGTCTCTCCCCTTGGTAAATCGGCGAATATTCGTTTTATTGGAATAATTCTAAACTAAGATCCTGTTCGGGTTGAACCACGTCTCGGCATCCTTGGCAATATCGCTGCTCGCGGTCCGGGTGGACGCCGCCTTCATACCCCCGCCGAGCCGCGTCCTTTCGCCGCCGCATTGCCTCGGCGGGTTGCGCCCCGGCGGCGCACACGCTATACAACGCATTGAAAAGGTTTAGTTTTTAAAGATTCTAAAGTAGCGAGCCGCCGTGATCGTCTGTTCGTGCAACGTGCTGTCCGACAAGCAGATCCTCGAGACGCTGCGGAGCGAGGACGTGGCGCGGCCTCGCTCGGCCGCCCAGGCCTATCGCTGCCTTGGCTGCGCGCCGCAATGCGGCCGATGCTTGACAACCGTGCGACAACTGCTTGCGGAGGCCCGCATCGACACGTGCGGCGTCGGCTGCGCCGTCTGTCCGGGCCACGACATCGCGCAGCCCGATGCGGACGAGATCCCGTTCCTCATCGCGGCGGAGTGATACGCGGTCCGGCCTCGCTGAGACGTGCGGCCACGGCTAGGATCTCCGCGTCCTCGACATTGGCGAAAGCGAACCTCAGGTGGTCCTCCTGCCCTGGGCCGAAGAACGAGCCCGGCAGGGTGACGATGCCGGCCTGCCAGGCGAGGCGCTCGGCGGCGGCCTCGGCCGATCCGGCGAAAGGGTGCCGCACGTAGGCGAAATAGGCGCCGATCGCCGACACCGACCAGCCCGGCGCGGCGGCGATGGCATCGCCGAACAAGGCCGCCCGCCGGTTGACCGCAGCCCGCACCTCGGCGCGCCAGCCACGCATTCCCTCGACCGCCCAGGCAACCGGGGCCTGCGCGATCCGGGGCGGGCAGATGGTCATGCAATCGAGGATCCTGGCGATCTCCGCGAGCCTGCGCTCGTCCGCGATCATGGCGCCGAGCCGGTGGCCGGGGATCGCGTAGCTCTTGGAGAACGAGTAGAGCTGGATCGTCGTGTCGCGCCACCCGGCGCTCTCGAAAAGCGCGTGCGGTCGCGCGCGGCCCTCCGGCAGGAAGTCGCGGTAGGTCTCGTCGAGGACGAGGGCGAGACCCGTCTCCCGCGCCAGATCCTGGAAGGCTTCGAGCACGGCGACGGGATAGGTCGCGCCGGTGGGATTGTTGGGCGAGACGAGCACGATGGCGCGGGTCCCGGCGCCGATCAGGGCGCGGGCGTCTTCGACGGCCGGCACGAAGCCGTCCTCGGCCCGGCAGGGCAGCGGCACGGCCGTCACGCCGAGCATGTCCAGCGTCATCTTATGATTGAAGTACCAGGGCGCGGGCAGGATCACGGCGTCGCCCGCCTTGGCGAGCGCCAGCATGGCGACGAAGAACGCCTGGTTGCAGCCGGCCGTGATGGCGATGTCGTCTGGCCCGATGTCGCCGCCATAGAGGCCGCGAACGTCGTCGGCGAAGGCCTGGCGCAAGCCGGCGTCGCCGAGGATCGGGCCGTAGGTCGCGGTTTCCGGCCGCCGCGCGGCGGCGCCCAGCCGGTCGAGCAGGGCCTCCGGCGGCGGCAGCCCCGGGACCGCCTGGGCCATGTCGATCAGGGGACCGAGCCGGCCGTCGTAGCCGGCCCTCCACAGCGCCGCGGCGGGAATCGGTGGGGCATCGGTTGCGACGAGCAGCGGATTCGGTGTCACACGGGTGCTTCCCTGGTTGTCCCATCGGCCAGGGACGGGCGCGCCGCCCACCGGGCAGCAGGATAACCTAGCCTTCGCGAAAGCTTATAGTGGGTGGAGATTTTTCCGGCTAGCGGCGGGCCAGGACATGGGGTCCAATCGGCGGCGTCGAGCCTGCGGGCTTCTCTCTCACCGATCGACAATTCAACCATATCATTTGGCGGCCGCCCTGCCGGCGACCTAGCCATCGTCCCGGTGCCGGCCGCGGCCGTCCGTCCCGAAGCAGATTGCGTCACCACCCTGGAGAACTCCCGATGTTTCGTTTGAAGAACAAGGCCCTCGCCGCCGTGACGATCACGGCTCTGATGTCTCTCGGCAGCGCTACGGCGTGGGCCGACGGCCTCGCCGACATCCGGAAGGCCGGCGTGCTCAAGGTCGGCGTGTTCGAGGATTTCCCGCCCTTCTCGTCGGTCGGCGGCGACATGAGCCTGAAGGGCTACGACATCGATGTGGCCCATGCGCTGGCCGACGCGCTCAAGGTGAAGCTCGACCTCGTGGGCGTCACGGGCCAGAACCGCATCCCCTATCTCACCGGGCATCGCGTCGACGTGCTGATGAGCGTCGGCAAGAACGCGGAGCGCGAGAAGGTCATCGCCTTCACCCAGGCCTATGCGCCCTATTACATCGCCGTGATCGGCCCGAAGGCCATGGCGGTGAAGGAAGCGGCGGATCTCGCCGGCAAGAGCATCGCCGTCAACCGCGGCACGCTCGAGGACACGTCGCTGACCGCCGCGGCGCCGAAGAGCGCCGACATCCGCCGCTTCGACAATTACAGCGCCGTGATCCAGGCCTTCCTGTCCGGGCAGACACAGCTGATGGTGGTCGGCAACGACGTCGGCGCGCAGGTGCTCGCCAAGCGCACCGACATCGCACCCGAGCAGAAGTTCCAGCTCCTGTCCTCGCCCGACCACCTTGCCGTCGACAAGGGCGAACCCGCCCTGACGACGGCGCTCGACGACGCGATCGGCGCGATGAGCAAGGACGGCGCGCTCGACAAGATCTCGCAGAAATGGCTCGGCAAGCGGCTCGATCCAAAGGATCTCGTCGACCAGTGAGCGGTCTCGACTTCGGCTGGCTGCCGGGCGCCGCCGGCGACCTCGCCCGCGGCGTCACGACGACGATGATGCTCATCGTCGTCGTGACCGCCTTCGGCACGGTCCTGAGCGTCGCCGGCGCGGCGGCCCGGCGCAGCCGCAGCCGGCTTCTGCGCCAGGCCGTCGCCTCCTATGTCGAGGTGATCCGCAACACGCCGTTCCTGGTCCAGCTGTTCTTCATCTTCTTCGGCCTGCCGAGCCTCGGCCTCAGGCTCGGCAATGTCGTGGCCGCCGTCATCGCCATGACGCTCAACATGGCGGCTTACGGCATCGAAGTGGTCCGGGCCGGGCTCGATGCGGTGCCCAGGGGACAATGGGAAGGCGGCACGGCCCTCGGCCTCAGCCGCTATCGCGTCTTCGTCAGCGTGGTGCTGCCCCAGGCCCTGCGGGTCATCTTTCCGGCGCTGTCGAGCCAGATCATCATCATCATGCTCGAATCGGCCGTGGTGTCGCAGATCGCCGTGCGCGACCTCACCTACGAGGCCGACATGCTTCAGGCCCGCACCTTCCGGGCCTTCGAGACTTATCTGGTCGTCACCTTGATCTATCTCGGCCTCGCCACGCTGATGCGCCGCGCCATGCAGGCTGGCGCGTATCGCTGGATCTTGGGGGGCCGGCCCTGATGGACGAGTTCTCGACCGCCGACATCGTCGTCAACCTCCTGCTCGCGGTGCGCTGGACGCTGGTGCTCACGGCGGTGGCCTTCGCGGGCGGCGGCGGCGTGGGCCTCGCCGTGCTGATCGCCCGCATCGACAGGCGACCCTGGCTGAGCCGGGCCGCCAAGGCCTATATCGGGCTCTTCCAGGGCACGCCGCTCCTGCTGCAGCTATTCGTGATGTTCTTCGGCCTGCCGCTGCTCGGCCTCGAGATCGAGCCATGGATGGCGGCGACCCTCGGGCTGACCTTCTATGCCAGCGCCTATCTGGCGGAGATCTGGCGGGGCGGCGTCGAGGCGCTGCCCAAGGGGCAATGGGAGGCCGCGGCATCGCTCGGACTGCATTATGTGACCCGTCTGCGTCTCGTCATCCTGCCCCAGGCCCTACGCCTGACGCTGCCGCCGGCCGTCGGCTTCCTGGTGCAGCTCGTCAAGGCCACGGCGGTCACCTCCATCATCGGCTTCACCGAATTGATGAAGACCGCCGACGCCATCAACAACGCGACGTTCGAGCCCTTCACCGTCTATGGGATGGTGGCGGTCATCTATTTCGCTCTCTGCTTCCCCCTCACCACCTATGCGCGCCACCTCGAAGGTGCGCCGTCGCGCTGAGCGACGATGCTTGCGGACCGAGGCGCCACGGACGGTGGACGGCGCGATCTCGATCCTGTGCGTCGCGGACGTTTAGGCTATCATGGCGTCGATGAACGCGCCCGTTCCTCCTCCCCGACCCGCGTCCGGCCCCGATATGCCGCCTGCTGCCGCCGATATCGAGTCCGGCCGGCCCGGCGGGGCGGCGACGCCTATGATGGCGCAATATCTCGGCATCAAGGCGCAGCACCCCGATGCCCTGCTGTTTTATCGGATGGGCGACTTCTACGAGCTCTTCCTGGAAGATGCGGCGATCGCCGCGCGCGCGCTCGGCATCGTCCTGACCAAGCGAGGCAAGCACAACGGCGAGGACATCGCCATGTGCGGGGTGCCGGTCGAGCGCTCGGACGACTACCTCCATACGCTGATCGCGCTCGGCCACAGGGTCGCCATCTGCGAGCAGACCGAGGACCCGGCCGAGGCGCGCAAGCGCGGTGGCAAGTCGGTGGTTCGCCGCGAGGTGGTGCGGCTCGTCACCCCGGGCACCATCACCGAGGAGCGGCTGCTCGATCCCGGCCGCGCCAGCCTGCTCGTCGCCCTGTCGCGCCTGCGCGCCGACGAGACCTCCTTCGTCTTCGGCGCGGCGGCTCTCGATCTTTCGACCGGGGACTTCACGGTGACCGAGGCGACCGAGGCCGGCCTGTCTGGGCTCCTGGCGCGACTCGAGCCGCAGGAGCTCCTGGTCTCCGACGCACTTGCCGACGAGCCTTCGGTCAAGGCGCTTCTCGACGATCTCGGCCAGGCCCTGACGCGCGTCGGCCGCGACATGGCCGACACGACAAGCGCCGAGCGGCGCCTGTGCGACTGGTACGGTGTCGAGACGCTCGACGGATTCGGCAGCTTCACCCGTGCCGAGCTGGCCGCCGCCGCCACGGCTCTCGGCTACGTCGCGCGGACACAGATCGGTGTCCGGCCGGTCCTGCGCCCGCCGTCCCGCGCCGATGGCGGTCTCGTGGTCGAAATCGATGCCTCGACCCGCGCCAACCTCGAGCTCACCCGCACCCTCGCGGGCGAGCGCGCCGGGTCGCTCCTCTCGGCGATCGACTTCGCCACCACTCCGGCGGGCCATCGACTGATGGGAGAACGGCTCGCCGGCCCGCTGACCGATCCCGCGGCCATCGCCGGGCGCCTCGACGGCGTCGAATTCGCGGTTCGGGCGCGCCGGTTGCGCACCGAGATCCGCGCCGCGCTCAAGCGCACGCCGGATATCGCTCGCGCCCTGTCGCGGCTTGGGCTCGGGCGCGGCGGTCCGCGCGACCTCGCGGCCTTGCGCGACGGCGTGGCGGCGGCCTGCGACGTCGCCGAGACGCTCCTCGGCGAGCAGGATCTGCCGGCCGGGCTCGCGGCCTCCGCTGCGGCCGCGGGCGCGATCGATGCGGCGCTCGGCGCCCGCCTGACCGACGCGCTCGGCCCCGACCTGCCGGTGATGATGCGCGACGGCGGCTTCATCCGCGAGGGGTTCGACCTCGCCCTCGACGAATTGCGGCTCCTGCGCGACGACACCCGCAAGGTCGTGGCGGGCCTGCAGGCCCGCTATGCCGAGACGGCCGGAACGCGCCAGCTCAAGGTCAAGCACAACAATTTTCTCGGCTTCTTCATCGAGGTGCCCGCGGCGGTCGGCGAGGGCTGGCGCCAACCGCCGCATAGTGCGCTGTTCATCCACCGCCAGACCATGGCGGGCGCCATGCGCTTCTCGACGATGGAGCTCGGCGAGCTCGAAAGCCGCATCGCCTCGGCCGCCGACCGGGCGCTCGCCATCGAACGCGACCTCTT
>DATBEH010000115.1:0-3543 GCA_036276175.1 Lichenihabitans sp.
ATGGAGCGCCCTGCCCTGCAGACGCTGCTCGCCGCGATCCGGGAGCGGCGCATCGACATCGTCGTGGTCTACAAGGTGGATCGCCTCACCCGCTCGTTGACCGACTTCGCCAGGCTGGTCGAACTCTTCGACGAACACGCGGTGTCCTTCGTCTCGGTGACGCAAAGCTTCAACACCACATCCAGCATGGGACGGCTGACCCTCAACGTGCTGCTCAGCTTCGCCCAATTCGAGCGGGAGGTGACCGGCGAACGCATCCGCGACAAGATCGCCTCGTCCAAGAAGAAGGGCATCTGGGTCGGCGGCGTGGTGCCGCTGGGCTACCTGGTGCAGGATCGCAAGCTCGTCATCGACGAGGCCGAGGCCGCAACCGTGCGGCTGGTGTTCGAGCGCTATCTGGCGCTCGGCTCCCTCCCGGCTCTGCAACGCGACCTGCGGGAGCGCAACATCGTCACGCGGCAGCGGATCCTGGCGACCGGCCGGGTCATGGGCGGAGTGCCGATGACCAACGGCCCGCTCGACCACATGCTGCGCAACCGCATGTATCTCGGCGAGCTGAACCACCGCGACAGTAGCTATCCGGGCGAGCACGCGCCCATCGTGGATCGCGACCTGTTCGATGCGGTGCAGGCCAGGCTCACCGCAAACCTCGGACAGCGCCGTGCCGGTCGGTCGAAGTCCGATGCCTTGCTGCAGGGCCGCCTTTTCGACGACCGGGGCAACCGCATGAGCCCGACCTACGCGATCAAGACGGGCCTGCGCTATCGCTACTATGTCTCGACCATGCTGGTGCAGGGCCGCAGGAGCGAGGCGGGCTCGGTGTCCCGTGTGCCGGCGACCGAGCTGGAACGCATCGTCCTCGACGCGATCACCACCGTCACGGCCTCCGAAGATCCGATGAGCGACCGCGACCGGATCGCGACCGGCATCGAGCGCGTGGTGGTCGGCAAGGGCCAAGTCGAGCTTCATCTGACCGAGGAAGCTGCGGCGCCCGGCAGACCTAACCCCATCGTGATCGCCTGGTCGCCACAGCCGATGCGGCGCAGGCGCGAGATCATCGCGCCCTCGGGTGAGAGCGCCGCCCGTCCGATCCGGGCCGAAGCACGCTCCAAGCTGCTCGCCGGCATCACCCGCGCCCGGAGCTGGCTCGACGAGATCATGAGCGGGATCGTGCCCGACATCGAGAGCATCGCCGTGCGCGAGACCATCAGCGTGCGAGCGGCCCGCATGACCTTGTCGCTGGCCTTCGTGGCCCCCGACATCGTCGAAGCCGCCGCCGATGGCATCCTGCCGCGCGGCTTCGGTCTCTCGCGCCTGACCGACCTGCCGCTGAGCTGGGCCGAGCAGCGCCACAAGCTCGGACTGCCCGCCCGATCCTGAACCGGCCGCCGCCGCTGTTCAGCTGCGGCAGCCGAACAGCATTCGGCCACGAGTGCAGGATGGTCGTCCGGCGACGATGGTCGGAGACCCGGCCATATGCCGATCGGCTCAATAACAGGCGACCTGCTCCGAACCGGGACTTCACCACCGAAAGTCGATGCAGTGCGGCTTCTGGGTTGCCCGCCACCAGAACGATTGAACGTGGCCGTTCGCCGGGCAAAGCTCGGCGCGGCGCCGCGGACGCGAACCGCTCTCCAAACTTCGCGAACCCGTCTCCGCATGCGCCAAAGCATCCGAGTACGGAAGAGAAGTTTTCGCGGCGGAGACCGAAGACGCGCACGGCCTGGGAATGGTCACTATCCGTAGTCTCCACGCCAAAGACTGAGACACGCGGCCCGCTAACTTGCGTACAAGTCGTAATTTACTGAAAGAATATCTGAGAAGAAGAAATCTATACTGTGGTTGGTGGAGCCAGACGGAATCGAACCGACGACCTCTTCAATGCCATTGAAGCGCTCTCCCAACTGAGCTATGGCCCCATCATGTCCCGGATGCCGCTTGGGCCGGCATCGTCGCGGCCGACCATCGTCGGCAAGGAGGCGGCTGTATAGCCCCGGCCCCGCCGCGCCACAAGCCCGGATTTCGCCGCGCCCGCCACTTATTTGGCGGCGCACGATGAGGCTGGAGCGTTCCGCACGGCGGCGGTCGGACCCCGGCGTCGGGTGAACGTTTCGGCAGTAGAGCCGTCGGGTATCCGGCACCGGTCGGGCTTGCCCGGCCGCCGCGGCTGCCTTAATCAAGGCTCATGCTCATTCTCGTCGTGGGGGCGGGTGTCGTCGGCCTCGCGGTCGGCCGGGCCCTCGCGCTCCGGACCGGCGACGTCATCGTGGCCGAGAAATCCGAAAGCTTCGGGACCGGCATATCGTCCCGGAACTCGGAGGTCGTCCACGCCGGTATGTATTACCCGCGCGGCAGCCTCCGGCAGCGGCACTGCGTCGCGGGGCGGCGGCGCCTCTACGATTATTGCGACGGCCACCGCATCGCGCATCGGCGGTGCGGCAAGCTCATCGTCGCGACCACGGCCGCCGAGACGGCAAAGATCACCACGATCTTCGACCAGGGGCTCGCCAACGGCGTCGAAGGCCTGAGCCTGCTGGACGGGGAGGAGGCGAGGCGCCTGGAACCGGCCCTGCGGTGCTCGGCGGCGGTCCTGTCGAGCGACTCCGGCATCGTCGATTCGCACGCTCTCATGCTCGCATTCCTCGGCGACATCGAAGACAGCGGGGGAACGCTCGCCATCCGCACGCCGGTCGAGACGCTGCGGCGGACGGCCCGTGGATGGGTCGTCGGCTTCGGGGGGGCCGATCCCGACACCATCCTGGTCGATGCGGTCGTCAACTGCGCCGGTCTCGACGCCCAGCGACTGGCGGGCTCGATCGACGACTACCCGCCCGACCGGATCCCGCCGCTGGTCCTCGCCAAGGGCAATTACTTCGCCTGTGCCGGTCGGCCGCCCTTCTCGCGGCTCATCTATCCGGCACCGGTCGATGGCGGGCTCGGCGTCCATGCCACGCTCGACCTCGCCGGCCGGACCCGCTTCGGTCCGGACGTCGAATGGATCGACCATCTCGACTATGCCGTCGCGCCGGAGCGCGCGGCGAGCTTCTACGAGGCGATCCGGCGCTACTGGCCCGGCCTGCCGGACGGCGCGCTCGCGCCCGACTATGCCGGCATCCGCCCCAAGCTGACGGGGCCCGGCCAGCCGGCCGCCGACTTCATCATCGACGGTCCGGCCCAGCATGGCCTGCCGGGCCTGGTTCACCTGTTCGGCATGGAAAGTCCGGGCCTCACCTGCAGCCTCTCCGTCGCCGAGGAGGTCGCCCAACAGCTCGGGCTGTGAACGGCCACGGCCCGGTCCGCGTGTCGAGCACAGGGGGGGTCGACAGCGCAGCTTTTCCGTGGTCCTAGACGTCAACCGGCGCGACCATCGCCGCCGCTCAGGAGGACCACGTGGCGCCGACCCAGCCATACAGGGGCGTCTTCCCGGTTGCCCCCACCCCGTTCACCACGTCCGGCGATCTCGATCTCGACGGGCAGCGGCGGGTCATGGATTGCATGATCGACCAGGGCGTCGACGGCCTCTGCATCCTGGCCAATTATTCC
>DATBEH010000116.1:0-29531 GCA_036276175.1 Lichenihabitans sp.
CGTAGGATCGTCCCGGTGAGGGCGTGTTCTCCGACCACACCGTCCAGGAGAACATGACCGCCGGTAACGTCGGTCGCTACTACCGCGGCTTCTGGCTGCGCGACAGCGCGTTGCGCGACGACGTTGATGACGACCTCGTCCGCTTCACGGTCAAAGCGGCGTCGGGAGCGGTGCCGATCGCGACGCTGTCGGGCGGCAACCAGCAGAAGGTCGTCCTCGCCCGCTGGCTGGCGCTGAAGCCGAAGATCCTCATCGTCGACGAGCCCACCCGCGGCATCGACGTCGCCGCCAAGGCCGAGGTCCATCAGCTGCTGGCCCGCCTCGCCCGCGACGGCATCGCGGTCATCGTCATCTCCTCCGAACTGCCGGAGGTCCTCGCGCTCGCCGACCGCATCGTCACGCTCTGCGAGGGCCGGCTCACCGGCGAGATCGCCCGCAGCGACGCCTCCGAAGAGCGGCTGATGCGCCTGATGACCCTGCGCGGTTCCGCGCCAGAGCACGATGTGTCTAGGTCGGATCGCTTCTCGATCCTAGACGCATGAACGTGCTCGTCTTCCTTGCTTGGAGCATGTCTGCCTACAGGCAACATGCTCACGCCGCCTGAGGCCCCGCCCATGACCTCCACGCAGACCCGCCCCGAGACGGCGAGGACCGAAGGCTTCGACGTCTTCGGCATCCTGGCCCGATTCGCGCCGCTGATCTTCCTGGCCATCCTGATGGCGGTCTTCGCGACCCTGCAGCCGCGCTTCCTGTCGACCATCAATCTCCTGAACGTCCTGCGGCAGGTCTCGATCTCCGGCCTTCTCGCGATCGGCATGACCTTCGTCATCCTGACGGCCGGCATCGATCTCTCGGTCGGCTCGCTCCTCGCCTTCTGCGGGCTGGCGGCCGCGATCGTCGCCAAGGGCAGCGCGACCGGCAACTTCGGCGCGCTCGGCGGCGCGGCGGCCGGCTACGGCTGGGCCACGGCTCTCCTCGTGGCCGTGGTCATCGGGGTCGCCGGCGGCCTGCTCCAGGGCGCGGCCATCACCCGGGCCAAGGTCCCTCCCTTCGTGGTGACGCTCGGCGGCATGTCGGTGTTCCGTGGCGCGGCGCTTCTTCTGTCGGGCGGCGGCCCGATCAGCGGCTTCGACGAAGGCTTCCAGTTCTGGGGCCAGGGCCGGATCGGCATCGTGCCGACGCCCGTCATCATCTTCATCGGCTTCGCCGTCCTGGCGCATCTGGTGCTGCGCTACACGCGGTTCGGCCGGCAGGTCTACGCGGTCGGCGGCAATCCGGAGGCGGCGCGCCTCTCCGGCCTGAAGGTGCCGCGCATCCTGCTCAGCGTCTACATCATCATGGGGTTCTTCTCGGGCCTCGCCGGCTTCGTGCTGGCGGCCCGGCTGAACTCGGCCGAGGCGGTGGCGGGGATCGGCTACGAGCTGACGGTGATCGCCTCGGTGGTGATCGGCGGCACGAGCCTGTTCGGCGGCGTCGGCACCATCTTCGGCACGGTGATCGGCGCGGTGCTGATCGGTGTGCTGCTGAACGGCCTCGTGCTGCTGAACGTGTCCTCCTACATCCAGCAGATCGTGATCGGCCTGATCATCGTGCTGGCGGTCGCCTTCGACACCTTCGCCAAGTCGCGCCGGCGGCGCGCCTGAGACGCGCGGGCCTGTCGACGGCGGGAAAACACGCCGCCCGATTGCCCGCGAAGCCGCCGCGTGCACTGGACAAGCGTGCGCGAGGGTGCCACACATCGGCCGAAATTCGACGCGCGGCGAAGGGCGCGGTGGCGAAGGGTCGCATTGTTGGGTCGCGAGCGCGGTTCTATCCACCCACAAGGGAAGACCGTCAGGGCTGCCATCGCGTGAGGCCTGACCTGCCGCCGACGGCATGCCCGCCACTTGGAGTTGATCGTTGTCGACCGCAACCATGACGCCCGGGGAACCGACCCGCAGGGACTTCCTCTTCATCGCGACCGGCGCGGTCGCGGCCGTCGGCGCGGCCTCGGTGGTGTGGCCGCTGATCAGCCAGATGAGCCCGGACGCCTCGACCCTGGCGCTGTCCTCGACCGAGGTCGACATCTCCAAGATCGCCGAGGGGCAGATCGTCACGGTCAAGTGGCGCGGCAACCCGGTGTTCATCCGGCATCGGACCGCCAAGGAGATCAAGACGGCGGAAGACACCCCGATGTCGGATCTCAAGGATCCCGAGACCGACCAGAAGCGTGTTCAGAAGCCCGAGTGGCTGATCGTCGTCGGCATCTGCACCCATCTCGGCTGCGTGCCGCTCGGCCACGAAGGCGCCTATGACGGCTGGCGCTGCCCCTGCCACGGTTCGGTCTACGACGTCTCGGGCCGCATCCGGCAGGGTCCGGCGCCCTACAACCTCGCCGTGCCGACCTACGCCTTCCTGACGGACACCAAAGTCAAGATCGGCTGAGACCCGCCGAGACGCTGCGCCTAAAGCCCATGTCGCGAGATAGAGATCCATGAGCGGACCATCGACCTACGTTCCACAGAACCCCGTTCTCCGCTGGTTCGAGAGCCGCTTGCCGATCATCGGGCTGGTGCATTCGTCCTTCATCGTCTTCCCCAACCCGCGTAACCTCAACTATTTCTGGACCTTCGGCGGCATCCTGGCCTTCATGCTGGTGTCGCAGATCGTCACCGGCGTCGTGCTGGCCATGCACTATACGCCCGAGGCCACCATGGCCTTCGACAGCGTCGAGCACATCATGCGCGACGTGAACTTCGGCTGGCTCCTGCGCTACGTGCATTCCAACGGCGCCTCGATGTTCTTCATCGCCGTCTACATCCACATCGCGCGTGGCATGTACTACGGCT
Organism: Lichenihabitans sp.; assembly: GCA_036276175.1. Lineage (GTDB taxonomy): Bacteria > Pseudomonadota > Alphaproteobacteria > Rhizobiales > Beijerinckiaceae > Lichenihabitans. The sequence goes on from DATBEH010000116.1 coordinate 2,829, forward strand.
CCTACAAGGCGCCGCGCGAGATCCTTTGGATCCTCGGCGTCATCATCTTCCTCTTGATGATGGCCACCGCCTTCATGGGCTATGTGCTGCCCTGGGGCCAGATGAGCTTCTGGGGCGCGAAGGTCATCACCTCGCTGTTCTCCGCCATCCCGGTCGTCGGCGATTCGATCACCATCTGGCTGTGGGGCGGCTATTCGGTCGGCAACGCCACGCTCAACCGCTTCTTCTCCCTGCACTACCTCCTGCCCTTCATGATCCTCGGCGTGGTGGTTCTGCATATCTGGGCGCTGCATGTTCCGGGCTCCAACAACCCGGTCGGCGTCGAGGTCAAGAGCAAGAAGGACACGCTGCCCTTCCACCCCTATTTCACGGTCAAGGACGGCCTGGGCCTCGTCTGCTTCCTCATCGTCTACGCCTATATCGTCTTCTTCATGCCGAACTACCTCGGCCACGCCGACAATTACATCCCGGCGAACCCGCTGCAGACGCCCCCGCACATCGTTCCCGAATGGTACTTCCTGCCCTATTACGCGATGCTACGGGCGATACCCTCGAAGCTCGGCGGCGTCTGCGCCCTGTTCGGCTCGATCCTGATCCTGGCGTTCCTGCCCTGGATCGACACGAGCCGCGTCCGCTCGGCCAATTTCCGCCCGGTCTACCGCGTCTTCCTGTTCGTCTTCTTCGCGGTGGTGGTCGGTCTCGGCTATTGCGGATCGCAGGAACCGGTGGGCGCGATCGTGACCTGGTCGCGAGTTCTCACGCTCTATTACTTCGCGTTCTTCCCCATCATCTTCGTGCTCGGCTTCTTCGAGACGCCGCGCAAGATGCCGGCCTCGATCACCGAAGCGGTCCTCGGCCGACATGCGGGTTCGGGGGCCTTCGCGGGGGCGCAGGCCGCCTCCGGCCCCTCCACGGAAGGTTGAGCGCGGCTGCCATGCTGATCACGGAACCCATGATGTCCGCCAAGTCACGGCTGCTTTCGGCCGCTCTCGTCTTCGGTCTGATGGCCGCGGCCCCCGCCCTGGCCCAGGACGCCCAGACCGCGGCGGAGAACCCGCTGCCGCCGATGCAGAGCTGGTCCTTCGCCGGACCCTTCGGCAAATACGACACGCAGCAGCTGCAGCGCGGCTACCAGGTCTACAAGACCGTCTGCTCGAACTGCCATTCCATGAAGGACGTGGCCTTCCGCAACCTGGCGGATCCGGGTGGACCGGAGTTCAGCGCGTCGCAGGTCAAGGCGCTCGCCGCCACCTACCAGATCACCGACGGCGTCGATGATTCGGGCAATCCGGCGCAGCGGCCGGGCCGTCCTTCGGATTATTTCCCCTCGCCCTTCCCGAACGACGCCGCGGCCCGGGCCGCCAACGGCGGCGCGCTGCCGCCCGATATGTCGGTCCTCGCCAAGGCGCGATCCTACGAGCGTGGCGGCGCGTGGTTCGTGACCGAGCCCTTCACCCAGTACCAGGAGGAGGGCCCGGACTACATCCACGCGCTCCTCAACGGCTTCGAGGACAAGCCGCCGGAAGGATTCAAGCTGCCCGAGGGCAAATATTACAACGTCTATTTCCCCGGCCACGCGATCTCGATGCCGCCGCCGCTCAGCGACGGCGTCGTCGACTATACGGATGGCTCGCCGAAGACGGTGGCGCAATATTCGAAGGACATCGCCGCCTTTCTGCAATGGGCGGCAGAGCCCAAGCTCGATCAGCGCAAGCAGACCGGCTTCAATGCCGTGGTCTTCCTCATCGTCTTCGCCGGCCTGCTCTACTACGTGAAGCGGAAGATCTGGGCGGGGGTGAAGGATGCGAGCGGCACCGAGGGCGTCGGCCTCGCACCGGCGACAGGGCCGCGACCGAGGGTGTGACCTCACGCGTTTCGGATGACGATGAAGGGCCGCCGGCGGAAAACCGGCGGCCTTTGGCTTTACTGGGCGTGGAACCGCGCGTTGGATCGATCAGGGTGCGTATTCCAGTACCATCGTGCCGATGCCGGCCGCGACGTTGAGGCCCGACTGCTGCTGCACCGAGAGCGGCTGCAAGGTGATGTGGTTGCCGCCGACGAGCGCGTTGGCGCCCACCCCGACGCCGACCGTCGCGGAGGCGCTCCCGCCGCTATAGGTGCCGGCCAGGGAGCCCGGCCCGATCGGGCCGCCGACCGTGACCACGTCCCAGACGAGCCTGCCAGGCCCCTGGATGCCGAGGTCGAGGCCGAAGCGGCCGATCGTGCCGACGTAATGCTGCGGGTGGGCGCCGTTGGCAGGATCATATTCGCAGTTCAGCGCCCGCTTCGACGTGATGAGCAGGCCGGCCCCGCCCGCGACGTTGCAGACGAGCTGGCCGAGCGGCCCGGCGGAGGCCGCCTGCGGCAGGGCCGTCAAGGCAAGCATCATCGTGCCCCCGACGGCGATCGTCGTTTTCATATCCATGTCCCTCTCCTGTTGGTCGGACCGGAGGCGAAGCGTCGGCTCCGCCTCCGTGTACAAGTCCGAATCGCGCCGATTCGTCTTGCAAAAGGCGAGATCGATCGCGGTCTCGCCACGCGAGGCACCCCAGAGCGGACACGAAATGGCCGGCAGGATGACCGGGTCGAGACGCGACCGCGCTTCTGTCGGACCTGTGATGTTTTTGCCGCGCCGACGGGCTCAGTCGAGCGACGCCGTGAAGGCCTGGATCTTGGCGCACGCCGTCTCCAGCAGCGCGGTCGAGGTGGCGTAGGAGATGCGGAAGTTCGGGCCGGTGCCGAAGGCCGAGCCATGCACCGCCGCGACCCCCTCGGCCTGGAGCAGTTCGGTGACGAAATCCTCGTCGGTCTCGATCCGCCGGCCCGACGGCGCCCGCCGGCCGATCGCCTCCGCGCAGCTCGGATAGACGTAGAAGGCGCCCTCGGGAGAGGGGCAGCGGAGCAGCTTCGCCTGGTTCAGCATGGAGACGACGAGGTCGCGCCGCTCTTCGAACACGCGCCGCCGCTCGGGAATGAAGTCCTGCGGCCCGTTCAGCGCCTCGACCGAGGCCCATTGGGCGATGGTGCAGGCGCCGGAGGTCTGCTGGCCCTGCAGAAGGTCCATGGCTTTGATCAACCTCTCCGGGCCGGCCGCGTAGCCGATCCGCCAGCCGGTCATGGCATAGCTCTTCGATACGCCGTTCATGGTCAGGGTGCGGTCGTAGAGGTTCGGCTCGACCTCGGCCGGAGTGGTGAAGACGAAGTCGCCGTAGACGAGATGTTCGTAGATGTCGTCCGTCAGGACCCAGACGTCCGGGTGGCGCACCACGACATCGGTGATGGCCTTGAGCTCGGCGCGCGTATAGGCAGCGCCCGACGGATTTGACGGCGAATTGAGCAGCACCCATTTGGTGCGCGGCGTGATGGCGCGCTCCAGATCCTCCGGCTGCAGCTTGAAGCCGTGCGCCATCGCGGTCTCGACGATCACCGGCGTGCCGCCGGCGATCAGCACCATGTCCGGATAGGACACCCAATAGGGCGCCGGGATGACGACTTCGTCCCCGGGGTTGAGCGTCGCCAGGAAGGCGTTGAACAGGATCTGCTTGCCGCCGGTGCCGACGATCGTCTGCGACGGCTTGTAGTCGAGGTTGTTCTCGCGCCTGAATTTCCTGGCGACCGCCTCGCGCAGCGGCACGATGCCGGAGACCGGCGGATATTTGGTGTCGCCGCGTCGGATCGCCTCGATCGCCGCCTGCTTCACATTGTCCGGCGTGTCGAAATCCGGCTCGCCGACCGAGAGCGAAATGATGTCGCGCCCCTCGGCCTTGAGGTCGCGCGCCTTCTGCGTCACGGCGATCGTCGCGGAGGGCTTCACGCGAGACAAGGTGTCGGCGATGAACGCCATGATGCTTCCCATCCTTGGTTTTGAGGCGCGGCACCATAGGGTCGAGCCGTGCGGGCGGCAACCCGAAAGCCACAGTCCTCGATCGATTTTCCCGGCGGCCTTGGAATTCCCGCAATGCTGACGGAAAAAGAAGCATGGCATTGACGTTGAGGCTGGCGGGCGCCGGACTGCTCCTCGTTCTGGGGCTGGCGGTGGTCGGGCTCTGCGACTTCGTGTTCGACGACGGGCGGCTCCTCTATGCCGCGGTGGGGCGGGACAGGCTCGTTGCCGCCTGCCTGCCCGAACTGCTGCATGGCCTCGAAGCGCGCGGCTTTTCGCCCTCGGACGTGGAATTCGAGCGGCGGCCACGTATTTCCGTAGGGCTCGGGCCATTGGCGAGCCTCGGCGCCGATTTCACCTTCGAGGACGGCGCCGCCGCGACGCGGATCGATGGTTCGATGGCCTGCGTTGTCGGCAAGAGCGATGTCCACGTCGACTTTCGGACCCTGGCGCCTCCGGTCCGGCTCGGCTGAGAACATTGGGCGGACCGAGCGCGCGACGCCGGTCGGCTTGAGGCAAGGTCCCTGGCGTCTCATGATGACCATCGCCACATGAGGGATGGGGTGCAGGACAAGCAGGAACGGTCGGCCGGCTCGACGGCGGGCGTCTCCTTTGACTTGCAGGGTTCTTGCAAGGGGGTCGCGGGCGCGAGGTCTTGAGGTCTGATTGTTCGATAGCGAGAAAGGGCTGCTACGCATGGACGACCTGTTCACGAGCTTCGCTCGGTCCTACGACGCGCGCCGGGCGACGGATATGTCGCTCGCCGACTATCTCAAGGCCTGCCGCGACGACCCCATGATGTATGCGAGCGCGCCCGAGCGCATCCTCGCGGCGATCGGGGAGCCCGACTTCATCGACACCGCCAAGGACGCGCGGCTCGGTCGCGTCTTCATGAACCGGACGATCCGGGTCTACCCGGCCTTCTCCGAATTCTACGGCATGGAGGAGACGATCGAGCGGATCGTCAGCTTCTTCCGCCATGCGGCGCAGGGTCTCGAGGAGCGCAAGCAGATCCTCTACCTGCTCGGGCCGGTCGGCGGCGGCAAGTCCTCGCTGGCCGAGCGGCTGAAATCGCTGATCGAGGTCCACCCGATCTACGTGCTCAAGGCCGGCGACGAGATCAGCCCGGTCTTCGAAAGCCCGCTCGGCCTGTTCGATCCCGAGGCGATGGGCCCGATGATCGAGGAGCGCTACGGCATCCCGCGCCGGCGCCTGACGGGGCTGATGAGCCCCTGGTGCATCAAGCGGCTCGACGAGTTCGGCGGCGACATCTCGAAGTTCCGGGTGGTCAAGGTCAACCCGTCGCGGCTGCGGCAGATCGGCATCGCCAAGACCGAGCCCGGCGACGAGAACAACCAGGACATTTCGTCGCTCGTCGGCAAGGTCGACATCCGGCGCCTCGAGAGCCTGTCCCAAAGCGACCCGGACGCCTACAGCTACTCCGGCGGCCTCAACCGCGCCAACCAGGGCATGCTCGAGTTCGTCGAGATGTTCAAGGCGCCGATCAAGATGCTGCACCCCCTGCTGACCGCCACGCAGGAAGGCAACTATATCGGCACCGAGAATATCGGCGCGATTCCCTTCACCGGGATCATCATGGCCCATTCGAACGAGGCCGAGTGGCAGACCTTCCGCTCGAACCGCAACAACGAAGCCTTCATCGACCGCATCTACGTGATCAAGGTGCCCTACTGCGTGCGCGTGACCGAAGAGAAGCTGATCTACGAGAAGCTGATCCAGGGCTCCGAGCTGACCGGGGCACCCTGCGCGCCGGGAACGCTCGAGATGCTGGCGCGCTTCTCCGTGCTCTCGCGGCTCAGGGAACACGAGAACTCCAACCTCTATTCCAAGATGCGCGTCTACGACGGCGAAAGCCTGCGCGAGGTCGATCCGCGGGCCCGCTCGATGCAGGAATATCGCGATGCGGCCGGCGTCGACGAAGGCATGGACGGCATCTCGACCCGCTTCGCCTTCAAGGTGCTCGCCGCCACCTTCAACCACGATACGACCGAGGTGGTGGCCGATCCGGTCCACCTCATGTACGTGCTCGAACAGGCGATCCGCCGCGACCAGCTGCCCTCGGACACCGAGAAGCGCTACCGCGAGTTCATCAAGGCCGATCTCGCGCCGCGCTACGCCGAATTCATCGGCCACGAGATCCAGAAGGCCTATCTGGAATCCTACCACGACTACGGGCAGAACCTGTTCGACCGCTACGTCGACTATGCCGACGCCTGGATCGAGGATCAGGATTTCAAGGATCCCGATACGGGACAGTTGCTCAACCGCGAACTGCTGAACCAGGAGCTGACCAAGATCGAGAAGCCGGCGGGCATCGCCAACCCCAAGGATTTCCGCAACGAGGTGGTCAAGTTCTCGCTCCGCGCACGGGCCGCCAACTCGGGCCGCAACCCGTCCTGGACCAGCTACGAGAAGATCCGCGAGGTCATCGAGCGGCGCATGTTCTCCCAGGTCGAAGAGCTGCTGCCGGTGATCAGCTTCAGCTCGAAGCGCGACAGCGACACGGAGAAGAAGCACGGGCAGTTCGTCGAACGGATGGTCTCGCGCGGCTATACGGAGCGCCAGGTCCGGCGCCTCGTCGAATGGTATATGAGGGCGAAGAAGGCCGGCTGATCCGTCACGGGGGCTACCGAAGCGAGACGCCATGCATATCGTCGACCGACGCCTCGATTCCGGAGGGAAGAGCCTGGCGAACCGCCAGCGCTTCCTCCGCCGCGCCAAGGCGCTCGTCCAGCAGGCCGTGCGCCAGAGCGGCAAGGAGCGGAGCATCAAGGACTTCGACCAGGGCGGCGAGGTCAGGATCCCGCTCGACGGGGTGCGCGAGCCGCGCCTCCGCCGCTCCTCGTCCGGCGGCAAGCGCGAAGGCCTGCTGCCGGGCAACAAGAAGTTCCTCGAGGGCGACACCATCCCGCGCGACCCCTCGGGCGGCGGCGGATCGGGCTCGGAGGGCGCGACGGACGGGTCGGGCGAGGACGAGTTCCGCTTCGTCCTGACGCAGGAGGAATATCTCGACCTGTTCTTCGACGACCTCGAGCTGCCCGACCTGATCAAGCGGCGCCTCGCCACCACCGCGGTCAAGAGCATGACCCGGGCCGGCTATTCGGTCTCGGGGTCGCCCGCCAACCTGTCGCTGTCGCGCACCATGCGCAATTCCTTGTCGCGACGCGTCGCCCTGTCGCGGCCCAAGGCCCACCAGATCGTCTCGCTCGAGGAGGAGATCGCCGAGCTGGCGCGCCAGGGCGGTGAACCCGAGCGGCTCGCCGAGCTGAAGTCGAAGCTCGCCGACTGGCACGGCAAGAACCGGCGCGTCCCCTTCATCGACCCGATCGACATCCGCTACCGGCGCTTCCAGCCGGTGCCGAAGCCCATGGCCCAGGCCGTGATGTTCTGCCTCATGGATACCTCGGCCTCAATGACCGAGCATATGAAGGACCTGGCCAAGCGCTTCTTCGCCCTGCTCTACATCTTCCTGAAACGGCGCTACCGGCACGTCGACGTGGTGTTCATCCGCCACACCCACGCCGCCTCCGAGGTCGACGAGGACACCTTCTTCCATTCCGCCGAGACGGGCGGCACGGTCGTGTCGAGCGCGCTCGAGGAGATGATCCGCGTCGTCGCCGAGCGCTATCCGCCGGAGGACTGGAACATCTACGCGGCGCAGGCCTCCGACGGCGACAATTCGGGCGGCGACAGCGAGAAGACCTCGACCCTGCTGGCCCAGGGCATCCTGCCGGCCTGCCAGTATTTCGCCTATATCGAGGTCGGGCGCGAGCACGAGACGCCGCATATGGGTTTCCTGCCGCGGCAGACCGAGCTCTGGCGCACCTACGAGGCGGTGCGCGAGAAGGGGTCGAGCTTCGCCATGTGCAAGGTCCGCAACCGGGCCGAGATCTATCCGGTCTTCCGCGAGCTGTTCGAGCGCAAGACCCCGGCGGCCTCGGAGGGCGTCTCATGAGCGATGCAGCGACCGAGGACAGGCTGCTCTTCTCGGGCACCGAATGGGATTTCGCGACGATCCGGCGCATCCATGACGCGATCGAGGTCATCGCCCGGGAGGATCTCGGCCTCGACATCTACCCGAACCAGATCGAGATCATCACCACCGAGCAGATGCTTGATGCCTATTCGTCGGTCGGCATGCCACTGTTCTACAAGCACTGGTCCTTCGGCAAGCATTTCGCGCATCACGAGGCCGGCTATCGCAAGGGCCTGCGCGGCCTCGCCTACGAGATTGTCATCAATTCCAACCCGTGCGTCAGCTACAACATGGAGGAGAACACCGCGGCCATGCAGGCCCTGGTGATCGGGCACGCGGCCTTCGGCCACAACCATTTCTTCAAGAACAACTACCTGTTCCGGCAGTGGACCGATGCCGAGGGCATCCTCCACTACCTCGATTTCGCCAAGGGCTATATCGCCGAATGCGAGCAGCGCTACGGCGCGACGCCGGTCGAGCGGCTGCTCGACGCGGCCCATGCGCTGATGAGCCACGGCGTCCACCGCTACCCGAGGAAGCGCAAGCCGGACCTCCTGTCGGAAGACCGGCGCGAGCGGCAGCGGCGCGACCACCAGGAGAAGATGTTCAACGACCTGTGGCGCACGCTGCCGGAGAAGCCCGCCGCCAAGGCCGAGAACCTCAGCGAGGAGCGCCGCCGCGCGCTGCTCGAACTGCCGCAGGAGAACCTGCTCTATTTCCTGGAGAAGACCGCGCCGCGCCTGGCGCCCTGGCAGCGCGAGATCCTGCGCATCGTCCGCCACATCGCGCAATATTTCTATCCGCAGGGCCAGACCAAGGTGATGAACGAGGGCTGCGCCACCTATTGCCACTACGAGATCATGAACCGCCTCTACGAGAAGGGGCAGATCAACGAGGGCGCCTATCTCGAGTTCATCACCTCGCACACCAACGTGGTGGCCCAGCCCGATTACGACGACCGGCGCTACAACGGCATCAACCCCTACGCGCTCGGCTTCGCCATGATGAAGGACATCGAGCGCATCTGCACCGTGCCGACCGCCGAGGACCGCACCTGGTTCCCGGACATCGCCGGCATGGGCAACCATTACGCCACGCTGCGCCACATCTGGGCCAACTATCGCGACGAGAGCTTCCTGGGCCAGTTCCTCAGCCCCACGCTGATGCGCAAGTGGCGGCTGTTCGAGCTCGTCGACGACGGCGACGACTCCGAGCCGCTGCGCATCGAGGCCATCCACGACGAGCGCGGCTACCGTCGCATGCGCCGCGCGCTGTCGCGCCAGTACGACGTGGCCTGGACCGATCCGGACATCCAGGTAGTCGACGTCGATCTCGCCGGCGACCGGCGGCTGATGCTGCAGCACAATGTGCTGAACGGCATCCTGGTCGACGAGAAGGAGACCCGCGAGGTCCTCCAGCACCTGGCCGACCTCTGGGGTTACGACGTGCGGATGCAGGAGGTCGACCCCTCGACCGGCAAGACCCTCAAGGACCATACGGCGAGTTCGCGCGGCGTGCTGACGGGGGGATAGCACGCCGAGGGGTGCGGGGCCGATCAACGGCCACGATCCCCGTCCGCGGCATTTTGCTGTTCGCGCGTGACGAGCTGCGGCCGATCCATGACGGCAACACGCGGTTCTGCGCCAGACTTTGTAACGCCTAATACCCTGTTTTTGCTTGGCAATGTAAGCCGCATATAAGTCTTGAATCATGCGGTACAGCCCTGCGCCGGGGACAGCCATCCGGCTATTTCTGATGAAATCGATCGATTTTCCTGCTTTAACGCGAATGTGAATTGCGTTCCATCGCGCCAGCGCTATCGTTAGTGTCACTGGATAGTGCGTACTTATAAACATTCGTCAAATATCATTGTCAGGTCTAAACGCCTTGCTTTCTATGTGTTTTCGAGCCGGATAGGCGGATAGCGCCGCTGTATCGTGGGTCGCGAGTCTCCGCCGGCACAGGAGGAGAAACTCCAATGGGATATCTTCAACGTCGAGACGTCCTGCTGGGCAGCGGTGCCGCCGCCGGCCTCATGCTGCTGGATCGCTATGGGTTCGCTTTGGCTGCGCAAGCAGGGGATAAGCTCGTTCCTTGGTCCGACCAGCCCTCGCCCGTGCCGCCTCCGGCGCAGGCAGTGATTAGGAACCTCACTCCGTGGGAGGATCTCGATACCTGGATCACACCCAACGATAAGTTCTTTAGCATCGGCCATTACGAATGGCCCGCGCTCGACCCGGCCAAATGGCGTCTCGACGTCCTCGGGCAGGTCGGAACACCGCTCAGCCTGAAGCTGGACGACCTCAAGACCCGTCCGCGCCAGGAAGTCACCTTCACCTTGGAATGTTCGGGAAGCAACGGACTTCCGTTTTTCACGAGCGGCATCGGCAACGCGCAATGGGCCGGCGTTTCGCTTGCCGACATCTTGAAGACGGCACAGATCAAGAGCGATGCTCTCGACGTCGTGTTCTTCGGCGCGGACCAGGGGCAGGAGGTGCTGCGTGGAGGCACGCCGGGCGAACTCAAATTCACCGGGCATTTCGCGCGCAGCATGTCGGTCGCGGACGCGATGAACCCGGCGAACATCCTATGCTACGAAATGAACGGCGAAGCGCTTCCGGCGGCCCATGGCGCGCCCGTGCGCCTGATCGCACCAGGGTGGTTCGGCATCGCCAACGTCAAATGGCTGCGCCGCATCGAAGTGCGAGACAAACGCTTCATGGGCCGCTTCATGGGCCGTGACTACGTCACTGTGCGCGAAGAGCAGCGCGACGGCGAAATGATCGTCGAGGAAACATCCGTCGGTCGTGGCTTGCTGAAATCCGCCCCGGGGCGGGTGACGCGGAACGCCGATCGTTATCGCATCAGCGGCATGGCTTGGGGACCTGCGCCGATCGCTGCGGTCGAGGTCAAAGTCGACGACGGTCCTTGGATGAATGCCCTGCTGGCGGAAGCGGACCACTCACCCTTCGCGTGGCGGTTCTGGAACCTCGACTGGCCGGCCACCCCGGGCGACCACAGCATCACCTCTCGCGCCATCGACACCACCGGCAATACACAGCCGACGATGGATGATCCGATCATCGCCAACAAGAAGACGTACTGGGAAAGCAACGGACAGATTACCCGACACGTCCGAATCGGCTAAGAGGCCGCTCTTGTTCGGCTTCGAGGATCGACGGGCATAACCGTTGGGGTCGCAGGTCAGGGTCCGCTCGCTCGCGGAGCCGTTTGCCGAATTTAGAGCACGTGATAAACGTATCGTCGTAGCCAAGATCCTCCGATTGCATCGCAAGCGGGGTTCGAGACTCGGTCGAGTTGCTGCAAAGGGGGGGGCCGGCCATGACACCTTGGGAAATTCAGGGGCGTGAGTTCGTCAACTGCAACTGCGCCTACGGGTGCCCATGCCAATTCAATGCGCTGCCAACCCACGGGAACTGTGAAGCCGCGGGGGCCGTCGCTATCGACAAGGGTCATTTCGGCGATGTTTCGCTGGCCGGCACGAAGATCGCCTTTATCTTCTGGTGGCCGGGTGCGGTGCACGAGGGGAAAGGCAGGTGCGTGCCGATCGTCGACGACTCCGCGAACGAGCAACAGCGGAACGCATTGCTCACACTGATGTCGGGACAGGAATCCGATCCGTTCGCGACCATGTTCAGTGTCTATGCTTCGACCATGGAGACCGTCCACGACCCGGTATTTACCAAGATCGATTTTGAGGTCGATATCGACGAGCGAAAGGGACGGATCAAAGTCGATGGCTACATCGACACGACAGGCGAGCCGATCCGCAATCCGGTGACGGGGAATGCTCACCGCGCGCGGATTGATCTTCCGCATGGCTTCGAATATTCAGTGGCCGAGGTTGGAAGCGCGTCATCTACGATCCGCGGCCCGATAGAGTTGAACCTTAAGGACAGCTACGGCCAATTCGCCCGACTGCATCTGAATAATCACGGTCCAATACGCAACTGACCTGCGTTCGTCTGGTGGAGACGACCGCTACCGAAGCTCTGCTCCGGCGCGATCGAGTCATCGTCATTGCCGGTCTCGCCATCATTATGTTACTCGCCTGGTACTATATTGTGACCGGCGCCGGGACGGGCATGAACGTCCTTGCCATGACGCGCTTTGCTGTCTCGCCGGGGGCATTTGCCCGAGCCGGTATGGCCATGCGGCTTGAATGGACGGGCGAGTACTGGCTCATCATGATCATGATGTGGTGGGTCATGATGATCGCCATGATGGTGCCAAGTGCCGCGCCTGTGATCCTGCTTTACGCACGGGTGACCAGGCATGGACGGACGGGCGCTCGGAGTGTTTCCGGCATCGTCCCGACCGCGATGTTCGCCGGCGGCTATGTCACCGCTTGGCTCGGCTTTTCAGTGCTGGCCGTCGGGCTTCAGTTTGGATTTGAGCGGGCCGGCCTGGTCTCGTCGATGATGATGTGGTCGCTCGACCCATGGCTTTCGGCAGGCGTGCTGCTGGCGGCCGGCGTCTACCAACTTACGCCGTTGAAGCAGGTCTGTCTCGAGCGCTGTCGGACGCCCGCGCACTTCCTCTCCAGCCATTGGCAACCTGGACGCATTGGCGCCGTGAGGATGGGCATCCGTCACGGCGCGTTCTGCGTGGCTTGCTGCTGGGCTTTGATGGCGCTTTTGTTCGTTGGCGGCACCATGAACCTGCTTTGGATCGCCGGCCTCGCGATCTTCGTCCTGGTCGAAAAGGTTCTGCCGTGGGGCGAATGGTTGGCCCGTGCCGGTGGCGTAGCCTGTCTCGCTGCCGCGATATGGCTTGGCGTCCGCGCTATTGGCCTGGCCTGACCACGGTGCAGCGACGGTTGGGCGGAACTTCGCCAGAGGCAGCTCGGCCATTGCGCCGCCCGCGGACCAGAGAGGACATTGCCGTGGCGTCAGTGGAGAGCCGCCGCGCCCTTTCGTATCGACCTGGGGCGTCAATCCGGGTGATGGGCGGAGGCATACGGATGGTTGCGGAATCGATTGGAGCGGGCCCCTGGGGCCGGACAGGGTCACGCCGCCGCCGGCCGGCCGACGAGCGAGGCGGATCCGAGGAGTTCAAGCCAGTGCCACCGATCATCATCGTCCCTCCCGGTTCGCGCCCCTGGTGCGGTCTTCGCCGCAGCGTGTGGTAACGCCATCACGCGCCGTAGCGAGGCGCCAGCAGGTCCCCCCTCGATTAAGATATCATAATGGTTTGTTTCCCATGCCTCTGGCCGGCCGATGAACCACCGGCGCCTGCCGCTCGGCGTATCGCCGAAGCGTACTCCCGCGAGTTTGCCTACACTTGGGAAAGTTGGCAGCATTGATTTTGCTTGCAAAAAGCAAAATCAATCGTGGCTTTAGCCACGCAAGGCTGCTTAGCCGAGCGATCGCGGCTATGATCCCGGGCGATCACGGCGGCATGGCCGCACGACAGAATCGGTAGCCGGGACGCGATGGGTAAATCGACGGGCATGCCGCCGGGCGCGGGCCGGCGCCTCGGCATGAAGGAGATCGCCCGCCGGGCCGGCGTGGCGCCGATGACCGTATCGCGCGCGCTGACGGCCCCCGCGAAGGTGTCGCCGGACACGCGGCAGCGCATCCTGGCGGTGATCGAGCGCGACGGCTTCATCCGCAACCAGCTCGCCTCGGGGATGCGCAGCGGCCGGACGATCGTCGGCACGATGGTGCCGCCGCTGATCAATTCGGGGATCGCCGAGCAGGTGCAGGGCATGGCCGACGCCTGCCGCGAGACGGGCTATCAGCTGCAGCTCCTGCAGGGCGATTTCTCGGTCGCGGCCGAGGAGGATGCGGCCATCCGGGCGCTGCTCGGCTGGCAGCCGGCCGGGCTGATCCTGCAGGCCTTCGTGCAATCGGCGGCGGCCCGCCAGCTCCTGGCAGGTGCCGAGGTGGCCGTCGTCGAGATCAGCGAGGTGCGCGGGCGCGAGCCCATCGACATGGCGGTCGGGGTGTCGAACTTCGACGCCGCCCATGCGATGACGAGCCACCTGCACGCCAAGGGCTACCGGCGCATCGGCTTCGTCTCGACCCCGGTCCACGGCAACGACCGCCTGCAGCAAAGACGGATCGGCTATCGCCAGGCGCTGGCCGACCAGGGGCTCGTCTACCCGGCCGAGCTCGAGGTCGAGGTGCCGATCACGCCGGCCGGAGGCGCCGAGGCGGTGCGGGTCCTGACCGCACGGGACCCGGCGCTCGACGTCATCTTCTGCTCCAGCGATACGCTGGCCATCGGCGCCGTGCAGGAGTGTCATCGGCGGGGCTGGGCCGTTCCCGGGCGCCTGGCGATCGCCGGCTACGGCGACATGGACCTCGCCGCGCAGCTCTACCCGACGCTGACCACCGTCCGGGTCGACCGCTACGGCATGGGCCGCCGCGCCGTGACGCAGCTGCTGCGGCGGCTCAAGGGCGATCCCAACGTCGAGCCGGTGCTCAGGCTGGGGTTCGAGATCGTCGAGCGCGAGAGCGCGTGAGGAGTCGACCGCAGCCAGGCCCCGATCAAGGCGAAGGCGGAAGGTCGAGGCGGTAGAGGTCGTGGCCGAGCGCGAAGATCGTGCGGCCCCCGTCGGGCCGTGGCAGGATACGCAGCTTGTTGGTCGACAGGCCCATCGGGACAGCGCGCCAATGGGCGCCGCCGTCGGTGGTTTCGTAGCCGCCGGTCGAGCCGCCCACCCAGCCGCGGTCGACGCTGATGAAGGCGATCCCATAAGGAACCCAATCGTGGTCGCGCGTCACGACGAGGGGGCGCCAGTGCTCGCCGCCATCCTCCGTCTTGACCACGTAGCCGCGCGCCTCGGCGACGGGCGCGTCGTAGCTGATGATGGTGGCATAGCCGATCGCCGCGCTCGGGAAGGCGAGCTTCCAGTTGTTGTCGCCGGCCCGCGGGCTGTCGTAGACGGCGCGCCAGGTCGCGCCGCCGTCCGTCGTCTTGAGGATGCGGGCATGCGCCTTGCCCTCGTCGGACTGGCTCGCGCCGGCGATGAAGCCGGTCCGCGCATCGACGAAATGGATGTCGAGGATCATGCCGGTCACGGCGCTCATGTCGCGCGACTGCCAGCTCGTCCCACCGTCGAAGGACTCGAGCAGGGCGGCGGGGCCGCCGACACGCCCGCCGGCGCGGATTGTGATGAGCTTGCCATCCTGCTCGAGGGCGTCGAGGGCGCAGAGGCCGGCGACCGCGGGGCCCGACCAGCCCATGACCGGCGTCCAGGTCGTGCCCGCGTCATGCGTGACGTAGAGCGGCTGCCGATCGGTGACATCGTCGAAATAGCCGGGGCCGACATTGCCCATGAAGGCCGTCCGGCCGTCGGCGAATTCCAGGGACCGGACATAGGTCCCGGCCTTGCGCCAGGCGAGACGCCAATGCGCGCCGCCATCCTTGGTCCGGAAGATACGACCGGTGCCGTTTCCGTAGAGGCCGACGCGCGGGTTGGCGAAGGCGATGGCATCCTGCTTGTTGTTGAGGCGATAGGGTTCGGTCGCGACCTTGTGCCAGGTGCCCTGCCCCACCGTCGTGGCGTCGCGCGCCACGGCCGCCGGTGCCCCGAGCGCCGCGGCGGCCAGCAGCAGCGCTGCCCCGACCCTCGCGCGAAACCCCATGGGACCCTCCACGAAACGGCTCACCCGCCGACGAGCGACGAACCTTTCGTCAATCCCGGTGACGTCGATGCCGGGTTTATGCCAACAGACGGGGTCGCACCAGCGAGGAGGCCGACGTGTACACCGGACCCATCATCGATCCACACCACCATCTCTGGGACCTGTCGCTCGGCAAGCATCACTGGCTGTCGCCCGCCGATCCGTCCGTGCAGGTCCGCCCGGGCCTGTCGACGATCGCCCACGACTATCTCGTCGACGACTACCTGCGCGATGCGGCAAGACAAAACGTAGTCGCGACGGTTCATATCGAAGCGCTTTGGGCCGGCGGTCCGGTCGAGGAGACGCGCTGGCTCGAGACGCTCGACAAATCTCGCGGCGTGGCGGCCCGCTATGTCGCAAGCGCCGCGCTCGGCAAGCCCGGCGCGGCGGCGATCATCGCCGAGCAGGCGGCCTTCGGTCGCGTGGTCGGCGTGCGCGGCATCCTGAGCTGCCATCCGGATCCGACGAAGAGCTTCGTCGCCGATCCTGCCCTGGCCTACGATGCCGCCTGGCGGCGCGACGTGGGCCTGTTGCGCGATCACGGGCTCCATCTCGAACTGATGATGTATCCCTACCAGGCGGAGGCCGTCTTCGACCTCGGTCGGGCGTTTCCCGACCTGACGATCATCATCAATCATTGCGGCAGCCCGATCGACCGCGATCCCGCCGGGATGGAGCGCTGGCGCGACGCCCTGAGGCAGCTCGCCGCCTTGCCCAACCTCGCCCTCAAGATCTCCAATCCGGGCGCCTACGACCCGGCCTGGTCGCTCGACAGCATCCGGGACGTGGTGATGCATTGCATCGACTGCTTCGGCTCGGATCGCGCGATGTTCGGCACGGATTATCCCGTGTCCCGCATCCAGATGAGCTTCGATCAGATCTACGACGCGTTCAAGGCCGTCGTCGAACCCTTGCCGGAGGACGAGCAGGCGAAGCTCTTCTACGGCAATGCCAAGCGCTTCTACAGGCTTTGACGAGCCGCAGGACCTACGCCTCGGCTTGCCCTGACGCGACCAGTCGTGCCGCCAGCGAGAGAAACTCGCCTTGATTGCGCGTGTTGGTCTTTGCAAGCACCATCTTGAAATGAGTTCGGGCCGTCTCGTAGCCGATGCCGACCATTTCGGCCGCGGTCCGCAGGTCGAAGGTCGAAATGAGGGCGTTGGCGATCCGGCATTCCGGCCCCGTCAACCGGAACGCCTGCTGGAGAACGCTTGCGGCGCCGCGAGGCTTTGCACTGAGATCGGTGACGAGCAGAAGGACCGTGGCCGATTCGAAGATGTCACACGCCTGGGCGCGCAGCGGCTGAGCCTGGACGACGAGCGGGCGCAGGTCCGGCCTTCGCAGAATGACCGGCGACAGATCGGGCGAGTCGGGCCGGACGCGGCTCCACAAGGCGGCCTGGACGAGCCGTTTGAGGGCAATGGTCTCAGCCGGGATTCGCGAGGCGAGACAGCCGTCGAAGAGCCGGATGCCCTGGCCGACGAGCGCCTGGGCGGCAGGTGTCGAGCGGATGACCCGGCCAAACCGATCGAGAAGAAAGGCGGCCCCTGCCAGCGCGTCGAAAACGTCGGCTCGCCCTTCGATGCGGATGTGGCTGACCTGCACGGCCAGGGCGGCGGCCCGCGAGAGAATGCCCTGCAGCCGCAAGAGCCCATGTTCCTCGTGCGGGTCGAAGAATCCCTGATCGGCGGAGCGCTGCAACGCCAGGCACCACGTCTCGGTCGCGGCCTTGAATCCGAGCCCCGCGAACCAGCGCAGGCCAAACCGCCCGAGGTAGTCGCGGTAATAGGGGGATCGATCCATCTGGTCCGGCGTGGTGAAATCCTGATCGACCATCGTTCCGGTGCGGAGCATTTTGGCGACCCCGTGGTAACGATGGTCGCGCCGCGCCCAGCCCTCGGCGAAATAAAAGTGAAGCTGCTCGGCCGCGGATTGGGTGCATGGCGCGCTCGGAGTCCGGCCTCGCAGAGGCAGGATGAAAGCGCCTTGCGCGCCCGAGAGCTCGGCGATGCCGTCGAGCGCCGCTGGCCAGCGCGTCGGATCGAGGGCAGCCGATTGAAGCAGAGCGTCGATCTGAACGAGAGGGTCCGAGTGCATCGCCGGGCGTGTGCCACCGTGCCGAAGTTGGCCGAACTTCTTAAAGCACACTCTCGGCGGGAGAGGTTATGCGGTGACTCGGCAAGGTCAACATCCGGGTCGACCTGATCCGTGGAATGGCTCCGAAGGCAGGATCGCCCTGGACCCTGAGACCGCATGGCGTTCCGGGCGATGTCGATCGGTTCGGCCCGCGAACCGGCACTGCATTCAGCAATAGGCCTCCGCCCCGCAACAGTCGCGCAGGCGGCGCGCCAGGGCGATGCCGGGCCTGCCCTTCTCGGCGCCATACGGATCCGCGCGGCTGATCCCCATGCGGTGGGCTGCGGCGGCGAGAAGTCGCTTCACGTCGCCCGGATCCTGCCGGTCGGCCCTCATCACCTTGCGAATCAAGGGGTCCGCCATCGCCTCGTCGATCGTCAGGTCGCCGTGGTATCTCATCTCGCTCGCTCCCGGTGCCGTCCGGTTCCGACGCGTCGCCTTGACCCCCGCCGCATCGGATGTTACCTCCTGGTAACGATCTGCACGTTACAGACCGGTAACACCCGCGTCAAGGGCCATGACCGATACGATCACGACCATCGAGGAACATGGGGCGCCGGCTCCTCCGGCCCGTCCCCGCGAACGCATCGTGGTCCAGGCGCGCGACCTGTTCCGCAAGCACGGGATCAGGGGCATCGGCGTCGACGCCATCGCGGACGCGGCCGGCACCAACAAGATGACCCTCTACCGGCATTTCGGCTCGAAGGACGAGCTCGTCGTCGAATGCCTGCGCAAGGTCGCCGAGGATATCGAAGCGATGTGGCACGCCCTGGAGGCGGCTCATCCCGACGACCCATGGGCTGCGCTCGACGCCTGGGTCCGCCATGGCGCCGAGCGGATGATCTGCGACCGGCGCGGCTGCGATCTCGCCAATGCGGCGGTGGAACTCGCCGAGGCCGACCATCCGGCCCGGCACGTCATCGCGGACCTCAAGACGGCCTATCGGGATCGGCTGGCCGACCTGTGCCGCCGGGCCGGCGCCCGCGACGCGGACCTCCTGGCCGATACCCTGACGCTGCTTCTCGAGGGCGCTCGCGTGAGCCGGCAGAGCGTGGGGCCGGAAGGTCCGAGCGCGCGCTTCGTGCGGATGGGCCAGGCGATCATCGCGACATTCCGCACGCCTGCACCGTCGCCGTAGGACGGGATTGCCTCGGCGGTCGCCGACATAGCCCGTCGGCCGTTGGAGGGTGAGGCGGGAAGGCAGCCTGCGTACGAGGCTTGCGCGGAGCTTCGCTAGATCGGCTATGCTTTCGCTATCATGCTCGTTTCGTTCGATCGCAGCGTTGGATAGGAATTCGGCCGCGCTCGAGGCCTTCACGGGGCCGACCGCCCATCCTGGAGTTCATTCAATGCCTCCCGCGATCCTCGTCGTCGACCAGGGAACCACCTCGACCCGCGCCATCGTGTTCGGGCCGGAGACGCGGCCCGTCGCCGGCGCCCAGGAGGAGTTTCCGCAGATCTATCCGCACCCCGGTTGGGTCGAGCACGATCCCGAGGACCTATGGCGCACGGCGCTCTCGACGGCCCGGCAGGCCCTCGCCGAAGCGGAGCGCAAGGGCTTCGATGTCGCGGCGCTGGGCATCGCCAACCAGCGCGAGACCGTCATCGTCTGGGAGCGAGCGACCGGGCGGCCCATCCACAACGCCATCGTCTGGCAGGACCGGCGCACGGCCCGGCGCTGTGCCGAGCTCAAAGCGGAGGGTGCCGAAGCGCTGGTGCGGCAGAAGTCCGGCCTGCTGCTCGACCCCTATTTCTCGGCCACCAAGATCGCCTGGCTGCTGGACAGCATACCCGGTGCCCGCGCCGGGGCGGAGGCCGGCGAGCTCGCCTTCGGCACCGTCGACAGCTTCCTGCTCTGGCGCCTGACGGATGGCGCGGTCCACGCCACCGATGCGACCAACGCCTCGCGCACGGCGCTCTACGATATCGGCGCGGGCGGTTGGGACGAGGACCTCCTCAAGCTCTTCGGCGTGCCGATGGCGCTGCTGCCGCAGGTCATGGATTGCGCCGCCGATTTCGGCATGGCCAACGAAAGGCATCTCGGCCGGGCGCTGCCGGTGCGCGGCATCGCCGGCGACCAGCAGGCGGCGCTGATCGGCCAGGCCTGCTTCGAGCCCGGCACCGTGAAGGCCACCTTCGGCACGGGCTGTTTCGCGCTGCTCAACATCGGACCAGAGCCCGTCGCCTCGACCCATAACCTGCTGACGACGGTCGCCTACCAGTTCGGCGGCCGACGCACCTACGCGCTCGAAGGCTCCATCTTCTCGGCCGGCGCCACCGTGCAATGGCTCCGCGACGGGCTCGGCATCATCGCCGCTGCCGCGGATTCCGGAGCGCTCGCGGCCGAGGCGGATCCGGACCAGCCGGTCTATATCGTGCCGGCCTTCGCCGGCCTCGGTGCGCCGCATTGGGACAGCGAGGCCCGCGCCGTCCTGACCGGTCTCACGCGCGGCACGACGCGGCGCGAGATCGCCCGCGCGGCCCTTGAAAGCGTCGCCTACCAGACGCGCGACCTCATCGGCGCCATGCTGGCCGACGCGGAACGCCTGCCAGGCGAAGCAGGGGCGCACCCCGACGCGCAGCCCGTCTTCAGGGTCGACGGCGGCATGAGCGCCAGCGACTGGACCATGCAGTTTCTCAGCGACATGCTCGACGCCGAGGTCGACCGGCCGGCCGTGCTCGAGACGACGGCGCTCGGCGCCGCCTATCTGGCGGGCTGGCGCTCCGGCCTCTATCCGGAACCGGCCGACTTCGCACGGGGCTGGACGGCCGAGCGCCGCTTCCGCCCGGCCATGCCGGCCAACGAGCGCGAGCGCAAATATCGGGGCTGGCAGGACGCGGTGAAGAGGACGGTGATGAAGACGTGAGTCCTCGCAGTCCCTCGCTGCCGGTCTTTCGCCTGACGACGGTGACGAATGGCCACGTCAGCCGCCAATCTCGCCGGTGCGAAGGGATGTAGGAGCCGAGGCGCGCGATAAGATCCGGGCCGGACTGCGCATAACGCGGCATGCCATGACGCCGGACGGAGTGCGCTGGTTCTTCACGACGCTCGGTGATGAACGGGAAAGATCACCACCGATCTGGATTGACTTGGTAAGAACCCGTCGCCGTCGCGTCGGAGCGTTCCGACGGCCAGTCGAAGGAGAAAGCCCAATGATTTATGAAATGCGCGTCTATCGCTGCTTGCCGGGACGGCTGCCTGCGTTGCTGCATCGCTTCGAGAGCGTGACGCTGATGCTGTGGGAAAAACACGGCATCCGCCAGGCGGGCTTCTGGACCACGGTCGTCGGGGATTCGAATCAGGATCTCACCTATTTGCTGGCCTGGAATTCCCTGGCGGAGCGGGAGGAGAAATGGGCCGCTTTCCAGGCGGACCCTGAATGGATCGCCAAGCGGGCCGAAAGCGAGCGCGACGGCGCGATCGTGGCAACGATCAGCAATCAGCTCCTTCAGGCGACCACCTTCTCCTCAGTTCGCTGACGCGGCCGGCTCCCCGTCATTCTGGGCGCGCGGGAAGCCAGATGCCGTGGCTTGCCGCGGCCGGACGGGGAGCGAGACGCATCGCCGAACTTGGAAATCGACGGCACGCGCCATCTTCCGTCGTGACCCGCCTCTGATGGTCGCGTGGCGAGTGGATCAGATATCGAGCGTCGTCTCCCGTTCCCATTGCGTGAAATGGGAGGCGTAGCGGCTCCAATCCTCGTGCCGGAGCTTGAGATAGGCCTGCGAGAACTCCTCGCCCAAGGCGCGTTTCAGCCCGGTGTCGGCATCGAAGGCCCGCAACGCGTCGAGAAGGTTCAGGGGCAGCTTGGGCGCATCCGTCACCGTGTGGCCGAACTGATACATGTCGATGTCGCGGCGCGGCCCGGGATCGGCCTTCGAGCGGATGCCGTCGAGGCCGGCCGCGATGATGACGGCCTGCAGCAGATAGGGATTGGCGGCGCCGTCCGGAAGGCGCAGCTCGAACCGGCCCTTGCCCGGCACGCGCACCATGTGGGTGCGGTTGTTGCCCGTCCAGGTGACGCTGTTCGGCGACCACGTGGCACCCGAGACGGTGCGCGGCGCATTGATGCGCTTGTAGCTGTTCACCGTCGGATTGGTGATGGCGGCGAGCGCCTCGGCATGGTTCATGATCCCGCCGAGGAAGTGATAGCCGCGCGGCGAGAGGCCCATCTCGTCCGCATCGTCATGGAACATGTTGGTCGTGCCGGTCTCGTCCCAGACCGAGATATGCGCATGGCAGCCCGAGCCGGTCAGGGCCGGGAAGGGCTTCGGCATGAAGGTCGCCCGCAGCCCGTGCTTCTCGGCCACCGACTTGACCATGAACTTGAAGAAGGAATGTCGGTCCGCCGTCACCAGCGCGTCGTCGAACGCCCAGTTCATCTCGAACTGCCCGTTCGCATCCTCGTGGTCGTTCTGGTAGGGCTGCCAGCCTAACGCCAGCATGTGGTCGCAGATCTCGGCGATGATGTCGTAGCGGCGCATCAGCGCCTGCTGGTCGTAGCAGGGCTTGGCGGCATTGTCCTTGAGGTCCGAGATGGCGGTGCCTTCGGGATCGATCAGGAAGAACTCGGCCTCGACCCCTGTCTTGACGAAGAGACCCTGGGCCGCCGCATCGGCGACGATGCGCTTGAGCACCACGCGCGGCGCCTGGGCGACCGGCGCCCCCTCCATGACGCAATCGGCCGCCACCCACGCGACTTCGGGCTTCCACGGGAGTTGGATCACGGCCGAGGCATCCGGCACGGCGAAGAGATCGGGGTGGGCCGGCGTCATGTCGAGCCAGGTAGCGAAGCCGGCGAAACCGGCGCCGTCGCGTTGCATGTCCCCGATCGCCGCCGCCGGCACCAGCTTGGCGCGCTGCGCGCCGAACAGATCCGTATAGGAGATCATGAAGTAGCGGATGCCGTTGTCCTTCGCGAACTTGGCCAGGTCGTGGGGCATCGGTCGTTCCGTTCAGGGTTTGAGGAGAGGGACGGCCTGGTTCAACTCTTGCTCTGCCGTGTCATCCCGGACGAGGCGCTGGCAAGTTTACGCAGCCTGCGTGAGCTTGGCTGCGAAGCGCCGCGATCCGGGATCCATCATCGCGCCAGTTCAACCCCTCCCCGGCATGGATCCCGGCGCCGCGCTGCGCTTGGCCGGGATACACGGCGAGGTGGACGGATAGAACACCTCAATAGCCGCCCTGCCCCGGGATCCAGCTCGTCCCGGCCAGCGGCACGCGGGCCATGGCGGCGGCCTCGAGCGTGAGCGCGCAGAGATCCTCGGGCTCGAGGTTGTGGACATGGGTCTTGCCGCAGGCCCGCGCGATGGTCTGCGCCTCGAGCGTCATGACCTTGAGATAATTGGCGAGGCGCCGGCCGCCGAGCACCGGATCGAGCCGTCGCATGAGCTCGGGATCCTGCGTCGTGATGCCGGCCGGGTCGCGGCCCTCGTGCCAATCGTCATAGGCGCCCGCGGTCGTGCCGAGCGCCCGGTATTCATCCTCGTGGACGGGATCGTTGTCGCCGAGCGCCACCAGCGCCGCCGTGCCGATGGACACCGCATCGGCACCGAGCGCCAAAGCCTTGGCCACATCGGCGCCGTTGCGGATGCCGCCCGAGACGATCAGCTGGACCTTGCGATGCATGCCGAGCTCCTGCAAGGCCTGGACGGCGGGCCGGATGCAGGCCAGCGTCGGCATGCCGACATTCTCGATGAAAACTTCCTGGGTGGCCGCCGTGCCGCCCTGCATGCCGTCGACCACGACGACGTCCGCCCCCGCCTTGACCGCGAGGGCGACATCGTAATAGGGCCGCGCCCCGCCGATCTTGACGTAGATCGGCTTCTCCCAGTCGGTGATCTCGCGCAATTCGAGGATCTTGATCTCGAGGTCGTCCGGGCCGGTCCAATCGGGGTGACGTGCCGCCGAGCGCTGGTCGATGCCCTTGGGCAGGGTGCGCATCGCGGCGATGCGGTCGGTGATCTTCTGGCCGAGCAGCATGCCGCCGCCGCCGGGCTTGGCGCCCTGCCCCACGACGACCTCGATGGCATCGGCCTGGCGCAGGTCGTCCGGGTTCATGCCGTAGCGCGAGGGCAGGTACTGGTAGACGAGGGTCTTGGACTGGCCGCGCTCCTCGCTCGACATGCCGCCGTCGCCCGTCGTGGTCGAGGTGCCGGCCGCCGCCGCCCCTCGGCCGAGCGCCTCCTTGGCATTGGCCGAGAGCGAGCCGAAGCTCATGCCCGCGATGGTGATCGGGATCTTGAGCTCGATCGGCTTCTTGGCATGGCGCGAACCCAGCACGACGTCGGTGCCGCAGCGCTCGCGGTAGCCTTCGAGCGGGTAGCGCGACATCGATGCGCCGAGGAACAGGAGATCATCGAAATGCGGCAGCCTGCGTTTCGCGCCGCCGCCCCGGATGTCGTAGAGGCCGGTCGTCGCGGCCCGGCGGATCTCCGACAGCGTGTAGTCGTCGAAGGTCGCCGATTTGCGCGGCGTCGTCGGCGGGTTGTCATAGGTCATGCGGAAACCTGACCTTCCTAGCCATAAGCATCGGCGTGATCGATGCTGAAATTGTAGAGTTTTCGGGCCGAGCCGTAGCGCCGGAACTCGGCGGGCCGCAGGCCGGCGACGCCGGCCCGGTCGAGCAGCCCGCGGAGGGTTTCGAGATGCTCGGGACGCATCTCCTTCTCGATGCAGTCCGCGCCCAGGCTCTTGACCATGCCGCGCACGAAGAGCCGGGCCTCGTAGATGGAATCGCCGAGCGCATCGCCGGCATCGCCGCACACGACGAGGTTGCCGGCCTGCGCCATGAAGGCCGACATGTGCCCGACGCTGCCGTGCACCACGATGTCGATCCCCTTCATCGAAATGCCGCAGCGCGAGGCGGCGTTGCCCTCGATGACGAGGAGGCCGCCCCGGCCGGTCGCCCCGGCATATTGGCTCGCATCGCCCGCTACCCTCACCTCGCCCGACATCATGTTCTCGGCGACGCCCGGCCCGGCCGAGCCATGCACCGTGACCCTGGCCTGCTGGTTCATGCCGGCGCAATAATAGCCTACGTTGCCGCGCACCTCGACGCCGATCGGAGCGTCGATGCCGACCGCGACCGCGTGGGCGCCGCGCGGGTTCAAGACCTCCCAAAGCGTCTCGTTGGTGCCCGGCCTCTGGGCGTGCAGCGCCTGATTGAGCGCGCGCAGCTCCGCCGTGGCGAGATCGACCACCGGCACGGATCAGCGCTCCCAGAAATAGACGGTCGCCGGCTCGGGCTCCCAGACCTTGGCGGCGTCGATGCCCGGCAGTTCGGCCAGCGCCCGGTATTCCGAACCGAAGGCGACGTAACGGTCGGTCTCGGCCAGCACCGCCGGCTTGCAGGCGATGGGGTCGCGCAGCACGCCGAAGCCGGTCCTGGTGCCGACCACGAAGGTGTAGAAGCCATCAAGGTCGTCGAGACCCTTCTCCAAGGCCCGGCCGAGACCGAGCCCCTGGTTCATCCGCCAGGTCAGATAGGCGGCGGCGACCTCGGTATCGTTCTCGGTCTCGAACCGGATGCCGTCGCGCACCAGGTCGCGGCGCAGGTTGTTGTGGTTCGATAGCGACCCGTTATGGACGAGGCACTGATCCGGCCCGGTCGAGAAAGGATGCGCGCCGAGCGTCGTCACCGCCGATTCCGTCGCCATGCGGGTATGGCCGATACCATGCGTTCCCGCCATGGCTGCGAGGTCGAAGCGCCGGGCGACGTCGGTCGGATAGCCGACCTCCTTGTAGATCTCGATCGTCTCGCCCCTCGCCATGAGGCGGATTTCGGGGTGGTTGGCCCGCAGGAAGGCGGCGACCGCATCGGCCTTGGCGGCCGGGACGCCGAGCACGCCATGCGTGGCCTTGCGTTCGAAGCCGATCGGCGCGCCGATCGCCTCCGCCACCGAGGCCGCTAGGCCGGCGAAAGCCTTGTCCGGATCGGCGCTCTGGACGGTGATCTTGATCCGGCCGCCCTGCGGCGCGCCGTAGACCGCAAAGCCCGCGCTGTCCGGGCCGCGATCGCCCAACGTACCCAGCATGCCCGCCAGCATGTGCCCGAGCTGCGGCTCGAGCGCAGGGTCCTTGATGAACAGTCCGACAATGCCGCACATCGGCGCGCCTCCCGACAGGATCCGCCACACCTAAGGCACGGCACGGCATCGTACAAGAATAATTATTTCCTGTGAGGATTGCTCGGGGATATCCAAGACCGAACGGCTCAACGCCTGTCCGATCGCGTGGACCGTTGGCGCGGGGCCCGCGGCGATGTTACGATGGCGCAAGGACGCCGGCGGCGATCAGGGCGGCCGCGGGCATTCGGTATCGAGGACGGCATCCGAATGGGCAAGCGCGCGGGCACCCGCCGAGTGGGCCGCTCCCCGGACGAGGCCAGAGCCAATGCCGGGCACCGCGCGACGGCGGGCGACCCGTCCTCCCGACCCGCCGTCGTGCCCGTCGAGGGCCAGGACCCCCATGCGCTCGATGGCGCGCGCGACAACATGCTGGAGGTCGCCATCGGCCGGGAGGTGCGCAGCTTCCGCACCAAGCTCGGCATCACGGTGGCCGATCTGGCGGCGGCGACCGGCCTCTCGCTCGGCATGCTCTCGAAGATCGAGAACGGCGTCACCTCGCCGTCCCTCACCACCCTGCAATCCCTGTCGCGGGCGCTCGGCGTGCCGGTCACGGCCTTCTTCCGCCGCTACGAGGAGCGGCGCGGCGCCGTCTTCGTCAGGGCCGGCGAAGGCCTGTCGATCGAGCGGCGCGGCACGCGCAATGGCCATCAATATCATCTGCTCGGCCATACCGGAGACCGCTCGTCGCGCGTCGTCGTCGAGCCCTACATGATCACGCTGACCGAGGAATCGGACGTGTTTCCCCTGTTCCAGCATTCGGGGCTCGAGTTCCTCTACATGCTGGAAGGCGAGGTGATCTATCGCCATGCCGACAGGCTCTACCGGATGCTGCCGGGCGACAGCCTGTTCTTCGACGCCGATGCGCCGCATGGTCCCGAGGAGATGCGTCGGCTGCCGATCCG
>DATBEH010000117.1:0-43598 GCA_036276175.1 Lichenihabitans sp.
ATAGCAGCCGTGCCGACGCGCTAGCCGTTGAATAGAATCATGGTCCTCCGCCTCCGAATCGAGAACCTGTCGACCCTGCCGGACGGCGGGCCGCTCGCCATCGACGTGCCCGGGCGGCGCGGCATCGACATCGGGCGCGACCAGCACCTCGATTGGACCCTCCCCGATCCGACCCGCTTCATCTCCGGCAAACATTGCGAGATCCGGTTCGGCGACGGCGGCTATTGGCTGCGGGACGTGTCGAGCAACGGCACGTTCCTCAATGGGGCCGAGGATCGGATGGGCGCGCCGCATCGCCTGCGCACCGGCGATCGCGTCGAGATCGGCGACTACATCATCGCGGTGACGGTCGATCTCGGCGACATCGGCGACGCGCCAGCCCCTCCCGCAGCCCGCCCGGCGCGGGGCGCCGACCTCTGGCAGGTCGACGAGGACGTGGCGCCTCCTGCGGCGGCCGAGCCGCGTCGGCCGGCGTCCGACGCCGTGCTGTCGGACCGCGATTTCCTCGATCATCTGGTCGACAGTTCCGGCCCCGATGGGGATGCCCTGTGGAACGGCATGGCGCCGTCGCGACCGCGTGACGCCGCCCCGCCCTCGGCCGCGCCGCAGGGGTTCGACTGGTCGCGGGAGGCCGGCGGCGGCCGCGTTTCGCCGATGGCGCCCTCGAAGCCGTCGCGGCCCGAGACCGGGCGCGCCGAGCCGCCGGAGGCCCGCCCCGATCCTCCCTCCCGAGAGATCGTGCGATCCCGTCCGGCCGCCGAGGCGACGGGATCGAGCGTCGCGGGCGGGGATGACGCGTTGAGCGACTTCAGGCGCCGGCTGGCCCATGGCGCGGGTGTCCCGGAGGCCGTCTTCGCGTCCCAGCCGGCCGGGGACCTGGCCGAGGACCTGGGACGCCTGCTGCGCCTGACGACCGAGAATGTGCAGCACCTGCTTCAGTCGCGCAGCGAGCTCAAGGACATCGTCCGCAGTTCGAGCCATACGATGATCATGGCGGCCGACAACAATCCGCTGAAGTTCACGCCGAGCGTCGAGGAGGCGCTGAGGATCATGTTCGCGCCCGCCTCGGGCTCCTATCTCGGCGCCCGCGCCGCCCTCGAACAGGGCTTCAGGGACCTCAAGCTGCATCAGGTGCAGACCTATTCGGCCATGCAGCTTGCCATCGGCATGCTGGTCAAGGATCTCGATCCCAAGCAGATCGAGGCCGAGACGGAGCCGGACCGGGGCCTCGGGGCCATGATGGGGTCGCGCAAGGCGCGGTTGTGGGACGTCTTCGTCGAGCGCTGGCGCGCCAAGGTCGCGCGTCACGACGACGGCCTGCTCGGCGCCTTCCTGCTCTATTTTTCGGAATGCTACGACCGCGCGAGCCGGCACGGACGCTGAGCGGAAGCGCCCGCAAAGGAACGCCGCAGGATCAGAAGGCCGACTGGATGACGCCCTTCGGGCCGATCCGATTGAAGGTGATCCCGCGCGCCGTCGACGCCTTGGCCAGTTTCTTCGACTCGACCCCGGTCCAGATTTGATTGACCCCGCTCACGTCGACGCCGAGGCGTTCGAGTTCTTTGAGCACCTGCTTGGTGTAGTCGAGCGGCGGCTGATAGTGACCGCTGTCGTTGCGGATCGACTTGAGCGCGCCGTATTCGACCGCCCACCAGCCGGCGGCGGCAACCGGGCCGCCGGCGAGGAACGACGAATGGTGATGCACCACGGTCTTGCTCGCGGAATAGATCGCGCCGTCGCCGTCCATCACGAAAATATACTGGCCGGTCGGGCCGTCGGCCGTGTTCAGCAGGAAGCCGCCCTGCGTCAGCCGGTCAAACGGGCTGACCGTCACCAGATATGGTTCACGCTGGTTGGCCAGCAGATAGGGAACGCCGGCCGTGCCGGCCATCAGGTCGTTGACGTCCTTGCCCATCCCGGCGTCCTTCATCATGCCAAGGGTCTTGTAGCGCATGGGCGGTGGTCTCGCGTCGGGTCTGCCAGGGCGGCAAAAGGCCACGATCCTGGGTTGGCCACAAGCGAAAAAGGCGGAGCGCAGCGATGCGTCGTCGGCCTGCGGCCGATCAATTTTCAAGCCGGCCCACGGCCATTCGCCCAAGGCGAGCGAGTGGCGGGCCTTTCGTCCCTTTATTCACCGGCTTGCCTTTGCGGCCGGATGACGTAAACCGTATGGCGACCAGCGCCTTATTCAAGGTTAGAAGACGTCAATTCACTGGGATGCGCGATGTCGTGGTACGCGAAGGTGCTCTGGTCGGAAGGGCTGTTCCTGCGGCCCCAGCACCTTCAACAAGGCGATCGCTATCTCGAGCATCTGATCGAGTCCCGTGTCCGCCACGTGACCCCGTACCCCTGGGGGTTCTCGGCGCTCGACATCGACCGTGATCTCGCGTTGCAGGCCAAATTCGCGCTCCGGCACGCGGCGGGCCTGATGCCGGACGGCCTGCCGTTCGATCTGCCGTCCGACGGCGCCCTGCCGCCGGCGCTCGACATCCCGCCCGACGCCGCCAATGTCACCGTCTGGCTGAGCCTGCCGCTCGCCGCGCTCGGAAGCTGCGAGACCGAGATCGGCGCGGGAAGCGGCATCTCGCGCTATGTGGCGGGGTCCGAGCGTGTCATCGATTCGACCTCGTCGGTTCGGCTCGAGGAGGAGATCGATCTCGCCCATCCGCGCCTGGCCTTCGATTTGCGGAGGGCGGCCCGGCCCGGTTTTGCGGCGCTGCCGCTCGCGCGCATCCTCGAGGTGCGGGACAAGACCGTCGTCTATGACGAGCGGTTCGTTCCGCCGCTGCTCGTCACCGCCGCTCACCCGGTGATGGAGGGCTGGGTCGACCGCGTCACCGGCTGGATCGAGGCCAAGCTCGACGAGCTGGCCCGCTATGCCGCCGATCCGACCGCCGGCGGCGGCCTGCAGAGCGCCGATTATTTCGTGCTCCAAGTCCTCAACCGGCATTGCCCGTTGCTCAAACATTACCGGCGCTCGCGCTTCGTCCATCCGGAGCGGCTGTTCGAGACGCTGCTGCAGATCGCCGGCGAGCTCGCCACCTTTGCCTCGCCCGGCCGCCGCGCCGCCGACTACCCCGCCTATGATCACGACAACCTCGAGCTCTGCTTCGCGCCCGTGCTGCGCGACATCCAGGATTATCTCAGCGCCCAGTTCGGCCGCCGGGCCATCCGCCTCGACCTCATCGAGCGGGCGCCGAACGCCTTCGTGTCGCCGATCCGGGACCGCAACCTGTTCCGCAACGCCAGCTTCGTCCTGGAGGTCGCGGCGCGCCGCCCCCTGAGCGAGATCCAGACGCGCTTCCCGAACCTCCTCAAGGTCGGTCCCAGCACCAAGATGAGTGAAATCGTCAACGCCCATCTGCCCGGCGTGGGGCTCACCCATCTGCCGACGCCGCCGCCCCTGATCAGGGCGGTGGTGGACCACGTCTATTTCAGCCTGGATCGGACCTCGCCGCTGTGGCCCGAATTCAGCACGGCCAGCTCGCTCGGATTGCATTTTTCGGGGGATTGGCCCGAACTGCAGCTTGAACTCTGGGCTGTGCCGAGGGACCGGGCATGAGCGACGAGGACAAGACCTATAGCCCGCCCGACGACCGCACCAGGATCGTCGGCGGATCCGGGCGGCGCCGGCGAGCCGCCTCCGCCGACCCGCTCTGGCCGCCGGAGGGCGAGCGGATCGCGTCCTCGCCCGCCGCCGACTGGACGCAGATGGCGGGCGCCGCACCGCGGCCGCGCCGCGCGTCCGGGCCCGGCTCCCGCGATGCCGTGCCGGTTCTCGCGCGCCGCCGGACCATGGCGGTCCCCAACCAGAACGTCATCGTGAAGGCGGCGGCGCCGCTGCTGCTCACGCTCGGCAGCCTGCGCGTCTCGCTCGTCGAGACGCCCATCGGCGACCTCATGCCGGAGGTCGCCGATGCGATCGTCGATTTCGAGGCCGACATCCGCAGCGCCGGGGTCGCGGAGGGGCAGGCCCGGACCGCCAAATACATTCTGTGCGCGACTGCCGACGACATCGTCCAGAACCGGCCGGGCGATCAGCAGGTGTGGACCCAATACAGCATGCTCAGCCAGTTCTTCGGCGAGCGCAACGGCGGCGTCCAGTTCTTCCGCGAGCTCGACCGCCTGCGGGCCGATCCGGAGCCGAACCACGACCTGCTCGAGCTGCTCCACGCCTGCCTGGCGCTCGGTTTCGAGGGCATGCACCGTACCTCGGCCGGCAATGCCGGCGCGCTTCAGCAGATCCAGCGCAATCTCTACGAGACGCTGCGGCGCGTGCGCAGGCCCGACCCGGTCCTGTCGCCGCATTGGCAGGGCCGGCCCATCGCGGCCTATGCGCAACGCTTCGAGGTGCCGATCTGGGTCATAACCGCGCTGCTCGGGGTCGCCCTGCTCGCCCTCTATCTTCTGCTGCGGACTTGGCTCGCCAGCGCGACGGGCGCGGCGATCCAGGCCGCCGGCACGCTGTTCCCGACCTCCGACGTGAGCGTGGTGCGGGCGCAGGACGCGGTTCCGCCGCCGCCGCCCGCGCCGCCCCCCGCGACCAGGCCGCAGCGACAGCAGATCGAGCGCGTGAAGGCGGCGCTCGCCTCCGACATCGCCGGCGGCAAGGTCTCGGTGCAGCAGACCGGCGACCGGATCATCGTCCGCCTCGGCAGCCTCGGCCTCTTTCCCTCCGCCGAGGCCACGCTCGAGCCGGCCTTCGCCCCGGTCGGCGCGACCATCGCGGCCATGCTCAACAAGGAGACCGGCCCCATCAGGGTCACCGGCCACACCGACAACTCGCCGCTGAAGTCGCTGAAATTCGCCTCGAATTTCGACCTGTCGCTGGCCCGGGCGAAGGCCGTCGCCGCGGTGCTGCGGGGCGGCCTGTCGAGGCCCGATCGTCTCGAGGTGGAGGGCAAGGGGTCGGACGTGCCGATCGCCACCAACGACACGGTCGAAGGTCGGGCGCAGAACCGGCGCGTCGAGATCTCGATCCCGCGCGTCGACTGACGATGAAGCGGCGACGGCACCGGCCGGCTCCATGCGATGTTTTCAGAGGCGGTGAACGAGGACAATGGCGCTCTGGCTCAAACTGACGCTGACCGTCATCGGCCTCTTGCTGACGGGCCTGCTCATCTGGTTCGCCGGCCCGCTGATCGAG
This sequence comes from Lichenihabitans sp., assembly GCA_036276175.1. GTDB lineage: Bacteria > Pseudomonadota > Alphaproteobacteria > Rhizobiales > Beijerinckiaceae > Lichenihabitans. The sequence goes on from DATBEH010000117.1 coordinate 5,147, forward strand.
ATCGGCGACCTTCGGCCGTTTGCCGGGATCGGCGTCAGGATCGCCCTGCTCCTGCTCGTGGTCGCGCTGGCCATCCTGATCGCCATGCTGGCGATCTATCGGCGCGAGCGGGCGACGCGTGCCCTCGAAGGCGCCCTGTCGAGCGCCGCGGAGGAGAGTCCCGACGCCGAGGCCCTGCAGGGGGCGATGAAGGATGCGCTGGCCACCCTGCGCAGCGTCAAGGGCGCCGGCCGCAACTACCTCTACCAGATCCCCTGGTACATGATCATCGGGCGACCCGCCTCGGGCAAGACCACGGCGCTCATCAATTCCGGCCTGAAATTCCCGCTCAACGCCGGCGGCACGCTCGCCGCCGTGGCGGGCAGCGGCAGCACCAAGTTCTGCGACTGGTATTTCACCGAGCAGGGCGTGCTGATCGACACCGCGGGCCGCTACACGACGCAGGACACCAACGCCGAGAACGACGCACGCTCCTGGATGCGGTTCCTGGGGCTCTTGCGGAAATACCGGCCGCAGCAGCCGATCAACGGCGTCATCGTCGCGGCGAGCCTGCAAGACCTCGTCGGCATGAACGGCGAGGCGCTCGCCACCTATGCGACGACCATCCGCAAGCGGCTCGTCGACCTGCGCGAGACGCTCGGCATCGAGTTCCCGATCTACGTCCTGTTCACCAAGACCGACCTCGTCGGCGGTTTCCGCGAGGCGTTCGGCGATCTCAACGAGGCCGACCGCCGGGTGGTCTGGGGCGCGACCTTCACGCCGGGCGGCAAAGTGCAGACCAATCCGATCGGCGAGGCGCCGGCGGAATTCGATGCCCTGGTCGAACGGCTGAGCAGCCAGATGGCGGACCGCCTGCAGGCCGAGCCTCATCCCGCCGCGCGCGTCAGGCTCTTCGGCCTGCCGAGCCAGATGGCGGCGCTGCGGCCGGCGGTGCTCGACTTTCTCAACCAGGTGTTCGAGCCGACCCGCTTCCACGCCAAGGCTATCCTGCGCGGCTTCTATTTCACCTCGGGCACACAGACCGGGACGCCGTTCGACCAGCTGATCAGCCAGATGGAAAGCGTGCTGCCCGCCGAGGACGCGCGGCGCGGGTTCTATTCGCAGCTCGGCAAGAGCTTCTTCCTCACGGATCTGTTCGAGAAGGTGGTGTTTCCCGAGGCCGGCTGGGTCTCCACCAACCGGGTGGCGATCCGCCGATCGAGCCTGCTGCGCCTCGCCACCTTCGCGGGCCTCGCGCTGCTCGGGCTGTCGGTCGCGGGCCTCTGGTGGGCCAGCTATGCCCGCAACAAGGCGCTCATCGCCGAGACCGACGCCGGCCTCGCGCAAATCCGGGCTGCCGCCGGCCCGCTCTCCAGCGAGGCGCTGGTTGCCGACGAGGATTTCGCCAGGGTCGTGCCCTTGCTCGATAGGGTGCGCTATCTGCCGGTCGGCTATGCGGGGCGCGACGCGACGGTGCCGCTCGGCGCCCGCTTCGGCTTGAGCCAGGCGCAGCGTCTGCGCTCATCGAGCGAGACGCTCTACGACACCGCGCTCGAGCGCCTGCTGCGGCCGCGCCTGGTCCATCGTGTCGAGACGCTGATCGGCCGCAACCGTGCCAATCCGACCTACCTTTACGAGGCGCTCAAGGTCTATCTGATGCTCGGCGGCCAGGTGAAGGTCGACAAGGGGCTGGTGCTCTCTTTCCTGCGGCGCGACTGGGCCGAGGCGCTCTATCCAGGCCCGGTGAACGCCGCCGGCCGTCGTACCATGGAAGACCATGTCGCGGCCATGCTCGATCTCGACGGCCTGCCGGTGGTGACGCTGAACGGGCCTCTGGTGGAGGAAACCCAGCGCAGCCTGGCGCGCCTCAGCGTCGCCGACCGCGCCTTCGAGATCCTGCGCGCGCGGGCCGCCCAATCGGTGGGGCTGGACTGGAGCGCCGCCAAGGCCGCCGGGCCGGACGCGGCGCTGGTCTTCGCCGCGCCCCCCGGGCAGACGCTCGACGCCGTCAGCGTGCCCTATTTCTACACCTACGACGGCTTCCAGCACGCCTTCGTCGACAAGCTCGCCGAGGCCGGCGCCGAGGTCGCGCGCGACCAGTGGGTGCTCGGCGCGGCGGGCGCGCAGAGCACCGTGCAGACCCAGTACGCGACGCTCTATGCGGACCTGACGGCGCTTTATGCCAAAGCCTATATCGACGCCTGGCAGCAGATGCTCGGCAGGCTGAAGCTGCGCTCCCTCATCGCCGACAAGCCGAAATATATCGCGCTGGCGGCGGCCTCAGCGCCGACCTCGCCGATCCTGCAGATCTTCTCCTCGATCCGCGACGAGACCGAAGTCACCAAGGACCGGGGCGCGGCGCCGGGCGCCCCGCCGCCGCCGAAGGGCGGCCGCGCCGCGGCGGTCGTGGCCGATCTCACGGCCAAGGCCATCGGCACCTTGCCGGCGCAGCCGGGCGCCGGCCAGCCGGCACCCGCCGTCGTCGCGGCGGTGTCGGCCCGCTCGGGCGAGGTGCCGGGCGCCGCGATCGAGGCCAGGTTCAGGCCGTTCCAGCTCGTGGTCGAGGGGGATCCGGGAAAACGGCCGATCGACGCGCTGCTGCAGGCCCTGAGCGACATCGATCAGACGCTGTCGATCGCCGCCGCCAATCCGTCGCAGGCCGCGCAGGCCAATGCGGCGCTGATTCCGCAGATCGCGAGCCTGCGGGGTACCGCCGCGCGTCTGCCGCAGCCCTTCGCCGACATGATGCGCGCCGCGGCGGACGACTTCGAGGGCGATGTCACCACCGCCTCCGCGCGGCAACTCGTCCTGGCGCTCAGGGAACAGGTCGCGCGTCCCTGCCAGACCGTCGTCGCCGACCACTATCCCTTCGTCAAGGACAGCGATCGCGACGTCGCCATGGCGGATTTCGGCCGGCTGTTCAGCCCCAACGGAATCATCGACGGGTTTTTCGCCAAGAACCTCGCCACGCTCGTCGACACCTCGCAACCGCAATGGACCGCGCGCGTCGATTCGCGCCTCGGCCGCGGCCTGTCGGCCCCGACCATCCAGGCCTTCCAGCAGGCCGCCGCCATCCGCGACGCGTTCTTTCCCCAAGGCGGCACCTTGCCCTCGGTGAACCTGACCGTGACGCCGGTGACGCTGAGCAGCGACGCGAGCAACGCCAAGCTCGAGATCGGCGCGAACAGCCTGACTAGCGAGCGCGGCGCCAACACGCCGCTGGCGCTGGTCTGGCCGGGTGCCGGCGCCGAAAGGACGGCGATCACGCTCGACCTCGGCTTCTTCTCGAAGAACGTCAGCCTCGAGCGGCAGGGTCCCTGGTCGCTGTTCCGCATGATCGACGCGGCCTCGGTGCTGAACCAGGGCGACAAGGTGACGGCGAGCTTCGTGATCGGGGGCAAGGAAGTCTCCTACCAGTTCGCCGCCGGCGCTACCGCCAATCCCCTGTCTCTGCCGGCCCTGAGGGAATTCAAATGCCCTCAGGGCCTTTGAGGCGCGACGGAACGGCGAACGGGCCAGGCGCCCTGTTCAATTGTCGAACGGCCAGGAGCTGCGCGGAACGTTCGCCGTGCTTGCGGGCGCCGGCGTTTGTCCTGCGGCGGCTTGATCGCTCAGGGTCGCAGCGTCCGGGAAGGCGCCCTTCTCGACGGCGTCCGCCATTCGACGCGCCCGCTTCGGCGAGTCGCGCCGATACCACTGCGATTGGCGCATGGACAGGACCACGGCCGGCCAGTCTCGCCCCTCGACACCCGCGATCAGCCGATGGAACTTGCCGAAGCCGACGGCGCCGAACTGATAGACCATGGCGGCGAAGACGACCCGTCGCGGCAGGTCGAGCGCATTGTAGTCCGGAAGGTAGGTCCGCACGCCGTCGAGCGCGTTGTCCTCGGCGATCAGGAGAAGGCCCTGCGCCTCGACTTCGGTCAGGAACTCGGTCTTGTGGGTCAGGGCCGCGACCGTCTTGGTGGTCACCCGGCGCAGGATCGACGGCGCGGCACCCGTCTGCAGATTGAAGCCGTAGCCGATCGTATAGATGCCCTTGCTGTCGCGGTAGGCGACATGCAGGCCGTTCTGCAGGACGACGCGGCCCTCCTCGAACATCAGGAGGTTCTTGAGCCGGTCCTTCAACTCGAAATCGGGGTCGCTACAGGCCAGCGTGCCCGCCGGCAATGGTCTTAAGGAATGTTGATTGTAATAATTGATGTTTTTTTTTGACTGCAGCCGTCGTCGAGGCACTCTTCTTTGATCCAGATCGTGCCGCGCGCCAGTCCGACCTCGTCGGATTTGAGGGTGAACTGGCTTTCGTCGGTGACGTCGCTCTTGAGCGTCGGGTCCGCGAAGAGACGCGCCTTGAAGGCTGCGAGCTGCTGTTTCTTGACGACCTTGTTGACGCCGCCATCGGTGATGCGGATCTCCGGCGCGGACATGTCGAGAATTGGAGCGAGGCTCTTGGTGTTCAATGCCTGGGCCACGCCGCCGACGATCTGCTCGATCCGCTTGCTGTCGAACTGCCGCGCATCGAGGTCGTGATGCATCTTGGCGGACATGACATAGGTCTGCCGCTCGACGGTCTGCGCCATGGCGCCGGCACCGACCATCGACGCAAACATCACGAACAACAACAAGCGGCGCATCAAGAGCCTACCTTTATCAGGGCGATCCCGATCATCGCCATGCGATATGGGACGCGATCAAATGAACGACGCATAAGCTCCGTACCCCATCTTGCGCGCGAGGTTGCGGACCGCTTCCTTCTGGTCGTCGCGCAGCACCTGCAAAAGCGGGACGGCGGCCGAATAGAAACGGGATCCGAGGTCGCCAGGCAGGTCGAAATCGGGCTTTTGCCCGGCATCGACTTGCGCCATCTGCTTGCGGCCGAGTTCCCGAAGCAGATTGGCGACGGGCGTCCAATAGGGCATCTGCTCGGGCGTGAGCTTGAGCGAGGCCCGGATCTTGCCGATCTCGGCGACGGTCAAGGTGCCATCGTAGCGGTGATCGACGACGGGCGGGCGCGGCTTCGGCGCTGGCGGAACGATATGGATTGGTGGCGTCGGACGGCTCAGCGGGGGCGGCGCGGGCTGCAGCGGCTGCGGCTCGAGACTTGCCACCTTGGGATCGAGCGCGGGCAGGGCGACCGGCGGCGACAACGGGGTGGGCGCTCCTGCGAGGGGCATCGGGTCGGCCGGCGCGGGGTCCGCCGCTTGAGGCGCAGCATCGACCTTCGGCATCGCGACGAGAGGGTGAAGCGGCGGGGTCGGCTCGACGCTGGCGATCATGACGGGCGGCGGCGGAACGGGCCTCGCGGCCTGCGCCGGCGTCATCTCCACGACCGCCAAGGTCCCGGCACCGACCAGGCCCGCCAAACAGGTGCATCCGGCTGACACGTATCGCCAATCCATGCCGACCACCGACCGCCGATTGTTGTCGAAGCGAATATCATGGCCCAGGTATTGCCGCAATCTGGTATCGTGAGACAGCGCCTGCGGCGTCCCATGGCATCCGGGTCGCCGTCGAGCCGCGACCTCGGGCGCGCGGCGGTCTACTTGCGCTGATCGTGGACCACCACGCGGACGCGGATCTTCCCTGACAGGACGGGCGGGTCGAATTGCCGGTGGCTGGCGTCGGCGAAGTCGAGCTGGAGCGTGTGCCAGCCCGGCGTCAGGTTGATCCTGATCTCGGTTTCGCCATTGCTGAAGTGAACGATTTGATTGCCGACCGGAATCGGCTCGTTCATGTTCCTGATGCCGGTGTCGATCAGCAGATGATGATGTCCGGTGTTCGGCACGTCTTCGCCGGCCGGTGCGACCCCCATGACATGCAGACCCGCCCTGACGACGACCTCGCGGCCCGTCGTCGCGCCATTCCGGGGACTCTCGAAATAGACCTGGGCACCCTTGGGCGCGGGCGTTCGCTTGAACGCCGTCTCGGCGGCGGTCGGGGAGACGAGCGCAATGCTCAGAGCGGCCACCGCCAGCGTGGTAAGTCGGTCCATTGTACCCTCGTGCTCCCGGCGTCGCAGCCGCCGATCGGCGTCCGATCATAGCGGCCTCGACGAGCGCGGGAACCGTCCAAATTTCGGTTGCGCGCCGGGACCTCAACGGTTCACAATGCCACCAGTTGGCCGGCCCCGGGAAGGGCCATTCGACATGGAACGCGTCGGGACCATCATGCGGCATGTCAGGCTGGTTCCGGTTTTCGCGCTGTCGATGATCGCTCTCTTCTGCGCCACGGTCGGCTGGGCCAGTCCGGACCATGGCCGGATTCCCGCCGTGGGCTCCGGCGAGAAGATTCAAGCCGGCATCGCAGCGGGGACGCCGGTGCGGCTCGCGCAGACTCCGGCGGCTGCCGACACCACCGGACAGACCCCGGCCCGTTCGCCGTCGGCGCCCGGCGCGGAGGTCTATTTCATCGATCTCGCCGACGGCGCGACGGTTCCCGAGACCTTCGACGTCAGGATCGGCCTGCGCCACATGGGGGTGGCGCCGGCCGGCGTCGATTTCCCGAACGCCGGCCATCACCACATCATCGTCGATTCGGATTTGCCGCCCTTCGATCGCGAGATTCCCGCCGATCTCGACCATATCCACCTCGGGGCCGGGGAGACCGAACGCATGATCACCCTGCCGCCAGGCGAGCACACGCTGCAGCTGCTGATGGCGGATGCCAATCATATCTCCTTCGATCCTCCGGTCTTTTCGAAGAAGATCCACATCACGGTCGTCGCGAACGCGACCGCAGCCGCAGCGGCTGCCCCGCCAGGCGCTCCCGCCCCGCCGGCCGCTCCCTTGCCCGCTCCCGCCCCGCCGGCCCCGCCGCAACCGGAGGAAGCGCCGCTCCAGCGCCACAAGTCACCGAAGGAGGCCGCCGTCTATGTCGTCTCCCCGCGGGATGGCGCGGTGGTCGGACCCAAATTCCTGGTGGAGTTCGGCCTGACCGGCATGGGCGTCGCCCCGGCGAGCGTCGATCGCCAGAACACCGGCCACCACCATCTGCTGATCGACACCGAAGTGCCCAAACCCGACGAGATCATCCCCGCCGATTTCAACCACATCCATTATGGCGACGGGCAGACGGAGGGTTGGGTCACGCTGCCGCCGGGCAAGCACACCCTGCAGCTCGTCTTCGGCGATTCCAGTCACATGCAATTCGATCCGCCGGTCATGTCCAAGCCGATCACCGTGACGGTCCGGGCGGCGAAGAAGGGCAGGAAGTGAGGTCGTGAGGCATGACCACATGGCTCATCGGGCGGCACGGCAATTGCGACCTCGTGATCGACGATCCGACGGTGTCGCGCCGTCACGCGAACCTTGGCGAGGTCGGCGCGCAGGTCTATCTGCTCGATGATCTCGATAGCACGAGCGGCACCTTCGTGCTGCAGCCACAAGGCTGGAGGCGGATCACCAGCAGCCGCGTCAGGGGGGACGACCGGGTGCGGTTCGGCGCGTTCGAGACTTCCGTCGAGGAACTCCTGCGCCGCCGCAAGCCGCCGTCGGCCGATGCGGGAAGCGCGATCGAGCGCGATCCGGAGACGGGCGCGATCGTGGTGAGACGACGATGAACGCGCTCCGCTCGGACGCGCTCGACCAGAAGGGGCGGACGCCGACGCCGGTCGCCGCGAGACGCCGGGCGAACCTCGACCGCCTTCGCCCGCTCGTCGCCCTCGTCATGGCGGGGGTGGGCGTCCTCGTCTGCGTGCTGCTCTACTACGTGCTGCCCGACAAGGCCGCCAAGATCATGATCGACCGCGGCGGCCTGATCTATCCGTTTTCCGTACAGAACTGCATGTGGGTGGTCTTCTCGATCGCGACGGGTGAGCTGCTGCTGCGGATCCGGGCCACGTCGGTGGCGATGCGCCAGCTCAAGCTGCGCTACCTCCCCGAGGACTCGCGAGTCGTGCTGCAGAGCCACGACCTTCCCGAGATTTTCCGGCGCGTGCGCGAGCAGGGCTATGCCGAGCAGGCGTTCCTGCCCCGGCTCATCTCGCGCTGCGTGCTGCAGTTCCAGATCAGTTCGTCGGTCGAGCAATGCGCGTCATTGATGAACACGACGCTCGACCTCCTCTCGCACGAGGTCGACCTGCACTATGCCATGCTGCGCTACGTCACCTGGCTCATCCCCTCGCTCGGCTTCATCGGCACGGTGATCGGCATCGGTCATGCCTTGTCCTATGCGGGGGAACCGGGACGCTTCCAGGACCCGACATTGCTGACCGAGGTCACCTCGCGCCTCGCCGTTTCCTTCGACGGCACGCTGGTGGCCCTGCTGATGGCGGCGGTCCTGCTGCTGTGGCAGAACGTGGTGCAGGCCCGGGAGGAGCACGCCCTCAACCTCTCCGGCCAATATTGCCTCGACAATCTGATCAACCGGCTCTACGTGCCGAAAGCCTGAATCCCCTGAAACCTGGACGGTCTGCTGTGTCGGGAGTCCTGCGGCGATTGATGCGACGGGCGTTCGGGCGTCCGCGTGCCGATATGACGGCGGGACCTGGCCCGGCCGGCCATCGCGATGCAGCGGATGCCGCGAGATGGCCGCCGGCGGACGATGTCGAGGACGACGCGACGCGGCTCGTCTCCGGGCCTGCATCGAGGCTGGCCGGCGGAGGGTCTATGCGCGCCGGTGCGCCCGGCGCACGGCCTGGTGGAAACGCACGCGACGCCGCCACGCAGCGCCTGGCATGGCCGGCGCGCGACGATGCGAGCGGGCTACCTCGTAGTCCGCCGGCATCGCCTCCTCGCCAGTCCTTGCGGGTGCCGCAGACTGGCGACGACGCTACCCGCCACGCGGCCCGCGAGCGGGCGCCACGCTCCGCGCCCGAGGACGCCACGGTTCTGGCGCCCTCGCCGCAGCGACGGATCCCTGACGCAGGCCCATGATGCGACCTCGAGGCTGACCGATGGCGGCCCGCAAGCCAGTCCCTGCGCCGCGCGCCTCGCGTCCCGCGCCAAGAGGCGAGACCGCCGCACGGCCGAAGACCTGGGCCGGAGCCCTGCTCGGCGCGCGCGAGAGCCAGCAGGACACGTCTCTCCTCGAAGATCTGTCCGATGGGACGGAGCTGCTGGCACTGGTCGCCGACGGCATGGGCGGCCATGCGGCGGGTGCCCTCGCGAGCCAGACGGTGGCGAAGAGGTTCGCCGCCGCCTTTCTTCGTCTCCGGTCCGATCCGGCGGGTCTCGGGGCCGCCCTTCGGCGGGCGCTCGACGAAGCCAACCTGTCCGTCGCGGAGGCGCAGCACGGCCATCCGGACCGCAGCGGCATGGGCACCACGCTCATCGCCGCCCATGTGTCGCCGCGAGGTTTGGCCTGGATCAGCGTCGGCGATTCGGTGCTGCTGCTTTGCCGCGCCGGGACGATCCGCCGCCTCAACGAGGATCATTCGCTGCGGAGCCTGCCCGGCTTCACCGGCGGCCGGCAGGGCAACCTGCTGCGCTCCGCCATCACCGGCGACGAGCTTGCGCTGGTCGATTGCAGCCCGGAGCCGCTACGCCTCGAGGCGGGCGACACCCTGGTCCTGGCATCGGACGGCCTCCTGACGCTCTCGGGTGACGAGATCCTGGACCTCGTCGGGAAGCATTCCGCCGACGGGCCCGAGGCGCTCGGCGCCGCGCTGATCGAGGCCGTAAACCGCAGGCAGGACCCGAAGCAGGACAATTGCTCGGTCGTGACCGTTGGCGGATTCGCGGCCCCGCCGCCGCCCCCTGTCCCGCCGTCGCGGGCCGGCCTTCGGCTGCTGCTGCCCCTCGCCATCGTGCTGGTCCTCGTGTGCGCCGCCGCGGCGGCGCTCGTCTGGTAGGGCGGCGATGCGGCGACCCAACCGGCACATCGAGATCTTCAGCATCTCGGCGCTCGACCTTTTCGCTTCCGCGCTCGGCGCCTTCATCCTCGTCGCGATCATCCTCTTTCCCTATTACATGAAGGACAAGAAGACGGCGGCAGAGCTCGCCGCCACGCAGGCCGAGCTGTCGAAGGCGCAGGCCGAGGCGAAACAGGACGAGATGGCCGCCAAGGCCGCCGAGGCCAAGCTCCAGGCGCAGCAGGCGCAGATGGCCCCGATGCAGGCCAAGGCCAGCGACGATGCCGCACGCATCGCCGCGCTGCAGGCCGAGCTCGACAGGTTCAAGACGGCGGTCTCGAAGCCGTTCCTCGTCGTCGGCATCAAATGGACCGTTCCGGGCGCCGACGTCGACCTGCATGTGACCGACCCGGCGGGCGACGAATTCTACTGGTTCAAGAACAACGAGGGGCGGCGCGACTACCCGCGATCGGGCGCCGAGCTCAGCTATGATATGACCAGCGGGCCTGCCGTGGAACTGTGGCAGGATGCGGCGGCCGTCCCCGGAGAGTATAAGATCGACTATGTCGCCAACGCGCTGCCCGAAGGTTACGATGTGGAGGTCAAGGGCAGCATCTTCGACCGGAGCGGGAAGCGGGACCTGCCGGCCCAGACGCTGCACAAAGCCAAGGAGAGGGTTCATGCCGCCACGTTGGTGGTCAACCCGGACGGTTCGGTCGCGATCCGCTAGGAGAGGGCTGGCGTCGGCCGCTTGCCTCCTCGCGCTTCTCGGGACGATGCCGGGCCGAGCGGCGGAGACGCCCTATTGGCTGCAGTTCGGCAAACCGACGCAAACCTGCCCCGGCGGCGGGGAGACGCCGTTCAAGGTGCAGGGCGCGAGCTGGGGCGTGATGGCGAGCGGCGTCGTGCTGTGTCATGAGGAGGGGGGCAGCTTCGTCTACGACCTGCGCTTCCTCAACGTCCGCGTCGACCCGTCGGACAAGGAGATGCTCACCCGGGCGCGGCTCGATTTCGACTGGTTCGGTCTCGCCATGTTCCGGCCCAAGGGCCAGGACATCGACTGGCTCTACGACCGCTCCCTGCCGGTCAAGGGATCGCTTCGTCGCGACAGCACGGGCCGCATCGTCTTCGGCAACCTATCCTTCGCGGTTCCGAAGGCCGAGGCGAGCGCCGCCACCAACATGATCTTCTATCTGAGCTTCAGCGGTCCTCTGGTGGTCATCGGTGCGGTGTGAGCGACGCATGAAGCGGGTTTGCGGCTGGCTCCTGGCCGCGGCGGCGGCCTTCTGTCCGGTGCCCGCGGCGCGGGCAGCCGAACCCGTGAAGGATGCCACGACGCGGCACAATTACGACTTCACCCAGCCGGGTCCGGGCGAGATCCTGCCCAACCCCAACCAGGGCGTGGGGACGCCGCCGGCGCTGCGTGACTACGTCACCGTCCACAAAATGTCCGACGAACCGGGACAGACCGCCGGCGGGGCGCCGAGGCCGGCTGCGCCCGCCGAGGATGCGGGACCGTCGCCGGGCGCCGCCGGGGGAACTTTACCCACCGGGGGCCCGCCGCCCACCGGAAGCTCGCCGCCTGCCGGCGCCCCCACGCCCGCCCGCGAAAGCCCGCCCAAAGCCGCCGCCGCGCCCCCGCCGCCCGCCGCGCCGAACCCGCCGCGCGGGACGCCTGCGTCGCCACCCGTCCCCACGACCGCGGATTACGTCAGGCTGGACCTGGCCGAGCAGGTCGCGGCCAAGGGCGTCGCCGGTCCTTTCGCCTATCGGCCGAGCGCGGCGGCGCAGGCCGATCCCGCCCGGAAAGTCGCCGAGGAGGCGGCCTTCGAGCGCGATGTGGCCGTCCTCGCCGCCTCGTGGCAGGCCTGGCAGGCCGCGCATCCGTCGCTCCGGCCGCTCGCGACCGCGCCCACCATGCCGTCGCACCCGACCGTCGTCGAGGCGCGACCGGGACGGCTCGTGCTGTCGGGCGCTCCGGCCAGCGTGACCGGCGACTTCCCGCCCGATGCCGTGACCGATCCCATCCCACCTCCCGGACCCGAAAGAGCGTTGCCATGAGCCAGAACCGTTTCGAGCAGGTCGACGAGCGCCAGGAAGACGCGATCACATTGTTCCTCGTCCGCAGGGAAGGCACCGCGAGCGGCTTCGTCACCTGCCCGATGACGATCAGCGGCGGCCGCTTCACGCAGGACCAGATCGGCACCGAGGGACCGGCGAAGGACGCGTTCCGCTCCGCCGTGACGCTCGCCAACGACATCAAGGCGGCGGTCGTGGTGGTCGATCCGGACAATGTCTGGCAGGCCGAGTGGGGCACGCTCTACCGTGAGACCTAGGCCGCGCTCCCTCCCCCGATTGCGGAACCGCTGGAGCGCGGTTCTCGTCGGCGCGGTGGCGGCGCTGCCGCTCGGCCCGCACGGCGCCCTGGCCGACGCACCGGCCATCCCGCCGAACCTCGCCTGCGTGCTGAAAGCGGTGCAGACCGGCCAGTTCCAGCGGCTCGACTACATCAGCGGTCCTGTGGGCGGCAGCATCGCGCTGTCGGTCGTGCTGTCGCCGGCGGACGTGGCGGCCGATCGGGGCGTCATCATCGGCGACGAGCGGGCCGGCGTGGCGGCCCTGGTGATGCAGCCCGGCGAGACGCTGCTCGTCGACACGGGAGCGACCGACGACCTCGCCACGCTGTCGCTGTTCACCCGGGACCGTCAGGACGACGCCATTCCGGCCGCCTATTCGCGCCAGCGGATGGTCGGGCATATTCCGCTCGTGTCGCAATATACCGGGATCTGCAAGCCGCCCTGAGGGCAGCGGCGGCCGGAGCGGCTTGCCGTAGCGGCGGTGGCCGTGCCAAGCTGGTCATCAAGGTCCATCCTGGTGACGGAGGCCAAGCCTTGGGACAGCCCGCGGCCCGACTGACCGACATGCACGTCTGCCCGATGCTGACGCCGGGCGTGCCTCCCATCCCCCATGTCGGCGGCCCCATCGTGGGGCCGGGCGCGCCGACCGTGCTGATCGGCGGCATGCCGTCCGTCGGGATCGGCGACATGGCGACCTGTGTCGGTCCGCCCGACAGCATCGTCATGGGCTCCGTCACGGTGCTGGTCGGCGGCAAGCCGGCGGCTCGACTGGGCGATCCGACGGCGCACGGCGGCACGATCGTGCTCGGGTGTTTCACCGTGCTGATCGGATAGCGCGGCCGCGGTCGCGACGACTCCAGTTAATCCTATTGCCTCAAATGAACTTGGCTATCTTAATAGCCTGTCGACGAATCGTGCGTTATTGCCACGTAACGAATGTCTTTCTTGCATGTCTGGCAGTATTTCCAAAAAATTGCCAGGCTTAGCTCGCCAATGGGTTATAGCTCCGTCTGGAGATCTGACGATTCCGGCGCGATAGTTCTGCGATGCTCGGAGACTTGCCGACGAAGCACCAACCAGGCCTTGGATCGCCTTCGATCGCTTCCGTAAGAGCCGGCGGTTCGTTGCCGCCGAAATGGCGTCCTTGCCAACCCCATGCTTTTCATCATTATGGTGCGCGGCCAGTTGTCTTGCCTATTCGGAGCATGACATTGTTTTCAGCAGCGTCCTCCACGCATCGCGGCGAAAAGCACGATTGCAATGAGGACGCCTGCGTGGTGATGCCGGAATACGGTGTCTTCGCGGTCGCCGATGGGATGGGGGGTCACATCAACGGCGCCGAGGCCAGCGCGTTGATCGCCGACCGGCTGCGCACCGTCGCACAGGACGCGGCGGCGGTCGGCCTCGACCCGCTGAAACGCTGCCTGGAAAGCGTCAACCGGGAAATCTGGATGCTCGCCGCGGGTCGGCGGCAGGTCAGCGGCTCGACGATCGCAGCCCTGTTGGTCCGGGACGACCGATATTTCTGCCTGTGGGCCGGCGACAGCCGAATCTATCATCTCAGAGAGGGCAGGCTGAGCCAACTGTCGCATGACCATTCCGAGGTGCAGGAGCTGGTCGATCAAGGGGTCTTGAACGCAGAAAGCGCCATGAGCTGGCCGCGGCGGAACGTCGTCACCCGGGCCGTCGGCGCTCGGGAAACCATCGATCTCGCCACGATCAGCGGGCTGCTCGAGCGGGACGACGGCTTCGTCCTGTGCAGCGACGGCCTGACCACGTTCGTCAGCCGCGACGAGATCCGAGACCTCGTTGAGACCCACGCTCCGCAACGAGCCTGCGATGCCTTGGTGGACCTCGCGCTGAGCCGTGGCGAAAGCGACGATGTCACGGTCGTCGTCGTGCGCTTCCGTGCCAAGCCGGCCCCCGTCTCGCAGGGGCATGACCGATGACCCCTCTGCCCACCATCATAGGTGCGGCGCGCGGGGTTCTCCCACCGGGAACGCAACTCAGCGGCGTCTACGAGATCGATGAGCTGATCGCGACGGGAGGCATGGGTGAAGTCTATCGCGGCCATATCATCGATACGGGCGACAAGGTCGCGATCAAGCTGATCCGGTGGGAGTTCGCCACCGATACGACGTTCGTCGCGCTGTTCCGCAAGGAGGCTTCCTCACTCTACAAGCTGCAGCACGAGGCCATCATCCGCTACTACATCTCGGCCACGGACCCGGTTCTGCGCCGACCCTATCTCGCCATGGAGCTGATCGAAGGCGAGTCGTTGACGCAGACCATGCGGCGCGCGCCGCTCAGCGTTCCCGACGTTCTGACCATGATGGAACGGCTGGCCTCGGGCATGGCCGTCGCGCACGATTTCGGGATCGTGCATCGCGATATCGCCCCCGACAACGTCTACCTTCCGAACGGCGACCCATCGAAGGCGAAGATCATCGATTTCGGCATCGCGCGCAATGCGTTCGGTGGGGACAGCGTCATCGGGGCGAGCTTCGCCGGCAAGCTGAACTTCGTGTCGCCCGAGCAGGTCGGGCTCTTCGAAGGCGAGGTTTCGGGCAAATCGGATATCTACAGCCTCGGTCTGACGCTCGCGGCCGCTGCTGCCGGGTCGGCGATCGACATGGGCGGCACCCATGTCAGCATGGTCCAGAAGCGGCAGGTCGTGCCGGATCTAAGCGCCCTCGATCCCCGCTTGCGCCTCGTTCTCGCGCCCATGCTCCAGCCGCATCCCAAAGACCGGCCCGCCAGCATGCGAGACGTCGTCGCCCTGGCGCGGGGACTCGTCGAAACGAGGGCGGTCGCCGCCGCCCCATCTCCCGAGAAGCCGCGATCCAAATCGCTCGCGTTGAAGGTGGCGGCCGGCGTCGCAACCGTCGCGGTGCTCCTGGGGGCGGGCGCTTACGAGCGTCTCGGGCCAAGGAACGATACGAGGACCGCGGCGTCCACGCCCGTCGAGGCGTTGAGGCCGGCCCCGCAGGTGGCGAGCCGGCCACAAGGCGCGGCTTCGCCGCCGAGCGAAGCTCAGGCCGACCGCCAGACTGGTCCTGCGCCGCCCAGCGCGGTCCCCGCGCCTCCCACCGTTCCGCTGCCTGCGGCAGAGGCCGCGGCGCCGGTTCTTCCCCCGACGCCGCCAGAACCGCCCGCCGCAAAGGTCGCGGAGGCTCGGGCGCCGGCACCGAGCGGGGCGGAGGGGGCAAGCGGAAGGACATCCGAATCGCCCGGCGCTGCCGACGACCGACGGACGGAAACTGCTCCGGCCCCGTCGGTGTCTGGAGCAGGCTCGACCCCCGTGCTGGCCGAGGCATCACCGCCTCCGGCCGCCTCTGCGCCGGAGCCACCGGTGAAAGCCGGCACCGCGCCGGCGGATGCGCTCACGCGCGGCGTGCCGTTCGACGCGCCGTCCCGGCCCCTCGTCGAAACGCAGCCGCCGGCGTCGCCCGCGCCGAATGCTCCCTCTGCCGTGTCGCCGGCCCGCAGCACGGATGCGGCGGGGGCGCCGCCGTCAGGCGAGATGGCGGATCCGGCCAGGGCGACGGCGATCGCCGGTGCCGGACCGCAGCCGATCTCGACGCCTCCCGCCGCTGCCAGCGTCGCCATGGCCGCGGTTCCGGTCGCCGCCGCCTCGCTCACGCGCGGCGCTACATTTCAGGACTGCCCGACCTGTCCCCAGCTGACTGTCGTCGGGCCGGGGACGTTCAGGATGGGCAGCAACGCGGATTCCACCGAACGGCCGATCCACAAGGTTGCGATGAAGGGTTTTGCGATGGGGATCGCACCGGTCACCGTCGCCGAGTGGGAGCGCTGCGTAGCCGACAAGGCTTGCCATTACGAGCTTGGCGGCGACCCGGCCTCGATCGCGCACAACCTCAGTTTCGATGACGCGATCGATTACGTGGCTTGGCTCTCGCACAAGACGGGCCACACTTACCGATTGCCGAGCGAGGCCGAATGGGAGTTCGCGGCTCGAGCGGGAACGACGACCCGCTATTGGTGGGGCGACCATTTCCGCGCCGACCTGTCGCCCTGCCTGGGCTGTGGCGCCCCGTCGGACGTCGCCCCCGAGCCCCGCAGGTTCCAGCCCAATCCGTTCGGTCTTCTCGCCGTCACGGGCGCGGTGTCGCAATGGACCGCGGATTGCTGGCACAAGACCTATGCTCGATCGCCCGCCGACGGCTCGGCCTGGCTGTCGCCCACGTGTCACGAGCGCGTCCTGCGCGGCGGGGCCTGGAACAGTTCGGCGGATGCATTGCGGGTGACGAACCGCGACTTCTACGATCCCAAGGTCCGCTACCCCGGTCACGGCTTCCGGGTGGCGCGCGACCTGTGACGATCGTCAGCTGGATTTCGGAAATCGGGGGGAGACGGCGATGAACCGACATTTGACAGCCACCGGACTGGCCATTCTGGCCGGGCTCTGCGCGGGCAGCGTTCGCGCGCAGCAGGCGCCCGCCGCGGCGCCCGCGCCCGCTGCGGCGCCAGCGCCGGCCGCGGCGAGTGCCTCGTCGGAGCCGGCTTCCACCAAGCCACCGGAAGGAGCCCAGGCCTATATCATCTCACCTGTGAACGGGGCGCGACTCCATAGCCCGTTCATCGTTCGGTTCGGCCTGCGGAACATGGGCGTCACCCAGGCCGGCAGCACGGCCAAAGACGCCGGGCACCACCATCTCTTCGTGGACGTCACCGATTCCCTCGACCCCAACGCGCCGATTCCGGCCGACAAGAAGCACCTTCATTTCGGCGGCGGGCAAACGGAGACGCGCCTCGACCTGCCGCCCGGCCGGCATACGCTTCAGTTGGTGCTCGGCGATGCCGGCCACAGGCCGTTTTCCCCCAGCGTGCAGTCTCCCAAGATCCACATCGTGGTTCTGTCTGCGGCCAAGACCACGCCTCGCCGCCATCACAGACGAGCGCACCATTTGGCGCCGGTCCGCTAATGTGAGCTCAATGTAACCGCCGGACGTTCGGCGATGCGAATTCTCCCTCACGGGCGGCACCGCAGCCGTTGGACTGCGAGGCGATCATTCGCGCCGCCCGTACTCGCGGGAGCCTTGGACCTGGCCATGGGGCAAAGGGGTCGGCGGCCGGCGCCGGGGGCGAAGGGTTTCGGCCGCGCGGCGCCTGTGGCACGCTCCCGCTGCCCGAGGTGATGCATCGCGCGAGGACCCGAACTTGTCCCGTTCGGCACGGCTCATCGACCTGATCCAGGCGCTTCGCCGACGCCGACGCCCGGTCGCGGCGGCGGAATTGGCGCGCGAGTGCGGCGTGTCGCCGCGCACCATCTATCGGGACATCGCGACCCTCGTCGCGCAGGGCGCTCCCATCGAGGGCGAGGCAGGATTCGGCTACGTGCTCAAGCCCGGCTTCTTCCTGCCGCCGCTGATGTTCGGGCCGGACGAGATCGACGCGATAATCCTCGGCCTGCGCTTCGTCGCGCAGCGCGGCGACGCGGATCTCGGCCGAGCGGCGGCGGATGCGCTGGCCAAGATCGTCGCCGTGCTGCCACCGGGGGTGGAGGACGGGATGGCAGCCAACGGACTGCTCGCCGCACCCCTCGCGGCCGCGTCGCCGGCGGCCAAGGCGACGCTCGCCATCCTTCGCCAGGCGCTGCGCGACGAACGCAAGCTCAGGCTCGAATACGTCGACACGGCCGGTCAGGCCAGCCGGCGCCTCGTCTGGCCGGTGGCACTCGGCTTCTTCGAGGGCACGGAGGTCCTCGCCGCCTGGTGCGAGATGCGCGACGACTTCCGTCATTTCCGCCTCGATCGCATTGCCGCCGCGGAGCCGACCGGAATCATTTTGCCGAAGCGCCGCCGCATCCTCATCGCCGACTGGCGGGTCCGGGAGGGACTCGATCGGACATTTTGACGACCTGCTGACAGAATCTGTCACGCTCCGGGAGCAGCATGGGTTTCTCAGCAGGAGAGACCGCCATGCCCGACCCGAGCTTCATCATCCTCTACGTCGACGCGCCGCCGAAAAGCGCCGCGTTCTATGCCGGTCTGCTCGGCGCGCCGGTCCTCGAAAACTCCGCCACTTTCGCAATGCTGCCGCTGCGGCCGGGCGTCATGCTGGGCCTGTGGTCGCGCCATACGGTCGAGCCCGCCGCGACGGCGGGCGGCGGAGGCGCCGAGATCGGCTTCACGGTCGTGAACCCCGCGGCGGTCGATACAACCTATGCGGACTGGGCGGGACGCGGCCTCGACATCCTTCAGACGCCGGTCGACATGGATTTCGGCCGGACCTTCGTTGCGCTCGACCCCGACGGTCACAGGTTGCGCGTCTTCGCGCCGGCCGGGTGAGCGGCAATCCGCGTCAGGCCAGCGCGTCGACGAGCGTCTCGGCGTAGTTGCCGGCGGGCGCATGCGTCGACCGGGTCGCGCTGGATGCGTCTTCCAGGCAATAGCCGAGATAGCGCTTCGACTCGATCGGGTCGTAGCCGAGCTTGGCCCTGAGCTTCTTGCGCAGCTTTGAGACGTGGCTCTCGACGACGTTCTCCTCGATGTTGTCGTCGAAGATGCCGTAGATGGCATTGAAGATCTGCGTCTTGTTGACCCGCCGCCCGCGGTTCTTGACGAGATATTCGAAGATCCTGCGTTCGCGGCGCGGCAGGGGCAGGGGCTCGCCACGGATTTCGGGATCGCGCCCGTCGAAGAACACCCGGATGTCGCCGAAGACGAACTCGTCGTCCTTGACGACGGCGCGCCGGCGGATGGCATCGACGCGGGCCAGGAGCTCGCGCACGTGGATCGGCTTTCGCACCACATCGTCGAAACCGGTGGCAAACAGGTCGAGCGTCTGTTCGAGCGAATGGACCTCGTTGATGGCGATGATCGGGGCACGCGAGCGTTCGCGGATGGCGCGCGGGTAGGACATGCGGTCCGGGCAATTGCCGATCAGGAAGGCTTCGACCGCCGCCAGGTCGTGCTCGGCCGCCGTGGCGACCCACTCGCGGAAGTCCGACGGGCAGAAGCCGATGGTCGAGACACCTTCGCCCCGGAATCCCCCGGCATAGCCGGAAGCCACGATTTCGCGGTCGTCGATGAGAACTAGCATGTTCTGCGCCCTGAAGGAGTGTCGAAGCGGTTAACGACCGCCCGATCCGGTTCGTCGTTGGGGTCTTTTTTAGCCGAACATGCTTAACAAATCGTTTCGAGCGTTAACCCTTCCGCAACATCGATTAAGGCTTCGCTGCCTCCCGGCTCCGACCCTGCGTCCCATTTCGACACAAAACGGAAGATCTGAGTCAATATCCCGCCCATCGCGCCGAGGTTGAAGTGTTAAGAATGTCTTTACGGATCACCAAGTCCTTTTCCACAATGGGTAAGTAGCGGCGCTGTGTGTTAATCATGCAGAAGATGCATTGATTTACGAAAGGTAAATGCCTGACGTCCCTGGGTGGTGAACAGGTTCGTGCAAGCTTCGACCGGCAGCGTCACCGCAGACCGCAAGCATGACCCGGACCTGCCGCCTTGGACCCCATCCACCTCTTCGATCTTGCCGCCAGGCAGGCGCGCTGGCTCTCCACCAGCCAGGCGGTGATCGCCTCGAACGTGTCGAACGCCAATACGCCTGGCTACAAGACGCAGACGGTCCAGCCTTTTGCCGAAGTGCTCGATCGGACACAGATGCAGCTGGCCTCGACCAACGCGGCCCATCTGGCGCTCGACCCGGCCGAGGAACAGAAGGCCGTGGCCAAGGACGACAGCCCCTGGGAGACGACCGAGTCGGGCAACTCGGTCAGCATCGAGCAGGAGATGATCAAGGCGAGCGACGTCAACCGGGCGTTCTCGCTCAACGCCAGCCTCGTCAAGGCCTTTCACGGCATGCTGATGGCGAGCGTGAGGAGCTGACGCATCATGATGGATGCCTTGCAAGCCTCGCTCCGGATCGCCGGCTCCGGTCTCGCCGCGCAATCGGCCCGCCTTCGGGTGATCTCGGAGAACATGGCGAACGCGCAATCGACCGGCGCGACCCCCGGCGCCGACCCCTATCGCCGCAAGACGATCACCTTCGAGAGCGAGCTCGACAAGGTTTCGGGCATGGATGTCGTCGCGGTGAAGGACGTCGGCACCGACCCTTCCGCGTTCCAGACCGAGCAGGACCCGGGCAACCCGGCGGCCGACGCCAACGGCATCGTCAAGCTGCCCAACGTCAACCTCATCACCGAAATGGCGGACATGCGCGAAGCGAACCGGTCCTACGAGGCCGGCCTGCAGGTCTTCAAGCAATCCCGCGACCTCGTCTCCATGACCATCGACCTCCTGAAGAGTTCATCATGATCGCAGCCTTGCCCCTCGTCTCCGCCGGCCTCTCGATGGCCTCCCCCACGGATGTCATCACCGCGGCCAAGACGGCCGCGGCCACCGCCGCCCAGACCGCGGCGGGCGCAGGCGGCGATTTCGGCCAGATGCTCTCGCAGATGGCATCCGACACGGTCGGCAGCATGAAGTCCGCCGAAAGCGCGGCGGTTCAGGGCCTGCAGGGCAATGCCAACGTCCAGTCGGTGGTCCAGTCGGTGATGTCGGCGCAGGAGAACCTGCAGACCGCCCTGGCGGTGCGCGACAAGGCCGTCGCGGCCTTCCAGGAAATCACGCGCATGTCGATCTAAGCAGCCCTGCGTGGCTAAAGCCATGATTGATTTTGCTTTTTGCAAGCAAAATCGATGCTGCTAACAAGTCTAAGCGTAAGCAAACTCGCAAGAGCTTGCTTAGAGCACGATGCCGAAACGCCGGCACGCGCTTGCACGGGACATCACGGTTCAAGCTACGGGAATTGATCGGGGTCGTGCTTTCGGATCGGTGGGATCCGGACGCGGCTTGATCCAGGGGACGATCTGAATGAGAGCGCTCGCGATCGCCGCCACGGGCATGTCGGCCCAGCAGACCAACGTCGAGGTCATCGCCAACAACCTGGCCAATATCAACACCACCGGATTCAAGCGCGGCAAGGCCGAGTTCAGCGACCTGCTCTACGAGGCGCAGCGCGCCAACGGCGTGTCGAGCCGCGGCAATGCGAACACCATTCCCGAGGGCGCCCAGCTCGGCCTCGGCGTCAAGCTGGTCGCCGTCCGCAGCCTGCAGACGCAGGGCACGCTCGCCCAGACCGGCAACACCTTCGACCTCGCCTTGCAGGGGAACGGCTGGTTCCAGGTCACGAGCCCGAGCGGCGAGACCCTCTATACGCGGGCCGGCGCCTTCAACATCAACGGCAGCGGACAGCTCGTCACGCTCGACGGCAACCTCGTCTCGCCGGCGATCATCATCCCGCCGAACACGAGCAATGTCGTGATCAGCCAGTCCGGCATCGTCAGCGGCACGGTCGCGGGCGCCCAGACGCCGACGCAGTTCGGCCAGTTGACCATCGCCATGTTCGCCAACGACGCCGGGTTGGAACATCTCGGCGACAACCTGTTCCGTGAATCGCCCGCCTCCGGCACGCCCGTCGTGGGCGTGCCCGCCGACCCCGGCTACGCGACGATCAGCCAGGGCTATCTCGAAGCCTCCAACGTCGATCCGGTCAAGGAGATCACCGACCTCATCTCGGCGCAGCGCGCCTACGAGATGAATTCCAAGGTGATCCAGGCCGCCGACCAGATGGGCGACACCTTGTCGAAGGGGATCCGCTGAATGAGCCGAATGCTGCTGCGGGGCCGAGCGGGCCTCCGGACGGCCCTGGCGGTCGCCGTCACGATCGTCGCGGGCCTGGGGGCTGCGCTGGCCGGACAGGTCGTGCCGGTGCCCGCCGTCGTGATCTATCCCGGCGACCTCATCCGCGACGGCATGCTGACCGAGCGTGAGCTGCCCTCGGATTTCGCCGGCCAGGCGAACTCGATCCTCGACCGCGCCGCGCTCGTCGGCAAATCGGCGCGCCGCACGCTGCTGCCCGGCCTGCCCATCGCCAGCAACGCCGTCGGCGAGCCCAAGATCGTGGCGGCCGGCGCCATGGTCCGCGTCACGTTCGTCGAGGGCGGCCTGACCATCTCGACCTATGCGTCGGCGCTCCAGTCGGGCGCGACCGGCGACGTCATTCCGCTGCGCAACCGCGAGAGCGGCCTCACGCTTTCGGGCACAATCCAGAGCGACGGATCCGTGCGGGTGGGCAACGGCTGATGATGCGCAGATCCCTGGCCTTTCTGGCGCTCGGCCTGTGCGCCGCGGCGCCCCTCGCGGCATGCCTGCCGGCCGAGGCGGCGGTGCGCATCAAGGACATCGCCTCGCTCGGCGGCATGCGCGACAACCAACTCGTCGGCTACGGCCTCGTGGTCGGGCTGCTCGGAACGGGCGACACCTTGCGCAACGCGCCGTTCACCGAACAGGCGATGCAGTCGATGCTCGACAAGATGGGGGTCAACGTGCGCGGCACGCCGTTGCGCGCCCGCAACGTGGCCGCCGTCATCGTCACGACCAACCTGCCGCCGCTCGCCAGTCGCGGGACGCCGCTCGACGTGACGGTCTCGGCCATGGGAGACGCGACCTCGCTCCTCGGCGGCACGCTCGTCATGACGCCCCTGATGGGCGGCGACGGGCAGACCCATGCGGTCGCCCAGGGGGCCATCTCGGTGTCGGGCTCGGCCTCCACCGGCCAGGCCGAGACCTATACCCAGGGCGTGCCGACCTCCGGCCGCATCCCGAACGGCGGCATCGTGGAGCGGGAGGCGCCCAATATGTTCGCGAGCTCCGGGGCGCTGACGCTCGAGCTCAAGAACCCCGACTTCAAGACCGCGGTGCGCATCGCCGATGCGATCAACGCCTTCGCGCGCCGCCGCTTCCACCTCAAGGTCGCCCAGGAGCAGGACCTGCGGCGCGTCGCCCTCGTCTGCCCGCCGGGCCTGAACACGACGCGCTTCATGTCGGAGATCGGCGACCTGACCGTCGAGCCCGACATGCCGGCGCGGGTGGTCATCGACGAGCGCACCGGCACGGTGGTGATCGGCGAGGACGTGCAGGTCTCGACCGTCGCCGTCACCCAGGGCAGCCTGACGGTCCGGATCACCGAGACCCCGACCGTCTCCCAGCCGGCACCGCTCTCCAACGGCAAGACGGTGGTGGTGCCCAACACCAACATCCAGTCGAACGAGGCCCAGGGCCACATCACCATGCTGGGCGGCACCGACCTGAGGACGCTGGTCAAGGGGCTGAACCAGGTCGGGCTGAAGCCGAGCGGTATCATCGCCATCCTGCAGGCGATCAAGACCGCCGGTGCGCTGCAGGCCGAAATCGTGGCGCAGTAGCGCGAGGCACCGCATCGGCCAGCCGGGCGCAAGCTCGGCCCGCCACAGTCGTGAACGACCAAATCGCCAGGACCCCGTGATGATGACGCGCTTTCTTCTCGCCGCCGGCGTGGCCCTTTCGGTCCTGTGCGCCCTGTCGGCCAGGGCCGGCACGTCCGATCCGCTGCGCCTGCCGCCGGCGCCCGTCGCCGCCGTGCAGACTGCCGCACCGGCCCCGGCCGCCGCCCCGGCCTCGTCCGCCAAGCCTGCGCCGGCGCCCTCCGCGCCGCTGACGGATGCGCAGAGATATTGCCAGAACATCGCCGCCGCGGCGGCCGACGCGCGGTTCGCCTGGCAATCCAAGAAACTGAGCGACCTCGAAGCGCAGATGAAGCAGCGCGTCGGCGAGCTCCAGGCCAAGCAGGCCGAGTACAAGGCCGTGCTCGACCGCTACGACGATGCGATGAAGCGCGCCAAGACCGCGCTGGTCGACATCTACGCGCATATGCGGCCCGAGACCGCCGCCACCCAGCTTTCCGTGCTCGACGACGACACCGCCGCCGCCGTGCTCGCGCAGCTCACGGCACAGAAGGCTAGCGCCATCCTGAACGAGATCACGCCCGAGCGCGCGGCCAAGATCGTGACCACCATGACGAGCCTGATGTCGCCTCCGGCCGGCGAGAAGAAGTCATGAAGGCCCTGCTCGGGCTCTTGCCCTGTCTCATCTGGCTCGGCGGCTGCTCGTCGACGCCCATCCAGGACATCAACCACACCCCCGACCTCTCGCCCGTCGGGCGGGGTCTGCAATCCGACGTCTCGGGCTTCGCCCAATACGGCTTTCCGGCGCCGCCGCGATCCTCGCCGCAATCGCTCTGGGACGACGATCGTGCCAACCTGTTCCGCGATCCGCGGGCGACGCGCGTCGGCGACGTGCTCACCGTCACCATCGACATGGATGAGAAGGCGACGCTCGGCAACAATTCCGACCTCAAGAACGAGGCGACGATCGGCAACGGCTTCACCCTGAACACCGGCATCGGCTCCTCGCCCTTCAAGGCCTCGCCTCAGTTCAATCTCGATTCGTCGACCGAATCGAAGGGAACCACCAGCATCGACCGATCGGACAAGATCCGGGTCTCGGTCGCCGCCGTCGTCACCGGCGTGATGCCCGACGGCAACATGCTGATCAGCGGCTCCCAGGAGGTGCGGGTCAACCAGGAGCTCCGGGTGCTCGAGATCGCCGGCGTCGTGCGCCCGCGCGACATCTCCAAGGACAACACGATCCCCTATACCAAGGTCGCGGAAGCCCGGGTCTCCTATGGCGGACATGGCCGCATGAGCGAGATGCAGCAGCCGAGCTGGGGTCACCAGGTCTACAACGCGTTGAAGCCCTTCTAGCCCGCAGGAGGAATGGTCGGCATGGCCGCATCCGACGACAAACCGAGCCTGCTGATGGGCACCATCGTGCCCCTGCTGGTGCTGAGCGTCCTGGCGGGCGGCGGCGGCGCCCTGATCGGCATGCAGATCGTCTCCGCGCTTCGCGCCGGCCCCGCGCCGGCAAAAGCGGAGGCCGTCGCCCCGTCCGCCGTCACCCAGACGGTCAAGGAGCTCGCGCCCATCGTCACCAATCTCTCCTATCCGGACGGCTCCTGGGTGCGCTTGCAAACCGCCATGGTTTACGACAAAACCGAGGTGCCGCAGGCCGACGTGATGGCGGCGAGGATCGGCCAGGACATTCTGGCCTTCGTGAAGACCCTGACGATGGCGCAGCTCCAGGGGGCCACGGGGCTGCAGAGCCTGCGCGAGGATCTGAACGAGCGTGCCGTGCTGCGCTCCGACGGCCACGTGCGGGAGCTGATGATCGAGATGCTGGTCGTGCAATGAGGCTTGTCTGGTGGTGCGTCGTCTGCCTCCTGGGCATGACGGCGGTGGCGGCGGCGCAGACCATCGACCTCGGCAACGTGCTGCCGCAGGCCGGAAGCACGGCGAGCGGGCGCATCGTTCAACTCGTCGGCCTGCTGACGGTGCTCTCGATCGCGCCCGGCCTGCTGGTGATGGTGACGAGCTTCACCCGCTTCGCCATCGCCTTCTCGTTCCTGCGCTCCGGCCTCGGCCTGCAGACGACGCCGGCCAACATCATCCTGATCAGCCTGGCCTTGTTCATGACCTTCTACGTGATGGCGCCGACCTTCGACCAGGCCTGGAGCACCGGGCTCAAGCCGCTGCTCGACAACCAGATCACCGAGACCGAGGCCTTCGGCAAGATCACCCAACCGTTCCGCGAGTTCATGCTCGCCCAGGTGCGCGACAAGGACCTGAAGCTCTTCGACGACCTCGCCAAGGAGGACCTGAAGACCGGCACCGACCGCAACACCGTCGACCTCCGGATCCTGATTCCGGCCTTCATGATCTCGGAGATCCGGCGCGGTTTCGAGATCGGCTTCCTCATCGCGCTGCCATTCCTGGTGATCGACCTGATCGTGTCGACGCTGACCATGTCGATGGGCATGATGATGCTGCCGCCGGCCGTCATCTCGCTGCCGATCAAGATCCTGTTCTTCATCCTCATCGACGGCTGGAACATGCTGGTCGGCAGCCTGGTGCGCTCCTACTCCTGACCGCCTGATCGGCGCCCAGCGTCGCCAGCCTCGCACAGGGCCTGGGCGGCAGACTGGCCCGTGCGGCGGCCGGCCGTTCGGGGCCGGGCCAGGAAAGGACGCGATGAAACAGCGGCAAGGTTCGGCTCCGGCGCGGCGCCTCGTGCTCCAGAGCCCGCGCCAGGCGAAGGCGGCGGCGCACGGTGCCTATGCCAACGGCGTCGGCGCCATGGTGGCGGGTCAGAAGGCGACGGCGGCGGCGTTCTACGAGAGCGCCATCAGCCTCGATCCCGCGCATGGCGAGGCGCATCACGGATTGGCGGTTCTGGCGGCGCAGGACGGCAGGCCCGCCGAAGCCTTGAGCCTCCTCGAGCGGACCATTGCGCTCCTGCCCGACCATGCGGAAGCCCGCGCCAACCTGTGCGTTCTGCTTTCGCGGACGGGACGGCATGCGGAGGCGATCGCCTCGGGCCGCAAGGCGGTCGCCATCAAGCCTTCCTACGCAGGCGGCCACGCCAAGCTGGCCGGGGCTTACGATGTCGCCGGAGACGACGAGGCCGCCATCGCCGCGTATCGCACCGCCATCGCGCTCTCCCCCAAGAGCAGCGACGTCCACTTCCTGCTCGCGGAGGTGCTGCGCCGCGTCGGACGTCTGGACGACGCGTTTCAGGCCTGCAGGGATGGGCTCGCCATCGATCCGAAGCGGCCGGAAGGCCACAATACCCTGGGCATCCTGTATCAGCAGTCCGGCTATACGAAGGAGGCGTTCGAAGCATACTTTCAGGCCGTCACGCTGAAACCCGACTATGCGCTGGCGCATATCAACCTGTGCGCGGTGCTCTGCAAGATCGCCCGGTTCAAGGAAGCGGAGGTCTCGGGACATATCGCGACGCGGCTGCTGCCGGACAGCAGCGCAGCCTCCATCAATCACGCCATGGCGCTTCGCTACACGGGCCGGCTGCCGGAGGCGATCGAGGCCTATCGGCGCGCACTCGCCATCGATCCGCAGCGCGGCGAGCTTCTGATCGATATCGCCAACACCAGGCAATATATCTGCGATTGGAGCGGCCTCGAGGCGGAGCAGGATCTTGCCGCGCGGGTGAGCTACAGGGTGGGCAAGCCCGTGTCGCCGTTCAGCATCCTGACGTCGTCGCCCTCGCCGGTCGACCATCTCGACTGCGCCCGCGTCTGGGCCTCGGCATTGACCCTCGAGCCGCTCGAGGATTTGGCCGACCCGCCCCGCTCGAGCGAACCGCGCCGGCTGCGCGTCGGCTATTTGTCGGCGGATTTCTACCAGCACGCCACGACGACGTTGATCGCCGAGCTTTTGGAGCTGCACGATCGGTCGCGCTTCGAGCTTTTCGGCTATTCCATCGGTCATAACGACGGCAGCGCGATGCGCCAGCGCATCGCCGGCAGTTTCGACAAGTTCGTCGACCTGCGCACGGAAGGCGATCGCCAGGCGGCGCGCCTGATCAAGCGGGATCGGCTCGACATCCTCATCGACCTGAAAGGCTATACGGATGGTGCGCGCACGCAGATTCTCGCGCATCGGCCGGCGCCCGTCCAGGTGAACTATCTGGGCTACCCTGGCACCATGGGCGCCAGCTTCATCGACTATATCGTCGCGGACCCCGTGGTGGCGCCCTTCGAGCATGCGGCTCACTTCGACGAGCGCATCGTTCACCTGCCGCACTGCTACCAGCCGAACGACAATCGCCGCGCGATTGCCGCTGTCCCGTCCCGCGCCGAGTGCGGATTGCCCGAGGACGGGTTCGTATTCTGTTGTTTCAACAACCCGTATAAATTCACGTCGCAGATCTTTGCCGTGTGGATGCGATTGCTGCGCGACGCGCCAAAGTCCGTCCTGTGGCTGTTCCAGCCCAACACATACGTTGCCGACAACCTGCGGGGCGAAGCGACGGCGGCGGGCGTGGACGCGGGGCGGATCGTCTTTGCGCCGCTCGTCCCCTCGCAGCATCATATTGCCAGGATGACGCTGGCCGACCTGTTCTTGGACACGCTGCCGGTCAATGCCCATACCACCGCCAGCGAAGCCCTGTGGGCCGGGCTGCCGGTCCTCACTTGCCTCGGCGACGCCTTCGTCTCGCGGGTCGCCGCGAGCCTGCTCGACGCGGTCGGCCTGCCGGACCTTGCCACCACGTCGCTGGCCGGCTACGAGGCGCTGGCGCTGGCGCTGGCGCACGACGGGCCCCGCCTCGCCGCGCTGAAGGCGAGGCTCCTCGCCAATCGCGCCACCTCGCCGCTGTTCGACACGGCACGCTACACCCGCAATTTCGAGGCCGCGCTGGTCCACATGGCAGGCCTGGACGCCGACGGACGCCCCCCCGAAAGCTTTGCGGTCAAGGAACCTTAAGGTTACGCATAGTTTCGCAAAATAAAGCGACGTTAAGCGCTCCGTAACCATGCTGCGGCAGAAAGAGAGGACACGAGGTTGGACTTTGCGGCAAGCCGCGGGACCAAAGGCATCACGCCGCCCTTGCGTACCGGCCACGACCGGGATGTTCACCTGACAGTCCCAACCAACACCCGGATGTAGATCATGAGCAGCCTACTCACCAACATGTCGGCGATGAGCGCCCTGCAGAACCTGGCGGCGACGCAGAAATCATTGCAGACGACCCAGAACCAGATCTCGTCAGGCCTGCGCGTGGCCACTGCCGCCGATAACGCCGCCTACTGGTCGATCTCGACGACGATGAAGTCGGATACCAGCGCCCTGTCGGCCGTCAGCGACGCGCTCAACCTCGGCTCGTCGACCCTGGGCACGGCCACGGCCGCGCTGAACAGCACGCTGGCGATCCTCCAGAAGATGAAGGCCGACCTCGTTACCGCGCAGACCCCGGGCGTCGACAAGAGCCAGGTTCAAAGCGATATCGTTTCGCAGCAGCAGAGCCTGCAGAGCATCGTTTCGTCGGCCTCTTTCAACGGCGTCAACCTCCTCGACGGCAGCCAGGGCAGCGCAGGCGGCACGGCCGTGAGCTTCGTGGCGTCTTTCGCGCGGAACGGCGACGGCACGACCTCGCTCGGATCGATCAACCTCGACATCAGCGCCTCGGGCACCCAGCTCGCCGGCGTGGGCGGTCTGTTCGCGGTCGCGATCTCGGGCGGCCTGTCGGCGACCGCAGCCGGCAACGTCGGACCCGGAACCATGGGAGCGACGGCCTTCGACGCGGGCAGCATCCTCGCCTTCGACGTCTCGGCCGCCAGCACCACCGATCTTACCGCGATTTCAGCGGGCATCGAGAGCGCCATCAAGAGTGTCACCGCGGCGGGCGCGAAGCTCGGTTCGGTGCAGACCAACATCAACACCCAGTCGACCTTCGTGACCAGCCTGAGCGACGCCATCACCTCCGGCGTCGGTTCGCTCGAGGACGCCGACATGAACGTCGCCTCGACCCGCCTGCAGGCGCTGCAGACCCAGCAGCAGCTCGGCATCCAGTCGCTGTCGATCGCCAACCAGAACAGCCAGCTGATCCTCAAGCTCTTCGGCGGTTGATCGGAGCCGGCCCCGCGCGGGCCGGTCGTTCATCGTCGGTTTCGGAAAAGGCCGCGCCCTCGGGCGCGGCCTTCTCGCGTTTCAGAGCCGGCCCGAAGAGGACCCGTCCGGCGACCGGCGCGGCATCCACACCGTCGCTCGGCCGAGCTGCGATTTGTTAATCATACAGATTAAATCAACATTATCCATGATTGGGTGATTGCAAGCATCAATGCTTCCAACCGCTTTCTGACGAAGAACAATTCACCAATCAGAAAGGGCCGTTTTCTAGGCTGAAAAGTACGAGAGGTTGAGCCCGATCAGCAATATGGGTTCAAAGGCATCAGGCCGCCCTTGCGTACCGGTCGTATCCGGGATGTCCACCCGATAAACTTCGCCGAAACCTGGATATCCAAACATGAGCAGCCTTCTCACAAACATGTCGGCGATGAGCGCCCTGCAGAGCCTGTCGGCGACGCAGAAGTCATTGCAGACGACGCAGAATCAGATTTCGTCCGGCCTGCGGGTCGCGAATGCTTCCGACAACGCCGCCTATTGGTCGATCTCGACCACGATGAAGTCCGACACCAGCGCGCTGACGGCGGTGAGCGACGCGCTCAATCTCGGCTCGTCGACGCTGGGGACGGCGACGTCGGCCCTCAACAGCACCCTGACCATCCTGCAGAAGATGAAAGCCGACCTCGTCACCGCGCAAACGCCCGGCGTCGACAAGACCCAGGTCCAGAGCGACATCTCGGCGCAGCAGCAGAGCCTGGTGAGCGTGCTCTCCTCCGCCTCCTTCAACGGCGTCAACCTGCTCGACGGCAGCCAGGGATCCGCCGGCGGCACGAGCGTCAGCTTCGTATCCTCCTTCGCCCGCGACAGCGCCGGCAACACCACGCTCGGCACGATCAACCTCGACATCTCGGCTTCCGGCGCCCAGCTGGCGGGAACCAGCGGAATCCTGGCGACCGCGATCTCGGGCGGTATTTCGTCGGGTGTGGCCGGCACGGGCTCTGCCGCGGCGCAGAACTTCGCGGCCGGCAGCATCATGGCCTTCGACATCTCGAGCGCCACGAGCACCGACCTGACCAACATCCAGGCCGGCATCGAAAGCGCCATCAAGGAGGTGACCGCGGCCGGCGCCAAGCTCGGCGCCACGCAGACCAACATCAACACCCAGTCGACCTTCGTCTCGAGCCTGAACGATGCCATCACCTCCGGCGTCGGCTCGCTCGTCGATGCCGACATGAACGTCGCCTCGACCCGCCTGCAGGCACTGCAGACCCAGCAGCAGCTCGGCATCCAGTCGCTGTCGATCGCCAACCAGAACGCGCAGCTGATCCTCAAGCTGTTCGGCGCCTGATACGGCCGACGGCGTCTCCGCCGCCATCCTTCGCAAGACAAGAGGCCACGCCGCGTGCGTGGCCTTTTTCGTCTCCAGCCTCGCGCAGGCGCGCCGTGATACGACGGCGCCGTGACCCAGGCGACGAAGATCCAGATCGAGCCGCAGGCGCCGGAGCGCCTGTCTGCCGCGTCTCCCGTCCTGGAGCAGGCGCGCCGGGCCATGGCGGCCGGCGACGCGACGACCGCGGAGGCGCTCTACCGCCTCTGCGTCACGGTCGATCCGCACGCGGCCGAGGCGCATCGGGACCTCGGCATGCTGGGCCTGGCGCGCGGCGCCTCGGCGGACGCGCTGGCCTGGCTCGATGCGGCGAGCCGTCTCGCGCCGGACGACGCCGAGACCCAGGTCCGGCGATGCGGGCTGCTGCTCGGCCTCGGGCGCGTCGCGGAGGCCGTCCTCGCCGGTCGCCGCGCCACCGCTCTCGGGCCGCATCTCGCCTCCGCCCATCTCAACCTCGCCGGCGCGCTCGAGGCGCGAGACGACATCGAGGGCGCGCTCGACGGCTACCGCCGGGCACTCGCGCTCGCTCCCGGCGACGCTGTCGCCTGCCTCAAGCTGGCCAATCTGCTGCGCGCCGAGGGCCGTTTTGACGAGGCGCTTCCCGTCGCCGATGCCGCCGTCGCGCTCGATCCTCGCCATTATGGCGCCCGCATCATCCGGGGACTGATCCGCGACGCGCTCGGGGATCGGATCCCGGCAGGCGAGGATCTCGCGGCGGCTGCGGCGCTCTCTCCGCCCACGGTCGCCGCACAGGTGTCCCTCGCGCTCATCGCCATCGGCCAGCGGCGGGAAGCGCTTGCCGAGGAGGTGCTGGGCCGCGCTCTCGCGTGCGCGCCCCGGAACGGCGACCTCCTGAGCGTCCTAGGTGCCCTGCGCCAGGGTCAGGGTCGGCCGGCGGACGCGCTCGCCGCCTTCGAGACGGCGATCGGCGTCGATCCGACCTGCGTGCGGGCGCATTATCAGCTCGGCGGCCTGCTGCTTCAGGCCGGCCGTCTCGAGGAGGCCGCCGCCGCCTGCCGGACGGCGATCCGCCTGGCGCCTGGCCAGGACGAAGCCTGGCTCAATCTCGGCGCCGTCCTGCGCCTGCAGGGTCGGCTGACGGAGGCCATCGCGGCCTATGCCGAGATCCTGGGACGTCACCCGGCGCACGGCGAGGCGCTGGTCAATCTCTGCGCCCTGCGCCGGCGGGTCTGCGATTGGCAGGATCTTGAGGCCCTCGAGGCGGCGAGCCTCGAGCGATCCCTCAGGATCGGCCGGCGGGTCCCGCCGTTCACGCTCTTCGCCGCCACCGGATCGCCGGGCGAGCACCGGCGCTGTGCCCGCCTCTGGGCGGCGGGGCTCGGCCGGTCCGAACCTCCGCTCGCGGCCTATGCGCCGCGCCGCGGCGAAGCGCGCCTCAGGCCATTGCGCATTGGCTATCTGTCGGGCGACTTCCACGATCACGCCACCGCCATGCTGATCGCCGAGCTCCTCGAGCTGCACGACCGCTCGCGCGTCGAGACCTTCGGCTACGGCTATGACGTCGACGACGGGAGCCCGATGCGCCGCCGCCTCGTCGCGGCGCTCGATCATTTCGCCGACGTCCGGCCCGCGACCCACCTCGATGCGGCCCGCAGGATCCGCCGAGACGAGATCGACGTGCTGATCGATCTCAAGGGTTATCTGCACGAGGCCCGCACCGAGATCATGGCCTTGCGGCCGGCGCCGATCCAGGTGAACTTCCTCGGCTATCCGGGCACCATGGGCGCGGGCTTCATCGATTATGTCATCGCCGACGCGGTGGTGGCGCCGCCGGGGAGCGAGCCGCTCTTCGACGAGAAGATCGTCCGTCTGCCGCACTGCTACCAGCCCAACGACCGGCGCCGTCCGCTACCCGACCCGGGCCTGACCCGAGACCGATGCGGGCTGCCGGCCGAGGGCGTCGTGCTCTGCTGCCTCAACGCCAGCTACAAGATCCGGCCGGAGATCTTCGCCGTCTGGATGCGCCTGCTCGCCGGCGCGCCGGGGACGGTGCTGTGGCTGCTCGAGGACAATGGCTGGATGGCGGAGAACCTGCGTCGCGAGGCGGCGGCGCGCGGCGTCGATCCGGCCCGCCTCGTCTTCGCGCCGCGCGTGCCCCCGGCGGAGCACCTGGCACGGCTCGGCCTCGGCGACCTCTTCCTCGATACGTCCCCGGTCAATGCCCATACGACGGCGAGCGAGGCGCTGTGGGCCGGCATGCCGGTCTTGACCTGCATGGGCGAGGCCTTCGTGTCGCGGGTCGCCGCGAGCCTCGACCATGCGGCCGGCCTGCCGGAGCTGGTGACGGCCTCGCTCGACGCCTACGAGGCGCTGGGCCTGTCTCTCGCCCGCGACCCCGCGCGGCTCGCGGCCCTGCGGCGGCGGCTCGAAGCCGGCAGGGCGGTCGCGCCGCTGTTCGACACTCCGCGATACGTCCGCCATTTCGAGGCCGCGCTGATCCGTATGGGCGAGTTGCGCGATGCCGGCCTGCCGCCCCGGTCCTTCTCGATCGAGGCCTGAGGCGCCGCCCGGAGGTCTCGCCCTGCCGCCTGCCAGCAATGTTCACACAAGCTTGGCCGGTCAGATTGACCGCGAGGACGGATCCTCTCCGGGGTGGTGATGGACGTGATCGAACAAGTCCAGAAGCTGTGGTCTAACCTGCTGCAACTCGGCGGCCGCAGGCTGGCCGCGCTGGCGGCGATCGGCATCGCGGTCTTCGCCGTGACCGGGATCGGCGGCTACTACCTGAGCCGTCCCTCGATGGAGACGCTCTATGCCGGCCTCGACCGGCAGGACGTGTCGAGCATCGGTTCGGCGCTGCACGACGCCAATATTTCCTTCGACGTGACGGCGGACGGGACCGCCGTGATGGTGCATTACGGGCAGACCGCGCAGGCCCGCATGCTGCTGGCCGACAAGGGGCTGCCGCACAGCGCCAACGCGGGCTACGAGCTCTACGACAAGATGGGCTCGCTCGGACTCACATCCTTCATGCAGGACGTGACGCGGGTGCGCGCCATCGAGGGCGAGCTCGCCCGCACCATCCAGACGATCTCCGGCATCAGGGCCGCGCGGGTGCATATCGTGCTGCCCGACGAAGGTTCGTTCCGCCGCTCCAAGCAGGCGCCCTCCGCGTCCGTGGTGATCCGCGCCGCGACGCTCGACGACACCCATGTGGCCCAGGCGATCCGCCATCTCGTCGCCTCCGCCGTGCCGGGCATGACGGTCGACGAAGTGACGGTGCTCTCCACCGACGGGAGCCTGCTCGCCTCGGGCGACGACACGGTCAACGGCGCCCCCAGCAAGGAGCTCGACCTCGAAAAGTCGATCGACCGGTCGATCGCCGATTCGATCCGGCGGACGCTGACCCCGACGCTCGGCGCCAACAACGTCCAGATCAGCGTGGCCACCAAGCTCAATACCGACAGCCGCCAGACCAACGAGACGACCTACAACCCGGATTCGCGCGTCGAGCGCTCGACGCGCGTGGTCAAGGAGAGCCAGAGCACCCAGAACGCCACGACGACGCCGCCCACTACGGCGGGCCAGAACGTACCGCAGAACCAGGTGGCGCCGTCGAACGGCAAGCAGTCGACCGAGGATTCGCAGAAACGCGAGGAGCTCAACAATTACGAACTCTCCTCGAAGGTGACCACGACCGTGTCGAACGGCTACGGGATCGACCACCTGTCGATCGCGGTGGTGATCAACAAGGCCGCCCTGCTGCAGGGGCTCGGCGACAAGCCCGCGCCCGATGCGGTCGACAAGAAGCTCGCCGACATCGAAGCGCTCATCGGGTCGGCGGCCGGCCTGCAGAAGGCTCGCGGCGATGTCGTCAAGGTGATGGCGGCCGACTTCGTCGACAGCAGCCGCGATCTCGAACCGCTGCCCTCGCCCGGCTTCGCCGATGCGGTCGTCCATCAGTCGGGCACGCTCATCAATGCCCTCGTCGTCCTGGCCGTCACCGGGGTGCTGGTCTTCTTCGTCGCACGTCCGCTGATCCGCCTGCTCGCACCGGCGGCGGCCGCGGATTCGATCGTCATGGACGACGACCCGATCATGCTGCCCGATCCCATGGCCCCGACGCTCGCGCTCGCCGACGGCACCGGGCCGGGTGGCACCATGCAGCTCGACGGCTGGTCGGAGGAGAACCTGATCGAGGATGTGACGAGCCGACCGCGCCGCTCCCCGCAGAAACGGCTCGAACAGATGATCGAGTTCGATGAGGAACAGGCCGCCGCCGTGCTCAAGCAGTGGATCCACCAGCGGGTCGCCGCATGATGTCTCCGCTCGCCGACTTCCTGCCGATCTTCGGGCACGGCCAGGCCGGGGCCTTGGCCGCAGGCGGAGCCTATGACGCCGATCTCGATGGCCTCGGGGAGGGCGGATCGGCCCGCTTCGCCGCCGACGATGCGGAGCAGCGGATCGCCGATGCGCGCACGGAGGTGCAGGCCGAGGCCGTCGCGGCGATCGAGGCCGCCCTGGCCGAGCAGGCCGCGGCGCTCGAAGCGCGTCATGCGCTGAGCCTCGCGGAGGAGCGGCGGGGCTGGGCCGCGGAGCA
Organism: Lichenihabitans sp.; assembly: GCA_036276175.1. Taxonomy (GTDB): domain Bacteria; phylum Pseudomonadota; class Alphaproteobacteria; order Rhizobiales; family Beijerinckiaceae; genus Lichenihabitans. The sequence goes on from DATBEH010000117.1 coordinate 40,556, forward strand.
GGGCGTCGTGCTGGTCGAGGCGCTGAGCGCCGGTCTCGATCGGCTCGAAGCGTCCCTGGCGGAAAGCCTCGTCCATGTCCTGGAGCCTTTTTTCGAGGCCGCGACGCGCGCCCGGGCTACCGCGGACCTACGCCAGGCCCTTGCCGACCTCATGGCGCAAGGCCACGGAGCCAGCGTGAAGGTGCGCGGTCCGGCGGATCTCGTCGATCCGTTGCGGAGCGCCTTCGAGGGCAGGGCGGGGCTCGCTTTCGAGGAGGCCGCGGTCGCCGAAGTCACGGTCGAATGCGACGACACGACGATCAGGTCGCAGCTCCAGTCATGGGCCGACACGCTCCACGCCTATTTGTATGAGGTCGACCGATGAGTGATGCTCACGCGCACGAGATCGTCATCATCAAGCGCCACGGCGGCGGCGACCACGACGACCATCACGGCGGGGCCTGGAAGATCGCCTTCGCGGATTTCATGACCGCCATGATGGCGCTGTTCCTCGTGCTGTGGCTCACCTCGGCCAACGAGAAGACCAAGGCCGTCATCGCCCGCTACTTCAACCCGGCGCAGCTCGTCGATTCCACCCCGCAGCCGCCCGGCCTCGAAGATCCCAAGCCCGGGTCGCCGAGCCTCTCGCCGAAGCCGAAGACGCCGCCCGGCCCCGACATCAAGAAGGACGGCCCCCCGGCGAGCGTGCCGCGTCAGGAGGGCGCGCCCACGGCCGAACCCAAGCCCGAGACCAAGATCGACGGCAAGACCGTGAAGAACGGAGAGGCCGAAATGTTCAAGGACCCCTACGCGGTCCTGGCCGAGCTCGCGGCCAAGAGCGCGGCGCCGCCGAGGAAGGCCGAGCAGGCGCAGACCGAAGGGCAGCACGGCGGCTCCGGCGCGGTCGGCATCCGCAGCGGCGACGCCTATCGCGATCCCTTCGAGCCGCTCGTCGTCACCACCAACGCGCCGCCGGATCCCGCCCAGGCCAAGCCCGATCCGAAGCTGCCGCTCGACGCCGCCCCGCCGCCGCGCGCCGGCAAGCCGGAGGCCGAGGCGAACCCGCCGGCCGAACCCGCCGCGGGCGGAGCCTCGCCGGCCGAGGTCGCAGGCCTCAAGGCGCGGATCACCGCTGCCATGAAGCAGAATGACGTCGGCACGAGCGCCGGCGACCCCAAGATCGAGGTGAAGCAAACCGCCGAGGGCATCCTGATCGGTCTGACCGACGACGCCGATTTCTCCATGTTCGGCAACGGCTCCGCCAAGCCGGCGCCCAAGATGGTGACGCTGATGGAGAAGATCGGCCGCGTCCTCAAGGCCGAGAAGGGAAGGGTCGTGGTGCGCGGGTTCACCGACAACCGGCCCTACCGGTCGGAGACCTACGACAACTGGCAATTGTCGGCAGCCCGGGCGCACATGGCGCATTACATGCTGGTGCGCGGCGGCCTCGAGGAGGCGCGCGTCGAGCAGATCGAGGGCTTCGCCGACCGTCGCCCGAAGAATCCGAAAGATCCCGGTTCGCCCGAGAACCGGCGCATCGAAATCCTGCTGCGGGACCCCAGCCAATGAGCACCAGAGCCGTCGTCCTCGCCATCGCGCTGTCGCTGGCTACGCTTGCGGCCGCGGCGGATGCCCGCGCGGCGTCGCCTGCGCCCTATTCGATCATTCGCACCCTGCAGGTTCTCCAGGAGCAGGTGGCCCATGGCAATGCCGCCGCGCAGGCCGCCCAACCCAGGCTCATGGCCCATATCGCGGACGAGTTCCTGGCGGCCGATTCGCAGGTCTGGAAGGAGCCGCGCAACGCGCACGCCGCCGTCACCTTCCTGTTCAGCGGGGGCAAGCCGGCCGTGATCCGCACCATCCTCGAGAAGGGAACGATGGCGGCGGGCGTCGATACGCTGATCAAGGGGGCGCTGGCCTATGGCGAGGGCAACGACGACCTCGCCCGCCAGACCCTCGGCAAGATCGATCCCAGGAGCCTGCCGCCGATGCTTGGCGGCCATCTGGCTCTGGTCCAGGCAAGCCTCCTGCCCGAGGCGGACAATGGCAAGGCCGGCAAGCTGCTCGACCTCGCGCGCCTCCTCGTCCCCGGCACCCTGGTCGAGGAGGCAGCGCTGCGGCGCCAGCTGTTCTTGCTGACCGGCCCGGAAAACCTCGACAAGTTCATTTTCCTGGCGCGCCAGTACAGTCGCCGCTACCGCACCTCGATCTATGCCGACAACTTCAAGCAGCGGCTCGATGCGGTCGCCCGAAACCTCGCCAAGGCAGGCGACATCGCGGCGCTCGGCAAGTTCGACGCCGTTCTGGCTGAATATCCGACGGCGGAGCAGATCGGTTTCTATCTCGCCATCGCCAAGACGGCCATCGTCGAGGGCAAGGCGGTCGCGGCCCGCTACGCGGCGGAGAAGGCCTCCGTCCTGGCCGGCGGGCATGGCCAGGACGGTCTGCGCTCGAACCTTTACGCCGCCGCCGCCCTCGTCGCATCGGACGACGCCGGCAAGGGGCTGAAGACGCTCCAGGCGATCGATCGCTCGAAGCTCTCGCCCGAAGACGCCGAACTGCAGGACGCGGCTCTGACCGTCGCCGCCGGCGTGAGGGCCGAACCTACGGTCGGCGGGTCGCCGCCGGCGATGAAGCCAGGGATATCGACCGGGTCGCCTCCCGACAACCAGTCCCTGGCCGTCCTCGACGAGGCTCAGGCTGCGGTCGTGGGCGCCGACAAGCTGCTGCAGGACAAGGCCCAATGAGCGTCATCGTCGGTCTTGCCGCGCCGTCGCTGCCCCCCGCGGCCCCCCCGTCCGCACCGTCCGGCAAGGAGAGCAGCGAGGGTTTCGGCGACGTCCTTCAGAAAATGTCGACGGCTACGACCGCTTCGGAGGATAGCGGACAGACGGCGGGCGACGAGGCTTCGGCCGGTACTTCCGACGTGCTCGCCGGCCTGCTCGGCAAGGGCGCTGCCGGAAAGTCAACGGGATCGCCGGGCCGGAACGGGTCCGACGAGCCCGATGGATCCGGGACGGCCGGAAAGGCGCCGCCGAAGGCCAACGCGGCCACCGATCCCGCG
>DATBEH010000118.1:0-93804 GCA_036276175.1 Lichenihabitans sp.
ACGGCTCTGCCCCGGGAACAAGCGCCATTGTCTGCGCGTCGCGTTGGTTAGCATCTGACGTGCCAGGAGCGCGACGCCGGCCGCTGGGGAGGCTGGAGATCCGGTGGCCCTCTCGCCGCGAATTCCAGCCCATTTTCTCGGCACTGTGCATAAGCGTTAGGCAGACCGCATGACCGACTGCATGATCTTGTCCGTCGCGGAGATGGCGAAAGCCGACCGGCTCACCGCCGAGACCGGGGTCAGCCTCGATCGGCTGATGGTCAATGCCGGACAGGCGGTGGCCCGCCGGTGCCTCACCGCGCTCCGGCCCGGCGCCCGGGTCCTGGTGCTGTGCGGTCCCGGCAACAACGGCGGGGACGGCTATGTGGTTGCCGTTGCGCTGAAGGCCGCGGATCGCGACGTGCGCGTGGCGTCCCTGGTTCCGTCCGACCAGCTTCGAGGCGACGCCGCCCGGGCGGCGCAACGTTGGGGCGGTGCGATCGAGCCGGTCGACGAGGTCGACTTCTCCGGCCTCGACCTCGTCGTCGACGCCTTGTTCGGCGCCGGGCTGTCGCGGCCGATCGAGGGGGGGGCGGCGGCGCTGATCGCACGGCTCAACGCCTCCGGCGTTCCGGTCTTAGCGGTCGACATCCCGTCGGGCGTCGATGGCGACACTGGGCAGGTGCGCGGCGTGGCGGTGCAGGCCACCTCGACCGTCACCTTCTTCCGCCGCAAGCCCGGCCACGTGCTGCTGCCCGGCCGGCTGCGGTGCGGCGCGACCCATGTCGCCGAGATCGGCATCGGCGACGACGTGCTGGCCGAAATTGCGCCGAAGACCTGGCTGAACGATCCGGCCTGGTGGCGATCCGCCTATCCGGAGCCCTCCGTCGACGGCCACAAATATTCGCGCGGCCATGCCCTGGTGGTGTCGGGCCGGATGCCGACCATCGGCGCGGCGCGATTGGCGGCGCGCGGCGCGCTCAGGATCGGCGCGGGCCTCGTCACGGTGGCGAGCCCTGAGGATGCGGTTCAGGCTCATGCGGCGCAACTGACCTCGATCATGCTGCGGCCGTTCGACGGCGCCAAGGGGCTCGCCGAGATCCTCGCCGATCGGCGCAAGAACGCGGTCGTGCTCGGGCCAGGGCTCGGCGTGGGTCACGAAACGCGCGACCTTGTCGCCGAGGCGCTCAAGCCGGCGGAGGGTGGTGCTTGGCGTGGAGCGGTGCTCGACGCCGACGCGCTGACGAGCTTCGCCGGCGAGGCGGGTGCCCTGGCGGAGCTGATCGCCAAAACGCGCGGACCCGTCGTCGCGACGCCGCACGATGGCGAATTCGCCAGGCTCTTCAAGGGCGATGGGCCGGCCTTCGAGGATCCGTCGAAGCTCGTCCGCGCCCGGGCTGGGGCGAAGCGGCTCGGCGCGGTGCTGCTCCTCAAGGGGGACGACACGGTGGTCGCGGCACCCGATGGCCGTGCCGCGCTCGCCGTGGCCGACGCGCCCTGGCTGGCGACGGCCGGCTCCGGCGACGTGCTCGCCGGCTTCGTCGGCGGACTGCTGGCGCAAGGCATGGAGGGGTTCGAGGCGACCTCGGCGGCGGTCTGGCTGCACGGCGCCGCCGGCCGGCGGTTCGGCCCCGGCCTGGTCTCGGAAGACCTGCCCGAGACGCTGCCGGCGATATTGCGCGAGTTGCTCAGGTCACCTCGAACCACGTCCTGAAGCCGCCGGCCGCCTGATCGAAGAAGGGCGAGTCGATCAGCCAGCGGCCGGGATTGTCGGCCAGGAAGGCCGCGTGGAAAGTCACTCCCGGCGCCACCAGGATGGAGTCGCGCCAGTAGGGCTCCCAGCCATCGTCCTTCGAATGGAGGAGGCGCATGACATGGCCGTGTAGCCGGAAGGCGGCGAGGTGCGGACCCTTGTTGGTGAAGCCGAGCGTTACCGGCGTATTGCGCTTGACGGCGAACAGCGGTTTGGCGGCGGGCTTTATCCCGCTCGCGCCATTGAGCGTCCAGGTCGGCAAATGCCCAGGCGTGTCGGCCGGCCCCATGGCCGCCGCGATGTCGATCCGCGTCGCATGCTCGAGGTGGATGATGGGTGGCAGCGCCGGGTTCGGCGTCAGCGAATGGATCGGCGGCCGCTCCGATACCGGGGTTCCGTCGGTCCTGGCGATGAACGCCGTGGGGCTTGGCGTCGACGGCGCCATCTCGGGGCCGCGCAGCAGGACGCTGAAGGTTTCGCCGGCCTTGCCCGGCAGATCGACCATGACGTCGAACCGTGTGCCGGGCCCGAGCGGAAGCATGTCGTTCAGCGGACGGAACAGGTCCGACGGCTGCCCGTCGATCGCGACGACGAACGGCTCGGCGCCGACGAAGGCCGCGCTCAGCGCCTGGCGGGTCGAGCCGTTGACGATGCGCAGCCGCAGCCGTGAACCGGGCCTGGCCGTCGTCGTCTGCGGCCAGGCCTTGGCATTGACCTGAAGCGTGTCGGCCGGTGTCGTGCCGCTACTCCCCAGGCGGTCGCCGAGGAACAGCACCAAATCGGCATCGACGCTTGGGGCATCGGGCTCCTCGACGACGAGCACCGCCGCGAGCCCGCGCGTCGTCTGGTTGCTCCAGCCGGGCACATAGGACGGATGGACCCAGCAGGTGCCGCTGTCGGGTGACCGCAGCATCAGCTTGACCTCGCCGCCGGGCGGAACGGGCGCACCGCTGACGCCCGGAATGATCTCGAGCGCAGCCGCGACCCGCATGCCGTGCCAGTCGAGGTCGGTCGCCTCGCCGACAGCGTTCTTGAGCGTCACCGGAACGTCGGTTCCAGGCTTGATGCGCAGCACCTGCCCCGGCGCGGCGGATCCATAAGCCAGCGGAGTGTCCGCGCCTCGCGCTGCTGGATCGAGCCGGTGCGCGGCGAAAGCGAGCGCGCCGAGCGCTAGCTGCGAGGCGGGCGCCGCATCGGCGACTTCCGGGAGATCCCTGAAACCAAGCGATGCGGCGGCGCCGGCCGCCGAGATCAGAAAGCGCCGTCGTTCGATCATCGTGCGAGATCCGATTGCGTCAAAGCGGGCGACCCTTGTCGTTTCAGGCCAGGGCGCCGGTGTAAACCCCCCGCCGGCCTCTCGAAAGACCGTGCTTTTGCGTCGCTTCGGCACAGTTCGCCCGCTCCGGGGCCGGCATCGCTCTTGCGCAGTCGGATCCCTCGGCGAGGAGAACGAGACCTTGCGCGCATCGATGGTCGTCAAGACCGGAGCTCTTTGTGCCGGAGCCGCGGTCTTCCTGCTGCTTCTGCATCGGCTCGGCGTACCGGTGACCGGCGTCGCCTTCGCGATTTCAATCGCCATCGACCCGGAAATATGACGGATCGTGACAGCGCCGCTTTTTTTTGCTGCATGGAGGCGCTGCCATTGCTATGAGGGCGCGCCCGGGTCGCCAGGAGCGGACGACGGGCGGGCGTGGCGGAATTGGTAGACGCGCCGGATTTAGGTTCCGGTGACTCTAAGTTGTGGGGGTTCGAGTCCCTCCGCCCGCACCAGCCTCGGTCCGGCCCGTCGTCGCCGAAGGCCAGCTCGCTGGCCGAACCGGGATCTTCGCAAGCCTTTGGTGCTGCGGACGTTTTTTGAAGGGCGGTACGAGATGCAGGTTACCGAGATCAGCGCCAACGGCCTGCGGCGCGAATACAAGGTGGTCCTGCCGGCGGCAGACCTGGCCTCCCGTCTCGACGGCGAGCTCGCCGGCATGAAGGACAAGGTCAAGATCAACGGGTTCCGGCCCGGCAAGGTGCCGCTGTCGCACCTGAAGCGCCTCTACGGTCGCTCGCTGATGGGCGAGGTGGTGCAGAACGCCGTCAACGAGGCCAACCGCAAGATCGTCGAGGACAACGGCTTGCGCCTGGCGCTCGAGCCGAAAGTCGATCTCGCCAGCGACCAAGCGGATGTCGAACGGGCCATGGCGGCGGAGGGTGATCTGGCCTTCACCGTGGCCGTGGAGACGATCCCGAGCTTCGACACCGGCAGCTTCGAGGACATCGCTCTCGAGCGCCAGGTGGCCGAGGTGTCGGACGACGACGTGACCAAATCCGTCGATCGACTGGCCGATCAGAACCGCAGCTTCGAGCCGAAAACCGCGGACCACGCCTCCGTCGCGACCGGCGACAAGGTGACGATCGACTTCCTCGGCAAGATCGACGGCGAGCCCTTCGAAGGCGGCAAGGGCGAGGATGTCGAGGTCGTCATCGGCTCGGGCACCTTCATCCCGGGCTTCGAGGACAAGCTCGTCGGCGCCAAGGCGGGCGAGGACCGCACCATCGAAATCACCTTCCCCGAGAACTACCTTTCCGCCCCGCTGGCCGGCAAGGACGCGGTGTTCGAGGTCAAGGTCAAGACGATCGCCCTTCCCGGCGAGGTCAGCCTCGACGACGAGTTCGCCAAGGGCTTCGGCTTCGACACCGTGGATGCCCTGAAGGAGGCGATCCGGTCGCGCATGCAGGACGACCTGGCGCGTGCCTCGCGGGATCGGCTCAAGCGGGTGCTGCTCGATGCGCTCGACAAGAAATACAGCTTCGACCTGCCCGAGGGCCTCGTGGCCCAGGAATTCGACAACATCTGGGGCCAGGTCCAGGCCGAGCAGAAGCGCACCGGCCGCAGCTTCGTCGACGAAAAGACGACCGAGGAAGCGGCGCGGGCCGACTACCGCCGCATCGCCGAGCGTCGCGTCAGGCTCGGTCTCGTCCTGGCGGAGGTCGGCGACAAGGCCGGCGTCAAGGTCGAGGACGGCGAGGTCGGACGGGCGCTGGCCGAAATGGTGCGGCAATATCCGGGCCAGGAGCAGAAGCTCTGGGACTACTATCGCAAGAACCCGCAGGCCCTGAGCGAGATCAAGGCGCCGATCTTCGAGGACAAGGTCGTCGATTTCATCGTCGCCCAGGCCAAGGTCACCGACAAGGTCGTGCCCAAGGAGGAGCTGTTCAAGGCGCTCGAGGCGGACGACGAGGAGACCGGGTCTGCGCTGCCGGCCGAGGTCGCGGCCCAGGACGCCGCCGAGGTGCCGGCCTGAGTCCAGGCCGCCTTCCGGCACCGCGCCCCGCGACGGGTTGCCGCCCGCGAGCCTGTCGCCGGGCTTGCCGCGGATGGCGGCCCTTATTGCGCAACCTCCATGAACGCCTATATCGTGGGAGCGGTCGCGGGGTCGCTCTCAGATATTCGGGGTAGGGGTAATGAAAGATCCGACAGAGGTTTATGCGAATTATCTCATCCCGCAGGTGATCGAGAACACCAGCCGGGGAGAACGCGGGTTCGACATCTATTCGCGGCTGCTGCGGGAGCGCATCATCTTCCTGACCGGGCCGGTCGAGGATCATATGGCCTCGGTGATCATCGCGCAGCTGCTGTTTCTCGAGGCGGAGAACCCGAAGAAGGAAATCTCCCTCTACATCAACTCGCCGGGCGGCGTGGTGACGGCGGGTCTTGCGATCTACGACACGATGCAGTTCATCCGGCCGAAGGTGTCGACATTGTGCGTCGGTCAGGCGGCCTCGATGGGGTCGCTCCTGCTCTGCGCCGGCGAGGCCGGCATGCGCTTCGCGCTGCCGAATGCGCGCATCATGGTGCATCAGCCGTCCGGCGGCTTCCAGGGGCAGGCGTCCGATATCCTGCGCCACGCCGAGGATATCATGAAGATCAAGAAGCGGCTCAACGACATCTACGTCCATCATACCGGGCGGGACTATGATACGATCGAGCGGACGCTCGATCGCGATCATTTCATGACCGCCGAGGAAGCCGTCGAGTTCGGGATCGTGGACCGTGTCGATCCCAAGCGGCCGGAGGACGCGACCGAGGGCAAGTGAGGGCAATCCCGCCGCTGCGCGATGTTGCCGAGGAGCGTCACCGGCGAGGCGCGTGCTTCGATCGTCGATGGGTGACTTGAAGTTCGGGTGTCATCGTGCTCGCATCCGAGCTTGGCCCAAGGCTTGCCTCTTCCCTTGAGGCGGGACCGGGACCACAAATGCGGCACGGCGTGACAGCTACGTTTCGTTAGTCTGCCACGATTAGATTGTTTATGATTCGAACCGCGTGCAGCGCGCGCCGGGTCTGCATGGAGACTTCAATGAGCAAAGCCGGCGGCAGCGACTCGAAGAACACGCTGTATTGCTCCTTCTGCGGCAAGAGCCAGCACGAGGTCCGCAAGCTCATCGCGGGTCCGACAGTGTTCATCTGCGACGAATGCGTCGAACTGTGCATGGACATCATCCGCGAGGAGAACAAGTCCTCGCTGGTGAACCGCAAGGATGGCATCCCGACGCCGCGCGAGATCTGCAAGGTGCTGGACGATTACGTCATCGGCCAGCCGCAGGCGAAGCGCGTGCTGTCGGTTGCGGTGCACAACCATTACAAGCGGCTCAATCATGCCGCCAAGCACAACGATGTCGAACTGGCGAAATCCAACATTCTGCTGATCGGCCCGACGGGCTCGGGCAAGACGCTGCTGGCGCAGACGCTCGCGCGCATCCTCGACGTGCCGTTCACCATGGCGGATGCGACGACGCTGACGGAGGCCGGCTATGTCGGCGAGGATGTCGAGAACATCATCCTCAAGCTGCTGCAGGCCTCCGACTACAATGTCGAGCGGGCGCAGCGCGGCATCGTCTATATCGACGAGATCGACAAGATCTCGCGCAAGAGCGACAATCCGTCGATCACGCGCGATGTCTCGGGCGAGGGCGTGCAGCAGGCGCTGCTCAAGATCATGGAAGGCACCGTGGCCTCCGTGCCGCCGCAGGGCGGCCGCAAGCACCCGCAGCAGGAGTTCCTGCAGGTCGACACGACCAATATCCTGTTCATCTGCGGCGGCGCCTTCGCGGGGCTCGAGCGGATCATCTCGCAGCGCGGCAAGGGTACGTCGATCGGCTTCTCCGCCAAGGTTCAGTCGCCGGACGACCGGCGCACCGGCGAGATCTTCCGCAAGGTGGAGCCCGAGGACCTGCTGAAGTTCGGCCTCATCCCCGAATTCGTCGGCCGTCTCCCGGTGATCGCCACCCTCGAGGACCTCGACGAGGAGGCGCTCAAGAAGATCCTGACCGAACCCAAGAATGCTCTCGTCAAGCAGTACCAGCGGCTGTTCGAGATGGAGAGCACGGAGCTGACCTTCAAAGACGAGGCGCTCAACGTGGTCGCCAAGAAGGCCATCGAGCGGCGCACCGGCGCACGCGGGTTGCGCTCGATCATGGAGGGCATCTTGCTCGACACCATGTTCGACCTGCCGGGCCTCGATGGCGTGGAGCAGGTGGTCATCGGGCCGGAGGTTGTGGAAGGGAAGGCGCGCCCGCTCTACATCTATTCCGAGCGCGGCGCGGAGAAGAGCGGCGCGAGCGCCTAGGCAGGAGCCCTTCGGGGTCGCGAGGCTTCGCGACCCGTGGCCGTCATCCGGCGGCCAGGCCCGATATCTTGAATGACGAGATGATGACCGCCATCTGAGTGCTGGGACGGCGGCTAGGCGACTTCGGCGACCTCAAGCCCTGACCTCTGTTGAGAGGCGCATTAAGGCCTTTCGGCAGGCATCGCGGCCATCCCGGACCCCGGTCCAGATCGGCCCGTGGCAGGTTCGCCGGCGGCTTTCGACCAAGCGCCCGCGAGTGCCAAACACGCATAGGATCGACATGACCAGCCAGAAACGTCCGCCCGCAACTCCCGGCACCCTGGACACGTATCCGGTGCTGCCGCTGCGCGACATCGTCGTGTTTCCACACATCATCGTGCCGCTGTTCGTCGGCCGCGAGAAATCCATCCGTGCGCTCGAAGAGGTGATGAAGGCCGACAAGTTCATCTTGCTGGCGACCCAGGTCAACGCCACCGACGACGATCCCGCCACGGATGCGATCTTCGAGACCGGCACGCTGGCCTCCGTTCTGCAGCTTCTGAAGCTCCCCGACGGGACCGTCAAGGTGTTGGTCGAAGGGTCGTGCCGGGCGCGCGTCACCAAATATGTGCGCACCGACGAATTCTACGAGGCCGACGCGGAAGTGCTGGCCGACGACGAGTTCGACCGCATAGAGGTCGAGGCTCTGGCGCGTTCGGTGTTCAGCGAGTTCGAGAGCTACGTGAAGCTCAACAAGAAGATCTCCCCGGAGGTGGTCGCCGCCGTCGGGCAGATCAACGACTACGCCAAGCTGGCCGACACGGTGGCCTCCAACCTCGCGGTCAAGATCTCCGACAAGCAGGCTATCCTGGAGATGTCCTCGGTCACCGCGCGGCTGGAGAAGTGCCTGGGGCTGATGGAGAGCGAGATCTCCGTCCTGCAGGTCGAGAAGCGCATCCGGACCCGCGTCAAGCGGCAGATGGAGAAGACGCAGCGCGAATATTACCTCAACGAGCAGATGAAGGCGATCCAGAAGGAGCTCGGCGACGAGGACGGCAAGGACGATCTCTCCGAGCTCGAGCAGCGCATCAAGGACACGCGGCTCTCGAAGGAGGCGCGCGAGAAGGCCCAGGCCGAGTTCAAGAAGCTTCGGCAGATGTCGCCCATGTCGGCGGAAGCCACCGTGGTGCGCAACTACCTCGACTGGCTGCTGTCGATCCCGTGGAACAAGAAGTCCAAGATCAAGCGCGATCTGGCTCTGGCCGAATCGACCTTGAACTCGGACCATTACGGGCTCGACAAGGTCAAGGAGCGGATCATCGAATACCTGGCCGTGCAGAGCCGGGCCAACAAGCTGACAGGTCCGATCCTGTGTCTCGTCGGGCCGCCCGGCGTCGGCAAGACGTCGCTCGGCCGCTCGATCGCCAAGGCGACGGGACGTGAATTCGTGCGCATCTCGCTCGGCGGCGTCAGGGATGAGGCGGAGATCCGTGGCCACCGGCGGACCTACATCGGCTCGATGCCCGGCAAGATCATCCAGTCGATGCGCAAGGCCAAGACCTCGAACCCGCTGTTCCTGCTCGACGAGGTGGACAAGATGGGCCAGGACTTCCGCGGCGATCCGTCCTCGGCACTGCTCGAGGTGCTCGACCCGGAGCAGAACGCGGCCTTCAACGATCATTACCTCGAAGTCGACTACGACCTGTCGAACGTGATGTTCGTGACCACGGCCAATACGCTGAACATCCCGGCCCCGCTGATGGATCGCATGGAGATCATCCGCATCGCCGGCTACACCGAGGATGAGAAGCTCGAGATCGCGCGCACCCATTTGATTCCGGCGGCGCTCGTGAAACATGGTCTGGCCAAGACGGAATGGTCGATCGACGACGAAGGCTTGTTGCTGATGATCCGCCGCTATACGCGTGAGGCGGGCGTGCGCAACCTGGAGCGCGAGATCTCCAACCTCCACCGCAAGGCGGTGAAGGAGATCATGACTCTTGGCAAGAAGACTGTCGAGGTGACGGCGTCGAACGTCGGCGACTATCTCGGCGTGCCGAAGTATCGCTATGGCGAAGCCGAGACCGAAGACCAGATCGGTGCCGTCACGGGGCTGGCCTGGACCGAAGTCGGCGGCGAGTTGCTGACGATCGAGGCTGTCGTGCTGCCGGGCAAGGGCAAGATGACGGTGACGGGCAACCTCAAGGACGTGATGAAGGAATCGATTTCCGCGGCGGCCTCCTATGTGCGGTCTCGTGCGGTCGATTTCGGCATCGAGCCGCCGCTCTTCGACCGCCGCGACATCCACGTGCATGTGCCGGAAGGCGCGACCCCCAAGGACGGCCCGTCGGCCGGCATCGCCATGGCGACGAGCATCGTCTCGGTCATGACCGGCATCCCGATCCGGCGCGATCTCGCCATGACCGGCGAGGTGACGCTGCGGGGCAGAGTGCTGCCGATCGGCGGCTTGAAGGAGAAGCTGCTGGCGGCGTTGCGCGGCGGCATCAAGAAGGTGCTGATTCCCGAAGAGAACGCCAAGGATCTGGCGGAGATTCCGAACGCCGTGAAGAATGCGATGGAGATCGTGCCGGTCTCGCGGATGGACGAGGTGTTGAACCATGCCCTGGTGCGTCAGCCGGTCGCCATACGGTGGGAGGAGGATCTGGCCACCCCCAAGCCGGTTGTGACGGGTGGCGACGAGGAGCCTGCCGGGGTGATCGCCCACTGATCCGGGATCCGGCCTGCGTGGCACGGACGAAAGGCCGCAGGCTGCCAAGCCTGTGGCCTTTTCCTTGCCCCGTAGAGGGTCCAGGCTTGTGCGGAATTGAATCAGCTCCCGATGCCGTGCCGGTGCGACCTCGACGACGCGGTGGAAACCGCTTGGCGACGCGGGGCGGCTCTGCCAAACTTCGCGCGCCGAGATTGGGGCTCCGGCGCGAGAGATCGGTGGCCGGCCCCCGGCGATCGGGAGTGCATGCCGCCGCGTGGTCCATAGCCTGAGCGGGTGAGGTGCGTGTGTTGCGCCGCGCCGCGCGGGCCCTTAGAAGGCATTCCAGGCATGCGCGTTAGGTCTTTGGCAGAGGCCGGGTTCGGGCGGTTAGCTCAGTTGGTAGAGCATCTCGTTTACACCGAGAGGGTCGGCGGTTCGAGCCCGTCACCGCCCACCATGGGGTCTTGGCTCGCCCGCTGCGGCGCGCTGATCGCCGCAGCGTTGGCTGGGTTCGCGACCCCGGCCCAGGCCGCCGACCCCATGTCGTTCCGGCTCGTGACGATCACGTCCTCGACGGCATGTCGCGCCCATTGCAAGCGACCGATCGACGCCGAAGTGATTGCCGCCACCGGCGAGATCAACAACAGCACGTCGGATGACTTTCTGGCATTCCTCACCGAGCACGCCCAGGATGGTCAGCTCCGCCCGGTCATCCTGATCCACTCGCCTGGCGGCACCGTCGTCGGGGCGATGCAGCTTGGCACGATGTTCCGCAAGCTCGGCGCCGCCGTCATCGTCGCCCGGGCCGCCGACGACCCCGACGGCGAGCACGCCCATGTGGTTCCGGGGGCCTGCATGTCGGCTTGCGTCTACGCCTTCTTCGGCGGCGCCAAGCGGGTCGTGCCGACGGTCAGCCGTCTCGGCATCCATCGCATGGCGATCTACGGGAGCGAGCACGATCCGGCCGGCGGCACGGCGGCGACCCGGAGCTTCGGCACCGGCGATATCGTCACGGCGCTGGCAAGCTACACGAGGATGATGGGAATCGACCCGGCGGTGATCAGCTATGCCGAGACGATCGACCCGAACTCGATCCATATCGTCACGCCACGCGAGATAGCCCATTGGCGGATGGGGTCCCCCCGCCTGTGAGCGGCACGATCCTCGTCGGGGTCGCCCATCTACGACAAAGCGGAGCGGCGCGCTTGACGCCAGAGGGGAGCTGACGTACACGGCACTCCTCCGAACGGGAGCCTGCCTTAGGCGTCCCGTCTGCGGGGGAGTAGCTCAGTTGGTTAGAGCGCCGGCCTGTCACGCCGGAGGTCGCGGGTTCGAGCCCCGTCTCTCTCGCCATCAACGCCCATCACGAGTTTGACGTTTTCGCAGGGCGGCGGATCGGTTGGCTCGATGCGAGGGCTGCCTTTTGGAGAAGGCCCGAGCTCCTGTTTGTTGGCCCGCTCCGTCGCCTGAAGCGTGGGCTCTCGCGCGCTGACGGCGTCTCGATTCGATGCGTGTCGTCAGTTGCCTACGGGACCTTCTTCTTCATCGTTCCGGACTCGGGCTGGCCGGCAGTCGCCGGGCTGCTGGTGCCGCTCATCCCCTTACCGGCACCGTCGTCCGAACTCGGCGATCCGGCCGCGCCGCCGCCGCCCGAATCGTTGCCGCCACCCGAACTGCCCGCGCTGCCGGCCGCACCGGACCCGGCCCCACCTGCGCCCGCTCCCGCCGCATAGGCGACGCTGGCCATGAACATGCAGCAGGTTGCCGCGACAATGAGAGCCGGAGCCTTGACCATGGTTAGTCTCCTGTGGGACCCCCCGAGCGGGATCGAATAACAAGTCGAGTGAGCTACGACCGGCTACAAGGATTTGTTCCGAAACGCTTGGGTGCGAAGCGTTCGCTGGAGCTGTGGGAGACGTCTCCGTGTCGCGCTCAACCGTTCGGCTCGGCGAGGCCTCTCCCGGCATGCCGCAGCTGCGTCGATGACGCGAAGGACCGCGGCCCGTGCAGATAGACGAAGGCCGGCGGTGCCCGGCCGGCAAGGCGTTGGGCCTCGCCTTCCCGCAGGCGGCGACGGCCCAGGATCGCACCCGCGCTGCCGTGCAGCGCCCGCAGCGTGCTGCCGGGACGGTCGATGGCGGCGATCGGCACGAGGTCGACGAGGTCGCGCCAGCGGCGCCAGCGCGGCAGTTGCTGGAGATTGTCGGCGCCCATGATCCACACGAAGCGCACGCCGGGGCAGCGCCGCATCAGCCAGGCTACCGTCTCGACCGTGTAGCGCTTGCCGATGGCGGCCTCGATCCCCGTGACCGCGATCCGCGGATGGCGGGCCACGTGGCGCGCCGCCTCGAGCCGCGTCGCGAGATCCGGCAGGCCGTTCGTCGCCTTGAGCGGGTTGCCGGGCGTCACGATCCACCAGACCCGATCGAGCCCAAGCCGCCGCAGGGCCGTCAGGCTCGCGAGCCTATGGCCCTCATGCGGTGGGTTGAAGCTGCCGCCGAACAGCCCGATGCGCAGGCCGGGCGCCCAGGGCGGGACCGCCCGCGAAGGCAATCCCCGCACGAGGTCCGTCACGGACGGAGCTGCCCCGATCCATGCACGCGGTACTTGAACGAGGTCAGTTGCTCGACGCCGACCGGGCCACGCGCATGCATGCGCCCGGTGGCGATGCCGATCTCGGCGCCGAAGCCGAACTCGCCGCCGTCCGCGAATTGCGTCGAGGCGTTGTGCAGCACGACGGCGGAATCGACTTCCGCCAGGAAACGTTCCGCGGCGGCCGCATCTTCCGTCACGATGCAGTCGGTATGGTGCGAGCCATAGTGCTCGATATGATCGATGGCCGCGTCGAGCCCCTCGACCACCCGGCAGGCGATGACGGAGGCGAGATATTCGGCGCGCCAGTCCTCCTCGGTCGCCGCCGCGACACGCGGATCGACGGCTTGCGTCGTTGCGTCGCCCCGCACGGCGCAGCCTGCGTCGAGGAGGACTTTGACGAGGCGCGGCAGCAACGTCGGCGCGGCGGCCTCGTCGACCAGGAGCGTCTCTGCCGCGCCGCAGATGCCGGTGCGCCGTAGCTTGGAGTTCAGCAGCAGGGCCTCGGCGCGGCCGGGGTCGGCGGCGCGATCGACATAGATATGCACGATGCCTTCGAGATGGGCGAAGACGGGGACGCGCGCTTCCGCCTGCACACGGGCCACCAGCGTCTTGCCGCCGCGCGGCACGATGACGTCGAGCCCGCCGTCGAGCCCGGCCAGCATGGCGCCGACCGCCGCGCGGTCGCGGGTCGGCACGCGGCCGATGGCGGCCTCCGGCAGGCCGGCCACCCGCAGCCCCTCGACGAGGCAGCCGTGCAGCGCTTCGGACGAGAAGAAGCTCTCCGAGCCGCCGCGCAGGATCGCCGCATTGCCGGCCTTGACGCAGAGCGCGCCGGCATCCGCGGTGACGTTGGGCCGGCTCTCGTAGATGATGCCGACGACCCCGAGCGGCGTCGCGACACGCTCGATGAGCAGCCCGTTCGGCCGTTCGAGCCGCGCCAGCACCCGCCCGACCGGGTCGGGCAGGGCGGCGATCGCATCGAGGCTCCGCGCGATCGTCTCGATGCGCGACGGATCGAGGCGCAGCCGGTCGAGCGCGGCGGCCGGGAGGGCACGATGCTCGGCCTCGGCCATATCCCGGCCGTTGGCGGCGAGGATGTCTGCCACACGGCAGCGCATCGCCTCCGCGGCCGCCACGAGCGCGGCATCGCGGGTGGCGGCCGGGGCGTTGCGCAAGATCCGCTGCGCGCTCCGGGCCTCGACACCCATGCGGCGCATCAGGCCCGCCACGTCGAGCGGCTGGCCGCCGCCCTCGATCACTTTCAACCGGTCCATCGCCGTCCCCCGATGCGGCTGTGATGGCGGAAGCGGGAGCGCTTGTCCATGCCCGAGGGTGGGACGGCGCGGGGCCTCATGCTAGAAAGTGGCGCGAGCGGAGAGCATGCGATGGACGGCCACCAAGATCATGCGGGCGGGAGCCACCATGGCCACCATTCCCACGGCGGCCTGGGGCACGTCCATGCGCCGGCGGATTTCGGCCGCGCCTTTCTGGTCGGCATCGGCCTCAACGCGGCTTTCGTGGTGGCCGAGGTGGTCTTCGGCCTCGCCAGCCATTCGGTCGCGCTCCTGGCCGACGCAGGCCACAACCTCTCCGATGTCCTCGGCCTCGTCGTGGCCTGGGGCGCCGCCACGCTCGCCCGGCAGGCGCCGACCTCGCGCTTCACCTATGGGTTCGGCACGAGCTCCATCCTGGCGGCGCTGTTCAACGCCGTGTTCCTGCTCGTCGTCATCGGCGGCCTGAGCTGGGAGGCGATCGGTCGCCTGGCTCACCCCGAGCCCGTGGCGGGGGCTACCGTGACGATCGTCGCGGCCATCGGCATCGCCGTCAACGGGCTCTGCGCCTGGCTCTTCGCGTCGGGACGCAAGGGTGACCTCAACATCCGCGGCGCCTTCGCGCATATGCTGGCCGATGCGCTGGTCTCGGTCGGCGTCGTGGTGGCCGGGCTGGTGATCCTGCTCACCGGATGGGCCTGGCTCGACCCCGTGGTCAGCCTCGTCGTCAACGCGGTGATCGTCTGGGGCACCTGGACGCTGTTGCGCGACAGCTCGACCATGGCGCTCCATGCCGTGCCGCCCGGCATCGAACCAGACCGCGTGCGCCGGCACCTCGCCGAAACCCGCGGCGTGGCGGGCGTGCACGACCTTCACATCTGGCCGATCAGCACCACCGAGACGGCGCTGACGGCGCATCTCGTCATGCCCGGCGGCCATCCGGGCGACAGCTTCCTCGCGGGCCTTTGCGCGGCGCTCAAGAGCGACTATGGGATCGGCCACGCGACATTGCAGATCGAGGTCGAGGAGGCGACGGTCTGCGCCCTGGCGCCGGCGAATGTCGTGTGAACGCGCTCGAACAAGGATCAGCCACGATGAGAAACGCCCACCGGCTCGAAGGCAAGGTCGCGGTCGTGACCGGCGGTTCGCGGGGCATCGGCCGGGCCGTCGCCGAACTTTTCGCGCGCGAGGGCGCGACGCTCGTCGTCAATCATTTTCGTGACGCCGCCATGGCGGCGGCGGCGCTGCGGATGCTGGAGGCGGCCAGCCACGCGGAAGGCCATGGCGTCAAGCCGCACCACGCGGTCGAGGCCGACGTCAGTGATGCCCGGGCGGTCGAGGCCATGTTCGCGGAGATCCTGGACCGGCACGAGGCCATCCACATCCTGATCAACAACGCCGGCTTCCAGGTCCCGACACCCGGCGATGCCTTCGCGGAGGCCGATTTCGCCCATGTCGTCGCCGTCGACCTGCTCGGCCCGGCCCTCTGCTCGCGCGCGGCGCTCAGGCACTTCATTTCCCGGCCGGGCGGCGGCGCGATCATCAACACGACGAGCGTGCACGAGCGCGTGCCGAAGCCGGGCTACGCGGCCTATTCGGTGGCGAAAGGAGGGCTCGGCAATCTGACGCGGACCTTGGCGCTCGAATTCGCCGACCGCGGCATCCGGGTCAATGCGGTCGGGCCCGGGGCGGTCGCGACCGACATGAATGCCGCCTGGACCGGCGATGCCGCGAGCCGGGCGGCGGTCGAAAGCCACATCCCGATGGGCCGCGCCGCGGAGCCCGAGGAGATCGCCACCGTCTTCGCCTTCCTGGCGTCGGACGAGGCGCGCTACATCACCGGCCAGACGATCTATGCCTGCGGCGGCCTCACGCTCTACGGCGATTTTCAGAAGAACTGGGCGTCATAGCCGCTACGAGCCGGACGCCGGCGCGTTCAGCGGATGCAGGTCGCGCACCATGGCCTTCATGCGTTCGTCGAGGACGTGGGTGTAGATCTGCGTCGTCGAGATGTCGGCGTGGCCCAGCAGTTCCTGCACGATGCGCAGGTCGGCGCCGTTCTGCAGCAGGTGGCTGGCGAAGGCGTGGCGCAGCACGTGCGGGCTGATGCGGGCTGCCCCCAGGCCTGCCGCGGCGGCCACGAGCTTCAGGTCGCGGGCGAAGGCCTGGCGGGTCAGGTGGCCGCTCGCGCTGTCGGCCGGGAACAGCCAGGCGCTCACCTCATAGAGCTTCGCCTGCGGCCCGGCCGCCGCGAGGTCGCGGTAGAATCCGATGGCGGCCTTGGCGGGGTCCGACAGCGGCACCAGCCGTTCCCGGCCGCCCTTGCCTCTGACGGTCAGCATGTCGATCCGTCCGGCGGCGGCCCGCGCGGCGCTGCGGGGCAGGGCGACGAGCTCGGAGACGCGCAGGCCGGTGGCGTAGAGAAGCTCGACGAGACAAAGCATGCGCGCCGTGCGCAGCCGCTCGATCCAGGGGCGCTGCGGATCGTCGAGGCCTTCGCGCGTCGTCCCGAGCAGGGCTTCCACCTCCGCGACGCCCATCGTCTTCGGCAGGGGGCGTCCGCGGCGCGGACCTTCGAGCACGACGGTCGGGTCGTCTCCGCGGTGCCCTTCGGCAAATAGGAACTTGTGGAATTGCCGCAGGGCGGACAGCCGCCGCGCGCTCGACGAGGCCTTGAGGCCCCGCGCTTCGAGCTCGGCCAGGAACCCGCGGACCAAGGGGCTGCCGACGGCGAGCGGATGCACGCCATGGCGGCCGAGAAAGCCGAGATAGTCGTCGAGATCGCGGCGATACGCTTCGAGCGTGTTCTTCGCCGCGCCACGTTCCGCCGCGATCATGTCGAGGAACAGGTCGGCCAGTCTGCCCGGGCCCGGTGTCACTTATTCAGCCTCGCCGACGGTATCTCCTGCTCCATGGGCCGGGGCGTGACCTGCACGAACGTCACGAGCGCCAGCATGGCGCCGTAGACGAGGCCGGCGAGCAGCGCCACGACAAGGAGGAACCTGAACAAGCTCGGCACACAAAGGATCTCCGTGGGCTCTCGGGCCGGCCATCGTGGTCCAGACCATAGCAGGCCCAGATGAACGACCCGTGAGTCCCAGGCGTCACGCCTTCAGTCCGATCTCGCTCAGCGCATCCTTCTGGCGCTTCGCCAGCGCATTGACCGCGAAGCCGGCGATCGCCTCGTTGAAGAGCTGGAAGAAGTTGAGCTCGGCGCGCAGATGCAGGAAGACTGCGCCGAGCCCGACCGCAGCGCGATCCATGAAGACGAACTCCCGCGGCACCTTGACCGGGCCGAGCTTTTTCAGGGCGCTATGCACCTGGAAGGCCTCCCGGCGGCCATATTTGCCGGGTTCGACGCCGTTCGCGACCGTGCGGACCCGGTCGTCGAGGATCGGTCCGTAGATGAACCGCGCCCAGATGTTGAGCGTGTCGATCAAGGCCTTGCTCAGGCCGCGGAAGCCCCAGGTCTCGTAGGCGTGCACGATGCGGGCCCGGTCGTCGCCGCGCAGGCCCTCGTAAAGATCCACGACGCCGCTGACGAAGGCGGGCGGGAAGATCCGGACGCAGCCGTAGTCGAGCAGGTTGATGCCTGCTACCTCGTCGTACGCTTGGCGCACCGTGTAGTTGCCGAGATGCGGGTCGCCGTGGATCACGCCGAAGCGGCTGAAGGGCAGCCACCAGGCCTTGAACATGGCGGTGGCGATCAGGTTGCGCGTCGCGAGCGTCGCCTCCCTGAAGTCCAGGAGCCTGCCGCCGTCGAGCCAGGCCATGGTCAGGAGCCGGTCGGTCGAGAGATCCTCGTGGATCGCGGGCACGCGCACCTCGTCGACCTCGCGCAGCATCAGGGCATAGAGCCGGGCGTGGCGCGCCTCGCGCCCGTAGTCGAGCTCCTCGCGCACGCGCGCGCCGATCTCCTTGACGGCATCACGGCCGTCGATGGCCGGGCTCATCCGCCGGTGGAGGGCGAAGAGCATGTCGAGCTGTGCCAGGTCCGCTTCGACGGCCGAGGCCATGTCCGGATATTGCAACTTGCAGGCGAGGGGCGCGCCCGCGTGCGTCGTGGCACGATGCACCTGACCGAGCGACGCGGCTGCCGACGGCTTGAGATCGAAACTGCCGAACCTCTCGCGCCAGCCCGGCCCGAGCTCCGCCATCAGGCGACGATTGACGAAGCCCGCTCCCATCGGCGGCGCCTCGTTCTGCAGCTTGGACAATGCCTCGGCGTACTTCGCCGGCAGGGCGTCGGGAATCGTCGAGAGCAGCTGTGCGACCTTCATCAGCGGCCCCTTCAAGCCGCCGAGCGCTCGCGTCAGCGCCGCCGCGTTGGCCGCCTCGCCGTCCTGGCCGAGAAGGCGCGAGCCCGCCATCCGGGCCGCCACCCCGCCCATGTTGGCGCCGACGCGGGCATAGCGCGCGGCGCGGGCCGAGAAGCGATTCTGTTCGGGATCGGTCATCGATGGGTTCGGGCCTCGCGCAGGACGGCAGGACGTGCATGCTTAAACCTGTTGAGGCTCGATTGCATTTGCCAGCCCTCGCCGCGCCGAGCAGGTTCGGCCAATTGTCGCGGCACCCGCGAACCGGCGTGACGTAAGCATCGGTTAACCTCGTTGGAGGATCGTTATCCTGGAAGACGTGACGGCATCTTTCGAAAGATTGGGAAATATTTGCCCCGGAACCGGTCCGATTCCGCCTCAGTTGGACGACGGGCATGACGTAGCGTTCAATCAAGATGGTTTATGCGTGGTGCGGCGCATCCGGCTTGGCCGGCAGGCTTTTCGGCAAGACCGCCGGAGAAGGACCTTGAGGACGATGATGCACGCCAGCCAGATTAGCGGCGCCGCGAGACGCAGAAGGCATGACGGTGCGATGCGGGTCGCGCTGCCGTCGTTGCCCACCGGTCGAGCGAATGGGGCATGGCGATCCCTCACGGGTTTCGCCGAGGATCTGTTCATCCTCGGTCAGTTCGCCTTCGGTCGGGATTATCGCGCGGGCGAGATCGCCAAGCCCCGGCTCGCCTTCACGTCGCAGCTCGCCTCACGTAGCAGCGCTTAAGGGACCGTCTCGGGGATGCGGAGCCCGACGTGACGCAAAAGGCGCCCGCGCCGGACCATGACGATCTCATAGGATGGCTTCGCCACATCGGCCTCGTCGCGGCCGACGAGGCCGTCTCGATCAGGCCCCTGACAGGGGGCGTCTCATCCGACATCCATCTCATCGACGCGGGGGGACGGCGCTTCTGCGTCAAGCGTGCGCTGTCCCGGTTGAAGGTCGCAGCCGAGTGGGAAGCGCCCGTGGCCCGCAATGCCGCGGAGGCCGCCTGGATGCGTGTCGCCGGCGCGTGGATGCCGGGCATCGCGCCCGCCGTCCTGGCGGAGGATATGGCCGCCGGCCTCTTCGCCATGAGCTATCTTCCTCCCGAGAGCCATCCGGTGTGGAAGGCGGAGCTGATGGCCGGGCGGATCGATCCCGGCTTCGCCGGCCTCGTCGGGCGGAGCCTCGCCGAGATCCATGCCCGCAGCGCCGGGGACACCGGCCTCGCCTTGGCCTTCGCCAATCACGCGACCTTCGACCAGATCCGCCTCGACCCCTATCTGCGGGCGACGGGACGGGCGCATCCCGCGCTCCAAGGCCGCTTCGAGCGTCTGGCATCGGAGACGGCCGCGACGCGCCTGGCGCTGGTGCACGGCGACGTCAGCCCGAAGAACATCCTGGTCGGCCCGCTCGGGCCGGTCTTCCTCGATGCGGAATGCGCGACCTATGGCGACCCGGCCTTCGATCTCGCCTTCTGCCTCAACCACCTGCTGTTGAAGGGGGCCCGGCGCGGCGCGGCGCGTGACGGCTATCTCGAAGCCTTCGAGGCGCTGGCGCAAGCCTATCTCGGTGCCGTGTCCTGGGAGGCACCCGAGGCTTTGGAGCTCCGAGCAGCGGCGCTGCTGCCGGCCCTTTTCCTGGCCCGCATCGACGGCAAGTCGCCGGTCGAGTATCTGGTCCACGACGACGAGCGGGAGGCGGTACGCCGCTGCGCCATGCCGCTCGTCGCAGAACCGCCGCTCGGCCTCGCCGCGATCGTCGAGGCCTGGAGACAGTCGCCATGACCGAACCCGTGATCTCGCGTGTCCATGCACGGCGCATCTGGGATTCGCGCGGCCGGCCGACCGTCGAGGCCGAGGTGACGCTGAGCGACGGCAGCGTCGGGCGCGGCATCGCGCCGGCCGGGGCGTCGCGCGGCACACGCGAGGCGGTGGACCTTCGCGACGGCGGCGCCCGCTTCGGCGGCTTCGACGTGCAGCGGGCCATCGCGGCCGTGCGTGGCGAGATCGCCGCGGCTCTCGAGGGCCGGGGCCCGTTCGATCAGGCGGCGATCGATGCCTGCCTCGTTCGGCTCGACGGCACGCCGACCAGGAGCCGGCTCGGCGGCAATGCCTTGGTCGCCGTGTCGCTCGCCGCCCTGCACGCGGCGGCGGCGAGCCGCGGCCTCCCGTTGTGGCGTCACCTTGCTGGCGACGGCAAGGTCACGATCCCGCTGCCGGAGATCCAGATCTTCGGCGGGGGCGCCCATGCGGGCCGCCGCACCGACATCCAGGATTTCATGGTGATGGCGCCGCGCGCCGCAAGCTTCGCCGAGGCCCTCGAGGTGACGGCCGAGGTCTACCGGGCGGCGGGGCAGGTGATGGCGACGCGGGGTCTCTTGCAGGGCGTCGCCGACGAAGGCGGCTGGTGGCCGGCCTTCGATTCGAACGAGGAGGCCCTCGACGCGCTCGTGCTGGCCATCGAGCGAGCCGGCTTCACGCCGGGCGGAGAGGTCGCCGTCTCGCTCGACGTCGCCGCCTCGGAGTTCGGCCGCGACGGACGCTACCGCCTGGCGCTCGACGGCCGTGAGCTCGACCGCGACGGCCTCGGCGAGATGCTCGTCGGCTGGTGCGAGCGCTATCCGATCCTGTCGATCGAGGACCCCTTCGCAGAAGACGACAGCGAGGGCTTCGCCCGGTTCACGGCGGCGGTCGGCGACCGTATTCAGGTGATCGGCGACGATCTCCTGGTGACCGATGCCGACCGTGTGAGGCAGGCCGCGGCGGGCCGCGCCGCCAACGCCGTGCTCATCAAGGTCAACCAGGCCGGCACGGTGACGGAAGCGCAAGCCGCCTGCGCGGCCGGCCGCGCGGCGGGATTCGGCACGATCGTGTCGGCCCGATCGGGCGAGACCGAGGACGTGACGATCGCCCATCTCTCCATCGGCTGGAGCGCCGGGCAGCTCAAGGTGGGCTCCTTCGCCCGCTCCGAACGCATGGCCAAGTGGAACGAGGTCCTGCGCATCGAGGAAGGGTTGGGGAGCGCCGCCCGGTTCGCCGGTGTCGACGCCCTGCCGTCGCGGCGCGGAACGTCGCGAGCCGTCAGCGGGCGGCGGTGAGCGCGGCAGCGCCCGGATCCTGCACGAGGGGCGGCCGGCCGACCCAGGGCGAAGGCATGCGGCCCTGCGCCAGGCCGCGCGCGAAGACGTCACGCATATAGGTCGTGCTGAACTGCGCCTTCGCGTCGCCCGAGGGCACATCCGGCACGTCGGCGCCGATATAGCTCAGGTGATAGCCGATGCCGTGCGAGACCGCATAGGCATAAGAGCTCAGGACGTTGTTGCGGCCCTCGCGCTTGAGGATGGTCGAGAGCGCCCGTGCCGCGACCGAAACAGTGTCATTGTCAATGACTTGGAAGGACGGGCTTATCTTGTTGTTGACCAGGACGTAAAGGTCCTTGAACTGGCTGCCGTCCTTGCCGCGGCCGGATCCGAAGATGATCTCGTCGGGCGCCACATAGACCTGCCGCAGCGTGGCGCCGTCGACATGCATCTCCTGGAACTCGTGGCCCCCGGCCTCGACCTTGATCAGCCGCGGCGGAAACAGCGCGGGGATCGAGGCGGAGGCAGCCAGCACCTGGCGGAACAACGACAGGGCATTGGGCGAGCCCGAGGTCGCGATGGCGCCCATGTCCCAGATCACCGAGCGCTGCGCGTCGAGATTGGTGGTGACGACGATGAGCCGCCGCCCCTTGCGGTGCTCGGCCGCCACCGCTGCCATGATCTCCGGCGTGACGTAGCGGGCGATCAGGTGGCCGAGGCGGTCGCTGTCGACGAGCGCGTTGCCGAGGAGCCCATTGATGACGCTGACGTCCTTGACGAGGCTCGCCGCATAGCCGCTCGTGTAGAGGTCCTCGAGCGTCCCGTCGTAGGCTGGCCCCAGGAAGGCGAAGGGCGCCATCAGGGCGCCGGTGCTGACGCCGGACACGATGGTGAACTGCGGCCGCTGGTGGCTCTCCGACAGGCCCTTGAGGAAGCCCGCCCCATAGGCTCCGTCCGACCCGCCGCTCGACAGCGCCAGGAATGTCACCGGCTCGTGCCGCGCCGCGGCGGCGGCGAAGACGTCGCGGCGGAACCGGGCGAAGTCCGCGGCCGGGCCATCCGCATAGAAGCGGACGTTGCTCATGCCGGGGATTTCGGCGGCGACCGCTTCCTCGCTCGTATATTGCACGCGCGGGTCGGTCGAGGCGCAACCGGACAACCCCAGGCCCACCATCAGGGCGGCGACACAGATGACGGACCCACGCTTTACGCTCATTCTCAATCCCCTGCGCGGCGCACCCGTGTCGGAGTCCGTAGCATGATGGCCCGAGCCGAAGCTTGGCTTCAGTCAGGCCGCTCGGGGCCGCAATGTCCAGGCAGGGTCAATGTTCCCTCGCCGTCAAGGCTCGGGTCGCCTTGGCCGGTGAATGCCGAGGGGTGTGTCATTATTGTGCGCTCAGCGCCGCGATCCTGCCGTTCCAGGCGATGAAGCGCATCGGGTCGACGGGTTCGCCGTCGATGCGGACCTCGTAGTGGAGATGCGGCCCGGTCGCGCGTCCCGTCGCGCCGACCTCGCCGACCACGTCGCCGCGCGCCACCGTCTGTCCCACGGAGACCAGGATCGCCTCGAGATGCGCGTAGCGGGTCGCCAATCCGTTGCCATGGTCGATCTCGACCATGTTGCCGTAGCCGCCGAGCGCCCCCGCGAAGGTCACGCGGCCGGCCGCCGTGGCCTTGGCGCCGACGCCGAAACTCTCGCGAAGATCGACGCCGGTATGAAGGGCAGGGCGCCCCAGGAAAGGATCGATCCTGGCGCCGAACGGGGAGGTGACCTCGATCGAGCCGCCGACCGGGCTCACCAGCGGCACCTGTGCCACCGCGTGCCGCAAGTGGGCGGCCGCCAGGAGCGACGACTGAACCTTCGCCATGGCGGTCCCGAAGGCGCCGTCGCCCGCCTCGGGAAGGGGCACGAAAGGTCCGCCCACATCGGTGGCCGCCGGGGCGACGCGCCGGAACCGCTCGGGTGTCAGGCCGACGTCGTCGAGGACCGCGCTGAGCCTGGCCGTCTCCTGGCGCGCCGCCGATCCCATGTGCATCAGGGCGCCCACTTGCGCCTGCTCGACGCCGTCGAGCGTATCGGTCACCGTCGCGAGCTGGCGCGACAGGGAGGTGCGCCCCGGCTCGAGTGCCGAAACATGGCCGACGGGTCCGACGGCTTCGGGACGCGGATTGTCGCTATCCGCCTCGGGGTGTGGCTTCGGCGACGGCGTTTCGTCGGGCGCGGGGGGCAGGGGCGCAAAGCCGATCACGCTCGGCGGCAGGGTGGCCGGACGTTGACCGAGCACGGCCTTCGGCAGCGGAACGCCGGCGCCGGGTGCCGGGGGATCTGAAGCGACCCGGCGGGGCGCCTGGAGCGCGAGCGAGCGCGGCGCCAGGCTGGCCAGCACCGCATTGCGGCCTTCGAGCTCGAAGGCGCGAGACATCAGATCGTGCAGCTTCGTCTCGACGGAGGCCTGATCCCTGGTCTGGCGCGTCGCCTGCTGCTGCAGCTCGCTTCGCAAGGCGTCGATCCGATCCTCGTAGGCATATTGCATCTGGCTTTGCCGGGCCATGAGCGACGCCACGAGGTCGTCATGGAACAGAAGGCAGAGGATGGCCCCGAGTCCGAGAAGCCCGAAAGCCGCCGACAGGAGCATGACGGTACGCGCCAGCGCGACCCGGACCGCGACGGTTCGCGTCCGATTGCCGCGCGAAACCGTCAGGAAATAGAACGAGCGCGGCAGCGGCGCATGGCACATCGAATTCGGCACGGACATCGGGTGGCCCTTGATGCAGCGCGGTCGAGGCGGGTGCATCTCGGGACAAACTACAAGCCATTAAGGTTAAGGCTTTCTCAATGCGGCTTCAGAGCGCCCGTGCCGCCTCGAGAACCTCGTCGGCGTGCCCGGGAACTTTGACCTTACTCCAGATCCGAGCGATGCGACCGTCCGCCCCGATCAGCACAGTCGTCCGTTCGACGCCCATGTACTTGCGGCCATACATGGATTTTTCGACCCAGACGCCATAAGCTTCGCACACGGTCTTGGCTTCATCAGAGGCGAGGGGAAATTCGAGCTTGTGCTTCGCCTTGAAGGCATCGTGGCTCTTGGGACTGTCCGGGGACACGCCGACCACCTCCGCGCCGGCGTCGCCGAAGGCCGGCCGCAACCGATTGAAGTCGATCGCCTCGCGCGTGCAACCGCTCGTATCGTCTTTGGGATAAAAATAGAGCACGGTCTTTTTGCCCCGGCGCGAGGCCAGCGTCACGCTACGTCCGCCATCTCCGGGCAGCTCGAATTCCGGCGCGGTATCGCCGGTCCGCAAAGGATCCGCCATGGTGCCTTCCTTTTGTCCCATTAGGCGTCGATGGCAGACCCTGGAGGCGGCCCGCGTCGGCGCGACGCGACAGCTAAGGTTGGAAGCAGCCTCTCCGTCAATACGAGGAGCGTGACGGCTTGGCCGACACAGACCACCTTTCGCATGACGATGACGGCCAGGGCTTCGAGGCTTACGGGGAAGGACATCCGCCAACCGGACTTCGGTATCGTCGTCGACCGCGGCGTCGCGGGCGTATCAGGCGTGCCTGCCTCGCGGCCTCGGCCTTCGTGGTCAGCATCGTCTTTCTCGGGCTGATCGGCGGTGGCCTCTTCTTCCTCCGCCTATCGCAGGGTCCCATCGCGCTCGATCTCGCGCCGCAGATCAAGGCGGCGCTCAATGCCCGGGTCGGCCACGGCTTTGCCTTCAACCTCGGCGCGACGGCCGTTGAAGCGACCGACCACGGTCCGGCGCTGACCATCACCGGGCTGTCGGTCGTCGACCGCGGCAATCGTCCGGTGGTCTCGGCGCCCCATGCGGCCATCGCGCTCGATCCCCTCGAGCTCATGACGGGCAAGATCAGTCCGCGCCAGCTCGAGATCCATGACGTCGACCTGCGTCTCCTGATTCTGGCGGATGGCGAGGTGGCGGTCTCGGCCGGTTCCGCCGCGGTGCCGCTGGCCCACGCCTTCGAAGGCCAGCTGGCCGCCACGCCCGTGGGGGATGGCGTCACGCCGACCGATCCGGCCGCGACGGCCGCGGTCAACGCCGAGGTCCACGAAAGCCCGGCCTCGCCGACCAACGGCGCCTTGCGGGCGTTGGCTGCCACGCTGCGCTCTCTGGTCGATGCCACGACATCGCCCGATGCGGCGCTCGGCACCCTCGACGCCGTCAACGTGACGGGCCGCCTCGTGCTCGACGATCGGACCCACGGCACGACGACGGTCTTCAACCACACCGAGCTCAGCTTCGCCAAGGAGAAGGACGGATCGGCCAAGCTGCAGGTCTCGGCGGACGGCCCCACGGGGCGCTGGACCATAACGGCCAACGCGAGCCGAGGCGACGACGGCACCAAGACCCTGGCGCTCGAGCTGGCAGACATCTCGCTCGACGAGATCACCCTCGCCGGCGGGCTGCGCAATCTCGGCTTCGATTTCGACATGCCGCTGTCCGCCAGGGTCGGCGTGCGTATCGCCGCCGACGGCGCGATCGACGAGGCGGTCGGGCGGTTCGAGCTCGGCGCGGGCTATTTCAAGCTCGACGATCCGGATCACGAGCCGCTGCTGATCGATTCGATGACCGGCGGCTTCCACTTCGATCCCAAAGCCCGTGCGGTCGCCATCGACGCGACCGAATTGAAAGCTGGTGGATCGGACTTCGTCATGACCGGGCGGGCCGACCTGCCGCGCGCGGCCGGCGACCCCTGGGTCATCCGCACCCAGGCGGCGGGCGTCTTCGGCACCGAGCGTCCCGGCGAGAAGCCGGTCAAGATCACCCATGCCGGAATGAACTTCCGTCTTCTCTCGGCAGAGCACAAGCTGCTCATCGATCGGGTCGACGTCGAGGGGCCGGAGGTCGCCTTCGAGACGTCGGGCGATCTGCGCATCGAGGGCAGCAGCGTCAAGCTGAACGAGACCTCGTCGGTCAGGCACATGCCGGCCAGTGTCCTGGTGAGGCTCTGGCCGAGCTTCATCGCGGCACCGGTTCGGGCCTGGCTGCTCGCCAACCTTCGCGGCGGCACCGTGGAGACCGGCAAGGCGGTGGTCAGCCTGGACGAGAAGGATCTGGCGCTGATGCGCGCCCAGCGCTCCGTGGCCGACGATCATGTGCATGTCGACTATGCCGTCTCGGGCGTTGGGCTCAACGTGCTGAGCGGGCTGGCGCCGATCACCTCGATCGACGGCTCGGGAACCGTGACAGGCAACACCTCGACCTTCGTCGTGAGCCACGGCGAGATGGAGACCTCCGCGGGCCACAGGCTGACCTTGGCGGACGGGACCTTCCGGGCGCCCGACACCGACCCGAAGCCCACGCCGGCCTTCATCGACGCCCATGTCACGGGATCGATGGATGCCGTCGCCGATGTCCTGGGCCAAGATGCGATCAAGCCCTATGCCAGCATGCCGCTCGACACCAGCACGGTGCGGGGGCAGGTGGACGCCCATCTCGGCATCGCACTCAAGCTCGGCGAAACCAAGCCGGCGGTGGGGGTCTCCGGCGGGGTCAACCCCAATGTCGTGGTCACCGCCAATGCCACGGTCAACGGTTTCGCCGCCGACAAGCTGATCGGCAAGGCGGGCCTCACCGACGGCACGCTGCAGCTCGTGGCGGACAGGAGCGGCGTCCGCGCCAAGGGCGTCGGGCAGATCTACGGCGGTCCGGCGACCTTCGACCTGCGCAAGCCGGCCGGCAATGCGCCCGGGGAGGCGGTGCTCAACCTGGTGCTCGACAATGCGGCGCGGGCCAAGGCCGGCCTGACGCTCAAGCAGCTCAACGGCGTCGTTGCAGCCCATATCGCCGCATCCCTGGCGGAGGGGGAAAGGCGGCCGGCCACCGTCGATCTCGATCTCACCAGGGCATCGATCGAGGGCCTGGTTCCCGGCTTCGTCAAGCCGGCCGGCAAACCCGCCAAGGCAACCTTGATCGTGCAGCCGCGCGAGGGCGGCGGCACATCGCTCGACAACCTTGTCTTCGAAGGTGGGGGCGCGTCGCTGCGCGGCTCGGCCGAGCTCGATTCGAACGGCGACTTCACTACGGCCAGGCTGTCGCAGGTCAGGCTGTCGCCTGGCGACGACCTCAGGCTGGATGCCTCGCAGAGCGGCGGTACGCTGAAGCTCGTGGCTCGCGGGGCCAATGTGGACGCCCGTCCCTTCCTCAAATGGCTCGGTGCGCCCGGCAAGGAGGAACCCCCCGCCAAGGGCGACCCGGCGCAGGACATCGATCTCGAGCTTCACGCCGGCGTTCTGACCGGGCAGAACAGCCAGGCCATCAGCAACGCCGACCTGCGCATGTCCCGCCACGCCGGCCAGATCCGCAGTCTCCAGCTCACCGGCAGGATCGGGGGGGCGCCGGTCAGCGTCGGAACGGTCAAGCAGGACGGCGCACCTCTCTTCGTCATCCGCTCCTCCGACGCCGGCAGCAGCCTCGCCTTCATGGATCTCTACAAGCGCATGGCGGGCGGGCGTCTCGATGCCAACCTGGCCTTCGGGCGCGGCCAGGTCGACGGCTTCGCGACGGTCCGCGATTTCACGCTGAAGGAAGACCCGGCGATCAAGAAGCTCGCGACCGAAAGCCTGGCGAACCGGAGCCGCTCCGCGGATGCCGAGACGCTGGACACCTCGGCCGTCCCGTTCACGAAGCTCGAAGTCAAATTCACCAAGACGGGCAGCAAGGTCGCGGTCGAGGACGGTTCGCTTTTCGGTCCGACGATCGGGGCGACGGTCAAGGGCAGCCTCGACCTCGGTCGCGATCAGGTGAACCTGCACGGAACCTTCGTGCCCCTTTATGGCCTCAACAACCTGTTCTCGCAGGTGCCGCTGTTCGGCCCGCTGCTCGGCGGGGGCAAGCACGAGGGATTGTTCGGCATCAACTATCGCATCACCGGGTCGCCGAGCCAGCCGGTGATGACCATCAATCCTCTGTCGGCCGTGGCGCCGGGCTTCCTGCGCGAGATCTTCGGGGCCTTCGACAACGCCGCGCAGAATCTCCCCGACCCGCGCGATGTCGCGCCTGGACCGGGACAGTCCCGGCCGCAAGCGCCCTCGCAGCCGACGGATCAGTCCCCGCCGGCGGATCCGTCTTTCCCGCTGCCGTTGGATCTGCCGGGCCAGTAGCGGACAGGACGGATGCGAGTTTTTCTAGCCTGTCCTGATCAGCACATGCCGCTTGCGGCCGAGCGACAGCTTGGCGACCCCGCCGACGAGGTCGGCCGGCGACAGGGTGGCGCGCTCGTCCGTCACGGCCGCGTCGTTGAGCTTGAGCCCGCTGCCCTTGACCTGCCGTCGCGCCTCGCTGGTCGAGGCGACGAGGCCCGCGCGCACGAAGGCGGTCAAGATGCCGATGCCGGCATCGAACTCCGTCCGCGACACGAGCACGGTCGGCAGGTCCTCGGCGAGCGATCCTTCCACGAAGGTCTTGCGGGCCGTCTCGGCGGCGGCGTCGGCCGCCTCGCGGCCATGCATGAGCGCCGTCGCCTCGCTCGCCAGCACCGCCTTGGCCTCGTTGATCTCGGCACCGCCGAGCCGCTCCAGCCGCGCGATTTGGCTCAGCGGCAGGAGCGTGAAGAGCCGTAGGAAACGGCCGACGTCGGCATCCTCCGTGTTGCGCCAGAACTGCCAATAGTCGTAGGGCGATTTCATCTCCGCCTTGAGCCACACCGCGCCTGCGGCCGTCTTGCCCATCTTGGCGCCGGAGGCCGTGGTGATCAGCGGGCAGGTGAGGGCATAGAGCTGAGGCGTGCCCATGCGGCGGCCGAGGTCGACGCCGGTGACGATATTGCCCCACTGGTCGGAGCCGCCCATCTGCAGCCGGCAGCCGTAGCGACGGTTGAGCTCGACGAAGTCGTAGGATTGCAGGCACATGTAGTTGAATTCCAGGAACGACAGTTCCTGGTCGCGCTCGATCCGCATCTTCACGCTGTCCATCGACAGCATCCGGTTGACCGAGAAATGGCGGCCGACCTCGCGCAGGAAATCGATGTAGTTGAGCTTGGTCAGCCAATCGGCATTGTCGACCATGACGGCATCGGTCGTGGCGTCGCCGAAGCGCACCAGCCGACCGAACACCTGGCGCAGGCTGTCCTTGTTCGCCTCGATCTGCGCGACGGAGAGGATCTGCCGCGCCTCGTCCTTGCCCGACGGATCACCGACCCGCGTCGTGCCGCCGCCCATCAGCACGATCGGCTTGCCCCCGGTCGCCTGAAGCCAGTGCAGCATCATGATTGAGATGAGACTGCCCACATGGAGCGAGGGCGCCGTGCAATCGTAGCCCACATAGGCCACGAGGTCGCCGGCGAGGGCGCGCTCGTCGACCCCCGAGGGGTCCGAGCATTGGTGGATGTAACCCCGCTCGGCGAGCACCTTGAGGAAATCGGAGCGGGCCGCGGAGGCCGGCGCGGAAGGCATGGACATGGATGACCCGGAAGGCTCGACGTTTCCGAGGCGCGTGCGATGCATCGCGTCGGCGGTCTTTTACGTTGTTCCGTGTATGGGGTCTTGCCCTGCCGCGCAACCTGGGCGACCCTTTCCCGCCCTCGAGCTTCGACACGAATGCCACCGCATTCGACTCAGCGTGAGGGCGGGAAAGGGTCACGCGGTTGTGCTGCCCTGGCCGAACGGATGAGGGATCGAGCGATGCGTGCCTTGGGGCTGATGAGCGGCACGTCGATGGATGGAATCGACCTCGCGTTGCTCGACACGGACGGGGAGGGTCACCTGGCCTTCGGGCCGACCGGCTTCGTGCCGTACGACGAGGCCGACCGCGATGTGCTGCGCCGTGCCCTGACCGAGGCGGCTGGTCTCGATGACAGGAACGCGCGGCCTCCCGCCCTGGCGGAGGCCGAAGCCCTCGTCACCCGGCGCCACGTGGAGGCGGTGCGTGATTTCGTGGCGCGCCAGGGCGCGGCCGGGGGTGGCATCGAGATCGTCGGGTTCCATGGCCAGACCGTGCTGCACCGGCCGGAGCGCGGCCTGACGATCCAGATCGGCGACGGGCAAGAACTCGCGCGGGGCTGCGGCATCGATGTCGTGACGGACCTGCGCGTTGCCGACGTCGCCGCGGGCGGGCAGGGAGCGCCGATCGTGCCCGTCTACCACCGGGCGCTGGCGCTGTCGGCGGGGCTGGCGCGACCGGCCGTGCTGCTCAACATCGGCGGCGTGGCCAACATCACCATCCTGCCGGCGGGCGATGCCGACCCCATCGCCTGCGACACGGGGCCTGGCAATGCGCTGATCGACGACCTTATGCGCGAGCGCACCGGGATCGCGGTCGATCGCGACGGCGCCACCGCGGCCCGCGGCACCGTCGACGAGCCGGCATTGGCGCGGCTCCTCGATCATCCTTTCTTCGACCTGCCGGCGCCGAAGTCCCTCGACCGCAACGCCTGGTCTCGCGCGCCCGTCGAGGCGTTCTCGAGCGAGGATGCCGCGGCGACGCTGACGGCCTTCACGGCGCAGAGCATCGCCCAGACGATCGCCCGAGCGGATGCGGTGCCGACGCTCGTCGTGGTCTGCGGCGGCGGGGCACGCAACCCGACCCTTATGCGCGAGCTCCGCCAACGCCTGCCTTGTCCGGTCCACGATGCGGAAGCCTTCGGCTGGAGCGCCGACGCGATCGAGGCGCAGGCCTTCGCCTACCTCGCGGTGCGCTCGCGGCACGGACTGCCGCTGACCTTCCCGACGACGACCGGCGTCAAGCGACCCCTGACCGGCGGAGTGCTGCGCCCCAGCGCCGCCGCCTCGGCCTAGATTTTCTCGGATGGGGTGATTTGGAGATCTGAGCCGAGCCACGAGGCTGGCCGCTCCTCTCGGGATTGTGGACCGACGCTCTTCCGCGTTCGGTCTCGTGAGCCCTCGCGTCGGCCGGCACGCTCGACGATCGTGAATCGTAGGCCGCCAAGCCTGTATTGGGAATGATATGATCGGATCGACATAAAACACCGGGACGGAGGCGCAGATGAAAGAGGTGGTCACGCTCGTCGCGATCGTTCTATCGATGATATCCTTCTATCTCTATGTCGACGATGCGAACCGGAAGGCGAGACTATCCGAGTCGGACCTGATCCAGGTGCCGAAGCGGAAAGCCGAGGCCATCGCCGTCCCCTCGGCGCAGGAGATGGCCGATTTCGTCAAGGCCATGGCCAAGCTGGTCAAGGCATTGTCGGCCGCGGGTCCCGGGCTGACGGCCTTGATCGGATCCATCATCTTCCTGGCGATCGCCGCGGCGTCCACCCTGACCATCGGCAAGTGAACGGGTTCGCGGACGCGCCGAGACGCGGTCTTGCCAATCGTCCGATCTTGTGGATGGCTTCGGCTATCATGGAGGGTTGGATGCCGTTCGATCACTGGTTGGCCTTCGTCGCCGCCTCCGCCGTCCTGCTCGCCATCCCGGGACCGACGGTGCTGCTCGTCGTGTCCTACGCGCTCGCCCACGGGCGCAGGCCCGCCGCCGCCATCGCGGCCGGCGTCGCGTTGGGCGATCTCACCGCCATGACGGCCTCCATGCTCGGCCTCGGCGCGGTGCTCGCCGCCTCGGCCGCGATCTTCACCGCGTTGCGCTGGATCGGCGGAGCCTACCTGATCTATCTCGGGGTCAAGCTGTGGCGCGCGCCGCTCGAGGCGATGGCTAGCGACACGGTCCAGGAGGCCGGGCCCCTCCGCATGCTGGCCCACGCCTATGCGGTCACGGCGCTGAACCCGAAGAGCATCATCTTCTTCATCGCCTTCGTGCCGCAGTTCCTGGACGCTGGCCGCGCCTTTGTGCCTCAGGTGGTCACGCTCGAAACCACCTTCGTTCTCATGGCGGCCCTCAATGCGGCGATGTTCGCGATGCTGGCCGCCGCGGCACGCCGCCTGCTACGGCAGCCGCGCATGCAGCGGGCGGTCAACCGGACGGGCGGCTCGCTGCTGATCGGCGCCGGCCTCTTCGCCATCGGGTGGCGAAAGGCCGCCGCCTGAGATTATCCGGCATCCAGCCTCAAAGCCCGATGCCGTGATCGGCGAAATAGCGCTCCAGCACCTCGGCGGAGCCGGAGGGCTCGGCGAGAGCCACGTAGGTATCGGGACGCAGCAGGTAGAGGGCGTCGCGGGCGAGGCCGGCCGCCTCGTGCTGCGGCTGCCAGGCGAAGACATGCAGCGGCACGTTATGCGCCTTGCACCACGCCGCGAGGTCGGTCTTGACCTCGCCGTAGACATGCACCTGCCACGCGAGCCGTGCCAGCGGGCCGTAATTGTCGCCTCCGGCGGCAGCGACCCACGGCAGCCGGTCGCCGCCACGGATCTCGCCGGCCTTGCCTTGGCTGACCGGCGAGTCGCGGTAGTTGATCATGATCTGCGAGATGGTCCGGAACATCCAGGATCGGAACGCCTCGGTCCTCGTCGCGGCTGGAAGGGCGATCGGCACGACGCGGGTCCGGATGAGCTCGGCGAGCTTGCCGTCCGAAACGACGATCGTGAAGGCTCGGTCGGTCGTCTTGACCAGGCGTCGGGCGAAGGCGATCCGCTCCGTCTCGTAGCTGTCGAGAAGCCGGTCCGGCGCCCGGCCCCGAAGTACCGCCTCGAGCTTCCAGGCGAGGTTGATCGCGTCGCCGATCCCGGTGTTCATGCCCTGGCCGCCGACCGGACTGTGGATATGGGCCGCGTCCCCCAGCAGGAATGCGCGGCCCTTCCGGAAGTGATCCGTCACGCGATGATGCACGCGATAGGTCGAGAACCAGTTCACCTCCCCGACCTTCAGCTTGAGTTGCTCGATGGCTCGATCTTTGACATCGTCGAACTTGAGCGTGCCGAGCTGCGCAGCGCGCTCATCGCGGACCGTGCCGATCAGGCGCGCGCGACCTCGTCCCGCGAGCGGAAAGACGGCGAGGAAATCCGCCTCGTCGAGATCGATGTGCAGCTTGCCGTCGATGGGCGGACCGGACGCATCGACATCGGCGACATAGAAGAGCCGCTGATAGGTGCCACCCGGAAATTCGACGCCCATGACGTGACGCACCCGGGAGCTTGCGCCGTCGCAGCCGGCGATATAGTGCGCCCCGCAACGCTCCTCGGCCCCGGACGGGCCGCGAAGCCGGGCCGTGACGCGGTGACCGTCGTCGACATAGCCGACGAGTTCGGTCCGCCGCTCGACGGTGACGCCGAAGGTCTCCAGGCGATCGATGAGAAGCCGCTCGTGCTCGTCCTGCGGAAAGATGTGTAGGAACGGATAGGGCGTAAGGTCCGCGCCGATGTCCGTGAACGAGACCTCCGCCTCCTTCCGGCCGCGGACCCACAGATTGACCGCGGGCACCGTATGACCCGCCTCGACCACGGCGTCCGCAAGATCGAGCTGGCGGTATAGTTCGAGCGTCCGCGCATGCACGGCGAGCGCACGCGACGTCGTTCCCGGCTCCGCCGTCGTGTCGATGAGCCGCACCTTTGTTCCCAGCTTGCTCAGCCACAGCGCCAGCACCAGGCCCGTTGGCCCGGCACCGACGATAAGCACCTCCGTATCCGCCATGGTGTCCTCCACAAGAAGCAAGCAGCTGTTCGATAGAACATTTGTTTGCAAACATGTGTTGATGAACGCAGCCCGCGCCGCGATGTTCCCCTGCGGCGAGCGTCGCGCTAACAAGAACGATGGAGAAGCCGATCCGCTCGCAGGCGACCCGGGACCGCATCCTCGCAGAGGCGAAAAGGCTCTTCGGCGAGGGCGGCTACGACCGCACGACCATCCGCGCCGTCGCGACGGCCGCCGACATCCATCCGTCGATGGTGATGCGCTACTTTGGCAGCAAGGAAGGCCTCTTCGCCGCCGCGGCGGATTTCGATCTGCGCTTGCCGGACCTCCGGCGGGTGCCTCCGGGGGAGCGTGGGCGGGCGCTCGTGCGGCATTTCCTCGATCGCTGGGAAGGGGCGGGCTCGGGCGGCGACCTTCCGGCGCTGCTGCGCCTCGCCGCGACCCACGAGCCGGCCCGGGCCCGAATGCTCGACGTCTTCCGCCATCAGGTCGTCCCGGCCATCGCCGTCATTACCTCACCGGCAGGCGCCGCCGAGCGCGCGGCGCTGATCGGGACGCAGCTGATCGGCCTGGCCTTCGCCCGCTACGTGCTGAAGCTGCCGCCGATCGTGGCCCTCGATCCTCGCGATATCGAGGACAACGTGGGGAAGGTCGTCCAAGCCCATCTGGACGCTGACTCCCCGGATTGAGCACTTCGCGGATGTTGCCGCGATGGACATCCGGCGGATTGGGCACTAGCGTCCGCGCCGCCGCCGCTACCGCGGCCCGTTTCTCTCAGTCGAGACCGAACATGCGTGCCGAACCCCTGGCGCTCGTCGAGCAGATCAAGCAGTCCGTGGGACTGCTGAGGAGGCATCTTTGACGTCGACACCGCGACGCGGCGCCTAGCCGAGCTCAACGCCAAATCCGAAGACCCCGCCCTCTGGAACGACCCGTCGGCGGCCCAGAAGCTGATGCGCGAGCGCACCGAGCTCGAAGACCGGCTCGCCGCCGTGTCGCGCATCGAGCGCGAGCTCGACGACGCCACGACGCTGGTCGAGCTGGCCGAGGCCGAGGACGATGCGACGGTCGAACGCGAGGCGGTCGACGCGCTCAAGGCCCTCAAGGTCGAGGCCGAGCGCCGCCAGATCGAGGCGCTGCTGTCGGGCGAAGCGGACGCCAACGACACCTATATCGAGATCCATTCGGGCGCCGGCGGCACGGAGAGCCAGGACTGGGCGCGCATGCTGTTTCGCATGTATGCCCGCTGGGCCGAGCGGCGGAAGTTCAAGGTCGAGGTGATCGAGGAGAGCGCCGGCGAGGAGGCCGGCATCAAGTCGGCGACGCTGCTGGTCAAGGGCCACAATGCCTATGGCTGGGCCAAGACCGAATCGGGCGTGCATCGCCTCGTGCGCATCTCGCCCTTCGACAGCAATGCGCGGCGTCATACGAGCTTTGCCTCGGCCTGGATCTATCCGGTGGTCGACGACAGGATCGAGATCGACGTCAACGAGAGCGACTGCCGCATCGACACCTACCGGTCGTCGGGGGCCGGCGGCCAGCACGTCAACACCACGGACTCGGCCGTGCGCATCACCCACATTCCGTCGGGGATCGTGGTGGCCTGCCAGGGCGAGCGCTCGCAGCACAAGAACCGGGCGACGGCCTGGAACATGCTGCGTGCCCGCCTCTACGAAGCCGAGCTCGAGCGGCGCGAGACCGAGGCCAATGCCGACGCGGCCTCCAAGACCGACATCGGCTGGGGCCATCAGATCCGCTCCTACGTGCTGCAGCCCTACCAGCTGGTGAAGGACCTGCGCACCGGCATGACCTCCGGCACGCCCGACGAGGTGCTCGACGGCGACCTCGACGCCTTCATGGAGGCCTCGCTGGCGCAGCGCCTCTCCGGCCGGACGGTCGAGGTCGAGGACGTCGACTGATCCGGCAGCCTCCTCCGACAGGGTTTCGTCAGGGGAGCAGCGCCGCCGGGATCGTGATCTGCACGGTGGTGGCCCCGCTGCGCCATCGCAGCCAGCCAAGGATCAGGGCCGTCACGCCATAGCCGAGCAGCGAGGCCGGGGACATTTCTCCACCCTGGAGGAAATAGCCGTAGCGCAGCCAAGGCGCCGCGCGCTCATTGGGGTGCGATTGCCGGCGGAATCTGCGGCCCGAGAGCGTTCAGAGCGATATGAAAGCCGACGGCCATGAACACGACCGCACCGCCGATGACCGTGCTGCCGCTCGGCGCTTCCGAGAAGGCCAGCCAGACCCACAAAGGGGCCAGCGGGGCGTCGAGCGAACCGATGAGCGCCGTCTCCATCGGGGGCAGTCGGCGAGCGCCGATCGTGAACAGCGCAAGCCCTGCGGCCGAATTGACGAGGCCGAACAGCGCCAGAAGAAACAGATCGGAGCCGGTCACGGCGAGAGGGTGGCCGAACGGCCAGCATACCACGCCGCTCATCAAGGCCGACACGCCGGCTGCGGGCATCGCGGAAATGTGGCGAAACCGGCGTAAGATCACCATGATGACCGCCATGCACACGGTCATGCCGAGAGCCAGCAGATCTCCGAACAAGCCGCCCTCGACGCCAAGGCCGACCATGAGGGCTACACCGGTCAGGGCCGCGAGGCTGGCAAGAACCGCGCTCGTCGAAGGTCTTTCGCGGAGGGCGAGCCAGCCGAGCGCCGCGGCGAAAAATGGGACCGTCGCGTAGATGACCGCGACATGGGCCACCGTCGTGTGCCGCAGCGACGCGATGAAGAGGATCATGCCCAGGGCGGAGACGACGGCGAACGACCAGGTCGGCCAGGCCATGGCGAGAAGACTCCGCCACGGGTCTCGGCCCCGCATGGCAAGGACGACCAGGGCGATGCCCAACGCGCCAAAGAGGCCGCGCCACGC
Source organism: Lichenihabitans sp. (assembly GCA_036276175.1). Classification (GTDB taxonomy): domain Bacteria; phylum Pseudomonadota; class Alphaproteobacteria; order Rhizobiales; family Beijerinckiaceae; genus Lichenihabitans. The sequence goes on from DATBEH010000118.1 coordinate 36,681, forward strand.
GAGCATCGTCCAGGTGTCGAGGTGGATCAGGCGGATGAACAAGCCCGCCAGGCTCCACGCGACGGCCGATGCCGTGACCAGCACCAGTCCCAGCCGATAGTCCGACGGCGTCATTCCTGCCCGGCCATTGCGGTGAGCCGCGACCGGTCGCCGTTGCTGCTGCACGGACCTACGGCCAGCGATCGTGTTCCGAAACCGTGCTCCACCTTCGACGCCTCTCGCCATGGCGGGTCAAGACATAGCGACATCCTGCTGACATCGTGATGTCAGCAGTCCCGTGCGATCACCGTCCGAACCGGCATCGTCGAGCTCGGGCCGATCCGCAGCCGACCGTTCGCCTGCGACACGTGACGGCTTCGCCTCGGGCCGTCGCCGGCCGCTCGGGAACAAGCGGCGGATCGTGACATCACGCTCGAGGTCGCTCGGCTCCAGAATGACCCGGCAATGTGAAGTCGAAGGTCGTTCCCTGGTCCGGAACACTAGTGACCCCGAGTTCGCCGCCGAGCCGCTCGACGAGGTCGCGGCAGAGCAGGAGCCCGAAGCCGCTGCCCCGCTCGCCGGCCGTGCCGTTGGTGGTGACGCGCCGGTCGAGCCGCAGGAGGTCGTCGACCTTGGCGGCCGGGATGCCGACGCCGGTATCGGCGACGGCGATCGCGACCGCGCCGCCGCGCCCTTCGGCCGAGAGTGTGACCGAGCCGCCCGGGTGGGTGAACTTGACCGCATTGCTGACGAGGTTGCGCAGCACCGTGAGCAACATGTCGCGCTGCGCCTGCACCCGAAGGCCGCTTCCGGTCGCGTGCACGGTAAGGGTCTTGGCTGAGGCGGCCTCGGCGATGCCCTCGACGGTCTCGCGCATGATCTCGTCGAGGTCGACCTCCTCGAATACGACCTCGGCGGTCTCCATCTGCAGGCTCGCCCAGGCGAACAGGCTTTCCATGAGCGCATAGGCCTGCCCCGCCGCCTGCTTGATGCCTTCGGCGCGGCGTCCGACGGCGGCCATGTCGAGCGAGGCGACGTTCTGGCTGAGCAGGGTGGACAGACCGAGCAGCGCCTGGAACGGGTTGCGCAGGTCATGCGCGATGATGGAGAACAGCAGCGTCTTCTGCCGATTGAGCGCATCGAGGGCCTGCGACTTCTCCTCCGCCTCGCGCCGCGCCAGGTCGAGCTCGGTCAGGAAGCCGCGCCGCGCCGTGGCGTAGCGGATGGCCCGCACCAGGCTCGACGGCGTCGCCTCGAATTTCGACATATAATCGAGAGCGCCGGCCCGCATCAGGCGCAGGGCGACGTCCCCGTCGGCTTCCCCCGTCAGCATGATCACCGCGTGATTGCCGCCCTCGGACGACAGCAGCCTGGCCAGCGCCGCGAAAGCATCGACGTCCGGCAGCCGGTAGTCGAGCAGGATGCAGTCGAAAGGGCGCTCGGCCGCGAGCCGGAGCCCCGTCTCGCCGTCCTTGGCCTCGACGAGCTGATGGTCGAGGCCGGATTTCATGAGGGACCGGCGCACGGCCGCGCGATCGACCTCGTCGTCGTCGATGAGCAGGATCCGCGTCGCCATCGCCTTGGCTCTTACTCGGGAAACTCGACGATCTTCCAGTAATGCTCGAGCAGCGACACCGCCTGAAGGAAGGTGTTCGCCGGATCCTGCTTGACGATGTAGCCGGCGACGTTGTGTCCATAGGCGCGCGCCTTGTCCTCCTCGGCCTTGGAGGTGGTGATCATGAAGACCAAGGCGGTGCGCAGGCTCTCGTCGGCGCGCAACGCTTCGAGGAATTCGATGCCGTCCATGCGCGGCATGTTGAGGTCGAGCAGGATCAGATGGGGCTTGGGCAGCCTGGTCTTGCCGTTCTGTCCGCGCAGGATCTCGAGCGCCTCGATGCCGTCGCGCGCCACGGTGATCGGATTGCCGATCCGGCTCTTGGTGAAGGCCCGCTTCAGCCCCATGACGTCGACCTCGTCATCGTCGACCAGCAGCAAGTTAACCGTTGGCGCCATCGGATCCCCCAGCCGGCGTGGCGGGCCACAGGAAATGGACCGACAAGCCACGATCGTCGCGGCCGCCGGTCAGCCAGATCTTGCCGCCGCGCCGCTCGACGAGCTTCTTTACGACAGCAAGGCCCATGCCGCTACCTTCGACCTCGTCGCGCGGGCGCAGGGTCTGGAACATGCCGAAGACGCGATCGTGGAATTTCTCCGGGATGCCGGCGCCGTCGTCGGTCACCCGGAACTCGACGCCCTCGGGTCGCGCCTGCGCGTCGACCCGGACGTGGCCTTCGGCGGGCCGGTCGTGGTGCTTGACGGCATTGCCGATCAGGTTCTGGAAGATCTGCGTCAGAGGCGCGCGCGGCGCGGTGACCGTCGGGAGCGAGGCATCGGCCGCGACGATGAAGCCCTCCGGCGGCGCCAGCAGGGTGGCCAGGTCCTCGACCAGCGCACGGGTGTCGACGAGGTCGTTCTCCTCGGTCGCGCGGCCGGCCCGCGAATAGGCGAGCAGGTCGTCGAGCAGATTTTCGAGCCGGCGTACGCGACTCTTGAGCAGGGTCATATTGGCCTGCGTGTCGCCCGTCAGCACGCCTTCGAGGTCCTCCTCGATCCAGCTCACGAGGTTCTCGATGCCCCGCAGCGGCGCCTTGAGGTCGTGCGACGCCACATAGGCGAATTGCTCCAGTTCCTCGTTGGATCGCACGAGGTCGCGCGTCTGCCGGGCGAGGCGGCGTTCCATCGTCTTGCGATCGGTGATGTCGGTCAGCAGCGTCACGACGCCGAGCACTGTGCCGTCGACCGCGCGATAGGGTCGATAGATGGCTTCGAGATCGCGACCGCCGCCGCCGCCGCGGCGCCCAAGGCGATGCTCGAAGCGCGTTTCCACGCCCGCCAGGGCCGCCTCCAGCTCCCGGGCGGCGCCGGGGAACGGAATCGGCGCGAAGACCTCCTTCAGCGGGTGCCCGTAGACTTCGGCGACGTCCTGGGCGCCAAGGTCGAACCAGTGGAGGAACTCATCGTTGAGAAAGCCGATGCGGCGCTCGCCGTCGATGTAGCCGAGCATGGCGGGCAGGGTGTCGGCGGTGGCTCGGAGCAGCGAGGTCCGGTCGAACTCGATGAGGTTCTGCTTGAACACGTCGACGGCCCGCGCCATGTCGCCCACCTCGTTGCGCTGCCCGATCGCCGGGACGGCCACCGAGAGGTCGCGATGCGACAGGCGCCGCATCACGGCGGCGAGCCCGATCAGCGGCACGACGATCAGGCGGTTGATCGCGATTCCGATCGCGCCGCAGATCAGGAGCGTCAGCAGCGTACCGACACCGAGCGCGACGATCGCGCCGCGCTCGGCCTGCGCGACGACGACGGTCTGCGCCGACAGCGTCGCCTCTTCCTCGCCGCGAATGGCGTCGAGCTTGTCGCGGACCTGATCGAACAGGCGCATGCCGTCGCCCCGCGTCTCCCGCGCCCGGGCCTCGTCGCGGGTCGCGGGGTCGGCCATGTCGCGCACGGCCGGCTCGCCGACATCGCTCTGCCAGCGCCTCGCGGCCTCCTCGGCTTCGCTGAGGCGAGCCGATTCGATCATGTTGGCGCCGAGCAGCGCGCGCAGCCTGGCGATGGCGCCGTCGAGTTCCGGTGCGCCGTCGCGATAGGGCTTGAGGCTCTCCGGGTTGCCGGTCAGCAGATAGCCCCGCAAGCCCGTCTCCTGGTTCAGCATGGCCGAGCGAAAGGCATCGAGTTCGGAGAGGATGCGGGTCGAGCGAGCCTGTCGTGCGGTGGTCCTGTCCACCTGATGCAGGGCCGCGAGGAACAGGCCGCTGCTCAGGAGGGACACGAGCGCGATGGCGCCGATCGCGCCGCCGATCGAGCGATTGAGACCCAACATCCTCGACATAGAGACGCATGCTCCAAGACGCCGACCGAGCGCGGCGGCGGCTGGGTAGCATGGATCAGGCCCGGTTCCAGCGTCGGGTTTGTCTCGGCAGTGTGGCGAGGCAGGCGGGCGGGCGCTGAAAAAATCCGGTTCACAGGAGGCCCGCGCATGGCCAAGATGGCCGGGAGGCGATGTGGCGTGGAGACGATCGAAGACATGCACCGGCAGGCGCGATCCCTACTGCAGACGGCGGCTCTGTTCGCCAGCGGCCAGACCGAACCCGTTGCCGAAACGCGGCGCCTCCTCGAGGCGGTCGAACGTCATCCCGGCGGGGCGATCTTCACGCTGCTGACGCCCGAGCGCGCCCTGCGCGAGGCGGGGAGCGCCGCGCTTCGGCATCGCGCGGGCCGACCCGCGAGCCTTCTCGACGGCGTCGCCGTCGCCTGGAAGGATCTGTTCGATTTCGCCGGCCTCGTGACGACCGCCGGCTCGCGGGTGCTCGACGAGGGACCGGCGAAGGCTGATGCCGAGATCGTCGCCCGGCTCGCGGCCGCCGGCGCCGTGACCTTGGGGCGGGCGAACATGACGGAATTCGCTTTTTCCGGGATCGGGCTCAACCCGCATTTCGGCACCCCGGTCAATCCTTGGAGCCCGGCGGGCGACCCGCGGGCGCCGGGCGGCTCCTCGTCCGGTTCGGCTGTCGCGGTCGCGGCTGGGCTCGTGCCGATCGCCATCGGCACCGATACCGGCGGCTCGGTCCGTCTTCCGGCCGCCTTGAACGGCGTGGTGGGCTACAAGACGTCGGGCGGCCGCTGGCCGATGCGCGGAACCTTCCCGCTCTCCGAGAGCCTCGACACGCTCGGTGTCTTCAGCCGGTCAGTCGTGGATGCGGTCATCGTCGATGCGGCGGCGCGCGGTCTCGCGGCCCCGGATCTGCGGCGTGGCGCGATCGAGGGCCTTCGGCTGATCGTGCCGACGAGCGTCGTGCTCGACGACACCGAAGCCGCCGTCCTCGGCAATTTCGAGGCGGCGCTGCGGCGCCTGGAGACTGCGGGCGTCCTGATCGAGCGGCGGCCGTTCCCGATCTTCGACGAGGTTCGGGCGCTGACCGCCCGTCATGGCGCGCTGGTCACGCTCGAAGCCTTCGCGCTCCACAAGGAGCGGCTCGCAAGCCCGGCGGCCGAGCGCATGGACCGACGCGTCGTGGCCCGGATTCGCGTCGGCGAGACGATCTCCGCCGCGGATGCGGCCGCGATCCGCGAGACCCGGCGGCGGCTCGTCGCCGAAGCCGCGGCCCTCATGGAGGGGCACTGCCTCGTGGCCTTTCCGACGGTTCCGCGCACCGCACCGCCGATCGCGGCGCTTGAGGCCGACGACGAGCTTTTCATCGCGACGAACATCGCCCTCCTGCGCAGCACGCTCCTGGGAAATTTCCTCGACTGGTGCGGGGTCTCGATCCCGAACGGTCTCGGCGAGGCGGGCCTACCGACGGGTTTCCTTCTGTCCGGAGGTCCGGGCCGGGACGATCACCTGCTCTCCGTGGCGATGGCCGCCGAGCCGGTGATCCGCGGTGAAGCCGGATGAGGATCACCACACCTGTTCGACGCGGATCGGGATCGCGTCCAGGGTCTTGGCGGGGTGCGTGAGGTCGGCCGTCACGCGCCAGCGCACGGCATAGTCCGACGCCACCGCGGGAACGAAGCCGATGCGGCTCTCGGTGGTGTAGTCGACATGGCATTCGTGGCCCGTCCGGCAGCCGGGAAAGAGAGCAGGGAGGGCCGCGACGCTGAGCTTGGCGTCTGCGAGGCCCCGCTTCACGCAGGCCGTTTCCGCCGTCTCGGTCCGTGAGGAGCAAGCGGCGAGCGCGCGTTCGATGACGGAACGCGGATGGTCGACCTCGACCGCGAGATGCCGTGAGACCTCGATGTCCGGGAAACATCCCGTCAGGGCAAATGCGCCGAGCAGCGGAACGAAGAGGCGGCCTGTGCGCCGGACGGCACATGTCATCATGCTCAGGATCATGACAAAAACTTAGCCAAAAGTGAGCAGGCGGTCCAACGCCGTGGTCGGCTCATTGGTCCCCGAAGGCCAGCGCGGGCGAGAAGCTGCGCGCTGCGCCGCGCGGCGGCGGCGGAAAGGGCGCCGCGTCGCGCACCATGTCGAGCGCCAGCGCGTCGAGGGCCTTCGTGCCGCTCGAATGGGCGACGTGCAGATCGCTCACCGCGCCGCTGTCGCCGATCGAGAAGGCGACGACCACCTGGCCACGCAGATGCTGCGCCCGGGCGCGCTCGACCGGGCCCTGCGAGCGGCCGAGCCGGCCGTAGACGACACCCTTGTAGTCGTCGCTGAATTGCGTGCCGCCGCCCGAGAGCACGGCACGGAAACTCGGCGGCAGCGTCGACGTATCCATCGGCAGCGCCGCCGCGAGCTGCGCCGCGGGATCGGGCTTTGACGCCTCGGGGGCCGGCCTGGCGTCAGGCTTGGCATCGGGCCGCGCGGGAGCAGGGGCGGGCACCGCGAAGCTCCCGTCCTGCGTCGTCATCGCACGCGGGGCTTCGACCGCCTGTTGCACCGGGGGCGGGGTGTCGTGACGTGGCGCCTCAGCGACCATGTTGGTGGGCTGCGTCTGCGGTTTCTTCTGCGCGGCGGCGGGTGCCGCCTCGGGCGGCGGTGCGACCAGCGGAGGTGGCGGGGGCGCGCCAGCCGGCGGGGGCGCTTCGGCACTCGGCGGCGGCGGCGGGGCAGCGGCGGCCTGTGGCGAGCTTGGCGGAGTCGGAAGCCGTGGCACGCTCGGGACGACCGGCGGCTTCGATGGCGTGGGCATGTGGGCCACGACTTCGATCGGGATGGCGCTATCCGGCGGCGAGGGAAGATCGCGCCAGTCGAGCAGCAGAAGAAACAGCGCTCCGAAACCGCCGTTCACCAATACCGCGGCGGCGACGGACAAGACGCGCCCCGGCAGGCCGGCATTCGACCGAACTTGAAGACTGGACCGAGGAACGACATCGAGCCGCGCGGCGACATCGGACCCCCTCGGATCCGCCCGGCGCCTTGGCACGATGTCGAGCCTCGACGCCGAGGCCGATGCGTCGATGCCGGCCGGTTGCGGAAGCACCTCGGAACCCATGGGCGTCTTGAACTCTTCGCTCAAGCCTGCTTGTTTCTCACGCCGCAGCGGCATGAGCGATGCAGATCGAGCGCCGGATGAAGGCCTGCATAGGGCGGCGGCACGACAATGGAAAGCGACCGGCCTGAAATCAGCGCATGATGCGTCGCGCAGGCGGATCGAGGGCGCTGATTCGCACGGGGGAAGGCAATGGCCAGGAAGACCGCATCGATGGAGGCCGAGCGAACGAGCGTGGCATCACCCAGGACCTTGTCGATCGATATCGGCGGCACCGGCCTCAAGTGCTCGGTTCTCGACGAGGCGGGAGAGATGCTGCACGACAAGGTCTGGCGACCCTCGCCGACCGAGGGGTCCCCGCAGGAGATGATCGCGGACATCAAGGAGATGACGCGCGAGCTCCCTGCATTCGACAGGATATCGGCCGGCTTCTCGGGTGCCGTGCGTGGCGGCCGCATCATTACGGCGCCGCACTTCGCTGAACCGTCCTGGCCAGGCTACGACTTGGCCCAGGGCCTCGCCGATGCGTTCGGCAAGCCGGCGCGGGTCCTCAACGATGCCGAGGTCCAGGGCTTCGGGGTGATCTCGGGCAAGGGCCTCGAATTCGTGCTGACGCTCGGCACCGGGGCCGGCACGGCGCTGTTCCGGGACGGGCAACTCGCGCCGCACATGGAATTCGCGCACCACCCTGTGCACGGCAAGAAGACCTACAACGAGTATGTCGGACGCGACGCGCTCGGGAAGGTCGGCAAGAAGCGCTGGAACAAGCGGGTCAGGAAGGTGATCGGCATCCTCGACGCCCTGGTCCACTACGACAGGCTCTATATCGGCGGCGGCAACGGCGAGAAGGTCCACGAGCCGCTTCCCGACAATGTCACGCTGGTATCGAATACGGCCGGCATCACCGGCGGCATCGCGCTGTGGCGGGATGGAACGGCCTCACGCGGAGGTCGCCGCCGCCCTTTGGCGCCGCCGCCGCAGCGGCCAGATGGCAAGATGAGTGAGGCTCCAGCCGCCCAATAGGCCGACGAGGCCCGCCGCGATGCCGCTCGACGTCACCGGTATGGCGGGGCTGTAGGCCGCATAGGCCCGCTCCGCCACGCGCGGATCGAGATCCTCAAGGAACACGGCATATTGCGAGATCGGTCCCGAGGTCGCGAAGGCCTGTTGCTGGCGTTCGAGCCGGGCTTCGCGGTCGACCGTCGCCCGCATGTCCGTGCCGCGACTGCGGGCGAGCCCGTCCGGATTGCCTTCGAGACGGCGAAACGCCTGCTCGCGATCGAGCGACAGGCGGGTCGCCTCGGCGTCGAAATCCGCCACGATGGCCTTCAGTTCATCCACCGCGCCGCCGAGCCGCTGGCGATATTGCTGCACGTATTCCGGCATCTGGGAGGCGATCAGCGCCATGAGGAGGCCGATGGCGACCGCAAAACGCCTTGCCAGCATAATGTCCTCGACGACCGTGAAACGCGCTCCGTCCTATACCGCGTTTCCGGCCCCGGGCGAAGGCGCCTCGGATCCGGCTCAGGGCGTCGGCGCCTCGGCCTGAAGCAGCCCCTGCGACTTGAGGTCTTTCCACAGCGCGTCGGGCACGGGCGTGTCGATATCCGCCGCGTTGGCGCGGATCTCGGCAGCCGTCTCGGCGCCGAGCAGCACCGAGACGATCGCCGGATGCAGGAAGGCGAAGCGCAAGGCCGCCTGCCGGATCGACACGCCATGCGCCTTGCAGACGGCCTCGATCTTGCCGACGCGATCCATGATCTCGGGCGACGCGGCGCTGTAATTGTATTTGGCGCCCGGCACGGCGCCTGTCGCCAGGATGCCGGAATTGAAGACGCCTGCCAGGATGACGCCGACCTTTTTCTCGAGCGCCAGCGGCAGGAAGCTTGCGAGCGCCGGCTGCTCCAGGAGCGAATAGCGACCGGCGAGCAGCACGACGTCGAAATCGCCTGCCTTGACGAAACGCTCGCACATGTCGGCTTCGTTCAGGCCGACGCCGATCGCCTTCACGGTGCCGTCGCGACGCAGCTTGTCGAGCGCCTTGTAGGCGCCCTCCATCGCTTCCTTGAAGCGCGGCTCGACATCCGTCTTGCCGTGGGTCCAGGTGTCGCAATCGTGGATCAGCAGGATGTCGATCCGGCCGAGGCCCATGCGCAGCAGCGACTGCTCGACCGAGCGCATCGTGCCGTCATAGGAATAATCGAAGCTCGCCTTGTGCGGAAACCCTCCGGCGAAGCCCGGCGAGATCACGTCGGCGCGCGGCTTGGCGACCGGCGAGAACGGATCCATCACGCGGCCGATCTTGGTCGAGATCACGAGGTCGTCGCGCGGCTTGTCGCGCAGAGCCGCGCCGACCCTCGCCTCGGCGAGGCCGTTGCCGTAGTGGGGAGAAGAATCGAACAGACGAATCCCGTCCGCATAGGCGGCCCGCACGGTGTTTTGCGCATCGGCTTCGTCGAGCTTCTTGAACAGGTCGCCGAGCGGCGCGGTACCGAAGCCCATTTCGGTGAAGGCGAGGGCCGTCCCCGACCGAGTCTTGAATTGCCTGGTCTTCACGCCTTGGCCTCCCTAGTCATGGATCGCCGATCTCGGCGTTGCGGTCGGGAATTGCCCCTCGTCGCGCCGGCCTGTCAAGGGTCGCGAGATCTCGGGGTCGCGAGATCTCGGATCTCATCGTGCGGCCGGGACACGGCGGTGGATTGAACCTATAGTCCCCTTGGCCGTTTGTGCGGTGAGCCCGTATCGCCGACTGCGGACAAGGCGAAGGCGCGCGTGGACGTGCGCTCGAGCTTAAGCTAGCAAGGACCGGGCGGCATTCGCTGCCTTATCAGCCATCAGGGGGGCTCGATGACCGACATCGATCAATTGTGCATCAACACGATCCGCACCCTGTCGATCGACGCGGTCCAAAAAGCCAATTCCGGTCATCCGGGCGCGCCCATGGGCATGGCGCCCTATGCCTACCTGCTCTGGGAAAAGCATCTCCGCTACGATCCGAAGCACCCGATTTGGCCGAACCGCGACCGTTTCCTGCTGTCGGCCGGGCACGCCTCCATGCTGCTCTATTCGATCCTGCACCTTACGAAGGTGGAGGCGGTCGGAGAGGACTACGAGCCGCTGAACAAGCTGGCGGTGTCCATGGACGACATCCAGCATTTCCGGCAGATCGGCAGCTCGACGCCCGGCCACCCCGAATATCATCATACCACGGGCGTCGAGGCGACCACGGGTCCGCTGGGGCAGGGGGTGGCGATGAGCGTCGGCATGGCGATCGCCGAGAAGTGGCTGGCGACCCGCTACAACAAGCCGGACTTCCCGGTGATCGACTACAACATCTACGCGATCTGCAGCGATGGCGAGATGATGGAGGGCGTGGCGAGCGAGGCCGCTTCGCTCGCCGGGCACCTCAAGCTCGACAACCTCTGCTGGCTTTACGATTCGAACGAAGTGACGCTCGACGGTCCCGCCTCCTGGGCGCTGAGCGAGGACGTCGCGACGCGCTTCCTCGCCTACGGCTGGAATGTCGTGAACGTGCGCGACGCCAACAATCTCAAGGAAGTCGAGGCGGGGATCGACGCCTTCCGCAACGAGAAGTCCCGTCCGACGATGATCATCGTCGACAGTCACATCGGCTACGGCGCCCCCAACAAGCAGGACAAGAAGGATGCGCATGGCGAGCCGCTCGGCGAGGAGGAGGTAAGGCTCGCCAAGCGGAGCTACGGCTGGCCGGAGGACGCCAAGTTCCTGGTGCCGGACGGCGTCTACGAGCATTTCGCCGAGACGGTCGGACGGCGCGGCGCCGAATTGCACGACGCCTGGCACAAGCTGATGGAGGGCTACAAGTCGGCCCATCCGGAGCTTGCCGAGGAATTCTGGATGATGGAGCGGCGCGAGGTGCCGCGAAAGGCGCTCGACGCCATCCCCACCTTCCCGGCGGACGAGAAGGGGCTGGCGACGCGCGAATCGGGGTCCAAGGCGGAGAATGCAATCGCGCCCTTCTATCCGTGGCTGGTCGGCGGCTCCGCCGATCTCGACAGTTCGACCAAGACCAAGCAGACCGACGCGCAGGCCGGCACCTTCACCGCCACGGACCGCGGCGGCAGGAATTTGCATTTCGGCGTACGCGAACACGCCATGGGCGCCATCTGCAACGGCTTGGCGCTGTCGAAGCTCCGGCCCTATGGCGCCACCTTCCTGATCTTCTCCGACTATCTGCGCCCGACGATCCGTCTGTCGGCCCTGATGCAGCTGCCCACGATCTTCGTGTTCACCCACGATTCGATCGGCGTCGGCGAGGACGGCCCGACCCATCAGCCGGTCGAGCACATCGCCAGCCTCAGGGCGATCCCCGGCCTGCTCACCATGCGGCCGGGCGACGCCAACGAGGCGGCGGAATGCTGGCGCGCCACCCTCGGCCAGAGACATCAGCCCGCAGCCCTGATCTTCAGTCGCCAGCCGATGCCGACGCTCGACCGGCAGAAATTCGCTCCGGCCTCGGGGACCGCCAAGGGCGCCTATATCCTGGCCGATGCGCCGGGCGGAGGGACGCCCGACGTGATCCTCATGGCGACGGGCAGCGAACTGTCGTTGGCAGTCTCGGCCTGGGAGACCCTGGTCGCCGACGGTGTCAAGGCGCGTATCGTTTCCATGCCCTGCTGGGAATTGTTCGAATTCCAGGATCAGGCCTACAAGGACGAGGTCTTGCCGCCCGAGGTCGACGCGCGTGTCGCCGTCGAGCAGGCCGCGACCATAGGCTGGGAGAAATATACCGGGCGCCTCGGCACGGTCATCGGCATGCACACCTTCGGGGCCTCGGCGCCGCTGAAGGCGCTTTTGACCAAGTTCGGTTTCACGCCCGAGAAGGTCGTCGAGGCCGCCAAGGCCCAGGTCGCGCGCTGCGCGAAGCGCAAGGGCGTGAAACAGGCCCCGGAATGATGGAAAAGGCGGGAGCGATATCATGAATGCGCTGAAGAAACTCGAAGAGTGCCGCCAGTCGCCCTGGCTCGACGACCTGCATCGCACGCTCTACACCAGCGGCGAGCTCGACCGGCTGATCCGCGAGGACGGGCTCAAGGGACTGACCTCCAACCCCGCCATCTTCGAGAAGGCGATCGGCCATACCGACGACTACACGGATACGCTGAAGCAGCTTCTCGGCAATCCCAAGCTCGACGACATGGGCGTCTACGAGTCGATCGCCATCGCCGACGTGCAGGCGGCGGCGGACCGCTTCCGTCCCGTCTACGATGCGGCCGGCGGCCATGACGGCTTCGTCAGCCTCGAAGTGTCGCCCTACATCGCCAACGACACGGACAAGACGATCGCCGACGCGCGTCGCCTGTGGAAGGCGGTCGGCCGGCCCAACCTGATGATCAAGATCCCCGGCACCGATGCCGGCACGCCGGCCATCCGGCAGGCCATCTCGGAAGGGATCAACGTCAACGTGACGCTGCTCTTCTCGGTGAAGGCCTACGAGGACGTCGCCCATGCCTATGTGGCAGGCCTCAAGGATTTCGCCGCGAAGGGCGGCGATCCCTCCACGGTGGCGAGCGTCGCCAGCTTCTTCCTGAGCCGCATCGACTCGGCGGTCGACGGCAAGCTCGACAAGCTGACCGGTGGCGACCAGACGCTCGTCGACAAGGCTCGCAGCAAGATCGCCATCGCCAACGCCAAACGGGCCTTCCAGAAAGCCAAGGCGGTCTATGCCGGGCCGGAATGGCGGGCGCTCGCAGACAGGGGCGCCAAGCCGCAGCGGCTGCTCTGGGCCTCGACGAGCACCAAGAGCCCGGCGCTGCCGGACACCTATTACGTCGACAACATCATCGGTGCGGATACGGTCAACACCATGCCGCCCGAGACCATGAAGGCCTTCCGCGACCATGGCGCGGCGGAGCCTGACACGATCGAGCGCGACGTCGACGGGGCGGAAGCCAGCCTCGATGCGCTCGGCAAGCTCGGGATCTCGCTCGATCAGGTCACGCATGATCTTGTGATCGACGGCGTCAAGAAATTCTCGGAGGCCTTCGACAAGCTTCTCGCGGGCGTCGCCAAGCGGCGGAAAGAGATCAACCCCAAGGCCGCGTGAGCGCGGCTTTCCTTACTTCGGCAGTCAAGGTCAATCCTCGAAAGGCGCACCAGCATGCAGCTCGGCGTGATCGGCCTCGGCCGAATGGGTGGCAATATCGTCAGGCGCCTGCAGCGCAACGGCCATCAATGCGTGGCCTTCGACCGCAGCGCCGATGCCGTTGGCAAGGTCGTGGACTCCGGCGCCAAGGGGGTCGACAGCCTGGAAAGCCTCGTCAAGCAGTTGAGCGGCACGCCGCGCGCCGTCTGGGTGATGTTGCCGGCCGGCAAGGTCACCCAGGATACGGTGGATACGCTCGCCGGCCTGCTGGGCAAGGGCGACATCATCATCGACGGCGGCAATTCCTTCTACAAGGACGACATCAAGAACGCCAAGGCGCTGCAGCCGAAGGGCATCCATTTCGTCGACGTCGGAACGTCCGGCGGCGTCTGGGGGCTCGAGCGCGGCTATTGCATGATGGTCGGCGGCGACAAGGAGGCGGTCGACGCCCTCGACCCGATCCTCTCAGTGCTGGCGCCCGGCATCGGCGAGATCCCGCGCACGCCGGGCCGCGAGACGCTGACCGACAACCGGGCCGAGCAGGGCTACATCCATGCCGGCCCGACGGGCGCCGGCCATTTCGTCAAGATGGTCCATAACGGGATCGAATACGGCTTGATGCAGGCCTATGCCGAGGGCTTCGACGTCCTCAAGAACAAGAATTCGGCCGAACTGCCCGAGGACGAGCGCTACAGCCTCAACCTCACCGACATTGCCGAGGTCTGGCGGCGCGGCAGCGTGATTTCGTCCTGGCTGCTCGACCTCACGGCCATGGCCATGACGTCGAGCCCGGACTTGCAGCATTTCTCCGGTCATGTCGCCGATTCCGGAGAAGGGCGCTGGACGATCGAGGCGGCGATCGAGGAGGCCGTGCCGGCCAACGTTCTCTCGGCTGCGCTCTATGCGCGGTTCCGGTCGCGCGAACAGCATACGTTCGGCGAGAAGGTCCTGTCGGCCATGCGCTTCGGCTTCGGCGGCCACGTCGAGCAGGCCGATGCGACGCCGGCCCCGCACGACTTCAAGGGTGCGGACCGGGCGCCATGAACGACGCCGTCAAACCCCTTTCGCCGGAACATTCGGCCAAGGCCGCTGAGGCGAATGCCTCGGGGCAAGCGCGAATCGCGCCCCCGGCCGGCCCCTGCGCCATAGTGATCTTCGGCGCCGGCGGCGACCTGACGAAACGCCTCGTCACGCCGGCGCTCTACAACCTCGCGTGCACCCGCCTCCTGCCCGACAATTTCCTGATCCTCGGCATCGACCACGTCGAGGGGTCGGACCAGACGCTGCGCGACAGGCTGACCGAGACCATGAAGGGCTTCGTCGGCGGCACCGGCGAGTTCGATCCCTCGAAGATCGACATGAAGGCCTGGTCCTGGCTGACCGAGCGCATGTTCTACCTGCAGGGCGATTTCGAGGACGACAAGACCTTCGACGCCATCCGCTCGAAGCTCGACGATCTCGGCAAGCAGCATGGCACCGGGGGGAACGTGCTGTTCTATCTCGCCGTGGCGGACCGGTTCTTCGGCATCGTCGTCGACCACCTCGGCAAGGCCAAGCTGGTCGAATCCAACCCCGAGGATCCCAAGGCACCCTGGCGCCGCGTCGTCATCGAAAAGCCCTTCGGCCATGACCTGCAGTCGGCGAAGGAGCTGAACGCCCGCGTCCTCAAGGTGCTGCGCGAGGATCAGGTCTACCGGATCGACCATTTCCTGGGCAAGGAAACGGTGCAGAACATCATGGCCTTCCGGTTCGCCAACGGCCTCTTCGAGCCGCTGTGGAACCGCGACCATATCGACCACGTGCAGATCACCGTCGCCGAGACGGTCGGCGTCGAGGGCCGCGGCAAGTTCTACGAGGTGACCGGCGCGCTGCGCGACATGGTGCCGAACCACGTCTTCCAGCTCCTCGCGATGACCGCGATGGAGCCGCCGACCTCGTTCGAGGCCGACGCCATCCGCTCCAAGAAGGTCGAGGTCTTCGCCTCGATGAAATCGGTCGAGCCGGAGGATGCGGTGCGCGGCCAGTACGATGCCGGCACGGTGCTCGGCAAGCCGGTCAAAGCCTACAGGAGCGAACCGAACGTCGATCCAAAGTCCAACATCGAAACCTACGTGGCGATGCGGCTCTCGATCGACAATTGGCGCTGGGCGGGGGTGCCCTTCTACCTGCGCACCGGCAAATACATGACGCGGCGCACGACGGAGATCGCCATCCAGTTCAAGCAGGCGCCGATGATGCTCTTCGAGACGACCGAGACCGAGGCCATGCGGGCCAACTGGCTGGTGATCCAGGTGCAGCCGGACGAGGGCATCTCGCTGCAATTCGAGGTCAAGCGGCCCGGCCCCCTGGTCGAGCTCAAATCGGTCAAGATGAATTTCGCCTACAAGGACTGGTTCCCGCCGCAGCAGAACGTCGGCTACGAGACGCTGCTCTACGACGTCATGACGGGCGACCAGACGCTGTTCCAGCGCGCCGACCAGGTCGAAGCGGGCTGGCGGGTGGTCGAGCCGGTGCTCGACGCCTGGGGCAAGACCGCGCCTGGCGACTTTCCCAACTACATCGGTGGAACGGCCGGCCCCGCGGCGGCCGATGCGTTGCTGGCCCGCGACGGCGGTCGCGCCTGGCGCCCGGTCAAGCCGGACGCCGGGCCCGCTCCGCTCGTACCCGGCAAGACGTCGTGAGGGGCGACCCGGCGCCCGAGGTCCCGATCCGCCTGGTGATCTCGGACATCGACGGGACGCTGGTCAATAAGGCCAAGGAGCTGACGCCGCGAGCACGCGCGGCGGTCCTGGCCCTGCAGCAGCGCGGCATCGGCTTCACCGTCACCAGCGCCCGTCCGCCCGTCGGCCTGCGCCACATCATCGACCTGCTTGGCCTGAAGACCCCGGTCGCCGCCGTCAACGGCGGCGCGCTGGTCAATCCGGATCTCAGCGTCATCGCCGAGAAACTGCTGCCGCCAGCGCCGGCCCGTCGCGCCGTGGCGCTGCTGCGCGGGCAGGGTATCGACGCCTGGCTGTTCACCGACACGGCCTGGTATATACGCGACCCGCACGGCGCCCATGTCGAGCACGAGGCGATGACGATCGACCAGCCGCCGACGATCGTCAACGAGTTCGACGACGCGCTCTACGACCGGGTCCTGAAGATCGTCGGCGCCAGCCACGACCATCCGCACTTGGCGGATTGCGAGATGCTTCTGCAGCGTGATCTCGGTCCCGAGGCGCTCGCCACGCGCTCGCAGGTCTACTACCTCGACGTGACCAACGTGGAGGCGCACAAGGGCATGGCGGTCACTGGACTTTCGCAGGCGCTCGGGATCCCGATCGAGGCGATCCTGACGATCGGCGACGGCATCAACGACATCCCGATGCTCAGGGCCGCGGGCTTCAGCGTGGCCATGGCCAACGGCGGCGATGCCGTGAAGGCCGCCGCGCATGTCGTGACCGACGATTGCGAGACCGATGGTTTCGCCAAGGCGATCGAGCGCTATGTGCTCGGGCAGGCGACCGCCGGTCGCTGATCGACGAAAGCGGAGCGAGGTGACGTGATGCCCGACCTGCCGACCCGCCGTATTTCCCTGCTGCTCGCCGACGTCGACGGCACGGTCGTCACCGAGCAGAAGGTGCTGACCGAGCGCGCCATCGCGACCGTGAGGGCGTTGCGCCAGAAGGGTATCAGGTTCGCGATCACCAGCGGCCGGCCGCCGCGCGGCATGGCCATGCTGATCGAGCCGCTCGGGATCGACACCGCCATCGCGGGCTTCAACGGCGGCGCCCTGGTCAAGCCGGACCTCACCGTCATCGACGAGAAGACCCTGCCGGCCGAGATCACCCGCAGGGCGATCGACATCATCCGCCAGCACAAGATGGACGCGTGGCTCTATACGGCGCAGGACTGGTTCGTCACCGACCGCAAGGCGCCCCATGTCGATCGCGAGGCCTGGACGGTGAAGTTCGAGCCCAAGGTGGTGGAGAGCTTCGCCGAAGGTGATCTCGCCAAGGCGGTCAAGATCGTCGGCATCAGCGACGACCGGCCGCTGGTCGAAAAAGCCGAGAAGGACATGCAGGCGGCGCTCGGCGACAGCGCCTCCGCCGCACGCTCGCAACCCTATTATCTCGACGTCACCCATCCCAAGGCCAACAAGGGCGAGGTCGTCGCCACATTGGCGAGACTCCTGTCGATCCCTGCGCAGGAGATCGCCACCATCGGCGACATGCCGAACGACGTGCTGATGTTCCGCAAGAGCGGCTTCAGCATCGCCATGGGACAGTCGAGCGACGAGGTGAAGACGGCTGCGAGCGCCGTGACCGACGGCTACAACGACGAGGGTTTCGCCAAGGCGATCGAGCGTTTCATCCTCGCGGCACCGTCTTCCGATAACGGAGCGAAGGCATGATGCGATCGTCCGGTCCGCTGATCGCGCCGTCCATCCTGTCGGCCGATTTCGGGAGGTTGGCGGAGGAAGTCCGCGCCGTCGACGCGGCCGGCGCCGACATCATCCATGTCGACGTGATGGACGGACGCTTCGTTCCCAATATCACGCTTGGGCCGGCGATCTGCGCCGCCGTCCGCCGTGCCACGCAAAAGCCGCTCAACGTCCACCTGATGATCGTCGAGCCGGAGCGGTTCATCGACGATTTCGTCAAGGCAGGGGCCGACCAGATCATGGTCCAGGCCGAGCCGTCGTCGACCATCCACCTGCATCGCGTGCTGAGCCAGATCCGTGATGCCGGCAAGCAGGCGGGGGTGGCGCTCAACCCCGCGACGCCGCTCGTCGCCATCGAGCACGTGCTCCATCTCTGCGGGACGGTCATCGTCATGACCGTCAATCCGGGTTTCGGCGGCCAGAGCTTTCTCACCGAGATGCTGCCGAAGATCCGGGCCGCCCGTGCGCTGTGCGACGAGCGGGGCCTGCATCCGCATCTCATGCTCGACGGCGGCATCAACGACCGCACCATCCGGGCGGGGGTCGAGGCGGGAGCCGACGTTTGCGTCGCCGGGTCCTACATCTTCGAGGCGCCCGACTATGCCGAAGCGATCCGCAAGCTGAAGGTCGCAGCCGCCGTCACCGCGTAGGAGTCGATCATGTCCCTGCCGAAAGTCTCAGCCGGTCCGACGACCGTCTTCAATGATTCGGATGCGCTCGCCGATGGCGTCGCCTCCTGGCTTCTCGACCAGGCGAAGGGCAAGTCGCGCTTCACCGTCTGCCTGTCGGGCGGCTCGACGCCGAAACGGCTCTTCGAGCGCCTCGTCATGCCCGACTATCTCGGCCGCTTCCCTTGGGCGAAGACGCACTGGTTCTGGGGGGACGAGCGCTACGTCCCCGCCAACCATCCCGACAGCAACTTCCACATGACGAAGCTCGCGATGCTCGATCAAGCGCCGGTCCCGGACGGCAACGTGCACCGCATCGTCACCGAGATCGAGGACGCCGATCGGGCGGCGGCGGCCTACGACCGTCAGCTCAAGGCTTTTTACGGCTCGACGGCGCTCGACCCGGACAAGCCGCTGTTCGACGTGGTGTTCCTGGGCATGGGTCCGGACGGCCACACGGCCTCCCTCATTCCCGGCGAGCCGGTGCTCGAGGAGCGCGAGCGATGGGTCGCGGCCGTCTCGCACGGCCGGCCCGAGGTCCGCATCACCTTGACCTATCCGCCACTCGAGAGCGCCCGGGCCATCGCGTTCCTGGTCGCCGGCAAGGACAAGGCGGCGATGCTGGCCCACGTCCGCTCGGGCGCCGAAGACGTGCCGGCCGGCCGCCTCAGATCCGCTGCGGCCGCGCACTGGTTCGTGGATCGCGCCGCGGCCGGCAGCCCATAGGGCGAGCTCGGGCGGTCGCGCCGATTTGACCCCGCTCGCGGGCGTGCCTATCTGTTGCCTCAGTGCTGCAACGGAACCGCCATGGCCCTTCGTCCCATCATAACGCTTCCTGATGCCAAGCTGCGCATGACCTCCGACAAGATTGCAAAGGTCGATGCGTCGGTCCGCACACTGCTCGACGACATGATCGAGACCATGTACGACGCGCCCGGCATCGGCTTGGCGGCGGTGCAGATCGGCGTCTTGAGCCGTGCCCTGGTGCTCGATACCGCCGGCAAGGACGAGCCGCCGAAACCGATGTTCCTGGTCAACCCGGAGATTCTTTCGGCGTCGCCCGAGCGCATCGTCTACGAGGAGGGCTGCCTGTCGATCCCCGACTATTACGAGGATGTCGAGCGGCCCGAGAAGATCAGGGTGCGCTTCCTCGACCGGGACGGGGCCGAATGCGAGCTCGACGCCGAGGGCATCCTGGCCATCGCCATCCAGCACGAGATCGATCACCTCAACGGCGTATTGTTCATCGATCACATCTCGCGGCTGAAGCGGGATCGGGTGACGCGCAAATTCGCCAAGGCGGCGCGCAAGGCGGCCGAGGAGGGCAAGCCGTTCGACCCGCGCGAAGGCGAGCGGGCGCTGCGCGAGCGCAAGCCGCCGCACCGGCCGGATCAGGCCGAGACGACCGCCTGACCGACGCACAGCGGATGCGGATCGTCTTCATGGGAACGCCGGACTTCGCGGTCCCGGTGCTCGGCGAACTGATCGGCCAGGGTCACGAGATCGCTTGCGTCTATACGCGACCGCCTGTGGCGGGGGGGCGCGGCATGGCCGAGCGGCCCTCTCCGATCCATGCGCTGGCGCAGCGGTTTGGCCTGCCGATCCGCCATCCGAAGAGCTTGCGCAGCGACGATGCCCAGGCGGCGTTCCGGTCGCTTGAGGCCGATGTCGCGGTGGTGGTCGCCTACGGCATGATCCTGCCGCCGGACATCCTCGAGGCGCCGCGGCTCGGCTGCCTCAACCTGCATGCCTCGCTGCTGCCGCGATGGCGCGGCGCCGCGCCGATCCAGCGGGCCATTATGGCCGGCGACGCCGAAACGGGAGTCGCGGTGATGCGCATGGAGGCGGGGCTCGACACCGGACCGGTGGCCATGGAGGAGCGGGTCGCCATCGTGCCGGGAATGACGGCCGGCGACCTGCACGACAGGCTCGCCCCGGTCGGCGCCGATCTCATGGGCCGCGCCGTGGCGGCGCTCGGCCGCGGCACGCTGGCATTCACGCCGCAGCCGGAGGACGGCGTGACGTATGCGCACAAGATCTCCAAGGTCGAGTGCCGGATCGACTGGTCGCGGTCGGCCCGGGAGGTCGCCAACCAGATCCGCGGGTTGTCGCCCTTTCCCGGCGCCTTCTTCGAGATCGACCTCGGTCATGGGCCGGAGCGCATCAAGGTGTTGCGCGCCATGGCCGATCGAGGCAGCGGGATGCCCGGCACCGTGCTCGACGACGACCTGACGGTCGCCTGCGGCGAGGGCGCCGTGCGGCTGACCGAGGTGCAGCGGGCCGGCAAGGGACCGCTCGCGGCGCAAGCGTTCCTGCGGGGAACGCGGATCGCGCGGAGTATGATGCTTCCCGGCATCTGAACGCCATGCCGCGCTACAAG
Source organism: Lichenihabitans sp. (assembly GCA_036276175.1). Classification (GTDB taxonomy): domain Bacteria; phylum Pseudomonadota; class Alphaproteobacteria; order Rhizobiales; family Beijerinckiaceae; genus Lichenihabitans. Next base: position 57,253 of record DATBEH010000118.1, read on the forward strand.
CTCACCGTCGAATATGACGGCACCGGCTTCGTCGGCTGGCAGAGTCAGGCGAACGGATCGTCGATCCAGGAGGCCATCGAAACGGCGGCTGCGCCCCTGGGTTGCACCCCCGGCCGGCTTCGCGGGGCCGGGCGGACCGATGCGGGCGTCCACGCCACCGGGCAGGTCGCGCATCTCGACCTGCCGAAGCCTTATCGGGCGGACAGCGTACGCGATGCGATCAACGCCCGGCTCCGGCCGCACCGCATCGCCATCCTGGCCGCGGAGCCGGTTGCGGAGGAGTTCGACGCGCGCTTTTCCGCGATCGGCCGCCATTACCTCTATCGGATCGTCAATCGGCGCGCTCCCCTGGGGCTCGACGCCGGTCACGCCTGGCTGATCAAAGCCCGGCTCGATACAGACGCGATGGCCGCGGCCGCCCCGCGGCTGCTCGGCAAGCACGATTTTTCCACCTTTCGCGACAGCCAGTGCCAGGCATCGAGCCCGATCCGGACGCTCGACGTCTTCGACGTGACGCGCAAAGGCGAGCGGGTCGACATCCGGGTCTCGGCCCGCTCCTTCCTGCACCGGCAGGTCCGCTCCATGGTGGGCTCGCTGGTCTGCGTCGGCCTGGGTCGATGGGGCGCCGGCGACCTGCGGGCCGCGCTCGACGCCCGCGATCGGGCGCGCTGCGGTCAGGTGGCGCCGGCGACGGGCCTCTATCTCACCGCCGTCGACTATTGAGGGGGTCGCGGCCGTCGAGAAAGCGCATCAGGTCGGCAGCGAGCTCGTCCGGCGCCTCCTCGGCCATGTGATGTCCGCAATCGAGGCCGCGGCCGCAAAGGTCGGGCGCCCACGGCCTCCAGACGTCGAGGATATTCCCGTAAATCTGATGAAGATCGTCCCTGAGCGACCACAGCGCCAGCACCGGGCAGCCGATCCGGCGGCCGGCGGCGCGATCTTCCTCGTCATGCCGGCGGTCGATGCCGAGGCCGGCCCGATAATCCTCGACCATGCCGTGGATCGTCGCCGGATCGTGGATGGCGATGCGGTAGTCCTCGTAGGCCTCCTCGCCCATCTGCCGGGCCGAGCCGCCGTACCAGGCATCGGGGTCGTTGAGGATGGCCCGTTCCGGCTTGTCCGGCTGGGCGAAGAAGAACCAGTGCCACCAGCGCGTCGCGAAGCGCGCGTCGCAGCGCTCCAGCGCCTCGAGGATCGGCACGCCGTCGAGCACCGCCAGATGCGTGATGGCCCGCGGATGATCCATGGCGGTCCGGAAGGCCGTATAGGCACCGCGGTCATGGCCGACGATGGCGAACCGGTCGAAGCCGAGCTGGCGCATCAGCATGACGCAGTCGAGCGCCTTAGCGCGCTTGGACGATCCGGCATGGTCGGGCCGGTCGGCGGGCTTCGACGACCGCCCGAAGCCGCGCAGATCCGGGCAGACCACGGTGTGGCATCGCGCCAGGATGGGCGCCACCTTGTGCCAGGTGACATGCGTCCGAGGATGACCGTGCAGCAGCAGGACCGGCGCCCCGGACCCGCCGAACCGAACCCGTAGCCGGGCCTCCGGCAGGTCGACATATTGCAGCGTGAAACCGTCGAACATCGGCCTGGTCGCGAAGCAGTCCGGGCGGCACCCGGACGGTGGCATCATGCGCTATCGGCTCGGGACGCCTCCGGTCACGACAATTCGGCCGGCGCCGGAATGCCGACCTCGACCCCCGTCGGCCGGGCGAAGAGCGGTTCGGGGCCGGTGGTCTCGAAGCCGAAGAGCGCGCAGAGCAGCCGACGGCTGCGCATCAATGACGCGAAGGCGGCGCGCGCATCGAGGGCCGTGCGGACGAGGCCGGGAAGCTCGGCAGGCTGGCGGGCGAGGGCCTTGAGAACCGCGCCCACGTCGGTCGACCCGTCCGCCCGCATGCCGACGGTCGCCGCCTGCGGCACGGTGCGGTCCGCCGGGTCGGCGACGATGCGCAGGGCCGCGAAGGGCACGTCGTAGCGCGCCGCGAGCCGCGCCGCGACATGCGATTCCATGTCGATCGCCGCAGCCCCGGTGCGCCGGTGCCACTCGCTCTTGCCAGCGATGCCGCAGACCGGCGCATCGACGCCCACGAGGTCGCCCACGATGGCATGGGGCAGGGCGGTGGAGAGACGTCGCCGCCAGCTCGGATCGGTCGATACGCGGGCCGCGCCGTCATCGACGATCCGGCCGATGATCGTCGTGCCCGGCGCGAGGCCCGGCGTGAGACCGCCGGCGATGCCGAAGCTGATGACGGCCGCGGCGCCTCTGTCGAGCGCCGCTTGCAGGCGGAGCGACAGCCGGGCCGCGTTGCCGCCTCCGGCGAGGGTGACGACCCCGGTGCCGGCGGCGATGCGCGCTTCGGCGGAGAGGCCGGTGACGGCCAGCAAGGGGAGGGCAACGCCCATCAGGCTACATTCCCACCATGACGGTGCGCGCATTGCCCGACTTGAGGTTGCGGTAGCGCGACAAGGCCCAGACCGGAAAGAACTTGGCGTAACCGTGATAGCGGAGATAGAAGACGCGCGGAAAGCCGGTGCCGGTGAAGATCTGTTCCTCCCATTGGCCGTCCGTACCCTGGGCGCCTGTCAGATAGGCAATGCCACGCTCGACCGCCGGATGGTCGACCTCGCCCGCCGCCATGAGCCCGATCAGGGCCCAGCTCGTCTGCGAGGGCGTGCTCGGTGCCGGCACATAGCCTCGATAGTCGAGGACGTAGCTCTTGTCATCCTCGCCCCAGCCGCCATCCCGGTTCTGGATGCTCAGGAGCCAGGCGGCGGCGCGGCTGACCGCGGGGTCTTCGGGTGCGATGCCGGCGGCGTTGAGGGCGCAGAGCACCGACCAGGTGCCATAGATGAAGTTGATGCCCCAGCGGCCGTACCAGCTGCCCTCGGCCTCCTGCTCCCGGCGCAGATAGTCGAGGCCGCGCCGCATGGCTTCGCTGGTCTCGGCGGTATCGCCGAGCTGCGCCAGCATCGAGACGACCCTCGCGGTCACGTCGGCGGTCGGCGGATCGAGCAGAGCGCCATGGTCGGCGAAGGGAATGTAGTTGAGGTAGTAGGAGGTGTTGTCCGCGTCGAAGGCGGCCCAGCCGCCGTCGCGGCTCTGCAGTCCCACCACCCAGTCCTTGGCGCGCGCGATGGCGCGATCGTAGCGCAGGTGCCCGGCCTTGGCCTGCGCCCGGTCCATGGCCATCACCACGACGGCGGTGTCGTCGAGATCCGGGTAATAGTCGTTGCGATACTGGAAGGCCCAGCCTCCGGGCGCGACGTCTGGCCTCCGAACGGCCCAGTCACCCTTGACGTCGAGGATCTGCAGCGGCTCGAGCCATTTGAGGCAGGCTTCCGCCCGTTCGAGCTGATCCTCGCCGCTCTCCAGCAGCGCATGGGCCGAGAGCCCCGTATCCCAGACCGGCGACAGGCAGGGCTGGCAGAAGGCTTCGTCGTCCTTGAGCACCATCAGCCGTTCGACGGCGGCCCGCGCGGTGACGACGTCCGGATGGTCGTCCGGCCAGCCGAGCACGCGGAACATCATCACGGTATTGGCCATCGGCGGGAAGATGGCTCCGACCCCGTGCTCGCCGTTGAGGCGCTCGCGCACGAAGGCCACGGCCTTGTCGACGGCGGATTGGCGGGATCCCTTCGGCCAGAACGCCTCGGTCGTGCGCAGCAGCCTGTCGAGCGCGCCGAAGAACGTTCCCCAGCCCCCGGTCTGGTTGGGCCCCTTCGGCCAGATCTTGATCGCCTCGGCCGGCACCGGAAAGAGCTCCGCGAGGTCGACACGGCGCGGATTGGCGGCCCGCGGCTTCAGCGTGGTCAGCACCATCAGCGGCACGAGCGTGTCGCGCGCCCAATAGGACATGCGGTAGATGTTGATGGGGAACCACTTCGGCGCGTGCATCAGCTCGATCGGCATGACCGGGACCGCCGTCCAGGGCACGACGCCGAAGAGCGCCAGGGTGATGCGCGTGAAGACGTTGCAATGGGCGGCACCGCCATGGTCCAGGATGGCGGCCCGGGCGCGAGCCATATGCGGCGCATCGATCGGGTCGCCGGCGCATTTCAGGGCCAAATAGGCCTTGACGCTGGCCGACATGTTGAAGACGCCGCCATGCACCATGGGCCAGCCGCCGTGCGCTTCCTGCGTCCGTCGCAAGTAGGTCGCGATCCTGGATTCCATCGTCGGATCGACCGCGTCGACGAAATGCTTGAGCAGGACATATTCGGCCGGGATGGTCGCATCGGCTTCGAGGTCGAAGGCGAAATGGCCATCATCCCGCTGTTCGGCGAGGAGCGCCCGCGTCCCGTCCGCGATCGCCTGGTTGAGCCTGCCGGAGAGGGACGAAACTAGGGGAGCGCTCGGACGATCGGCAATGGCGGCGAATGACATTTCTGGCGGCGACTCGGATGAAATCTCACAGGCTCGACGAGGAGGATTTTCACGTCCGGGCAGGAGCGACAAGCCGGAAGTGCCGATGGATCGTGCAAAGCTGTGCGGCGTGGCTCTTGAGTGACTATTCCACGACGAAGGCCATGCCGGCTCGAGATCCGTCATCGACGTTGAGCGAGGCCGGTAACTCTTAGCCGCGACGGCGGCCGCCGCGCCGGGGTTGGGCGTCGGCCGCGGGAGCGTTGACCAGGGGCCCGACCTTCGCCGTGATCTCGTCGAGCGTCGGCGCCTCTCCGCGATGGTGGGCGTCGAGCGATCGGCGCATGGCCGCAAGATGATGCGCCGATGTTCCGCAGCATCCGCCGATGATGCTCGCACCCGCATCGACGGCCAGGGCGGCATAATCGGCCATCAGCTCCGGCGTTCCCGAATAGTGCACATGGTCGCCGTGCCATTGCGGGATCCCGCAATTGGCCTTGGCGATGATCGGCATCGACGAGCCGGCCCGCATGGTGAGGATCGAGGCCAGCAGGTCCGAGGCGCCCACGCCGCAATTGGCGCCGACCGCGAGAGGCCGCGTCGGCAGAGCGGCCGCGAATTCCGGCAGCGCCGAAGGGCTGAGCCCCATCATGGTCTTGCCCGCCGTGTCGAAGCTGGCGGTCAGCGTGCAGGGCAGGCCGAGCCTCGAGGCGGCCCGCACCGCGGCCCGCATCTCCTCGGGCGCCGACATGGTCTCGATCCACATGACGTCGGCGCCGCCCTCGGCCAAGCCCTCCATCTGCTCGGCGAAGACGTCGACGGCCTCGTCTTCCGTGATCGGCCCGAGCGGCGCGAAGAGATCGCCGGTCGGCCCGACGGAGCCGGCGACGACGACCGGGCGCCCGGCCGTGTCGGCGGCCTCGCGCGCGATCCTGGCCGCGGCGCGGTTGAGCTCCTTCACCCGGCCTTCGAGCTTGTGCAGCATCAGCCGCCGCGCATTGCCGCCGAAGGAATTGGTCAGGATGACGTCCGCGCCGGCATCGACGAAGTCTTGATGCAGCTTGCGGATGCGCTCCGGGTGGCTCTCGTTCCAGGTCTCGGGCGTGTCGCCCGCGACCAGTCCCATCGCAAAGAGGTTGGTGCCGGTCGCACCGTCGGCCAGCAACGGGCGTCCTTCGTCGAGAAGTCTAGCCAGGTCCACGAGAAACGCCATTCCATCGGTGAGGGCATCGTCGCCGAGGCTTGATCTAGCGGCTCCCGGACGCGGGTGCAATGGCGCGCCGCGAACGTATCGCCCCGCGACCTGTCGTCCCAATTCTGCATGTCAGCCGTGCACGGCGCCCGGCAATTCGGCATGGTCGCCGGTGTGGCTGCTGGACTATTGTGGCGATCGCGACTCGCGGGAGCCGCTCGCCAAGTTTTCGAGAAAGTCGCGTCATGGATGCGAGAGCAAGCTCGCCCCAGCCCTTCGGGCTCGGCGGAACGGGACCGGGGGCGGTGGAGACCGGTCGTGGCGCGGCGCTCCTGGTCCTTTGCGCGATCAGCCTGTCGCATAGCTTGAACGACATCATCCAGAGCCTCGTGCCGGCCATCTATCCGGTGCTCAAGCAGGAGTTCAACCTCGACTTCGGCCAGATCGGGCTGATCACGCTGACGTTTCAGCTGACGGCATCGCTGCTGCAGCCGCTCGTCGGCATCTATACGGACCGCCGGCCGACGCCCTTCTCGCTGCCCATCGGCATGGGCTGCACGCTTCTCGGGCTGCTCTTGCTCTCCGTCGCACGGAGCTTCCCCGTCTTGCTCGTCGCGGCGGCGATGATCGGCATGGGGTCGTCGGTGTTCCACCCGGAATCGTCGCGCGTCGCGCGCATGGCGTCGGGCGGCCAGCACGGCTTCGCTCAATCGCTGTTCCAGGTCGGCGGCAATTTCGGCACGGCGCTCGGCCCGCTGCTCGCGGCCTTCATCGTCGTGCCTCGCGGCCAATCGAGCATCGCCTGGTTCTCGGTCGTGGCCTTCGCGGCGATCATCATCCTGTTGCGCATCGGCCGCTGGTATAGGGCCCATCTCAGGGCGCCGCGCAAGGTCTCGGACGGCGCGACGGTGGCCCTGCTCCCACGGCGCAAGGTGGGGATCGCGATCACGGTCCTGATGGTCCTGGTCTTCTCGAAGTATTTCTACCTGGCCAGCATCACCAGCTATTGCCCGTTCTACCTGATGAGCAAGTTCGGGCTCGACAAGCAGGCGGCGCTGATCCGGCTCTTCGTCTTCCTGGCGGCCGTGGCGGCCGGGACCATCGTCGGCGGGCCGCTCGGCGATCGCTTCGGCCGCAGGCTGGTGATCTGGGTCTCGATCCTCGGCGTGCTTCCCTTCACGCTGCTGCTGCCCCATGCCGACCTGTTCTGGACGACCGTCCTGTCGGTGGTGATCGGGCTGATCCTGTCCTCGGCCTTCTCGGCCATCCTGGTGTTTGCCCAGGAGCTCGTTCCCGGCAGGGTCGGCATGGTCTCCGGCATGTTCTTCGGCTTCGCCTTCGGCATGGGCGGCCTCGGCGCGGCGCTGCTCGGGGCCCTGGCCGATCACACCAGCATCACGTTCGTCTACAATCTCTGCGCCTATCTGCCGGCGCTGGGCCTGCTGGCCTATTTCCTGCCGAACGTCGTCAGCGCGAAGGGCTGAAAGGAGACGCAAGGTCACGGGAGCGGAACCGCCGAATGGGTCGGCCATACACGGCGGAGCCGGCCGACCATGCCGCGGCCTTGTCCTGGTTGCAGACCGACGTCCGATCCGCATCGTTCACGGCGCGCTCATGCGCTCCGACCGGCTGCCGGCCCATAGCCTGAACGATCGCTCGATCGTCCGCCGTCGCGCCACTAAGCAAACTGTCGCGAGGTTGCTTACACTTAGAAATGGTAGCAGCATTGATTTTGCTTACAAAAAGCAAAATCAATCATGGCTTAGCCACGCAAGCTGCTGAGGCGATTCACACATCCGGCGAGTGGCATGGTGTTTCCTTCCCCCTTGCGGGAGAAGGGGAAGACCCCGCGTTCTGTGCATCTCCTGGCGTCGCGGCGGGGAGAAGGTCGGACTCGGGTCGATGCCCCGAACGATCCTTCAGATATGCCCGCGGGCCTTATGGGTGGTCGGCTGTGGCTTGCGGCCGGCCAGCTGGACAGCGAGCCATCATCCATCCTGAACCGTTGGGCCGCGAATGGCGGCCGTTGCGATCGACGCTCGAATTCCGGCCCGGCTCATTCCGCCGCCTCGCGGTGCTCCAACTGCTCTTCCTCGAACGCTTCCTCGTTCTCGCTGATGCCATGGCTATGGCCCTTCAGCCAGTTCGAGACCTTGTCGAGGTAGACGTAGATCACCGGCGTCGTGAACAGCGTCAGCGCCTGGCTGACGATCAAGCCGCCGACCATCGCATAGCCGAGCGGCTGGCGGATCTCCGCGCCCGTCCCGTGCCCGAGCATCAGCGGCACGCCGCCGAGCATGGCCGCCATGGTTGTCATCATGATAGGCCGGAAGCGCATGAGCGCCGCTTTGCGGATCGCCTGCTCCGGCTCGAGATGCTCGTCGCGTTCCGCCACGATGGCGAAGTCGACCATCATGATCCCGTTCTTCTTGACGATGCCGATGAGCAGGATGATGCCGATGAGGGCGATGAGGCTGAAGTCGTAGCCGAAGGCCATGAGGATCAGCAGCGCCCCGACGCCGGCCGAGGGCAGGGTGGACAGGATCGTCAGCGGGTGGATGAAGCTCTCGTAGAGCATGCCGAGGATGATGTAGACGACCACGATGGCGGCCACGATCAACAGCGGCACCGTGCCCAGCGACTGCTGGAAGGCTTGGGCATTGCCCTGGAAGGTCGTCTGGATGGTCGGCGGCAGGTTGAGTTCGGCCTGGGCCTTGGCGATCGCCGTCGTGGCGTCGCTCAGCGCCTTGCCCTGGGCGAGGTTGAAGGAGAGCGTCACCGCCGGGAACTGGCCCTGGTGGTTGATCGAGAGCGGCCGCACCGGCGTGGTCGTCCACGTCGTGATGGCCGAGAGCGGCACCTCGCCGCCCGTCGTCGGCGACTTGATGTAGATCTTGTCGAGCGAGTCGAGCCGTCCCTGCATCTCGGGCAGGATCTCGAGGATCACGTGGTAGCTGTTCACCTGGGTGAAGAACTGGGTGATCTCGTTCTGGCCGAAGGCGTCGTAGAGCGTATTGTCGATCAGTGTCGGCGAGATGCCGTACCGCGACGCCTGGTCGCGGTTGATCTCGAGCGTCAGCGTGGTGCCCTGCGACTGCTGGTCGCTCGCCACGTCGCGCAGCTCGGGCAGGGTCTTGAGCTTGTCGAGGAGCTTGGGCGCCCACAGGCTCAGCTCGTCGAAATCCGGATCCTGCAGGGTGTATTGGAATTCGGTGCGCGAGATGCGGCCGCCGACGCGCACGTCCTGCGCGGCCTGCAGGAAGAGTTTGGCGCCTTTCACCGTGTCGAGCTGCGGCCTCAGCCTCGCGATGATCTGCTGGGCCGAGGCGTCGCGATCCTCGCGCGGCTTGAGCGTCACGAACATGCGGGCGTTGTTGAGCGCGCCTTGGCCGCCGAGCGCCATGGCGACCGTGGCGACGCCGGGATCCTTCTGCACGATGGCGCTCAGCGCCTCGGCCTTGCGCTCCATGTCGGTGAAGGAAATGTCCTGTGCGCCTTCGGCGATGCCGACGACGAGGCCGGTGTCCTGGCTCGGGAAGAAGCCCTTCGGGATGATCACGAACAGGTAGCCGGTCAAGGCGACGGTCGCGAAGAAGACCAGCAGCGTGACGAAGCGGAAGCGCAGGCAGACATCCAGCGCCCGCTCGTAGCCGTGAAGCAGCGCATCGAAGAAGCGCTCCAGCACCATATAGAACCGGCCGTGTCGCTCGTCGGCCCGGTGCTCCTTCATGAAGCGCGAAGCCATCATCGGCGTCAGCGTCAGCGACACGAAGGCCGAGACGGCGATCGTCATCGCGACCGTGACCGCGAATTCCCGGAACAGCCGCCCGATGATGCCGCTCATCAGCAGCAGCGGGATCAGCACCGCGATCAGCGAGATCGAGATCGACAGGATGGTGAAGCCGATCTCGCCGGCCCCTTTGAGCGCGGCCTCGTAAGGCTTCATCCCCTCCTCGATATGCCGGGAGATGTTCTCCAGCATCACGATGGCATCGTCCACGACGAAGCCGACCGAGATGGTCAGCGCCATCAGCGACAGGTTGTCGAGGCTGTAGCCGGCCGCCCACATCAGCGCGACGGCGCCGAGCAGCGCGAGCGGCACCGTGATCGACGGAATGGCGGTGGCCCAGAAATTGCGCAAGAAGACGAAGATCACCATGACGACGAGGCCGATCGTCAGCATCAGGGTGAACTGCACGTCGCTGACCGAGGCCCGGATGGTCGTCGTGCGGTCGCTCATGATCTCGAGCTTGATGCCGGCCGGGATCGCGGCGCGCATGCGCGGCAGCTGGGCCTTGATCTTCTCGACGATGTTGATGACGTTGGCGCCGGGCTGCTTGAAGATGACGAGGAAGACGCCGCGCTTGCCGTTGGCCCAGGCCGCCTTCTTCATGTCCTCGGGGCCTTGGACGGCGGTGCCGATGTCCCGCACCCGGATCGGTGCGCCGTCCCGGTAGGCCACGATGGCGTCGTCCCAGGTCTTGGCGGAGAGGATCTGGTCGTTGGCGTAGATGGTGAAGGCCTGGCTGGTGCCGTCGATACTGCCCTTGGGATTGTTGACGGTGAGGGTCGAGAGGGCGGTGCGCACGTCCTCGAGCGAAAGGCCCTTGGTCACGAGCTTGGCCGGGTCGATCTGGATCCTGACGGCCGGCTTCTGCTCGCCGCCGATCGTCACCGTCGATACGCCGGCGATCTGGCTGATCTGCTGGGCGATCTTGGTGTCTGCATTGTCGTCGACCACCGTCAGCGGCAGCGTGTCGGATGTCGCCGACAGCAGCATGATGGGCGAATCCGCCGGGTTGACCTTGCGGTAGGTCGGCGGGTTCGGAAGATTTTTCGGCAGCTGGCCGCCGGCCGCGTTGATGGCGGCGCCCACGTCATTCGAGGCGCCGTCGATGTTGCGGTCGAGGTCGAACTGGATGGTGATGCTGGTCGAGCCGATCGACGAGGTCGAGGTCAGCTGCGAGACGCCGGGAATCTGCGCGAACTGCCGCTCCAGCGGTTGCGCGACCGAGGATGCCATGGTCTCCGGGCTCGCGCCGGGCAGGTTCGCCGACACCTGAATGGTGGGGAAATCGACCTGCGGCAGAGGGGCCACGGGCAGGAGGGGATAGGCCACGATGCCGATGCACAGGATGCCGAGCATCAGCAGCGTCGTGGCGACCGGGTATTTGATGAACGGTCTGGAAATCCCGCCGACCATGCTCAGGACTCCCGCTGCGCGGTTTTCGCGTCATCGGCCGTGATCTTGACCAGCGTGCCCGCCTGCAGCCGGTATTGACCCGCCGTCACCACCTGGTCGCCCGCCTTGAGGCCCGTGGCGATCACCGCGGTCTGGTCGTCCGACAGGCCGACCGTGATGGGCCGCTGCTCGACCTTGTTGTCCGGACCGATCACGAAGGCGTAGAGGCCCGCCGGGCTGTGCTGAACGGCCGCAAAGGGAACGAGGACGACGCCCTTGCGGGTCGCGACGGTCAGCTTGGTCGAGACCGAAAGCCCCGGCCAGAGCTTGTGGTCCTTGTTGTCGAAGGTCGCCTTGAGCTGGAGCGTGCCGCTCGCCACGGTGATCTCGTTGTTGACGGCCTCGAGCTTGCCGGTGGCGAGCGTCGTGCCGCCGTCCGACGTCAGCGCCGCGACCTTCAGCGGCGCCTCCTTCTGCCCGGCGGTGATCGCCGGAAGATCGTCCTCCGGAGCCGTGAAGACGACCGAGATGGGCTCGATCTGCGCGATCGAGACGATCCCGGTCTGCGTCGAGGCGTTGACGATATTGCCGGTGTCGACGAGGCGGAAACCGGTACGGCCGGTGATCGGCGCCCGGATCGAGGTATAGTCGAGCTGCGTCTTGGCATTCTCGATCGCCGCGTCGTCGGCGGCGATCTGGGCGGTCAGCTGCGCGACCTGGGAGGTCTGCGTGTCGAGCTGCTGGCGTGTCGCGAAATCGCTCTTGGCGAGCGACTGGTAGCGATTGAGGTCGCGCCGGGCGTTGTCGAGATTGGCCTGGTCCTGCTGGCGCTTGGCCGTCGCCTGGTCGAGGGCGGCCTTGAACGGGCGCGGGTCGATCTCGACCAGCAGGTCGCCGGCATGAACCAGCTGGCCTTCATCGAAATGCAGCTTCATGATCTGCCCGTCGACGCGCGTGCGCACCAGGACCGTGTTGTAGGCCACGACGTTGCCGAGCCCGGTCAGGACGACGGGAAAGTCGCCCTGCACGGCCTTGGCTGCGGAGACCGGCACGGCGGCAGCCTCGTGCGGCTGGGTGGCCGCGGGCTTGCGGAACGATGCGATATAGGTTTCAACCTGCGTCTTCAGCGCGCCGACCTGCCGCCAGTCGACGACCACGGCGACACATACCACGGCGAGCCCGAAGAGCATCAATCTCCATGAGGATTTGCGCCTCGAAGGCTCCGTCATCGTCTTTCCTTCGGCTGTCAGGCTGCCGCGGACATCAAGTCCAGTCGCGGGTGATCCAGGTATGTAGGGACCATGCCGCGAAAAAATTGTCCGATATTTGAAATAGGGCGTCGCTAGGTGAATTACGCTATAAAATTTGCTTTAAACCTAGCGGACCTGACGGCAATGACAACGGGTCGATCGGTCAATGTGGTGCTGCCGAGGCCCTTCCGGCAAGCGGTGACGTTTGGTCGAGCGACGCGGCCTGGCTGACCGGGACCAGCACGACGCCGTGCTTGCCGGCCTCCGCCAGGAACCGCGAGAGCGCCGCCACCGTCTCCGGATGTCCTGTGGCGGATCCGACCGCGACACCGCGCTCGCGTGCCAGGGTTTCGAGGCGGGCGAAGGCCGCCGCCATGGCTGCGGCATCGGCCTTTGCATCGAGAACGACGTCGGCGCGCACGAACGGAAGGCGAAGCTCGGCCGCCAAGCTGGACGCGACGCTGCGCTGCGCGGTGCCGTCGTCGACGAAGAAAAGGCCGCGGCTTGCCACATCCTTGAGAATGGGTCGCAGCGCATTGTCGTCCGCCAGCAGGCGGGCGCCGAGATAATTGCCGAGGCCCGCATAACCGGTGAAGCGCCCCATCAGCCAGCGCAGCCGATTATCGTTGCCGCCCTCGGCCAGCAGCATGTGCGACAGGGTCGCCTCCGCCGCCGGGCCGAAACCCTCCATGGGGGCCTGCAGAATGACCTCGTGGCCCGCCTGCCGGGCCTTGAGGACCTGACCGGCGAGATCGTCGCCGTAAGGCGCGAAGCCGAAGCTCACCGCGTCCGGCAGGAGCGTGCCGGCATCGGCCGTCGTCCGCCGGTCGAGACCCATGCCGCCGATCAGGATGGCAATCCCGGGTCTGCCGTCGAGGGGCATCGGGCCATGGGCGTAGGCGTGATCGGGCCGGGCGCCATCCGGGCCGATTTTCGGGAGAGGGCCGGAAGCGCTCGGTTCGACCAATCGCGGATCGGGTGCCGTGGCGAGACCCCGTGCCGTCGCCTCGGGCGGCGGTTGCGGCATCTTGAGGATCATGGGTCCGCCGCCGGTCGCCGACCGCACGACGGTGACACCATTCTCGATATCCACTGCCGGGGCGGCTGTCTCGTTGGCGGAGGCCGCTCCGGGCGGGGGCGCGAAGGCGATCACCGACCCCGTGGTGGCGGGCACCGCCCGTGGCACCGGCGTGACGGGGACCGCCTCCGGTCTCCCGATCGTCGCCACCGCGACAGGTTCGCCGCGCATGTCACCGTATCGCCACGCCACGGTCGTCACCGCCGCTGCGGCGACAAGGCCGAACCCGATGACGGCCAAGCGGAGCGGGAGTCGCCGTCTCGGCCGCCCGGCGCTTCGCTTGAGAGGCTCGTGGAGCTCGTTGCCGATCATGGCGTCATGGCCCGATCCCATGCCGGAAGACGACGCTCTAAGCAAACTCTCGAGAGTCTGCTTACGCTTGGAATTGTTAGCAGCATCGATTTTGCTTGCAAAAAGCAAAGTCGATCGTGGCTTTAGCCACGCAAGGCTGCTTCGTCCGGACGCCAGCAGCCCCGGGGCTTCGAAGCGGAGGACAGGCGCCCGTCAGTTCGGCTGCGGCGCCTTGGGCGGATCCACCGTGTTCGAGGCCTTGGTCGTGCCGTGCAGCAGGTTCAGGGCCGCGATGAGCTGCTTGTCGTTCTTCGGATCCGGCGGCACGTAGGCCTGCGATCCCTGCTTCTCGGCGGTCGTCGGGCCGTTTTGCAGATGGCCCTTGAGCGACGCCTCGCCCTTGGTGTCGTCCTTGCCCTTGAGATCGTCCGGCACGTCCTCGAGCACGACCTGTTCGGGCTCGATGCCCTGGGCCTGGATGGAGCGGCCCGAGGGCGTGTAGTAGCGCGCCGTGGTCAGCCGCAGCGCGCCGTTCTGGCCGAGCGGGATAATGGTCTGGACGGAGCCCTTGCCGAAGGAGCGCGTGCCCATGATGGTCGCCCGCTTATGGTCCTGCAGGGCGCCGGCGACGATCTCCGAGGCCGAGGCGGAGCCGCCGTTGATCAGCACCACCATCGGCTTGCCGTGGCTGAGGTCGTTGCCGGGACGAGCGCTGTAGCGCTGCGTCTCATCGGCGTTGCGGCCGCGCGTCGAGACGATCTCGCCGTGATCGATGAAGGCGTTCGAGACCTCGATCGACTGGTCGAGCAGGCCACCGGGATTGTTGCGCAGGTCGAGGATGTAGCCCTTGAACTTGTCGGCCGGGATATCGGCCTGAAACTTCGTCATGGCCTGCTTGATGCCGTCGAACGTCTGCTCGTTGAACTGGGAGATGCGGATGTAGCCGACGTCATCCTTCTCCTCGAACTTCACCGACTTGATCGTGATGACGGCGCGCGTCAGCTTGAACTCCTGCGGGTCCTTCTTGGCGCCGCGCAGGATCTTGAGCGTCACCGTGGTGCCGACCGCGCCGCGCATCTTGTCGACGGCCTGGTTGAGCGTCATGCCGGAGACCGGGTCGCCGTCGATGGCGGTGATGAGGTCGCCCGAGAGGATGCCGGCCTTGGACGCGGGGGTGTCGTCGATCGGCGTCACGACCTTGATGTTCTGATCGTCCTGGCTGACCTCGATGCCGAGGCCGCCGAACTCGCCCCGGGTCTGAACCTGCATGTCCCGGTAGGCCTTGGCGTCCATGTAGCTCGAATGGGGGTCGAGCGAGGCCAGCATGCCATTGATGGCGGCCTCGACCAGCTTCTGCTCGTCCGGCTTCTCGACGTAGTCCGTACGGATCTTCTCGAAGACGTCGCCGAAGAGATTGAGCTCCCGATAGGTATCGGATGCGGCGGCCTTCGCCTGGCCGTCGGACACGAAGCTGGTGTGAAGAGTGACCGTGGCGGCGGCCGCGCCCATTGCCGCGCCAGCCATGATCATGGAAACCTTGCGCATCATCCACGAACCTTTTCAGTCTCGGCTTTCGCCCACCATGGGCTCGGGTCCACGGCCGCCCCGTCTTTTCGAAATTCAACATAAAGAACGGGCTCGGCCGCGCCAAGCGCGATCGCCGCCGCGGTCCTGACGGAGCCGTCGCCCATCTCGCCCACCGGCTCCCCGGCCAGCACGAACTGCCCGAGCGCCACGTTGATGCGATTCATTCCGGCGAGCACGATATAATAGCCGCCGCCCGCATTGATAATTAAAAGCTGTCCATAGGTCCGATAGGGGCCGGAGAAGGAAATCCAGCCGTCGGACGGCGAGGCGACCGGCGCCCCGGCGCGGGTGGCGATCGACAGGCCGTGCTCGGAACTGCCGAAGCCGTCGTCGCTGCCGAACCTTTTCAGGACCGTTCCCGCAGCCGGCAGCGGCAGCAGGCCCTTGGCGTCGGTGAAGGCCATGGCCGGGGCGAGGCGCGCCGGATCCCTGAACGGCCCCGCCGCAAGCTTCGCCCGGACGCCGTCCGCATCCGATTCGGCAGCCTTGCGCTGCGCCGCGTCGGAGGCCGCCGCCGCCTCGGCGGCGCGGCGCGATGCGGCGACATCGGCCTCCATGCGCTGGATGAGATCCTTGAGGCTCGTCGCCCGGCGCGCCAGATCCGCGGCATGCTGCTGTTCGGTGTTCAGCGCACCCTCGGCTTCGGTTTGCGACGCCTGTCGTGCGGCGATCAGGCCCGGCAGCTTGGCCTTTTCGGCGTCGAGCGACGCCACCTCTTGCGACAACGTGTCACGATCGGCGGTGATGATGCGGCGCACCCGCGTCAATTCGGCGAGGTCCGAGGCGAGCGCGTCGACCTGGCCGCGTAGCTCCGGCACCACCGCGCCGAGCAGCATCGACGTGCGGATGGCGAGCAGCATGTCCTCGGGCCGCACCAGGATCGCCGGCAGGGGCTTGCGGCCCATGCGCTCGAGGGCGGCGAGCACGTCGGCGATCGTGCCGCGCCGCGCCTGGAGCGATCGCTTGATCGCCTCCTCGCTGCCGGTCAGCGTCTCGAGCCGCGCCTCGATCGCCGCGACCTTGCCTTCGGCCTCCTGCACCTTGGCGGTGGTCTCGATCAAGGCGGCATTCAGCCGGACCCGATCGGAGCGGTATTCCTCGATGTCGGCCTGGATCTTGCGGCGCTGCTCGTCGGAGGTTGCGAGGTCGCCCTGCAGCGATTGCAGCTCGGAGCGCTTCGCGTCGAGCGGCGCCGGCGGCTGCGCGGCGACCGGCGGCGTCGCAGGCGCCTGTGCCGCGTTCGGAGACTGTGCGTGGAGCCCGGCCGACGGGCACGCGAGGGCCGCCGCCATAGCCGCCCGCCGTCCAACGCGCAGCAGGCGCGAAAAACCATCGGGTCGCCGCCTCGTTCGAATCGTCATGTCGCGCCGCATCGCAACCACGAGATTATCGCCCGCCATCCTCAGCCGCAAACCAGCCATGATTAGGGCAGGGCGCGCTTGTCCCAGGCTTGATCGCCGAGCCACGCGGGGACGCGGTCGAGCCCGATCAGCTCGTCGAACGTGCCGCGAGGCCGGATCACCGCCGAGCGGCCGCCGTCGACCAGCACCTCGGGGACCAGGAGACGGCTGTTGTAGGTGCCGGCCTGCACGGCCCCGTAGGCGCCGGCCGACATCACGGCCACGAGGTCGCCGGCCTCGACGGGCGGGAAGGGCCGCCCCAGCGCCAGGTAATCGCCCGTCTCGCAGACCGGCCCGACGATGTCGGCCGGCAGCCGGGCGGCGGCCGGGTCCGGCTCCGCCACCGGCCTGATCTCGTGATGGGCCTCGTAGAGCGTCGGACGGATCAGGTCGTTCATGGCCGCGTCGACCACGACGAAGCGCTTGGCCTCACCCGTCTTGACCAGGATGACGCGGCTGACCAACACGCCGGCATTGCCGACCAGGAATCGTCCGGGCTCGAAGATGCAGGTCGCCCCGGCCCGGCCGAAATGACGCTTCGCCAGCGCGGCATAGTCGTCGAGGCTGAAGGCCGCGGCGTCCTCGCCGGCCCGATACGGGATGCCGAGCCCGCCGCCGAGATCGACATGCTCGATGGCATGGCCGTCGGCACGCAGGCCCGCCAGCAGGTCCGACATGGCCGCGAAGGCGCGGTCGAAGGGGTCGAGATCGGTGATCTGCGACCCGATATGCATGTCGATGCCGGCGATGCCGATGCCGGGCAGGCGCGCGGCTTCGCGATAGACCTCGCGGGCGCGGGCGATCGGGATGCCGAACTTGTTCTCGGCCTTGCCCGTGGCGATCTTGGCATGGGTCCTGGCGTCGATGTCGGGATTGACCCTGACGGCGATGCGCGCCGTCCGTCCTCGTGCCGCGGCCAGGGCGGAGAGCCGGCGCAGGTCCCATTCCGATTCAATGTTGAAGCAATGGATGTCCTCGTCGAGGCCGAGGACGAGTTCGCGCTCCGTCTTGCCGACGCCCGAGAAGGTGATGCGCGACCCCGGGACGCCCGCGGCCCTGGCCCGCCGAAGCTCACCCTCGGAGACGACGTCCATGCCCGCGCCAAGCCCGGCGAACAGCGCGAGCACCGCCTGGTTGGAATTGGCCTTGACCGCGTAGCAGACGGTGGACGGCAGCCCGGCGAGGCTCGCGACGAAGCGTCGGTACTGCGTCGCCATGGCGGCGGCCGAGTAGCAGTAGAACGGCGTCTCGACCGAGCGGGCGATCTCCGCGAGGCTCACGTCCTCCGCATGGAGCAGCCCGGACCTGTAGGTAAAAAAGGTCATGGTGCCGCGTCAGAGAAGCGGATCGAGGACGAAGGGCTGGTTCGGCGGCACGATCGGCGGGTTCTTGGGCCGGCGGTGGATGCCGGTCTTGCTGACCGAGGCATCCTGAGGCGGTGCATTCGGATCCGGCGGCGGCAACAAGGCCCCGCGCCGTCCGCAGCCCGCGAGGGTCGAGGACAGCATGAGCGCAACGCCGAAGGCGGCGAGGATCTTCACGCCACGGGAACGCGTCACAATCACTCTCTCCACCGCATCCGGGCCGCACTATAGCGGGCGCGCTACGCTTGACGAGTGCGCGCCGACCACAGGGGGACGCAAACACGAGGCATAGTGCCGACGCACCTCCCTATCAGCTTTCCCTTCCTGAAACGTCAAGCCTTCGCGGCCTTGAGCGCCTTGGCGACATCGGCGACGCGCTTTCCCTGGAAGCGGGCGACCGCGAGGTCGTCCTCGGTCGGC
Organism: Lichenihabitans sp.; assembly: GCA_036276175.1. Taxonomy (GTDB): domain Bacteria; phylum Pseudomonadota; class Alphaproteobacteria; order Rhizobiales; family Beijerinckiaceae; genus Lichenihabitans. The sequence continues at coordinate 75,386 of DATBEH010000118.1, forward strand.
TTCTCGGCCGTCTGGCCCGAGACCGCGGAGGCACCGTAGGGCGTGCCGGCCTTGAACATGGCGGCATCCGCATAGCCGGTCGGCACGATGATGAGGCCCAGGTGAGCCATCGGATTGTAGAGCGAGATGATGGTCGATTCGTTGCCGCCATGCGGCGTCGAGGTCGAGCAGAAAACCGACCCTGCCTTGCCGTTGAGCTTGCCCTGGAACCACAGGCCGCCGAGGCTGTCGATATAGGCCTTGAGCTCGGCCGAGGCGTTGCCGAAGCGGGTCGGCGTGCCGAGGACGATGGCATCGGCCCACTCGGCATCCGCCTCGGTCGGCGCTTCGTAGGCGGCGTTCATGCGATTGGCATTCTCGGCCCAGCCGGCGGCCTTGGCCATCACCTCGGGGCCGACGAATTCGCGCGCCCGGCGCAGCCGCACCTCGGCGCCGGAGGCGCGGGCGCCCTCGGCGATGCCGAGCGCCAGCGCTTCGGTGACGCCGGAGCGGGAATAGAAGGCGATCAGGACATTGAGGTTCATGAGTGCGGCTCCTCGGCCAATGACGTGTACGCCATGGTAGGGCCGCGGACGATCGGGTAAACCCGCATCGTCTCGATGGCAACCAACGAAACGATCGATATGCCGACCCTTGGTACGCCGACGCTCGATCAGTTGCGCGTCTTCCTCGCCGTCGCCGAATCGGGCAGCTTCTCGGCCGCCGGCCGGCGGCTCAACCGGCGGCAATCGGTGATCAGCTACACTATCGCCAATCTCGAGGCGCAGCTCGGTGGGCTGGTCCTGTTCGATCGCGGGCGCCGGCGTCCCGCGCTGACCGAGGTCGGCAAGACCATGTTGGCCGAGGCGCAAAAGCTGACGCTCGGGGTCGAAGGCCTGCTTGCCCGGGCGAGGGGCCTCAAGGCCGGGCTCGAGCCGGAACTCGCCGTCGCGGTCGACGTGATGATGCCGACCGAGCGGCTGACCTGCATCCTGGTCGCCTTCCGCGATGCGTTCCCGACGGTGACGCTGCGCCTCAATGTCGAAGGCCTCGGGTCGGTGGCGCAGCTGGTGCTCGACCGCACCTGCGCGGTCGGCGTGAGCGGCCCCTTGGCGGTCGGGGTCGGCGGGCTCGAACAAAAGCCGGTCGGCGGCGTCAATCTCGTCCATGTCGCGGCACCCGGCCATCCGCTTGCGAGGCTCGGCCGCACCCTGACGCTCGCCGACGTGCAGGGCCATGTACAGCTCGTCCTGAGCGATCGCTCGGCGCTCAGCCGAGGCCAGGATTTCGGCGTGCTGAGCCCCGAGACTTGGCGGCTCGCCGACCTCGGCGCCAAACATGCCCTGCTGCGGGCCGGGCTCGGTTGGGGCGGCATGCCGGAACTCAGCGTCCGCGACGATATCGACGCGGGGCGGCTGGCGCTGCTCGACGTCGAGCCGCTCTCAGGGGTCGTCTATCGCCTCGCCGCGATCCACAGAATCGATAGTCCGCCGGGGCCCGCGGCGCGCTGGTTCATCGCCAGGCTGGCCGAAGGCGCTCCCTCGGTGGAGGACGCACCCGATCAGGCGCTGGCGGCTTCCGCCGTCAGCCGCCGCAGCCATCCTTCCGCCTGACGCCGGACATTGGCGGGGGCCGTGCCGCCATAGCTGGTGCGGCTCCGCACCGAATTCTCAGCCCCCAGCATATCCTGCACCGCGGCCGTGATGCGCGGCTCGATCTCGCGCATCGTCTTGAGAGGCAGTGCCTCGAGCGTCGTGCCGCGTTCGACGGCCAGCGCCACGATGCGGCCCGTCACGTGATGCGCCTGGCGGAACGGCAGGCCAAGCACCCGCACCAGCCAGTCGGCCAGGTCGGTCGAGGTGCTGAAGCCCGAGCCTGCCGCCTCGGCCATACGCTTGAGGTCGGGCTTGAGGTCGCGCACCATGCCGGCCGTCGCGGCGATCACGAGTAGAAGCGCGTCGAGCGCCGCGAAGGTGCCCTCCTTGTCCTCCTGCATGTCCTTGGAATAGGCGAGCGGCAGGCCCTTCATGACCGCGAGAAGCCCGACGAGGCCGCCGATGATGCGGCCGGTCTTGCCGCGCACGAGCTCGGCCGCATCCGGGTTGCGTTTCTGCGGCATGATCGACGACCCCGTCGTGAACTTGTCGGAGAGGCTGGCGAAGCCGAACTGCGGCGTCGCCCAGAGCACGATCTCCTCGGCGAAGCGCGACAGGTGCATGGCCGCGATCGAGGCGGCGGCGAGCGTCTCCAGCACGAAGTCGCGGTCCGAGACCGAATCGAGCGAATTCGCGGTCGGCCGGTCGAAGCCGAGCGCCTGGGCGACCTGGTCTCGGTCGATCGGGAAGGAGGTGCCGGCGAGCGCCGCGGCGCCGAGCGGGCATTCGTTGAGCCGCCGCCGCGCGTCGGCGAAGCGGCCCCGGTCACGGCCGATCATTTCCACATAGGCCAGGAGGTGATGGCCGAAGGTGACGGGCTGGGCCGATTGCAGGTGGGTGAAGCCCGGCATCACCGCATCGGCATGGCTGAACGCCTTTTCGGCCAAAGCGAGCTGCAGGTCGCGCAGGCCGAGGTCGATGGCGCCGATCGTCTCGCGCATCCACAGCTTGAAATCCAGCGCCACTTGGTCGTTGCGCGAGCGCGCCGTATGCAGCCGGCCGGCCGGCTCGCCGATGAGCTCGGCGAGACGCGATTCGACGTTCATATGGATGTCTTCGAGAGCACGGGAAAAGGTGAAGGTCCCCGCCTCGATTTCGCCCGCGATCCGGTCTAGACCACCGTGGATCGCAGCGGCGTCCTCCTGCGAGATGATGCCGACGGCGGCCAGCATGGCCGCATGGGCCTTCGACCCCGCGATGTCCTGGGCGGCCAGGCGCTGGTCGAAGCCGATCGAGGCATTGATCTCTTCCATGATGGCGTCGGGGCCCGTCGAGAAACGCCCGCCCCACATTGCATTGCTCATCGATGCCTCGGACTGACCCTGAAATGACCGATCGACCTGATACGACGCCCTCGCGCCGGCGCCACCTGAGGCGTGTCCGCTACGCGGCGACCGGCGTCGCGGCGGCCTTTCTCTGCGGTGCTGCGGTCCTATACGGCCTGGGAGGCGTGGGCAACAGCGCCGCCGCCTGCCCGATGGCCAAGGCGGAAACGGCGCGGCTCGATCCCCTCGTCCATGGCGAGGTGGCGGCTTTCGGTCTCGGGGACCCGGCGCGGCTCGCTCCGGCGCTGAGCTTCAACGGGCCGGACGGCAAGCCCGTCAGCCTCGCCGACTTCAAGGGTAAGACCGTGCTGCTCAACATGTGGGCCACCTGGTGCATCCCCTGCCGCAAGGAGATGCCGGCCCTCGACCGGCTCGAAGGCAAGCTCGGCGGGCCGGACTTCCAGGTCGTGGCGGTCAACGTCGATACGGCGCGGCTCGACCGGCCCAAGGCCTTCCTCGCCGACACCGGGGTGAAGTCGCTCGCCTTCTATGCCGACCCGACCGCCGACGTGCTGCAGAAGCTCAAAGCGAACGGCGAGCTGCTCGGCCTGCCGACGACGCTGCTCGTCGACAAGAACGGCTGCGAGCTCGGCCGCATGGCCGGCCCCGCCGACTGGGCCTCGCCCGACGCCGAAAAGCTCATCGAGGCCGCGAAGGGCTAGCCGGGGTCGATGACGGCGCGAAAGCGGGCGATGGCGGGCTCGATCCCGGCCAGGAAGGTCTCGGCGGCCTTGACCGCGAGCGCGGCCGGATCTCGGTCGAATTCGTTATAAACATGTGTCGCGACATGCCGGAAGCCGCGCAGTTGGCTCAGCGCACGGGCGAGCTTCCGATCGTCTATGATCGCGGGGCGGAGGTCGGGGACGGGGTGGATGATGAGTTCGACGAGGTCCTTGTGCCACTCTGAGCCGGAGGGAACGGGCTCCTCGATCAAAGTCAGGAGCCGTCTCATCGCGCTTTCGAAGGACGTGTATCCAGACTGCATGGCATGCATGAATGCATGGTGTCGGCATAGTCGGGATCGATATCCTCGTCGCGAGGGATTTTCGAGAACAATTCAACCGACTTGCCGAAATGCAGAATCGACCATTTGACGTCGCGATCGATCTGCTCCCACAGCACCGCCATCATTCGAGGACGATCCCGTGCTCGATCACCGCCGTCAGGAATGCAGGTGAGACGCAGTAGCGGACGTCCGGCTTCATCCGCAGCTCGGCGCAGATCGTTTCGGCGTAGTTCGCCGCGTCCTGCGTTGCGTCGGGATCGCCGAAGTCGGCGATGATGTCGACGTCGCTGTGCTGCCGCATGCGGCCCTGGGCGGTCGATCCGTAGCGGATGAAGCGGCCTCCGTGCTCGTGGGCATAGGCGATCAGCCGCGCGTCGATCTCCACGATCGCGCGCTCCATCCGTTCCATTTTGCGCCGATGACGCTCGGCCAGCGTGACCACGCCCGACATGGCGTGAGCTTACCATGGGGGCGGCCTTGGTGCATCCGGCTGCCTCACAGCACGATGATGCCGGAATGCTTGCGCTTGTCGTCGGGCTCGACATGAATCGAGATCGAGGTATCGGGGATCTCGCTCTTGAGCACGCGCTCGATGCGATCGCAGATCTCGTGCGCCTCGGCGACCTGCATCGTGCCCGGTACGACGAGGTGGAACTCCACGAAAGTCTGCGTTCCGGCGCTGCGCGAGCGGATGTCATGCGCCTCGAGGGCACCATCCGCGTTGCAGGCGATGAGCTCGCGGATGCGCGAGAGCGTCCCCTCGGGTACGGCCTCGTCCATCAGGCCGCCGACGCTTTCCCGCATCACCTGCCAGCCGCTCCAGAGCACGTGCAGCGCGACGAGCGCCGCGATCGCCGGATCGAGGATCTGCCGGCCGGTGACGAAGACCAGGATGACGCCGACGATCACCCCGACCGAGGTCACCACATCGGTCTGCAGATGCTTGCCGTCGGCCACCAGCGCCGGCGAGCGCAGGCTGCGGCCCTGCCGCTGCAGCACCGCGCTCCAAAGGCCGTTTAGAATCGTGCCGATGCTGCCGACCGCGAGGCCGATCACCGGCTGGTCCAGTGGATGCGGGTTCTGCACCGCGAGCGCCGCCTGCCAGAGAATGGCGATGGCGGCGATGACGATGAGCACGCCCTCGCTCACGGCTGAGAGATATTCGGCCTTGCTGTGCCCATACGGATGGCGCGCATCCGCAGGCTGCGCCGAGACGTGCAGCGCCCACAGCGCGGTCAGCGCCGTGGCGCAGTTGATGATGCTTTCGAGAGCGTCGGACAGGAGTGCGACGCTGCCGGTCAGCCCGTAGGCATAGAACTTGACGCACAGCACGACCACGCTGACCGCGAGGCTGCCCAGGGCAAGCTTTTGGACTATTCTCATTCGCGAGGTCCGGACGACGGCCATACACGCAAGACACCGGCCGCGACGGGCGGACCCCGTGCGGACGCTCGCCACGTGGCCATCGCGGCGACCGGATCCGGCGCCACGACGGCCGGCCAAGCGATAGACCATCGAGGGGTGGGAGACCATATGGGGCGCAAGATCATCATCGATACGGATCCGGGCCAGGACGATGCCGTGGCCATCCTGCTCGCCCTCGCCTCGCCCGAGCTCTACATTCTGGGAATCGTGGCCTTGGCCGGCAACGTGCCGCTGCATCATACGCGGGACAATGCACGCCGGATCCTCGCCCTGGCCGGACGGACGGAGATCCCCGTCTTCGCCGGGGCGGTGCGGCCTCTGGTCCGCCCGTTGGTGACGGCCGAACACGTCCATGGCAAGACCGGGCTCGACGGCGCGACGCTGCCCGAGCCCGTCACCTCGCTTCAGCCGCAGCACGGCGTCGATTTCATCGTCGAGACGCTGCTCGCCGCCGAACCGGGCGAGATCACGCTCTGCACGCTCGGACCGCTGACCGACGTCGCCCTGGCGCTGATCCGGGCGCCGGAGATCGCGCCGCGCATCCGTGAGATCGTGATGATGGGCGGCGCCTATTTCGAGGTCGGCAACATCACTCCCGCCGCCGAGTTCAACATCTATGTCGATCCGGAGGCCGCCGACGTGGTGATGCGGAGCGGCGTGCCGATCACCATGCTGCCCCTCGACGTCACCCACCGGGCGCTGGCGACGCCGGAGCGGATCGCGCGGCTGCGCGGGCTCGGCAACCGCGCCGGCACGGTTGTGGCCGACCTGCTCAACTTCTCCGAGCGCTTCGACAACGTCAAATACGGCAGCGACGGCGCCCCGCTGCACGACCCCAACGTCGTCGCCTGGCTGCTCAAGCCCGAGCTCTTCCGCGGCCGGCATGTCAACGTCACGATCGAGACCGCGAGCCCGCTGACGCTCGGCATGACGGTGGTGGATTACTGGCGCGTCACCGAGCGGCCGGCCAACGTGACGTTCCTGCGCCATATCGACGACGAGGGGTTCTACGACCTGCTCTGCGAGCGTCTGGCCCGGTTGCCCTGACCGCGCATGGAACTCCGGTTTCGTGCATGTGTTGCGAAGCCTGGGCCGGAGCATGGTCCGACCCTATGAATCGATGACATTCGGCGCCCTGGACCGGTTCTATCCAGGGCGATCTCGCTGTTTACGACGGAAGGACGCGATGGCCCTGCGGATCGAAGACTATGCCCTCATCGGCAATTGCGAGAGCGCCGCGCTGGTCGGGCTCGACGGGTCGATCGACTGGCTCTGCATGCCGCGCTTCGATTCGGCCGCCTGTTTCGCCGCGCTTCTCGGCGATCGCGACAATGGCCGCTGGCAGGTCGCGCCGGCCGACCCCGTGACGAAGGTGACGCGCCGCTACCGGGACGACACGCTGGTGCTCGAAACGCGCTTCGAGACGGCGGATGGAACGGTCCTGCTCACCGATTGCATGGGCCGGCGCGACGGCCATACGGACGTGGTGCGGATCGTGCGCGGCGAAACGGGCACGGTGGCGCTGCGCTTGGAGCTCGTGATCCGCACCGAATATGGCTCGGTCGTCCCCTGGGTCAGCCGTCTCGACGACGGCCGTCTGGCGGCGGTCGCCGGTCCTGACCGGCTGACACTGGCGACCACCGTGGACCTGCGCGGCGAAGACATGCGGACCGTCGCCGATTTCAGCGTGGCGGAGGGCGAGGAGGTCGCCTTCGTGCTCACCTGGTCGCCGTCCTATAAGCCGGTGCCCCAGACGGTCGACGCCACCGATGTCGTCGAACTGGCCACCGAGGACTGGCGCGAGTGGGTCAAATCGCACCGGCTCGAGGCCTGCGGCGAATGGCGCGATCTCGTCATGCGCTCGCTGATCACGCTCAAGGCCCTCACCCATTACGAGACCGGCGGCATCGTCGCGGCGCCGACGACCTCGCTGCCGGAGGCGCTCGGCGGCCCGCGCAACTGGGACTATCGCTACTGCTGGCTGCGCGACGCGACCCTGACGCTCTACGCCCTCCTCACCTCGGGCTTCCTCGAAGAGGCGGGCGCCTGGCGCGACTGGCTGATGCGGGCCATCGCGGGCTCGCCCGACCAGATGCAGATCATGTACGGCATCGCCGGCGAGCGGCGCCTCGACGAATACGAGATCGGCTGGCTTGCGGGCTACGAAGCGTCGTCGCCTGTCAGGATCGGCAATGCCGCTTCCGGTCAGCTCCAGCTCGACGTCTACGGCGAGGTGATCGACGCCATGTACCAGGCGCGCCGCCTGGGCCTGCCGCCCGACGAGAACGGCTGGAAGCTCGAGCGGGCGCTGGTCGAGCATCTCGAGACGATCTGGCAGGACCCGGACGAGGGCATCTGGGAGGTGCGCGGCGGACGGCGGCAGTTCACCGCCTCCAAGGCCATGGTGTGGGCGGCCTTCGACCGCGCCGTACGATCGGTCGAGGAATTCGGCCTCGACGGCCCGGTCGAGCGCTGGCGCGCCGCCCGCGACACGGTGCATGCGCAGGTCTGCGAGAAGGGGTTCGACAAGGAGATGAATTCCTTCGTCCAGTTCTACGGATCCAAGGCGCTCGACGCGAGCCTCCTGATGATGCCGCTCGTGGGCTTCCTGCCGCCGGACGATCCGCGCATCGTCGGGACCGTCGCGGCCATCGAGGCCGGCCTGATGGAGGATGGCTTCGTCAAGCGCTACAAGGAAGCCGGCAATGTGGATGGCCTCAAGGGCGGGCACGAGGGCGCCTTCCTGCCCTGCTCGTTCTGGCTGGCCGACAATTACGTGCTGGCCGGACGGCTCGACGAGGCGAAGGCGCTGTTCGAGCGCCTCATCGGGCTGTGCAACGATGTCGGCCTGCTCTCCGAGGAATACGACCCGCGCGTCACGCGGCAGGTCGGCAATTTCCCGCAGGCCTTCACCCATGTGGCGCTGATCAATACGGCGCACAACCTCAGCCGCGACGTCGGTCCGGCGCAGCATCGCGCGGAGAGCGCCGAAACGAGCGCAGCGGCGGCGGAGTGATGTGAGGCGGGTGACAGGAGGCAGGCGGGCGACTAGAGAAGCCAAGACCTCTCGACCAAGCGATCCATGCCCGACCTCCTGCTCGAACTATTCTCCGAAGAAATCCCGGCCCGCATGCAGGCGCAGGCGGCGGCCGACCTCAAGCGGCTCGTCACCGATGCGCTGGTCGAACGGGGCCTCACCTACGAAGGCGCCCAGAGCTTTGCCACGCCGCGGCGGCTCGCGCTCCATATCGTCGGCCTGCCGGCGCGCCAGCCCGACACGCGCGAGGAGCGCAAGGGGCCGCGCGTCGGCGCTCCCGAAGGCGCGATCCAGGGCTTCCTCAAGAGCGCCGGGCTCGGCAGCCTCGATCAGGCGACGGTGTCGCGCGACCCCAAGAAGGGCGACTTCTATACGGCCGTGATCGAGCGGCCCGGCGAGGCGGCCATCGCGGTGATCGCGGCCATGCTGCCCGGCATCGTCAAAAGCTTTCCCTGGCCGAAGTCGATGCGCTGGGGTTTGGGATCGAGCGCGCCCGAGCCGCTGCGCTGGGTGCGGCCGCTGCACTCGATCCTGTGCACCTTCGGGGCCGAGACCGAGGAGCCCGAGGTCGTGCGTTTCGCGGTCGACGGGATCGCGGCGGGCGATGTCACGCGCGGGCATCGGTTCATGGCGCCCGATCCGTTCAAGGTGCGGCGCTTCGACGATTACGCGCCCCATCTCGACAAGGCCAGGGTCGTGCTCGACGCGGAGCGGCGGCGCGACATCATCCGCCACGACGCGAAGGACCTCGCCTTCGCGCAAGGGCTGGAGGTGATCGAGGACGAGGCGCTGCTCGCCGAGGTGGCGGGGCTCGTCGAATGGCCGGTCACTCTGCTCGGCCGTTTCGACGAGGCGTTCCTGAAAATTCCGCCGGAGGTGATCCGCGCCACCATCCGGGCCAACCAGAAATGCTTCGTCACCCGGCGTGCGGACGGGAGCCTCGCCGAGGCCTTCATCCTGGTCTCGAACCTCGTGGCCTCCGACGGCGGTGCGGCCATCGTGGCCGGCAACGAACGCGTGGTGCGGGCGCGGCTCTCGGACGCCAAGTTCTTCTACGAGACGGATCTCGGCACGAAGCTCGAAGATCGGGTCGAAAAACTCGACCGCATCATCTTTCACGAGAAGCTCGGCACGCAGGGCGAGCGCGTCAAACGCATCATGGCGCTGGCCCGCGAGCTGGCGCCGATCATGGGGGCCGATCCGGCCGAGGCGGAGCGCGCCGCGCTGCTGTGCAAGGCCGACCTCGTGTCCGAGATGGTCGGCGAATTTCCCGAGTTGCAGGGGCTGATGGGGCGCTATTACGCCGCCGCGCAGGGCGAGACGCGGGCAGTGGCGGCCGCCATCGAGGACCACTACCGGCCGCAGGGACCGTCCGACCGGGTGCCGACCGACGCGGTGTCGGTCGCCGTGGCGCTGGCCGACAAGCTCGACACGCTCGTCGGCTTCTGGGCCATCGACGAGAAGCCGACGGGCTCGAAGGACCCGTTCGCGTTGCGGCGCGCGGCGCTGGGGGTGATCCGGATTGTGGTGGAGAACAATCTGAGATCGAGGCTCGGTTCGCTGCTGATCAACCCTCTTCGCTTTTCACGCATTCACGAGAACGTCGCTACGCAAACCGTGATAAGCCGGCAGCCGGCCGCCAAGAATGAGCAGAATACAATTCTACTAATGCGCCTGTCCGTAGAGGCTACGGAGATCGGAAATCGGTTACGCTTCAGGGCTCAAGCCCAACCTGACGAACTGGTTGTAATTGAAAATCTCCTCACCTTCTTCGCCGACCGTCTAAAAGTTTACCTCCGCGACAAAGGCGCCCGGCACGACCTGATCGACGCCGTCTTCGCCCTGCCGGGTCAGGATGACCTGTTGATGATCGTACGGCGGGTCGAGGCGCTCGGCCGCTTCCTCGACACCGAGGACGGCAAGAATCTCTTGGCCGGCTACCGCCGTGCCGCCAACATCCTGCGCGCCGAGGAGAAGAAGGACGGGGCAGGGGCCTTCGACGGCGCCTATGATCCGGCGATGCTCGACCTCGCCGAGGAAAAGGCCCTGGCCGAGACCCTGGCAGAGGTAGGCGCTGCCGCCGCGGCCACTCTCGCCGCGGAGGATTTCGAGGGCGCCATGCGGGCGCTGGCCCGCCTCCGGCCGCCGGTCGATGCCTTTTTCGACAAGGTGACGGTCAATGCCGACGATCCGGCGCTGCGCCTCAATCGCCTGCGCCTGCTGGGCGCGCTCCGGGCTACCATGCTGACCGTCGCCGATTTTTCGAAGGTGGGGGGGTAGCGAAACGCCGGTTCGTGTCTCCTTCCCCTGCAAGGGGAAGGTGGCATGCCGCAGGCATGACGGATGGGGTGCCCCACCCGACGCCCTCGCGGGCGTCACCCTCCCCGTTCCGGGGAGGGAAAACTGCGCCCTACCGGAGCGCATCCATACGTTCCCGCGCATGATGGATGATGGTCTCGACCACGCCATCGAGATTGCGGTCGACCTCTGGATTCCAGAACCGCAAGGTCTTGAAGCCCATCAGATCGAGCCGACGGTCCCGTTCGCAATCGTGACTCGCTTGCTCGCCATTCGCATGATGGCTGCCGTCGACCTCGATCGCCAGACGCGCCTTGAGGCAGGCGAAGTCCAGGACGTAGCCCGCCAAGGGAACCTGCCGCCGGAAGTGAAGCCCTTGCGGCCGAAGGGCTCGCAACGCGAGCCAAAGCCTGATCTCCTGCGAGGTCATCGTCTTGCGAAGGACGCGGGCGTTCGTCAGCCATGCGGTTTTACGTGTCTGCGATCCTCGGCAAATTGTTTCCCCATCCGTCACGCATCACCCCGATCGACGCCAACCGCGTCGATCGGGGTGATGCGTGACACCTTCCCCGTTCCGGGGAAGGATCACGGCCGCGCCGGCGACGCCTTTCACTCCATCGCCATCGGCGTGACCCCGCTCGGCGTGCCGTCGGCCCCCAATGTTATCGACTCGATGCGCATCTCGGCATTGCGCAGCAGGGCTTCGCAGTGTTTCTTGAGCGCCTCGCCGCGCTCGTAGATGCGGATCGACTCCTCCAGCGACACGCTGCCCCGCTCGAGCTGGCCGACGATCTCCTCGAGTTCGGCCAGCGCTTTCTCGAACGGCAGCGTGGCGATGTCGGGACCTGCGGCTTTCTGGTCCAAGGCGTAACCTTTCCCGGCTTCGGCCGTATGTTTCGGCAGCGACTATCAACCGCAAAGGGCGCGGCTCCATGGCTTTCAAGGATAAACCAGCCGGCGGGCGTCTGGTCAAACGCCACTCCGTGGTGGTGCGCGTCACCCACTGGATCACGTTCGTTTGCCTCGCCGTGCTGCTGATGAGCGGGCTGCAGATCTTCAACGCCCATCCGGCGCTCTACATCGGGCAGACATCGACCTTCGATCATCCGGTCTTCGCCATCGATGCGCGCGAGGTCGGCGACCAGTCGCAAGGCTACGTTGCCCTCTTCGGCCATTCGGTGACGACGACGGGCGTGCTCGGCGTATCGAACGTCGACGGCCAGCCGACCGAACGCGCCTTCCCGAGCTGGATCACCCTACCGGCCTACCAGGATCTCGGCACGGGCCGCAAATGGCACTTCCTCTTCGCCTGGATCCTGGTGCTCAACGGCCTAGTCTACCTGATCTGGGGTTTTGCCAGCCGCCATTTCGCTCGCGACATCGTGCCCGACCGCGACGATCTCGCCCATACGGGCGAAGCCATCGTCGAGCACGTAAAGCTGCGCTTTCCCCACGGCGAGGCGGCGCGGCGCTACAACGTGCTCCAGAAGCTCGCCTATTTTGGCGTGATCTTCATCGCGCTGCCGCTGATCGTGCTCGCCGGCTGGACCATGTCGCCGGGGCTCGACGCCGCCTTTCCGCAGCTTGTCGCGGTGTTCGGCGGCCGGCAGACGGCGCGCACCATCCATTTCATCGTGGCCTTCTCGCTCGTCGGCTTCTTCATCGTCCACGTCGTGATGGTGCTGCTGACCGGGGTCTTCAACAATATGCGGTCGATGATCACCGGACGGTTCGATCTCGGTGCCGGGAAGGCTGGCGAGGTGACCCATGGCTGAGTTTCGCACGAGCCGCCGTGGCCTCATCAAGGCCGGCCTCGCCGGCCTCTCGGGGGTGGCTTTGGCCGGCTGCGGCAAGATCGCCAGCCAGGACTGGGTGACGAACATCCTCGACGGCACCAACGAGCTGACCTACCGGGTGCAGCGCGCCATCCTCGGCGAGCATGCGATGGCGCGCGAATATGCGGAAAGCGACATCAGCCCGCATTTCAAGCCCAACGGCAGCACCGATCCCTCCGACCCCGCCTACAAGGCCATGGCGGCCGACGGCTTCAAGGACTGGAAGCTCGAGGTCGGGGGTCTCGTCGACCATCCGTTCCAGATCTCGCTGGCGGAGCTGCGCGCCATGCCGTCGCGCACCCAGATCACCCGGCACGATTGCGTCGAGGGCTGGAGCTGCATCGGCAAATGGACGGGCGTGCCGCTCGGCCTCATCCTCGACCGAGCCGGCGTCAAGGACGAGGCCCGCTACGTGCTGTTCCGCTGCGCCGATACGATGGACGACGGCGCGCTCGACGGACCGACGCGCTTCTACGGCACGATCGACCTCGTCGCGGCCCGCCATCCGCAGACGATCCTCGCCTATGACATGAACGGCGCGCCGCTGCAGGTGCCCTACGGAGCGCCGCTGCGGGTCAGGGTCGAACGGCAGCTCGGCTACAAGTCGACGAAATACATCATGAAGATCGAGCTCGTCGACAGCTATGCCGATGAAGGCGAAGGCAAGGGCGGCTATTGGGAAGACAACGGCTACGACTGGTACGCCGGCATCTGACCGAGCTCGAGCCGGAACGGCTCGCCCTCGAAGCACTCCGCACCGCGTCCGATCGCCGCGACGGCAGCGATCATGCGGTCGCGGCGATCCAGCATCGCGTCGGCGAGCGCGACGATGCGCGGGTTCGGCGTGGCGGTCGGGGAAGCCGAGCGCAGGGCGCAAGCCAGGGTCGCTTCGTCCGCCTCGGGCTGCAGCGCGCAGGCTAGGACGAAGGCCGCGGCCGTCGAGCGGCTGACACCGGCGTAGCAGTGGATCAGCAGAGGAGCGGCGCCGTCCCAGTCCGCGGCGAAGCGCAGCAGCGTGTCGACATGAGCGGTGCCCGGCATGACATGGCCGTCGAGCGGCTCGGCGATGTCGCTGACGTCGAGGTGCAGGTGGCGGATGTCCCGCAGCAAGGGCGTCGTCGCGCCGCCCGGGCGCAGCAAGGTCACGACAGTCCGGGCGCCGCTCCCGCGAAGAGTTTCGTCGAGCCGCGACAGCGGGCAGACGTAGAGCGTCGGCACGCCTCAGCCGAGCGCGATGCTGAGATGGACGCCGGCCGCCGAGGCCGGCGCGCCGAGCGCCGCCGCCTCCGCGGCCCTGTCGACCCGCACCATGGCGAGCCCGCGCCCCGCAACGGCCGAGCCCATGGTGCCGATGGCGATCTCGCCGACCACCACCTCGGTGCCGGCGGGCGGCGGCGCGCCTTCGAAGATCACCGGCCGGATCCGCTTGCGGGCCGTGCCGCGGTGCTGCACGCGGGAGACGACCTCCTGACCGACATAGCAGCCCTTGCCGAAGTCGATCCCGTTCAAAAGATCGAGGTTGGCATCGTGCGGAAAGGCATCGCCATAGGCGAAGTCGGTGCCCCCTTCAGGGACGCCGGCATCGATGCGATGCGACGTATAGGCCTCCCGATCGGCGGGGCGGACGAGATCGGCCAAGGCGGCGTGCGACGCGACGGCACGGTAGCCGAGGCTCGGATGGCGCGGATCGCGGACGACCAGGCCATCGATCGAACTCGGTGCTTCGGGCCAGAACGCGGCGACCCGAAGCTCCGCGCTGCGATCGGTGATCGTCACCCTGGCGCGCAACCGATAGAGCGTCAGCTTCCTCGCAACGTCGGCCGCGAGATGGCGCGGGCAATCGATCAGGAAAGACGCCTCTCCGGCTGCGGCGACCAGGAAATCGACGACGATCTTGCCTTGCGGCGTCAGCAGCGCCGCATAGCGGGCCTCGCCCCGCACGAGCCCGAGGACGTCGTTGGTGACGAGGCGCTGCAGCAGCTCCCCGGCCTCGAGCCCCGCGACCTCGACGATGCCTCGATCTTCCAGCAAAACGCCCGTCATGCCACCTCGTCCTTCGCTGCGGCGAAGATAGGCAGACGCCAAGCCGGCACAAGGGCCATCGATTCGCCGTCAGGGCGCTCCGCTCGCCCTGATTCGCGGCGCGGAGACGGCCTGTGGCGCCGGCCTCATTGCCGGCTGGCGATCGAGAACTCGCCGTTGCGGACCCGCTCGGGCAGGCGTTCGGCGAAGGTCGCGACGGCATCCTCGCCGTAGCCGGCGACGAGCTTCTGGAAGGCCACGAAGAGGGCCGCCTGGGTCATCGAATCCTCTGGCAGGCCATCGAGCGTCGCCTCGGCAAAGGCGTCCATCACGATGGATAGAGCATAATGCCGCTCTTCGGCAGCTTCGGTTCGATGGGAGGCGGACGAATCGTGTGTCATGCTGCGAGAGAATGGAACGGCCCGCGTTGCGAGGCCAGCCATTTCCTTCCAAATCGTTAACGGCGTCCGCAACATTCGAATCATGGCTCGCGATCAGTTGCCGACGAAGCGCGTCGCAAGCTCGCGCGCCAGGCTGTCGCCTTCGGCAAGGGAGCGCGCGATCACGACCTTGGCCGGTGGCGTGCAGCGGCGGTAGGTCGCCTCGTATCCGGTGAAGCCGCGATTGTAGGCGCCGGCCAGGCGCTCCCGGCGGCGCGGCGTATGGGCCTCGGCGTCGAGCAGGGCATTCATCCGGGTGCGCCATCCCTCGCCGTCCTTCCGGCCGCACAGGTCGCTCATATAGGCCAGGGTGCCCATCAGCTCGGCGAGGCGTTCGAGCTGCGGCTCGTAGGGCGGCAGGGCATCCGCATCGTCCGGGGCCGGCGTCGAGGGTTCTCCCTGGATTGGCGGCAGGGGCGGCGACGCGGGCAGTTCCGCCTGGCTCCAGGCGGGGGCCGCGAGCATCGAGCCGATCACGATGGCGAGCGTGGCGCAAAGCCGCCTCATGACGCCGCCCCCAGCAGGACGGCGGCACGCGACAGCAGCGGGCCGAGCCGCGGGGTGACGTCGAGACCATCGATCCGCGCGGGATCGACCCACAAGATGCGCCGCGCCTCCGGCCCCACCGCCCCCTCGCCCGCGATCCAGCGGGCCACGAAGGAGGCGACGACGAAATGCGCCGCGACGCGGCCGTCCGCATCGGGCTCGATGACCTCGACATGGTCGTTGAAGCAGACGATCTCGGCCTCGACGCCGGTCTCCTCGCGGAGCTCGCGCAGTGCCGCCTCGCGCAAGGTCTCGCCGGCCTCGACGAGGCCGCCGGGCAGCGAGAACCGCAAGGCGGCCGGCGGCGAGGCCCGCTCGGCCAGCAGCACCTTCCCGTCGCGAAAGACGGCGACGCTCGCGGCCAGGAACGGCCGCGCCGGATAGGTGCGGGACGCGGCGTCCGTCACACGTGCTGGCCGCCGTTGATGTGGATCTCCGCGCCGTGAACATAGCTCGACTGGTCGGTGCACAGGAAGTAGATCGCCTTGGCGACTTCCTCGGGCGTACCGAGGCGGCGCAGCGGCAGCTGGTCGACGATCTTCTCCGTTCCGGGCGACAGGATGGCGGTGTCGATCTCGCCCGGCGAAATGGCATTGACGCGGATGCCGCGCGGGCCGAAATCGGCGGCCATCTCGCGCGTCAGGGCCGCCAGAGCCGCCTTCGATGTCGCATAGGCCGCGCCCGCGAACGGGTGGACGCGCGAGCCGGCGATCGAGGACACGTTGACCACCGAGCCATGCGCCGCTTCGAGCTCGACGATCAGTCCGCGCGCCAGCATGACGGGCGCGAAGAAATTCACCTGCATGACCTTCTTCCACAGCGTCACGTCGGTCTCGATGGTGCCGAGGCGGCTGCCGCCCTCGCCCTTGGGGGAGATACCGGCATTGTTGACCAGCGCGTCGAGCCGGCCGCCGGTGAGCCTCTCGCGCACGTCGTTGATGGCCGTCGCGATGTCGGCGGGGTCGGCGAGGTCGACCTGCAGATGGTCCTCCGGCCCCATCTCCCAGGGACAGTTCTCCGGAAAGGCGTGGCGCGAGCAGGTGATGACCCGCCAGCCGGCGGAGGAGAAGCGCTTGACCGTGGCATGGCCGATGCCGCGCGATGCGCCGGTCAGCAGCATGGTGCGCCGGGGCGCGTTCGAGACCTTGGCGTCAGAGGGTGTGGGCATGTCGGTCCAGGGTCGGCGACGATCCCGCCTGCCGCCGCAGTGGCGGCGCGCTCGCCCCACCTTGAAGATAAGGGGTGAGGCCGTGCAACATCAAGGATAGAGGCGCTGTCGCATCCACGGCGCGGCGTCGCTTTCCCGGCTGAACAGGACGCGATCGTGCAGGCGCGACGGACGGTCGTGCCAGAACTCGATCTGCAGCGGCTTCACCCTGAAGCCGTGCCAGTTCGCCGGCCTCGGAATGTCTCCCCCGGCGTAGCGCGCCTCGAGCGCCGCCACCGCTTGCTCCAGGGAATCGCGGCTTTCGAGCGGGCGCGACTGCCGGCTGGCGATGGCGCCGAATCGGCTCCTCGGATGTCGGGACGCGAAATAGGCGTCCGATTCCGCGTCGCTCGCGGGCTCGACCGGGCCGCGCACGCGGATCTGCCGGTTCAGCGATTTCCAGTACAGCACGAAGGCGGCCTGCGGGTTGCCGCGAAGCTCCCGACCTTTGGCGCTCTCCTCGTTGGTGTAGAACACGAAGCCGCGGGCATCGGCGCCCTTGAGCAGCACCATGCGGACGTCCGGCAGGCCGGAGGCGTCGACGGTTGCGAGCGCGATGGCGTTGGGATCGCGCGGCTCGCTCCGCTCCGCTTCGGCCAGCCATTCGGCGAAGAGCTCGAACGGATCGTCGCGCATCGTGAAATCGGCGGCTCTTAACGGATTCACAGCAATTCCCCTGCAATTCTGCCCATTCCAGGGCGTGACGCCGAAAGGTCGGCACGGGTCGTCGAATGGCATCGCGCTCTATCGCATTCGAATCGATCACGGTCATGGTTTTGGATCGACTGGGTGCAAAGCCATCGTGATCCGGGAGGGCCTCGCCGCCGACGGGAGCCGGTGCCATGTGTCAGGAGCGTCTCACCGTCATGGCTCGCGACGATCATCGAAGCGGTCTTCGCCATTGGACGACGGCGGCTACCGCGCTCGGTCTGGCCTTGTCGGTAAGCGCTTGCGCGGTTTCCTTTCCGGTGCCGGGCTTCGTCGACAGCGACGCCACGGGCAGCATCAAGGCCAAATCCGCGGAATTTTCGGCGGACCTCGACAAGGAGGACTGGCGTCGTGCCAACGCGGCTTTGGCGGTGGCGCTCGACCCGCAGGGCAACGGCGCCGAAGCGGCCTGGCACAACCCGCAGTCCGGCGCCCGGGGCTCCTTCGCGGCTCTGGCGCCGCCGTTCGTCGAACACGACCGGATCTGTCGGGCCTTCAAGGCCCGCGTCGCGGCGCACCCGGGACGGGAACGCCGCCTCGACGGCTCGGCGTGCCGGGCTCGGGACGGCGACTGGGTGCTGGCCGAGATCAAGCAGGTCCAGGGCAGTGCGGAGAAGCGGTCGAAATAGGGATGCGGAGGCGAGGCCGCCTTGCCGCTGGCCGCGAGCCTTCCCAAATGCCATGATGACGACGAGTGTCCCGCCTCTTCGGCGCGACGCCCTCCCAAGGCTGACGATGCGCGATCCCTATACGATTCTGGGCCTGCCGAGAACCGCCGACAAGGCGGAGATCAAGAAAGCTTTCCGCAAGCTCGCCAAGAAATACCATCCCGATCAGAGCAAGGAGCCGCGTGCCAAGGAGCGCTTCGCCGAGGCCAACAGCGCCTACGAGATCCTCGGTGACGACCAGAAGCGGGCAGCCTTCGATCGTGGCGAG
>DATBEH010000119.1:0-38290 GCA_036276175.1 Lichenihabitans sp.
CTGCTCGGGGAGAACGGCGCCGGCAAGTCGACCTTGATCAACATCCTGTCGGGCGCGCTGGCGCCCGACGCCGGTACGGTCGCCATCGACGGGCAGCCGGTCACGCTTTCGCCCGCCACGGCGGGGCGCCACGGCGTCGCGGTGGTCCAGCAGGAACTGAGCCTGGCCACCCACCTCTCCATTGCGGAGAATATCGGCTTCGGCGCCTATCCGCGCCGCTTCGGGCTCGTCGACTACCGGGCGTTGGCCCGCGACGCCAAGGCCTTGTGCCGGCGGGTCGGCCTCGACGAGGACATCGCGCGCCCGGTCGGCGAATTGCCGCTCGGTCGCCGGCAGCTGGTGGAGATCGCCAAGGCGCTCTATCGCAAGCCGCGCGTCCTGATCCTCGACGAGCCGACCTCCTCGCTCTCGGCGCACGAGACCCGGACGCTGGCCGGGCTCGTCACCACCCTCAAGCGCGAGGGGACGGCGATCCTCTACATCTCGCATCGCCTCGCCGAGGTGATGGAGCTTTGCGACTACGTGACGGTGTTGAAGGACGGCACGCGCACGGCCGACCGGTCGCTCGACGACGTCGATGCGGCGGGGCTCGTCAGGCTCATGGTGGGCCGTGATCCTGGCGACCTGTTTCCCGCCTGGCAACCGGTGGCCGGCGCGCCGGTCGTATCGGTGCGGGGCTTCGAGGCCGGCCGCGTCGCGGATGTGGATCTCGACCTGCGCGCCGGTGAGGTGCTCGGCATCGGCGGCCTCGTCGGCCAGGGTCAGGAGGATCTGCTGCTGGGGCTTTACGGCGCGAGTCCCGCCGCGGCGCGCGAGGCGCGGTTCAACGGCCGGCCGGGGCTGCCGGGGAGCGTCACGGCCGCCAATGCCCGCGGCCTCGCCTACGTGCCCGCCGACCGCAAGCGGGAGGGACTGCATCTCGTCCATTCCATCGCGACCAACATGCTGCTGCCGGGCCTCGCCCAGGGGGCGGGCTGGCAGCGGCGGCGGTCCGGCCCCGAGGCGCGGCAGGCGGCGGCGCTCGCCGATCGGCTGAGCGTCAGGGGCGATCTTTCGCGCGCCGTCCAGGCGCTTTCGGGCGGCAATCAGCAGAAGGTGGCGCTGGCCCGGTGGATGCCGCTCGATCCGAAGATCCTGCTGCTCAACGATCCAACGCGCGGCGTCGACATCGAGACCAAGCGCGAGATCTACGCCATGCTGCGCGGCTTCGCGACCGAGGGCAGGGCGGTGGTGCTGGCGAGCTCGGACACGCCGGAGCTCGTGCATCTCTGCGACCGCGTCGCCGTCATGCGCCAGGGGCGCGTCGTGGCGATGCTCGAAGGCGCCGGCATCACCGAGGAGGCCATCGTGGCCCTGGCCATGGGCGCCTCCGAAGCGAAGCGGGCCGCGTGAGGCCCGCGCCGTCGCCATCCGCGGGCGCCGGCCTCTACTGGGCCGTGCAGCGCCGCCGCAACCGGGGCGTCATGGGTCTCCTCGTCGTGGTCGTCGCGTTCGTGGCCCTCTATGCGAGCCTGTTCCCCGGCCTGGTCAGCCTCTCCGGCTTCGCCCGCTTCAGCCAGACCTGGTTTCCGCTGGCATTGACCGCCATGGCGCAGGCCATGCTGATGCTGGCCGGGGGCATCAGCCTCGCCATGGGCGCGACCGTCGGCCTCGGCGCGGTGGTGGCCGCCACCTCCATGGCCGGGCCGCTCGGCGTCGCGGGCGGCCTCACCGCCGTGATCGCCACGGGCCTCGTCGTCGGCGGGCTGACCGGCGTCGTCGCGGTGCGGCTGCGGCTGCCCGCCATCATCGTCACGCTGGCGAGCTCGTTCATCGTCGGCGGCGCGGCCCTGCTGATCCTGCCCCGGCCGGGCGGAAGCGTGCCGTCCTGGCTGTCCGATCTCCTCGCCGGCAACAGCCCGACCGCCTTCGCGCTGCTCGTCGCCGTCATGCTGCTGTGGAAGCTTTATGGAGCGACGCCGCTCGGCCTGACGCTTTATGCGGCGGGCGAGAACCCGGTCGGCGCCTATCGCTCCGGTGCGCCGGTCGATGCGGCGCTGATCGCGGCCTACGCGATCAGCAGCGTGCTCGCCGCGATCGCCGGCCTGTTCGTGGCGGCGCAGACCGGGTCGGGCGACCCCCTCATCGGGCAGGCCTTCACGCTGAACTCGATCGCCGCCGCCGTGCTGGGCGGCGTCGGCTTCCTCGGCGGTCAGGGCACGATGCGCGGCGCGGTGCTGGGAAGCCTGCTCTTGACCGTGATGATCAACGTCATGTTCTTCCTCGGCATGCCGCCGATGGCGCAATATGTGGCGCAGGGCCTGATCATCGTCGGCGCGGTCGCGTTGCCGCAGGTCGCGGGACGCCTGCGGTCGCGCCGGCGGGAGCACCGCGCCTGATGGCCGCCTCGTCCTTCTCTGGCAGGATCATGCGCCTGTTCGGCAACCCGGCCTTCCTCACGCTCCTCGTCGTCGCGGCGGTGTGGATCGTGGCGAGCCTGACGAGCCGCGGCTTCGGCTCGATCGGGCATCTGCGCTACCTGCTCGAACTGGCGGCCGCGATCGGCATCGTCGCGGCCGGCCAGACGCTCGTCATGATCGGCGGCGGCATCGACCTGTCGGTCGGCGCCATCATCACGGTCAGCGCCGTCGGCCTGCCGCTGCTGACATGGCCCGCCGACCCGACCGGCATCGCCGCCCTGGTGGCGATCCTCGCCGTCGCGGGCCTGATCGGCTTCGTCAACGGGGCCGGCGTCGTCTACTTGCGCGTCCATCCGATGATCATGACGCTCGCCATGGCGACCCTGCTGCAGGGCGTGTTGATCCTGATCGCGGGCGGCAGCGCGGTCTCGGCCCACAATCCCGCCGTGACGTTCATCGGCAATGCCAGGCCGGGCGGCATGCCGGTCGACATCATGATCTGGATCGCCGTGTCCCTCGGCACGGTCCTGGTGCTGCGGCGGACCCGCTTCGGCGCCCGCGTCTATGCGCTCGGCGCCAATCCGCTCGCCGCGAGCCTGTCCGGCGTCGGGGTTCCGGCGACCACGCTCACCCTCTATGCCGCGAGCGGCGTCATGGCCGGGCTCACCGGGGTGCTGACGCTCGGCATGAACGGGCAGGGCTATGTCGGGATTGGCGACCCTTACGTCCTGACCTCGATCGCGGCCGTCGTGCTGGGCGGAACCTCCATTCTGGGCGGCCTCGGCGGCTATGCCGGGACGATTCCCGGCGCCGTGCTGCTCGTCACCATCACCGGCCTCATCACGGTGGTGAATGCCTCGCCTGGCTGGCGCAGCATCCTGTTCGGCTCGCTGATCCTCGGGCTCCTGCTGCTTTCGGGGCGCGAGGCGCGGCGGCGATGATCGGAGATCATGCCATGCACCTGTCGATGTGGACCTACCCCTGGGACGTGCAGGACCTCACCCCCGATCGCGTGATCGCCGATCTCGCCACGCGAGCGTCGCTCGACACGATCAGCCTGGCGACCTCCTACCATGCCGGCCGCTTCCTCCAGCCGCGCAGCCCGAAGCGCAAATCCTACTTTCCCGAGGACGGGACGATCTATTTCGAGCCCACCCCTGGCCGCTGGAGCGAGCATGCGATCCGGCCGCAGGTCGCGAAGGTCGTGACCGAGGGCGGTGACGTCCTCCTCGACCTCGTCCGCCGCCGCGACGCGGGCGGACTTCGGGTGTCGTGCTGGACGGTCTGCCTGCACAACACGCGCCTCGGCCTGCTGCACCCGGAGGCCGTGACACGCAACGCCTTCGGCGACCCAAACTACTATAGTCTTTGCCCGTCGCATCCCGACGCGCGCGCCTATGTGCGCACGCTCGTGGCCGACGTCACGCATCGCTACAAGCCCGACGTCGTCGAGCTCGAAAGCCCGTCCTTCATGGGCTTCGCGCATGGGTTCCATCACGAGAAGGACGGCGTCGGCCTCCTGCCCGAGGACGATTTCCTGCTCTCGCTGTGCTTCTGCCCGGCCTGCCTGTCGCGTGCCTCCAAGGCCGGGGTCGACGGCGAGAAGGCGCGCGCGACGGTAAAGGGTTGGATCGTCGAGGCCTGCGAACGCGCCGTTCCGGCCGCTCGCTGGGCCGAGTTCCCGCAGGCCGGGCTCGACGTGTTCCGCCCGCATCCCGAAGTCTACGACTACGCGATGTGGCGCTTCGAGCCCGTCACGACGCTCATCGCCGAGATCCGGGCCGAGGCCGATCCGGCGACCCGCGTCCATCTCATCGACCTCGAGAACGGTTGGCTCGGCGGGTGCGATCCGGCCGCCGCGATCGCCGAATGCGATGGGCTGATCCTCTGCGCCTACGACAAGACGCCTGCGGAGGTCTCGGCGTTGATCGGCGAGGGTCGGCGCGCCATCGGTCCGGACAAGGTCCTCGGCACCGGGTTCCGGGTCTTCTATCCGGAGATGTCGTCGGCGGAAGACCTCTGCCTCCGCTCCAAGGCCGCCACTGAAGCCGGGGTCGAGAGCATCAACTATTACAATTACGGGCTGATCCCGGCGGCGCGCCTCGACTGGATCGGCGCCGCAGTCGCCTCCGTCCTGGCGCCGGTCTGATCAGGCTGATCGGCCGACGTCACCGTCCAGCGGCGCGGCCTTGCGCGTCGAGGGCCTTGAAATCCTCGTCGGACAGCGCGAGGGCGGCGGCGGCGACATTCTCGGCGAGATGGTCGGGCTTGGAGGTTCCCGGGATCGGCAGCATCACCGGCGAGCGCTTCAGCACCCAGGCGAGCGCCACCTGGGGCGGCGTGGCTCCGAGCTTGTCGGCGATCGATGAGAGGACCGAGCCGGGCTTGGCCAAGGTGCCGGCCGCGAGCGGATACCAGGGAATGAAGCCGATCCCCTTGGCCGCGCAATGATCGAGCACGGCTTCGCTCTTGCGGGTGACGAGATTGTATTCGTTCTGCACGGTCGCGACCTCGAAGTGCCGCCCGGCGGCCTCGATCTCTTCGACGCCGACCTCGCTCAGGCCGAGATGACGGATCAACCCCTCCTTCTGCATCGCGGCCATCACGCCGAACTGCTCGTCGCGCGGCACCGCCGGGTCGATGCGGTGCAATTGCCACAAGTCGATCCGCTCGACCTTGAGCCGCCGCAGGCTCATCATCACGCATTGCCGCAAGTACTCGGGCCGTCCGACGACCTGCCAAATGTCCGGGCCGTGCCGGGTCAGTGCGCCCTTGGTGGCGATCACCAGCCCATCGTAGGGATGAAGCGCCTCGCGGATGAAGTCCTCGCTGACGAAGGGGCCGTAGCTGTCGGCCGTGTCGATGAAGTTGATGCCGAGGTCGCGCGCCTTGCGCAGCGTGGCCAGCGCCGCCTCCGGGTCGGCGGGATCGCCCCAGATGCCTTTGCCGGTGATCCGCATGGCGCCGAAGCCGAGGCGGTTGATGGAGAGGTCGCCGCCGATCCGGAACTGGCCGGAGGAGCGGGCCGAGAGTGTCTCTGCCATGAGATATGTCCTTTCAGGACGTCGGAGACCGGGGGGCCCGGCCACCCGGCGCCATGGTCTTCGGATCCTAACGCCCGAGCGTCCATTCGGATCGCCGCAGTATCTCCCGCCGGCGAGGTCCGGCCGCTATGTCATGGCCGAGCCGCGATGTATGAGTGGCGGATCTTCAGGAGCCTCGAATGCCGGACCTCGCCACCTTTCCGATCACCAAGCGCTGGCCGCCCAAGCACCCCGACCGCTTGCAGCTCTATTCCCTGCCGACGCCGAACGGCGTCAAGGTATCGATCGCGCTCGAGGAGATGGGGCTGTCCTACGAGCCGCATACGATCGACATCGGGGCGAACGAGACCTGGACGCCCGAGTTCCTGTCGCTCAATCCGAACGGCAAGATCCCGGCGATCATCGATCCGGACGGCCCGGGCGGAAAGCCGTTCGGCCTGTTCGAATCGGGTGCGATCCTCCTCTATCTGGCCGAGAAGACCGGCAAGCTCCTGCCCGCCGACAAGGCGCAGCGTTACGAGACCCTCGCCTGGGTCTTCTTCCAGATGGCGGCGATCGGCCCGATGTTCGGACAGGTCGGCTATTTCCACAAGTTCGCCGGTGGGGAGATCGCCGACAAACGGCCACTCAACCGCTATCGCGACGAGACGAAGCGCCTGCTCGGCGTGCTGGAGACCCGCCTCGACGGCCGACGATGGATCATGGGCGAGGATTATACGATCGCCGACATCTCCATGCTGGGCTGGGTACGCAATCTCGTCGGCTTCTATGGGGCCGGGGAGCTCGTGGAGTTCGATCGGCTGGAGCGCGTGCCAGCCTGGCTCGAGCACGGCCTCGCCCGCCCGGCCGTGCAGCGCGGGCTCGAGATTCCCAAGCGGCCGTGAGGACCGGTCAGCCAATCCCTTCCGCCGGAGCCGTTGCGATGAGTCTGCCGTCCCGTAACCTCGGACGCTGTTTCGATGCCATGCTCCGCCCCGACAAGATCGCGATCGTCGATCTCGCGCGGCCGGAGGCGCCGCGCGAGATCACCTATGCGGAGTTCGACGTGGAATGCGACGCGGTCGCGCGCGGGCTGCTGAAACGGGGGCTCAGGCGGGGCGATCGGGTCGGCATCCTGTCGCTGAACCGCACCGAGCTGCTCGCCGCCTATTTCGGCGCGATGCGGGCCGGGCTCGTCGTGGTGCCGATCTCGTTCAAGCTGTCGCGCGAGACGATCGACCATATCGTGGCGGACGCGGACCTGCGCGCCGTCTTCCATGACCGCGAGCGGGGGGACCTCGTGCCGGCGGGGCTCGACCGCATCGACTTCGATGCACCCGACGGCTATGCGGCGCTGCGCGACCCCGGGCGGTTCGAGACGGTCGAGCCCGCGGCCCGCGAGCTCGCGATGATCCTTTACACCTCCGGCTCGACCGGCCGGCCCAAGGGCGTGCTGCTGTCGCACGACTCGCAGCGCTGGTCGCTCGAGATGATGGCCGAGCTCTACGGCGACCGCTCGCACCATCGCTACATCGTCGGCGCGCCGATGTTCCACATGAACGCGACGATCAGCATCAAGGGCGCGCTATCGGCGGGGGCGAGCATCGTCCTGCTGCCGGCCTTCGACGCCAGGCTCTATGCGCAGGCCATCGAGCGTTTCCGTGTGACCTGGCTGACGTCGGTGCCGACCATGCTGGCGCTGGTCGCGCGTGAGCGCGACCTCCTGGGCACCCTCGATTTCTCCTCCGTCACTAACGTCACCATGGGCTCGGCGCCGCTGACTCAGGCGCTGATCGACAAGGTGCAGGCCCTGTTCCCGAAGGCCGCCATCAACAACAGCTACGGCACGACCGAGGGCGGCCCGACGCCCTTCGGGCCGCATCCCTCAGGGATCCCACGTCCGGCGCTGGCCTGCGGCACTCCGGTGCCGGGAACGCGAGCCGAGCTGCGCGAGGGGCCGGGCTCGGACGAGGGCGTGCTCTACATGCGAAGTCCGATGCTGATGGAGGGCTACGCCAACCTGCCGCAAAAGACCGCCGAGGTGATGATCCAGGGCTGGTATCGCTCGGGCGACATCATGCGGCGCGACCCGAACGGCTTCTTCTACTTCCTCGGCCGCGCCGACGACATGTTCGTGGTCGGCGGCGAGAACGTCTGGCCGGGCGAGGTGGAGAAGCTCGTCGAGCGCATGCCGGGCGTGCAGCAGGCGGCCGTCGTGCCGGTGCCCGACGAGATCAAGCACGCCTTGCCCTTTGCCTTCGTGGTGCGCCAGGACGACAGCGTGACCGAGGCGGAGGTCAAGCGCTTCGCGCTTAGCCACGGCCCGGCCTTCGCCCATCCGCGCTTCGTCGAGTTCCGCGACGCCATCCCCCTCGCCTCGACCAACAAGCCCGACCGGCGCGCACTGACGGAGGAGGCGGAGCAAATCGCGGCGGAGAGGAGGGCGAGAGGGGAGCGGGGGTGAGCAGAGGTTCTCGACCTATGCAGCGTTCTTTGTGCTGCGCCTTTTATCTGTGAGGGGCGGTGCCGGATGTGATAGAACAGGATCTATGAAAAACGCCTCATCTCCAAAGGCTAGTATCGCCCGGCCGTCAGATGCAAGACAGTTCGTTTTAGGCCGCGACCGCTTCGAGCGGATCAGCGCGGTGGAGGGAATCTACTTGACCACCGCTATGCGGTCGATACTTGACCAGTTCGAGCGTGACGGTCTCAGCGCAGCCGATCGCCGGGCCGCCATCATGAGGCGGTTCGCACCGACGACCTGACCTAGGGCCGATGTACGAAAGCGGTTCCGATCCATATTCCTATCCCGACAGCACCGTTCTGAGGAACCGTCTCGACATCCGCGACCAAGCCCAGCTCGACGCGTACGAGACGTTGATCACGGCACAGCGCGCCCAAGAGCCCATCCCGACCGGCCGCTTCGGCTACGCTCATTACCGGGCCATCCACCGCCATCTTTTCCAGGACGTGTTCGCCTGGGCCGGGAAGCCGCGGACGGTGCGCATCTCCAAAGGCGGCAATATGTTCTGCTATCCCGAGCACATCGACGCAGCGATGCGCCGTCTGTTCGAGCGATTACAGGCTGACAACTGCCTGCGTCACCGGTCCACGCGGGATTTCGCGAAGGGCGCCGCGCACCTCTTGGCGGAACTCAACGCGATCCATTGTTTTCGCGAAGGCAACGGCCGTGCGCAGCTGACCTTTTTCGCCTTGCTCGCGACGCGAGCTGGGCATCCCGCTGCCCTCGACCGGATGCAGCCTGACGCCATGTTGCAGGCCATGACCGACAGCTTCACCGGCAACGAAGAGCCGCTGGCCAGCCTGATCGGGCGGATGATCGGTATTCAATAGCCCAAGACGCGGATTGCTGTGGATATTGCCGCCCTTGTAGGTGAAGCCGATGCCTCGCCGGCAGGTATCGCCTCATTTCGCGTGTAGCGCTGAGCCTGGGCGCAGCTCTTAGTTGTTTTTCACTCGGCAGCATGTCCCACTTTGAGGAGCGTACGAAAATGGCAAAGGACAGAATATTCATTGAGCCGCGGGCAGCTGGCGGCTTCGGCGCGAAGCATGCAGGCGGACAGCGGTCAGTTGTCACGGGCGCGACGCAGGGAACCGTCATTCAAGAGACCAAAGCCAAGTACCCCGACGCTACATTACAAGCTGCGCGTGTTCGGGATGTTGGCCCAGGGCCGGATAAATACCGCAAGGTGTAATTCCATAATGACTGGAAAGTTGCTCGTAACGCAGGCTTTGGGTGTCCCGCCGCGGCAAAGCCATAGGCACCATCTCCATCACCCCTCCACCACCACCTTCCCGTAGACCTTCCGCTCGTCGAGCAGCCGCATCGCCTCTCGGCCTTGCTCGATGGAATAGCGCTGCGGGTGGATCACCGGTTTGAGCGAGCCGGAGCGGACGAGGTCGAGCAGGGCATGGATGTCGTCGCGCGACCAGCCGTTCGAGCCGACGATGTTGAGCTCGAAGGTCCAGATGAAGCGGATGTCCTCCTTCGGGTCGTAGCCGGCAGTGGCGCCGCAGGTCAGCAGCCGCCCGTCGCGGCGCAGCACGCGCAGCGACTGCCTCCAGGTGTCGCCGCCGGTGAAATTGACCACGACGTCGACGCCGCCCTCCTCGTGCCGCGACACGCGCGGCTTGCCGAAGCGCTTGTGGCACTCGGCCACCCAGTCGCCGGTCGCATAATTGATGCCGTGGTCGGCGCCGAGCGCCTTCAGCCGCTCGAGCTTGTCGTCCGAGGAGGCGCAGGCGATGACGGTGGCGCCGGCCTGCTTGGCGAGCTGCACGCAGCAGGTGCCGACCCCGCCCGAGGCGCCGAGGATCAGCACGGTCTCGCCCGGCTGGATGCGGCCGCGGGTCAGCATCATCCGATAGGCGGTGCCGTAGGCGACCGGCAGCGCCGCCGCCTCGGCGAAGCCGATGCTCGGGTCGAGCCGCACCAGCATGTGGGCCGGCACGCGCACCAGCTCCGCCAGGCCGCCGTCGAAGGTCTCGCCGAGGAGGCCACCCTTGACGCGGTCGATCGGGTCGACCAGCACGCGGTCGCCGACCGCAAAGCCCTCGACCTCGGGTCCGGCCTCGACGATCTCACCGGCCACGTCGATGCCGAGGATCAGCGGCAGCGGCACGCGGATGCCGGGCATGCCGTTGCGGGTGAAGACATCGTGGAAGTTCAGCGCGCAGGCACGCATCCGCAACAGCACGTCGCCGGGGCCGATCACGGGGTCGGCGTGATCGGGCCGAAAAACCAGCCGGTCGAGGCCGCCGTGGCTTTCGAGAATGAGAGCACGCAAGTGAACCTCCCTGGCTCGGTGCAGTCTTCAGGGGCCGAGCAGCGTGACGTCGCCGCGCGGCGTCGCGAGGACCGCTCGCAGGCCAGGACGGGCGGCGCGCATGACCTCGATTCCGATGCCGAGCGCTTCGTAGATCCGCCGCAGCGGCTCGGGCTCGGGATGCAGCACCTCGAACCGTGCGAGCCCGAGGCCCTGAGGCACCACCTCGGAGGGATGCGGCGACCCTTGCCAGTCTATGGCGAAGGGAATGAGGTCGCCATAGACCGGGTGGTCGACATAGAGGCAAGCCCAGTCGAGCCGCACGCCGTCCGGCCGGGCGCGGCTCATGCCGACCGGTCCATGGATGTCCACACCCGTGGTCTCGGCCGCGGCGCGGTAGGCGTCGAGGTTGGACGTTCTGACCGCGAAGGTCATCAGACCCGGCTGGGGCAGCGCCGCGATGGTCGCGGCGCGGTCGCCGATCGTCGTCTGCTCGGGATCGGGCGCGATGACTTCCAGGTATTGCGCGCCGGCGAGCCCGACCAGGCTATTGCGCGTCCCCAGGCCGGTATGGGAGCCGCCGCGTGCCGGAGCAACGCCGGTCAACCGGGCGAGGAGCGCCGTTCCGCTGTCCAGGTCCGGGGCGGCCCAGAGAATGTGATCGAGGTCGACGCTCATGTGTTCTTTCCTGAAGGCGGCTCATCGTGCCGCCGTGACATAGACGCCGCGCCCGCTGGCGATCAGATCGCCTTTTTCGTCATAGACCCGCGCCTCGGCGCTCGCCAGCGTCCGGCCGAGCCTGATGACGCCGGCGCGGGCCACGAGCGGACCGGGAAGGGCGGGCTTGTGATAGTCGGTCCTGAGATCGACGGTCGGCACGCCGCGCCCGAGCCGCGCCGCGATCGCATAGTCGGCGGCGAGGTCGACCAGCGTCGCCAGGATGCCGCCGTGGGTGTAGCGGACGACCGGGTCGGACACGAATTCCTCGCGCCAGGGCAGGGCGATCTCGATCCCGCTCGCGTCGAGCGCCTTGAGGCGGACGCCGAGCCAGCGGTGGAACGGGCAATTGCGGACGAGGGCATCGAGCGCCGCGAAATCGAGCGCCGGAGCGGAGCTCTCTTCAGCCATGGCCACCTCCGAGGTAGAGCGCGGCGATCTTGGGATCCTTCAGCATCACGGGTCCTTCGCCTTCGAAGGCGTTGCGGCCGAGGTCGAGCACGTAGCCGCGATGCGAGATGGCGAGCGCCCGCGTGGCATTCTGCTCGACCATCAGGATGGTGACGCCGGACCGGTTGATCGACACGACCTGCTCGAACATCGCATCCACGAACCGTGGCGCAAGACCGGCCGTCGGCTCGTCGAGCAGCAGGATCTTCGGCTCGGGCATGAGTGCGCGGGCCATGGCGAGCATCTGCCGCTCGCCGCCCGAGAGGTTACCGGCCGCCTGGCGCCGCCGCTCGGCGAGGCGCGGAAACAGCGCGTGCATCGCCTCGCGGCGCGTGCGGGGGTCGAGGTCGCGGCGCGAGGTCAGTCCCATGTCGAGGTTCTCCTCGATCGTGAGGCTCGGGAAGACGTTGTCGCGCTGCGGCACGTAGCCGAGCCCGCGCCTGACCACCTCGTTGGGGCGCAGTCCGGCGATGTCCTGTCCGGCGAGCCTGAGGGTACCTTCCTTCAACGATACCAACCCGACGAGGGCCTTGAGCAAGGTCGACTTTCCGGCGCCGTTCGGACCCACCACGGTGACGATCTCGCCCGGAGCCACGTCGATCGTCACGCCGCGCAGGATGTCGACCTCGCGCGAATAGCCGGCGACGATATCGCGGCCCGACAGCACGGGGTCGACGGCGCTCACGAGGCGGCCCCATCGCCGAGATAGGCTTCGATCACCTTGGGGTCGGCGCGGATCTCGCGCGGGGTGCCGCTGGCGATGACCGTGCCCCGCGCCATGACGATGACCCGGTCGGCGCGCGTCATGACCACGTCCATGTCGTGCTCGACGAAGAGGAACGTGCCACCCTCGCTGCGCCGCAGGTGATCGATGTGGTCGAGCAGGGTGCGCCCGAGCGTCGGGTTGATGCCGGCCATCGGCTCGTCGAGCAGCACCAGCGCCGGCTCGCACATCAAGGCGCGGGCGAGCTCGAGCAGCTTGCGCTGGCCGCCGGACAGGGTGCCGGCGAAATCCCCTGCCTTGGTCTCGAGGCCGAAGATGTCGAGCAGATGCCGCGCCCGGCCGCGCGCCAGCGCCTCGCGGCGGCGGGCCGCCCCGGGGCGCGTCATCAGCGTCGGCAGATGCTCGCCGGGGTGGCGCGGCATGGCGATGAGCATGTTGTCGAGCACGCTCATGCCGGCGAAGACGCGGGTGAGCTGGAAAGTGCGCACCATCCCGGCCTGGGCGATGCGGTGGGGCGCCTGGCTCGTGATCGTCTTCCCCTTGAAGCGGATCGCGCCTGCGTCGGGTCTGGCGAAGCCGCTGAGAAGGTCGAACATCGTCGTCTTGCCGGCGCCGTTGGGACCGATCAGCGCCGTGATCGAACCGGCCTCGACCGTAAGGCTGGCCTTTGCGACCGCATGCAGGCCGCCGAAGGACTTGGACAGGTCCTCGACGTGTAGGATCGGTTCGCCGGGTGCGGTCATCGGCCGGCCACCATCCCGGCGCGGTCTCCGAGCAGCCCTTGCGGCCTGACACGGTTCAGCACGATCAGCGCGACGCCGACCAGGATGAAGCGGAGCGAGGCCTGCTGCCCGGCGGACAGCGCCAGATCGACGAACCGCGTGCCCTCCAGCAAGGCCCAGAACAGGAGGCCGCCGAGCGCCGTGCCGGCGAAGCTGCCGAGTCCGCCGATCACCAGCATGGCGTAGCCGAAGAAGGTGAAGTTGGGGTCGAAGACGCTTGGATAGAGATAGGTGATGTTCAACGCAACGAAGACCCCGGCGACCGCCGCGATGGCAGCCGAGATCGCCAACGATTGCAGCTTGTAGGACAGCGCGTTCTTGCCGAGCGCAGACACCGCGTCCTCGTCCTCGCGCAGGGCCTTGAGGATCCGCCCCCAGGGCGTGCGCTCGAGAAGGGTGAGGACGATGATCAGGACCACGAAGACCGCCCAGACCAGGACCAGGAGCGGAAGCTGCGAATGGCCGCCGAAATCGGCCTGGCTGAGGCGGCTCGACACGGCGTCGGCAAAGCCGCGCCAGGCCGTGTCGTAGCCGAGGACGCCCTGATTGCCGCCGGAAAACTGTGCGTTCTGGAGCGTGTAGCGCACCATCTCGGCGAAGGCGATGGTGGCGATGGCGAAGTAATCCGTCCGCAGGCGTAGTGAGCTCAGCCCGACGAGCAGCGCCGCCGCGACCGCCGCCAGGACAGCCGCGGCGACGGCGGCCCAAGGGTTCCATTGCGCGTTGACGACCAGCAGGCCGTAGGCATAGGCGCCGATGGCCATGAACCCCGCCTGGCCGAAGTTCAGGATCCCGGTCAAGCCGGCATTGAGCTGAAGACCGAGCGTGAAAACGCCGTAGATGCCGGCCAGCACCGCGACGCTGATCCAGAAATCGAGGTTCACGACCGCCGCCTCGCCTGGCCGAAGATGCCTTGCGGCATGAATAGCAGGGTGACGATCAGGATCGCGAAGCCGACTGCGGGCTTCCAGCGCGCGTTGACGAAGAGCGTCGACCAGTCCTGCGCGAGGCCGATGACGAGGCCGCCCGCGAGCGCCCCATAGGCGTTGCCGATACCGCCCAGCACGGCCGCGGCGAAGAGGCTCAAGAGCAGGGTGACGCCGAAGTTGGGATTGATGGTGCCGATCGCCGCCGCATAGAGGATACCCGCGACACCGGCGAGCGACCCCGACACCAGCCAGGTGAGATCGACGATCCGGCCGGTGTCGATGCCGGAGACTTCGGCCAGCGCGGCATTGTCGGAGAAGGCGCGCATCGATTTGCCGAGCCGCGTCAGGCGCAGCATCAGCCCGACGCCGGCCATGACCACCAGGCCGATGACGAGCGCCAGGACCTGCATCAGCCCGAGCCGCAGCCCGCCCAAGCCGACGGTCGAGACCACATCGGCCCCGAGGCTGCGGACCTGGCTTCCCGCGACGAACTGCACCGAGAAGCGGATCACCATGGCCAGGCCGATGGCGGTCAGGAAGACCTGCAACGTCCCGGCGCCGCTGCGCCGCAAAGGCCTCCACACCAGCTTCTCGGTGACGAGCGCGAGCAGCGCCGTCGCCACCACGCCCGCGAGCGCCGCCAGGGGCGGCGGCACGCCGATGCCGGCCGTGAGGATCGTCGCATAGGCACCGGCCATCAACAGATCGCCCTGGGCGAAATTGACGAGATGGAGGATGCCGAAGACGAGGGTCAGGCCGATCGCCCCGAGGCCGAGATAGGTTCCCGAGACGAGGCCGTTGAGCGTCGCCTGGGTGGCGGGGATGGGTCCGAAGAGCGCGATCAGCGCCGTGTAGATCAGCAGCATGAGGGCGGCGAGGCGAAGCGCCGGGCTGGCGATCAGCCGCGCTCCGTCGAGATCCGCGCGCGGAGCCGTGTCATCGCTGCCGGGCACGGCAATGTTCCGGGAGACCACAGCCTCGCTTTTCAAGACGCGATGGCGCTAATGGACGTCGACCTGGTCGACCGTGACCTGCTTGCCCCCCTGGTACTGGAAGACGTCGTAGATGCTCGATGTCGAATCGCCGTTCGGCGCGAAGCTGAGCTTGCCCGAGGCGCCGACATAATCGAGCGGCTTGGCCGAGGCGGCGAGCTTGACCGCGTCGGCGAGGTTGTCGAGGGAAAATTGGGGAGCCCCATCGGTCGTGACGGTCCGGATCTTGTCGCGGATCGCGCCCGGATCGGTCGATCCAGCTTCGACGGAGGCCAGGAAGCACAGGATCCCGGCGTCGAACATATTTGATGTCAAAGACGTATTGGCGACGCCGCCGGCCTTGTCCCAGAGCGCGTTGAAGTCCTTGTACGGTGCCGAGTTCGTCGGCGCACCGGCCGCGACGCCATGAGCGCCGTCGATCGCCTGGGCCGGGATGCTGTCGGGCACCTTGGCGAAGGACATCGCATCGGTGAGAAACAGCTTCTTCGCGTCGAAGGTGCCGGTCCGCACCAGAGCAGCGCCGATCTTGGCGAAGGTCTCCGGATAGTCGATCACGACAACGGCGTCCGGCTTGTCGGCCATCACCTGGTCCGCCTCGGAATCGAAGGTCGCCTGTTGCGGATCGAAGGACACGTCGGCCAGGATCTTGCCGCCGTCCGCCGTCCAGGCCTGCACGAAGCTCTTCGAGAGCGCGTCGCCATACGGCTCGTTGCGATAGGCTATCGAGACCGACTTGCCCTTGCCGATATATTTGTCCATCGCCAGGACCAGCGCCTTGGCCTGCAGGTCGTCGGGCGGCACGGTGCGGAAGATGGTGCCGTCGTCCTTTACGGTCCGCAAGCGCGTGCTGGTCGCCGTCGGCCAGAGCGTGACCTTTTTCTGCATGGTCAGGCCGTTCAGCACCGCGATGGATTCGGGCGTCGTGGCCGGCCCGATGATGCAGGCGGCACCGCGGTCGACGAGCGTGCGCGCGGCCGACAGCGCCGCCTGCGGATCGCCCTGCGAATCCGCAGCCACCATGCTGACCGTAGCCGGCACGCCGGCAGCGGCAGCGGCCTTGGTTGCGGCTTCGGCCGAGAGCTTGATGGCCTTTTCGGCGGGCGGACCGAGTTCGGAGAGGGGGCCCGTCGACTCGAGCAGGGCGCCGAGCTTCAGGTCGAGCGGCGCGGAAATGGCAGGCGCCATCCCGGCCAGAAGCGCGACCGCGGAGACCATGAGCGGAACGGCGTAGCGAGCGTGCAAGCGCGGCATGGATCGATCCCTGGCAATCCGGCGGGAAAGCGATTACTGAGCGATCAGTAATGAAGTGGATGCGGCAGATCGTGTCAAGCGGGCTCGGAGGATCGCAGGCGGAGAGGCCGGGACGCAGACCGGCGTCGCGCGAGCGAGCGCCAGGCCGGCCGCGGATCACGATCGGCGAAAGACGCCCCGACACGATCGGAGCGGAGGTGACGTTCGAGGATGACGATCTGCCGCAGGACGGCAGCCTCGGACCACAGGCCATCGTCGCCATCGCCGTCGAGCTCGCGGCGCTCGGTGGCGACGTCGACCGCACCGTGCGGCCGTCCGCCATCCCGATCGAAACGAGCGTCCGGCAGTTCGGGCATGACCGACCGCGCACGCTCTACGCCACGGCCCGCCGGCTGCACTGCGGCGCCGCCGTAATCGTATGGCAGGTGACCTTCACGGCGCGTCGGGGTGGTGACGACCCCGTCGCGATCGTGACCCAGACGCTGGCTGTGGGCGAGCGTGTGGCTGGTCCCTGGGCGATCCCGGATGACCCCGCCGAAGCCTCGGCGGAGAGCCGGAGCGAGACTGCGCGGACGGAGATCGCTCCGGTTTCGGTGCGGCGGGAGCAGATTGCCGCGGCCGCGGCCGACATCATCGCGCGAAAAGGCTTCGCCGGTGCGTCGATCCGCGAGATTGCCGATGCCGCCGGCATGCATGTGCCGACCCTCTATCAGCATATCGCCAGCAAGGACGAGCTGCTCGAGCTCGTCTACTCGAGGACGATGGCGGCGCTGAAGACCGACCTCGATGCCGAGGTCGCCGGTTATGCCACCGCCGAACAGAAGCTCAGGGCCGCCATCGGCATCCTGGTCGGCCGGGGCGATCGGTTCAAGCACAGGATCGGGCTTCTCAACCGCGAGCTGAAGTCGCTCTCTCCGAAAGCCAGGACCCGCGTCCTCGACCAGTATCGGGATCTCATGGGCGCCACCGCCGCGATCATCCGGATGGGGATGGCAACCGGTGAGTTCCGCGGCGCCGACCCTGACATCGCCGCCAATATCGTCGATGGCGCCTGCGACATGTGGGCGCTCCGGCAATTCGCCGTCGGCCACGTCGGCATCGATGCCTTCGGCGCGGAAGTCGCCGAGTTGATCATTCGAGGCTTGCGGCGGCCGACCGTCTGAGAGCGACGGAACCCTGTCACCCGGCAGACGTGTTACCCGGGGGCCGCCACGGTCAGCGTTTGGAAAAGCCGTGGCAGAAGATACCATCCCACCGGGACCGAACCCATCGATGGGCAATGCGGGGGACGGCGTGGTTCGACAAAAGCATCATGGCTCCGACCCCGGGGCAGGGCCGCCGCCAGACGGCTCGCCGATCGGCGGCAGAACGGATGGTCCGCTGGCATCCTTGCTCCTTTCCTGCGATGTCCGCGGCCGCCGGTGGCGGGGAGATTCGGCCACCCGCCCGGATCCGGTCCGCGCTTTGCGGGTTTGAGAGCATCGCCAGCCCAATCTCACGCCGTCGACCGACATATTGAACGGTAAAACGGCCTGCCGGACCCTCCGCGGCGTCTTCAGCCTTGACATCCTGAGAAACATCGCCACGTTCAAAGATGTCGATATAGGATGACTGAATTTGCCCTGCGTCTCGCCAAGGCGTGCGCGTGCTGACCACCTCTACCAATAATCGATACCTGCCGCGCCACTCAGAAGTGGGCCGCGGTTTCTCGTTCTAAAGGGTCTGTCATGAGCAGTGGCACGGTGAAATGGTTCAACGGAACAAAGGGCTTCGGATTTATTCAGCCGGATGACGGTGGACCGGACGTTTTCGTGCATATCAGCGCCGTCGAACGCGCCGGTATGAACGATCTTCGCGAGGGCCAGAAGGTCAGCTTCGAACTGACGGCTGACCGCAAGACCGGCAAGAAGTCCGCGGACCAGCTCAAGGCTATCGGCTAGCCATCATCGTTCGATTAATCGAGCTAGGCACCTGGAGCGACCGGACATTGTGCCGGCGCTCCGGTGCGACTTTGATCGAAGGTCGACGGCGGCATTCAGTCAGCTAAGGAACGACACCATGGGGTCGGGGACCAACGCGTCGGCGGATGCGCGGGCGCGCGCCGAAGCGAAATTCCATCTCGCGGAACGACGCAGATCGGAGGCGGAGCAGGTTCTGCACGATCTCAGCGTGGCGAAGGTGGCGGAGGTTGCCAAGACGGCCCGGTTGCGTGCCCTTCGGCTGGCCAAGGAAGAGGCGGAGCGGATCGCCGACGACGCTGCTCGCGCCGCCAAGCCAGCGCCCACCGCCAAGCGCAAGGTGCGACGGATCTCCAGCTGACCCTGCCAAATAGCCGGTCCATAAGCCGAATTTCCGCTTACATCCCTTTTCGACATCAAGCCAGGCCGGTTCGTTCGCACGCGGCTGGTTTCGTTGCGCCGTCCCCCGCGGCCAGACCGGATGCGGTCTCACGGGTCGTCGCCTCGATCCCCATCGATATCAAGCGCGCGACCGGTTCGTCCGATCCCGGCCGTGACGATCGCCGCTGCCTGTCCGGCGGCGCCAGGTCGTTGTGGCTGCCGGACTGTCCGTGCGCCGCGACCGACACATCGAGAACACAAGCATCACCATAACGTTAACCTTAACCGGTTGTTAACCCTCGGCGGAGTCTACTCGTCCGGCTTATGAAATCCGGGAGGGTGCCGTCCATGGCCATAGTTCAGAGGTTCCAGCGCGCGACCACGTCGTTGGGCGAGAGACGCGAACGGCGGTTTCCGGCGGCCGCGCCGGATATGGAGAAGCTCTTCGAGGCGGTCGTCGAGCCCTCGCCGGTCACCGCTACCGCGCCTTCGGTCGAACTGTCGCGCGATCACGACACGGCCTGCGACCTTCTCGATCGCGCGGTATCGGCATTCGAGACATTGACGCAGCGATCGCAGGAGCTCGAAGCCGAGCTCGCGGAGACCAAGGCGAACCTCGAAGCCGAAGCGAGCCGTCACGCCGCGATGACCGACAATTGGACCCGGCTCGCCGACGGCATGCGGGCGCATGCGCACGAATGCGAACAGCGCCTGATCGAAACGACGGCACGCGCCGAATCCGCGGAGGCCAAGGCGGGCGAAGCGATGATTCGGGCCGAGGCGGCCGAATTGCAGTTCGCCAATCTGCAGAACCGATCGACGCGGCTGCATGACAAGGTCGTAGCGAGCTTCGGCATCGGGTCGCGGGCGCAGCAGATGCTCAAGGCGGCGACCGCCCAGCATTGAGCGGAGGTCGTCGGCGACGTCGTGCGCCGATCGGCGCTAACGATCGAGCCGCCGCAACGCGACCGCGATCTCGTCGAGGACGGCCGGATCCTCGATGGTGGCGGGCGCGGTGTAATCCTCGCCATCGGCGATTTTCTTCATGGTGCCCCGCAGGATCTTGCCGGAGCGGGTCTTCGGCAGGCGCGCCACCGCGATGGCGGTCTTGAAGGCGGCGACCGGTCCGATCCGCTCGCGGACGAGACCGACCACATCGGCTTCGACGTCTTTCGCCGGCTTCGTCGCGCCGCTCTTCAGCACGACGAAGCCCAGCGGCACCTCGCCCTTGATCGGATCGGCACGACCGATCACGGCGCATTCCGCGACGTCCGGATGCGAGGCGAGGACTTCCTCCATGCCGCCGGTCGACAGCCGATGGCCCGCCACATTGATGATATCGTCGGTGCGGCCCATGATGAACAGGTAGCCGTCCTCGTCGATGAAACCGGCATCCGCCGTCTTGTAGTGCCCCGGAAATTCCTCGAGATAGCTCGCCCGCATCCTTGCGTCGTCCTGCCAGAGCGTCGGCAGGCTGCCGGGCGGCAGCGGCAGGCGGATCGCGAGCGCGCCCATGCTGCCGCGCGGCAAGGGACGTCCGGCGTCATCGAGCACGGCCATGGCATAGCCCGGCATCGGCACCGTCGGCGACCCATGCTTGACCGGCAGCGCCCCGAGACCCAGGGGATTGCCGGCGATGGCCCAGCCCGTCTCGGTCTGCCACCAGTGATCGATCACCGGAATGCCCAGCAGCCGTTCCGTCCAGGCCACGCTGGCGGGGTCGGCCCGCTCCCCGGCCAGGAACAGGGCGCGCAGGGAGCCGAGGTCGTGCGGCCGCGCCAGCCGGCCCTCGGGGTCCTCCTTCTTGACCGCGCGCAAAGCGGTCGGGGCGGTGAAGAAGGCGCGCACGCCGTAGCTCGCGATGACCCGCCAGAACGCGCCCGCATCGGGCGTGCCGACCGGCTTTCCCTCATAGAGCACGCTGGTGGCGCCGATGAGGAGCGGCGCATAAACGATGTAGCTGTGGCCCACCACCCAGCCGATGTCGGATGCCGTCCACCAGACCTCGCCCGGCGCCATGCCGTAGAGGTAGCGCATGCTCCAGATCAGCGCCACCATGTGGCCGCCATGGTCGCGCACCACGCCCTTGGGCACGCCGGTCGTGCCCGAGGTGTAGAGGATATAGAGCGGGTCGGTGGCCGCGACCTCGACGCAGCCGGCCCGGCGCCCCGCCGCCCTGCCTGCCGCGACCGCCTCCGCCCAATCGTGATCGCGCCCACCCCGCAGGTCTGCGCGCAGCTCCGGCCTCTGCCAGACGAGGCATGCGGCGGGCTTCACGCGCGCCATCGTCAGCGCCATGTCGAGCAGCGGCTTATAGGCGACCGTCCGCCCCGGCTCGAGGCCGCAGGAGGCGGTCAGCACGAGCTTCGGGGTCGCATCGTCGATCCGCTTGGCGAGTTCGTTCGGCGCGAATCCGCCGAAGACCACCGAATGGATCACGCCGATCCGGGCGCAGGCGAGCATGGCGCAGAGCGCCTGCGGGATCATCGGCATG
Organism: Lichenihabitans sp.; assembly: GCA_036276175.1. Classification (GTDB taxonomy): domain Bacteria; phylum Pseudomonadota; class Alphaproteobacteria; order Rhizobiales; family Beijerinckiaceae; genus Lichenihabitans. Next base: position 20,888 of record DATBEH010000119.1, read on the forward strand.
TAGATGACGACCCGGTCGCCGCGACCCGCGCCGTAGTCCTGCAGCAGGCCGGCCAGCACCTCGACCTCGTCGAGCAGCTCCGCATAGGTGAAGCGAGCTTGGATGCCGGTCAAAGGACTGTCGTAGAGGATCGCCGGCTGGGCACCTCGCCCAGCGAGCACGTGGCGGTCGAGCGCGTTGAAGCAGGTGTTGCAGGTGGCGTCCGGGAACCATCGCCCATAGACGCCCTGATCGGGTGCGAAAACCCGGCTGGGCGGGCTGATCCAGTCGACCGATCGCGCCGCCTCGGCCCAGTATCCCTCCGGGTCACGGAGCCAATCGGCATAGACCTCGGCATAGCCCTTGCCCATGGACGTCCTCCCGATCCTGCCCGGCCGGAACCGGTTTCATCGCCCGCGTCGCACGATCGCGGTGCCACCCCGGGTCGGCGGCTCGGCCGCTCCAGGCTATGGAACTGTTCTTGTGCTGTCGAGTTGTCCGAGCACTACCGAGGCGGCAAAGCTTTGGTTGATCTGGAGAGACGAGATGAGCGAATTCACCGATAAGGCCAAGGGCTTGGCCAATCAGGCCGCCGGCAAGGCCAAGCAGGGCGTCGGAAGCGCCGTCGGCTCCGACAAGTTGCAGGCCGAGGGTGCGGCCCAGGAGGCCAAGGGCACGACACAGAAGGCGGTCGGCGACGCCAAGGGCGCCGTGAAGGATACGGCGAACAAGGTCGCCGATTCCGCCAACGACACGATGAAGCGACACTGAGGTATGCGCGGCCGCCCGCGGCGGCCGAACCGTGATAGCTCTGCAGCCGGCCGATCCCATCGGCCGGTTTTTCGTATGGTCGGCGTGGCGCGCGTCCTGTCCCTCGAGACGGGTCGCAGGCGAAGAGGGGGCGGGCTGTGATCGTTTCGACCACCAACGAGATCGCGGGACATCGGATCGTGCGTCACCTCGGCCTGTGCCGCGGCATCACGGTGCGGTCGCGCAGCGTCGTCGGCAACTGGTTGGGTGGCGTGCAGGCCGTGTTCGGCGGACGCATCAACGTATTCGTCAAGCTGGCGGAGAATGCACGGCAGGAGGCCTACGACCTGATGGTGAGCCACGCCGCGGAGGCGGGGGCCAATGCGGTCGTCTGCATGCGGTACGACGCCAACGAGATCACCGACGGCATCACTGAAGTGCTGGCCTACGGCACCGCGGTCGTGGTCGAGCCGGGCTGAGGGTTGCGGCTTGCAACCCCGGGGCAAATACGGCAGAAGGACGCCTGCCGACGCGCGCCGCGCGTGAAGGAGTGTAGCTCAATCGGCTAGAGCACCGGTCTCCAAAACCGGGGGTTGGGGGTTCGAGTCCCTCCACTCCTGCCAGCCCGCTCACACGGTCAGGGCGCCGCCGCGTCATTTTCGCTTCGATCGCCGACGCACCGCGCGAATCCCTGCTCGAGTCCGGGCGGCACCGGGCCGTCGAAAATCAGCACCAGGAAGCTATCCCCGTCGTGGCTCATCGTCGGAGGTGCCGCGACCACCGGATAGAAGCTGTGATGGACGGCCTGGATGACGACCGGCGCCGACTGGTCCGCGAAGGCGACACATCCCTTCACCCTGAGAATCCGATCGCCCGCATCGTCGAGAGCTCGGCCGACCCAGATCCTGAACCGTGTCCAGGATAGTGGACGCGCGGCGCGCAGCACCAATGTCGAGATGCGATCGAGATGCGCGCTCGCCTCGTCGCAGGTGACGGACGAGCGCGGCGGCTCGCCGATCCCGGCGGCGAAGAGGAGGTCCGGACGGGGCAGGGGGGCCGTCAGCCGGACGCTCGCAAGCGGGTTGAGCCCGGCGAGCCGCTCCCCGATCGCCAAGATCGCCGCGGGCGGCACCAGATCGCCTTTGCTGATGACGAGATGGTCCGCCAGGCGGATCTGGTTGCGGCAGGTGACGTTGCCCGAAAGCTGCGCTGGGCCGTATTGCGCGTCGACCAGCGTCGTGATCGCGCGCAGGTCGACGAACTCCGCAAGGACGGGATGACCGCGGAGCGAGGCGACGAGCGGTGCCGGCTCGGCCAGGCCGCTCGTCTCGATGAGGATGCGACCGAAATCCGGCATGGTACCGGCGAGCCAGCTCCGGTGGATATCGCGCAGGGTGCGCACGATGTCGTGGCGCACCGTGCAGCACAGGCAGCCGTTGGGCAGCAGCACGACGGCGTCGGTCACGCTCGTCATCAGATGGTGGTCGAGCCCCACCTCGCCGAACTCGTTGACCAGCACCAGCGTGGCCGCCATCTCGCGATGCCGCAGCAACTGCCTGAGGAGGGTGGTCTTGCCGCTGCCGAGCATGCCGGTGACGATGCCGGTCGGCCAGGGCGGAGCATCGGCGTTCACGTGTCGCGCACGATCAGCGTCGGTGGAATGAGGATGCGCTCGGGCGGGTCGTCCGGAGCCGCGATCCGCCGCAGCAGCAGCCGCGCCGCCTCCCGGCCGACGTCGAGCGGGGCGGTCGCGACGGTGCTCAGCGCCGGGCTCGCATCGGCGGCCTCCGGGATGTCGTCGAAGCCCACGATGCTCACCTCCCGCCCCGGCGCGATGCCGCGGCGGCGCAGTTCGGCGATCGCTCCGAGCGCCATGAGGTCGTTGTGGCAGACCACGGCAGTCGGCCGGTCGCGGCCGTCGAGCAGCCGGCCGATGCCCTCGGCCGCGGCGATGCGGGAGGAGACGCAGGGCGCGATGGCGCCGGGCTCCAGCCCATGCCCTCGCATCGCCGCCTCGAAGGCGCCGACGCGCTCGCGTGCGGCGGAGGTCTTCCGTGTGCTCGGCATGAGGGCGATCCGCCGGTGGCCATGCGCGACCAGGTGGTCGATCGCCGCCAGCGTTCCCGCCGCGAAATCCGGGGCCACGAAATCGTCCGCGCCGTCGCCGATCGAGCGCAGGACCTGCACGCAGGCGAGCCGCCACTCCTTCAACTGCGCCGGCAAGGACTGCGGCGTCCCTTCGGCGGCGCACAGGATGATGCCGTCGACCCCGTGTTCCCTGATCCGCCGGATGAAGCGGTCCTGACGGTCGGGCCGGTCGTTGGAATTCGCCAGGAAGGTGAGCCGCCCCGCCCGATCGAGGATCTCGTCGATGCCGGCGGTGAGCTCGGCATAGAACGGGTTGGTGATCTCGGGCACGATGAGGCCGATCGTTCCGGAGGTCCCGGTGCGCAGGCGTGCCGCGCCGCGATTGTAGACATAGCCGACGGCGGCGAGCATCGCCTCGACGTGCTGGCGGGTCGCCGGCGCCACCAGCGGGCTGCGGCGCAGGACGAGCGACACCGTGGCGCGCGAGACACCGGCCGCCTGCGCCACATCCTTGAGGGTGACGTTGCGGGCCTCCTCGACCGGGCGTGCTTCCGATTTCACTGCATGAACCGAGACTGGCGGGCCCGTGGCCTGCCGCAGCGACACTAGAGGCGGGATGCGGCGCTGTCGACAGATTTAGATCGATCTAAATTTCGGTTGACCCCGATGCTCGGCTTGGAGGACAGTGGCGTGAGCTAGGAAGCGCCGTCAAGAGCAGCCACAAGGGAGTAGAGAGCAATGCGGATCCGGACAGCGACGACGTTGGGCGCGGTCATCGCGCTCGGGATCATGGGCTTCGGCGCCGGGGCTTCGGCGGCCGACGACACGGTCGCGGCCGCCAAGGCGGCGGTCGCCAAATATGCAGGACCGCAGACGACCTGGGAGGGGCCGACCTCGGCGCCGAAGCCCGAGAAGAGTAAGGTCCTGGTCTATCTGTCGGGCGACGAGCAAAACGACATCTCCCGCGAATACGGCCTCTACATGAAGCAGGCGGCCGCCAAGCTCGGCTGGACGCTGACCGTCATCGACGGCAAGGGCAGCCCCTCGACCTGGGTGGCGGGCTTCAACCAGGCGATCGCGCTGAACCCCAACGGCATCGCCATCTTCGCCGACGCCAAGAGCCTGCAGGATCCGATCCGCACCGCGGCCGGGCGCGGCATCACGGTCATCGGGCTGCATGCGGCCTCGCTGCCCGGCCCGGCGCCGGACCTCCATCTCTTCGTCAATATCCAGGAAGATCCGCGCGAGATCGGCAAGGCCGAGGCCGATTGGGCGATCGCCGACAGCGATGGCAAAGCCAAGGTGGTGATCGTCACGCACAACGAATACCAGATCGCCGCCACCAAATCCGGCGCGACGCGCGATGCGATCCAGGCCTGCGCGGGCTGCAAGGTGCTCGACTACGCCAATTTCCCGGCATCCGAGGCGGCCCAGCGCATGCCTCAGCTGACGACGAGCTGGCTGCAGCGCTTCGGCCTGCCGATCTACATCACATCGGTCGGCGACAACGATCTCGATTTCGCCATTCCGGCGCTGCGCAGCGCCGGCGTCAAGCCGGAGGAGGCCAAGCTCATCGGCGCCGACGGCAACCGCTCGGCCTATGAGCGCATCCGCAAGGGCAACCAGTATCAGACCGTGACGGTCTCGGAGCCGATCGAGCTGCAGGCCTACCAAGCCGTCGACGAGTTCAATCGCGCCTTCAACAAGGCGCCGCCGAGCGGCTTCGTGCAGCCGCCCTATCTGGTGACGAAGGACAATGTCGGCACCGCGGGGGGCGACAAGGACATCTTCGTCCCGGACAACGGCTACAAGGCGCAGTATCTGAAGATCTGGGGCGTCGCCCAGTGACGGAAACCGGCGGTGCCTCGGCGCGGGAGGATCGGCTTCTCGAGGTCGAAGGCATCGTCAAGCAGTTCACCGGCACGCTGGCGCTCGATCATGTCGACCTCGACGTGCGCCGCGGCGAGATCCATGCGCTGCTCGGCCAGAACGGCGCGGGAAAATCCACGCTGATCAAGATCCTGGCCGGGATCTACCCGCCGACCGAGGGGCGGGTGAAATGGCACGGCGAGACGGTCGACCCCGCCTCGGCGCACCTGCCGATCACGTTCATCCACCAGGATCTCGGTCTCGTCGACACCATGACGGTCGCCGAGAATGTGGCGCTTGCGGCAGGCTACCCGCGCCGCGGACGCCTGATCGACTGGCGCGGCGCAGCCACCGCCGCACGTGGCGCGCTGACGATCATGGACAGCGCCATCGATCCCGGTTTGCGGGTCGGTGCGCTGTCGGCGGCCGAGAAATCGATCGTCGCCATCGCCCGCGCGCTCGCCCGGCGCTGCGACCTCCTGGTGCTCGACGAGCCGACCGCCGCCCTGCCGGCCTCCGATGTCGAGCTCCTGCTCGACAAGCTCAGGCGCCTCAAGGCAAGCGGCATCGGCCTTCTCTATGTGACGCACCGGCTCGACGAGGTGTTCAGGATCGCCGACCGCGTCACCGTGCTGCGCGACGGCCGACGCGTCGCGACCCGCGAGACGGCGGCGACCTCGCCGGCCGACCTCGTGACGTGGATCGTCGGAGGCGCGCTCGCCCAGACCGATTTCGCCACGGCTCCTGCCAAAGCCGAGGTGCTTCTTTCCGTCGAAGAGCTCGTCGTGCCGCAGGAGGACGGAGCGGGGATCGTCGGACCGGTCTCGCTCGACCTCCGGCGGGGCGAGACGCTGGGGCTCGTCGGCCTCAAGGGCGCAGGCCATCAGGCGCTGGGCCGGGCCCTCTTCGGGGCGCAGCCGGTGCGCGGCGGCCGTTTGAGCTTCGAGGGACGTCCGCTCGCCGTCAGCAGCCCGGCCGATGCGATCGGCCGCCGGATCGGCTTCGTGTCGAGCCGTCGTGCCGAGGAGAGCCTCGCCGGAAGCCTGAGCGTGCTGGAGAACCTCTACCTGAACTCCTCCGCCCGGCGGATCTCGCCGTTCCGGCCAATCGGCCGTTCGGCGGAGCGTGAGGCGGGGCGTCGGGCGCTCGCTCGGTTCTCCGTTCGGCCGCCCGATCCCGCACCGGCCGTCGCCACCTTGAGCGGCGGCAACCAGCAGAAGGTGGTGGTGGCGCGCTGGATGGAGGCCGCTGTCGATCTGCTCATCCTCGAAGAGCCGACGATCGGGGTCGATATCGGCTCGAAGGCCGAGATCTACCGCGACCTGGATCTGGCGCATGAGCGCGGGCAGGCCGTTCTCCTGATCTCGTCCGATTTCGAGGAGGTTGCCAAGGTCTGCCACCGCGCCCTGGTCTTCGATCGCGGGCAGGTCACCGCCGAGATCCGCCGTCCCGACATCACCGTCGCGGCGCTGACGGCGCTGGCGGCCGGCGCGAAACCGGTGCCGGAGGCCGCCGCATGAGCATGCCGCGGGGCAGGGCGCAAAGATCCTCCGCCCTCACGCAGGCGGTCTCGGTCTGGGGTCTGCTCCTGCTCCTCGCCCTGCTGATCGTCGTGTTCTCGGCGCTGCGGCCCGATACCTTCCCGACCTACTTCAATTTCCGCTCGATCATCAACAACAAGGCGATCTCCGCGCTTCTGGCGCTGGCGGTGTTCCTGCCGATGACCGCCAACCACTTCGACCTGTCGGTCGGCTTCCTCCTCGGCATCGCCCAGGTGCTGGCGATCGGGCTGCAGGGGCAGGGGCTCGGTCCGATCGAGGCATCGGTCGTCGTTCTGCTGCTCGGCGCCGTCGTCGGTCTCCTCAACGGCGTGCTGGTCACGATCGTCGGCATCGACAGCTTCATTGCCACGCTCGGCACCGGGACGCTGCTCTACGGTCTCAACGAATGGTATACGGGCGGCCAGCAGGTCGTGGCGTCCCTCCCCGAAAGCTTCGTCGGTCTCTCGGGGACGATCTTCAACATCCCGCTGCCCGCCCTCTACGTGCTGGCGCTGAGCCTGCTGCTGTGGGTCGTGTTCGAATATCTGCCGGCCGGACGCCACCTCTACGTGCTCGGCGCCAATCCGCGCGCCGCCGAGCTCAACGGGATCTCGGCCCGGCGGTATGTGACGGTGGCCTTCGTCGGCGCCGGTGTCACCGCGGCCTTCGCGGGCATCGTCCTGCAGTCGCAGCTTCAGGTTGGCCAGAGCTCGGTCGGACAGGAATACCTGCTCCCGGCCTTCACGGCGGCGCTGCTTGGGGCGACCTCCATCCGGCCCGGGCGCGTCAACGTCTGGGGCACGATCCTCGCGGTCGCGGTCCTCGCCGTGACGGTCGCCGGCCTCAACCAGCTCGGGGCACCCTTCTTCGTCGAGCCGATCTTCGACGGCGCCATGCTGATTCTCGCGGTCGGCCTCGCCGTCACCGCCGCCAGGCGCCGGATCAGGCTCGGCGCCGCGGTGTCCGACGCGCCGGCCGCCGCGGGCGAGAGGCCAGGAGAGAGGCCGTGACGGACGACACCGACGATCGCGATGAGAGCCCCGCCCTCGGCGCCTCCTGGTATCCGTCGCGCTGGGGCGCGCAGGATCAGCGTGGCAACGGCAACCTGATGGGATCGCGAAAGGTGGCCGAGGCGCTGGCCCTCGTCCGGACGAACGAGATCGTCCGCCTCGGTCACGACTACGATGCCCGTATGCCGCTGGCGCCCGGCCGCATCTTCGGGCTGCGCATGCCCGGCGGCCCGACGGGCGGCCCGCATGGCGGGCGCAGCCGGACGGTCTGGAACGACGAGTTCCTGGCGACGGAGATCGGCCAGATCGGCACCCACATGGACGCGCTCGGCCATCTCGGCCGGCAGGTCGGCGACAAGGCCGACCATGGCAACATCCGCTTCTACAACGGCACGCCGCTCTCCGACATCTGGTCGCCCTACGGGCTGACGCGGCTCGGCATCGAGAATGCGCCGATCTTCTTCACGCCCGGCCTGCTTCTCGACGTGCAGGCGTTGAAGGGCCGCGTGATGGATCCGGGCGAGGAGATCACGCCGGCCGACCTGCAAGACTGCCTCGCGCGGCAGGGCCTGAGCGAGGCCGATATCGCGCCCGGCGACGCCGTCCTCATCCGGACCGGCCACGGGTCGCGATTCCACACCGAGGCCGCGACCTTCTACGACGGCGCGCCGGGCCTCGGCCTGCCGGCGGCGGAATGGCTGGCGCCCAAGCAGCCCTGCGTCGTCGGCGCCGACAATTTCGCCGTCGACGTGGTCCCTCCGGTCGATCCGGAGGTGTTCCACCCGGTGCACCAGCACCTCATCATGAAACACGGCATCTACCTGCACGAGGGCATGGCGCTCGATGCCCTGGCGGAGCGCCAGGCGTGGCGCTTCGCCTATGTGTTCGCGCCGTTGCCGATCGTCGGGGCGACGGGGTCGCCGGGGTCGCCATTCGCGCTGCTGTAGGTGGGGTACAGGATCAGGGATCGGATCGGCAGGTCTGTGCGTTGATGTCCAAAATGTCGCACGGAACAGGGTGGCGATCCATCCGACAACCGTCGGCCTGCGAGGGAGATCGGTTCCATGACGCATATCGGCGTTTCATCCATGTTGGCCGGCAATGCGGAGCCGCTGCCCGAGGTGCGGCGGATCTCGACCGACGATCTGAAGGCGGCACTCAGAGAGGGGTTCGACGATTTCTGGGCGATGCCCTCGCACGTGATCTTCCTCGTCATCATCTATCCGATCATCGGCCTGGTGATCGCCAGGGTCACGATGGACGAGACGCTGCTGCCGATCGCCTATCCGCTGATGGCCGGCTTCGCCCTGCTCGGGCCTTTCGCGGCGCTTGGGCTCTATGAGCTGAGCCGGCGTCGGGAACAGGGGCTCGACACCTCGTGGACCCACGCCTTCGACGTGCTCCATTCGCCCTCGATCAACTCGATCCTGGCGCTCGGCGCCGTCCTGATGCTCATCTTCATCGCTTGGATCGGGACCGCGCAGGCGCTTTACGCGGGTCTCCTCGGCGATGTTCATCCGCATTCGTTCCCCGAACTGGTTCGCGATGCCTTGTCGACTTCCGGTGGGCGGGCATTGATCGTCCTGGGCAACGGCTTCGGGTTCCTGTTCGCCGTGGTGGCGATGTCGGTCAGCGTCGTGTCCTTGCCGCTGCTTCTCGATCGGCCGGTCGGAGCGATGGCGGCGGCCGCGACCTCCATCCGCGCGGTTCGGGAGAACCCGGGACCCATGGCGATCTGGGGCCTCATTATCGCGCTCGGCCTGCTGGTCGGCACCGTAACGCTGTTTATCGGCCTCGCGCTTATCCTTCCCATCTTCGGTCACGCCACCTGGCATCTCTATCGCCGGCTGGTGATCGCGCCGGCGGACCGGGTCGCACCGCCGACGGCCGCCGACGTGTCGACGCCCAGGCTCTGACGCGCAAGGCCGCAGGCCGCCCACGATCGAAACCAGCGCCGTGAAATTTCGCTGGACTTGGCGCTTCGGCCCGGTTTAAGGAAGGACGCGGGCGCGACACCGAAAGGTTTCGCGCCGCTGTTCATTCTGGCGCCGCGAGGCGCCGCAGGCGGCGGGATCGGTCGCCGCACGGGCGGTTCATGGCCAATCCTTTTCAATTCATCCAGGACGTTCGCGCCGAGGGAGCCAAGATCACTTGGCCGACGCGCCGCGAGACCCTGATCACCACGCTCATGGTCTTGATCATGGTCGTGCTGGCCGCCGCCTTCTTCGTGGCGGTCGATCAGGTCATCCATTTCGTCGTATCGCTGGTGCTCGGCTTCGGCCGGCACGGGTGAGCCTCGGCCGACAGGATCGATCAATTCCATGAGCATGCGTTGGTACATCGTACACGCCTACTCGAACTTCGAGAAGAAGGTCGCCGACTCGATCAAGGAAGGCGCGGCGCAACGCGGCCTGGCCGAGAAGTTCGAGGAGATCCTCGTTCCGACGGAGCACTTCATCGAGGTGAAGCGTGGCCGGAAGGTCAACTCCGAGCGTAAGTTCTTTCCCGGCTACGTGCTGGTGCGGGCGGATCTGACCGACGACGTCTATCATCTGATCAAGAACACGCCGAAGGTGACGGGTTTCCTCGGCGCCGACAACAAGCCGATGCCGATCTCGGATGCGGAGGCCGACAGGATCAAGGGCCAGGTGGCCGAGGGCGTCGACCGCCCCAAGGCGTCGATCACCTTCGAGATCGGCGAGCAGGTGCGGGTGGCGGACGGTCCCTTCGCCTCGTTCAACGGCCTTGTCGAGGAGGTCGACGAAGGCAAGTCCCGCGTCAAGGTCGCGGTGTCCATCTTCGGACGGGCGACGCCCGTCGATCTCGAATTCGGTCAGGTCGAGAAGCTCTGACCGGAACCGGCATCGACGATGCCGGACATCTCGTGGGAGTCGTCCCCGCATGCCAGGCGGGAACCGCGACGTACCACGGTCCTGAAACGCCTCCCGCCCACAGGGCCGGCGAGGCTTCATTCGGAGTGTATCAATGGCGAAGAAAATCACGGGCTACGTGAAGCTTCAGGTTCCGGCCGGAAGCGCCAACCCCTCCCCGCCGATCGGCCCCGCGCTCGGTCAGCGCGGCTTGAACATCATGGAGTTCTGCAAGGCCTTCAACGCGCGCACCGCGCAGATGGAGAAGGGGTCGCCGATCCCGGTGGTGATCACCGCCTATCAGGACCGCTCCTTCACCTTCGAGCTGAAGCTGCCGCCGGTCGCCTTCTTCCTCAAGAAGGCGTCGGGCATCACCTCGGGCTCGAAGACGCCGGGTCGTGGCTCGGTCGGCCGCGTCACCCGAGCCCAGGTCCGCGAGATCGCCGAGAAGAAGATCGTCGATCTCAATTGCGCATCGGTCGAAGCCGCGATGGCGATGATCGAAGGCTCCGCCCGTTCGATGGGCCTCGAGGTGGTGGGGTAGGACCATGGCACACACAGGAAAGCGGATCGCCAAGGCGCGCGAAGGGGTCGAGCGGACCAAGCTCTATGGGCTCTCGGACGCGGTGTCGCTCGTCAAGGCGGGCGCCAGCGCGAAATTCGACGAGACGGTCGAGATCGCCATGAACCTCGGCGTCGACCCCAAACATGCCGACCAGATGGTGCGCGGCGTCGTCAATCTGCCGAACGGCACCGGCCGAACGGTGCGGGTCGCGGTCTTCGCGCGCGGCGCCAAGGCGGACGAGGCGCGCAACGCCGGCGCCGACGTGGTGGGGGCCGAGGACCTCGTCGCCACCGTCCAGGGCGGCACCATCGATTTCGGCCGCTGCATCGCGACGCCGGACATGATGCCGCTCGTCGGCCGTCTGGGCAAGGTGCTCGGGCCACGCGGGCTGATGCCGAACCCCAAGGTCGGCACCGTCACGATGGACATCGCCGCGGCCGTCGCCGCGTCTAAGGGCGGTGCGGTGGAGTTCCGTGTCGAGAAGGCCGGCATCATCCAGGGCAGCGTCGGCAAGACCTCCTTCGATCAGGCCAAGATCGTCGAGAACGTCAAGGCTTTCGTCGATGCGGTCTCGAAGGCGAAGCCCGCCGGCGCCAAAGGGACCTACATTCAGCGCGTCGCGCTGTCGTCGACTATGGGGCCGGGCGTCAAGGTCGATCCCGCCTCGGTCTCGGCCTGAGGTGACGACACCGACGCGAGCGAATTCTCCTCTTGGCAGGCGTGCGGGTTTTCGCTAAGAGGGGCGCGGAACCGGATGATGGTTCCGAAATGTCCGTGGGCCTGTTGCCGCGACGCAGCGTGGCCCATGGTGGAATGGCCGATCGAGGTGTGGAGCTCAGTTCCGCGCCTTCGTCGGCCGTGTCCTGTCCAAGACTGCAGGTGCATGGCGCGGATCTCCGGATCCGTGCTGGCTTGAATTCCGATCCGTTGCCGGAAGGTTGCGGGCGGAGGCCCGCATAGACGGTGACAGCCGGATTTGAGCAAAGGGCGGCAAGCCCTTGAATTTGGTTCGATCCCTCTGTCCGGAGGCCTAAGGCGCGCCAGCGCCCGAGGGCTGCCGGGGGCAGGCGCATTTTCGGTGTTCGTGCCGGACCCAGGGTCCCGCGTCCGGTCTCGAAGGGGATCTGCGGTCGCGAGGCCAGGCGCCGCAAGCGGAGTTTCAAACTTTGGACAGAACGGAAAAGAAGGAGCTGGTCGCCCGCCTGAACGACGTCTTCTCGAAGACCTCGGTGGTGGTCGTAGCTCACTATTCCGGCCTTACCGTCGCGCAGCTGCAGAGGTTGCGCAAGCAGATGGGTGAGGCCGGGGCCACAGTGCAGGTCACCAAGAATCGCCTGACCAAGATCGCGCTCGAAGGCACGCAGGTCGCCTCCATCGGTTCGCTGATGCAGGGTCCGACCATCATCGCCTATTCGGACGATCCGGTCGCCGCCCCCAAGGCGGCTGTCGCCTTCGCCAAGGATTTCGATAAATTCGTGATCCTCGGCGGCGCCATGGGCGCGACGGCGCTCGACCTGAGCGGCGTCCGGTCGCTGGCCACCATGCCGTCGCTCGACGAGCTGCGCGGCAGGATCATCGGGCTCATCCAGGCGCCGGCGACCAAGATAGCCCAGCTCACCACGGCCCCCTCGGCCAAGCTGGCGCGCGTCTTCGGCGCCTATGCGTCGCGCGACGAGACCGAGCAGGCGGCGGCCTGACGGCGCGCTCCAGACCCTCGCCGGATTTGGCTGGCTATCCACCGGTCCGTTCGGCGCTGCACTTGACAAAATACAGATCGAACCAAACATCAGGACATCATCGAAATGGCAAATCTCGAAAAAATCGTCGACGACCTCTCGGCTCTCACGGTGCTCGAGGCGGCTGAACTCGCCAAGATGCTCGAAGAGAAGTGGGGCGTCTCGGCCGCCGCCGCGACCGTGGCGGTCGCCGCGGGTCCGGCCGCCGCCGCCGCTCCGGTCGAGGAGCAGACGGAATTCACGGTCGTGCTCGCCGCCATCGGCGACAAGAAGATCGAAGTGATCAAGGAAGTTCGTGCCATCACCGGCCTCGGCCTCAAGGAGGCCAAGGATCTGGTCGAGGGCGCTCCGAAGCCCGTCAAGGAAGGCGTGTCCAAGGACGATGCCGCCAAACTCAAGGCGCAGCTCGAGAAGGTCGGCGCCAAAGTCGAGCTCAAGTAAGCATCCCATGAAGGATTGCGCGGCACGATCCGCGCTTCATTCGTCGGATTGATCGACGGTCCCGGGGAGGTTCTCCGGGACCTTTCCGGCGTTTGGCGCCGGGCGGGAAGAATTTGACCGGGACCGCGAGGTACGGGACGCGCATCGCCCCGATAGCCGTGCGGTGGTCCGAAGGCAGGGTCGAGGCGGATCCTGCGGCGTAGCGAGAGACACGGGGAACGATATGACGCAAACGTTTACTGGCCGGAAACGGGTCCGCAAATTCTTCGGTCATATCCGCGAAGTGGCCGAGATGCCGAACCTCATCGAGGTGCAGAAGGCCTCCTACGACCAGTTCCTGCTCGTCGACGAACCCAAGGGCGGGCGCCCCGACGAGGGCCTCCAGTCCGTATTCAAATCCGTCTTTCCGGTCTCCGATTTCGCCGGTACGGCGCTGCTCGAATTCGTCAAATACGAATTCGAGGCGCCGAAGTTCGACGTCGACGAGTGCCGCGCCCGCGGCATGACCTTCGCCGCCCCGCTCAAGGTGACGCTGCGCCTCATCGTATTCGATGTCGATCCGGATACCGGCTCGAAATCCGTCAAGGACATCAAGGAGCAGGACGTCTACATGGGCGACATGCCCTTCATGACGTCGAACGGCACCTTCATCGTCAACGGCACCGAGCGCGTCATCGTCTCGCAGATGCATCGCAGCCCCGGCGTGTTCTTCGACCACGACAAGGGCAAGAGCCATTCCTCCGGCAAGCTGCTGTTCGCGGCGCGCATCATCCCGTATCGGGGCTCCTGGCTCGACATCGAGTTCGACGCCAAGGACATCGTCTATGCGCGCATCGACCGGCGCCGCAAGATCCCGGTGACGTCGCTGTTCTACGCCCTTGGCATGGACGGCGAGGAGATCCTGTCGACTTTCTATTCGACCATCGCCTATCAGCACACGGCGGATGGCTGGCGGGTGCCGTTCAGCGCCGACCGGTTCAAGGGGATGAAGACCTCGGTCGATCTCATCGACGCCGACAGCGGCGAGGTGGTGATCGAGGCCGGAAAGAAGCTCACGGCGCGGTCGGTGCGCTTGCTGGCCGACAAAGGCATCAAGGCTCTGCGCGCCCAGGACGACGACCTCTACGGCCAATATCTGGCGCGCGACCTCTACAACCCGGAGACCGGCGAGATCTACGCCGAGGCCGGCGACGAGATCACGGCCAAGACATTGCCGGCGTTGCTCGAGCAGGGCTTCGAGGAACTGCCGATCCTCGACATCGACCACATCAATATCGGACCCTACGTCCGCAATACCCTCGCGGTTGACAAGAACTCGTCGCGCGAGGAAGCGCTGTTCGATATCTACCGGGTCATGCGCCCCGGCGAGCCGCCGACGATCGACACCGCGCAGGCCATGTTCCAGTCGCTGTTCTTCGATCCCGAACGCTACGACCTCTCGTCGGTCGGCCGCGTCAAGATGAACATGCGCATGGACCTCGACGCCGAGGATACGGTCCGCGTCCTGCGCAAGGAGGATATCCTCGCGGTCGCCAAAGCCCTCGTCGACCTGCGCGACGGGCGCGGCGAGATCGACGACATCGACCATCTCGGCAACCGCCGTGTCCGCTCGGTCGGCGAGTTGATGGAGAACCAGTACCGTCTGGGCCTGCTGCGCATGGAGCGCGCCATCAAGGAGCGCATGTCCTCGGTCGATATCGACACGGTCATGCCGCAGGACCTCATCAACGCGAAGCCTGCTGCGGCGGCGGTGCGCGAGTTCTTCGGCTCGTCGCAGCTCTCGCAGTTCATGGATCAGACGAACCCGCTCTCCGAGATCACCCATAAGCGGCGCCTGTCGGCGCTCGGCCCGGGCGGTCTCACCCGCGAGCGGGCGGGCTTCGAGGTGCGCGACGTGCATCCGACCCATTACGGCCGCATCTGTCCGATCGAGACGCCGGAGGGGCCGAACATCGGCCTCATCAACTCGCTCGCGACCTTCGCCCGCGTCAACAAATACGGATTCATCGAGGCGCCCTACCGCCGCATCCGCGATTCGCAGGTGACCGATGAGGTCATCTACCTCTCCGCCATGGAGGAGACCAAGCATTACGTGGCCCAGGCCAATGCGGTGGTCGATGCCGAGCGCAAATTGACCGAGGATCTGGTGCTCTGCCGCCACGCCGGCGACGTGATGCTGGTGCCCCGCGAGCGCGTCGATTTCATGGACGTGTCGCCGAAGCAGCTCGTCTCGGTCGCGGCGGCGCTGATCCCGTTCCTGGAGAACGACGACGCCAACCGGGCGCTGATGGGCTCCAACATGCAGCGCCAGGCTGTGCCGCTGGTCAAGGCCGACGCGCCGCTCGTCGGCACCGGCATGGAGGCGATCGTGGCGCGGGATTCGGGCGCCGCCATCGCGGCACGGCGCACCGGCGTCATCGATCAGATCGATGCGACCCGCATCGTCGTCCGCGCGACGGAGGAGATCGACCCGGCCAAGCCCGGCGTCGACATCTATCGGCTGATGAAGTTCCAGCGCTCCAACCAGTCGACCTGCATCAACCAGAAGCCGCTGGTGCGCGTCGGCGACCTTGTGCGCAAGGGCGACATCATCGCCGACGGTCCCTCGACCGACCTCGGCGACCTGGCGCTCGGCCGCAACGTGCTCGTCGCCTTCATGCCGTGGAACGGCTACAACTTCGAGGACTCGATCCTGCTCTCGGAGAAGATCGTCAAGGAGGACGTCTTCACCTCGATCCATATCGAGGAATTCGAGGTCATGGCGCGGGACACCAAGCTCGGGCCCGAGGAGATCACGCGCGACATCCCGAACGTGTCGGAAGAGGCGCTGAAGAACCTCGACGAGGCGGGCATCGTCTACATCGGCGCCGAAGTCATGGCGGGCGACATTCTCGTCGGCAAGATCACGCCGAAGGGCGAGAGCCCGATGACGCCCGAGGAGAAGCTGCTGCGCGCCATCTTCGGCGAGAAGGCCTCCGACGTACGCGACACGTCCCTGCGCGTGCCGCCGGGCGTCCAGGGCACGATCGTCGAGGTGCGGGTGTTCAACCGGCACGGCGTCGACAAGGACGAGCGCGCCCAGGCGATCGAGCGCGAGGAGATCGAGCGCCTCGCCAAGGACCGCGACGACGAACTCGCGATCCTCGATCGCAACGTCTATGCGCGCCTGACCCAGGTGCTCGACGGCAAGATCGGCATCGCCGGGCCCAAGGGGTTCCGCAAGGAGACCGCGCTCAGCCGCGATGTCGTCGAGAGCTATCCCCGCTCGCAGTGGTGGACTTTCGCGGTGCAGGACGACGCCGTCATGGCCGAGACCGAGGCCATGCGCAAGCAGTACGACGAGGCCAAGAAAGGCCTCGAGAGCCGCTTCCTCGACAAGGTCGAGAAGCTGCAGCGCGGCGACGAGCTGCCGCCCGGCGTGATGAAGATGGTCAAGGTCTTCGTGGCGGTGAAGCGCAAGATCCAGCCCGGCGACAAGATGGCGGGCCGGCACGGCAACAAGGGCGTCGTCTCGAAGATCGTGCCGCAGGAGGATATGCCCTTCCTGGCGGACGGCCAGCCGGTCGATATCGTGCTGAACCCGCTCGGCGTGCCGAGCCGCATGAACGTCGGCCAGATCCTCGAGACGCATCTCGGCTGGGCCTGCGCCGGCCTCGGCAAGCAGGTCGGCGACGCCGTCAACGCCTATCTGCGCAAGGCCGACGGCGACACGAAAGCGCTGCGCGGCACGCTGACCGGCATCTATGGCAAAGACGAGACGGTGTCTTCGCTCAATGACGCCGACACGGTCGAGCTCGCGCAGAACCTGCGTCGCGGCGTGCCGATCGCGACCCCGGTGTTCGACGGTGCGCATGAGGCCGACATCGTCGAGCTCCTGGATCAGGCGGGTCTCGACCCCTCGGGCCAGGTGACGCTCTACGACGGGCGCACGGGCGATGCCTTCGACCGCAAGGTGACGGTGGGCTACATCTACATGCTGAAGCTTCACCATCTTGTCGACGACAAGATCCACGCGCGCTCGATCGGCCCCTACAGCCTCGTCACCCAGCAGCCGCTCGGCGGCAAGGCGCAGTTCGGCGGCCAGCGCTTCGGCGAGATGGAGGTCTGGGCGCTCGAAGCCTATGGGGCCGCCTATACGCTGCAGGAGATGCTGACCGTGAAGTCCGACGACGTGGCGGGCCGCACCAAGGTCTACGAATCGATCGTGCGCGGTGACGACACGTTCGAATCGGGCATCCCGGAAAGCTTCAACGTGCTGGTCAAGGAGATGCGCTCGCTCGGCCTCAACGTCGAGCTGACGAACAGCAAGAAGGCCGACATGCCGACGGCGGAGGCCGCCGAATAGGCGGCTTCAGGCAGCGAAAACCGCTGCGCCGCGACCTGGAGCGCCTCGCGCTCCCCGGCGTGACCGAGCCTATGACTTTACCTCTGGGGCGTGGCCGCACGGCGCGATTGCGCGTCGTGCGAGCCCACCCTGGTTCAGGAGAATGCTATGAATCAAGAGGTCATGAACCTTTTCAGCCCGGCGGTTCAGCCCCAGGCTTTCGACCAGAT
>DATBEH010000120.1:0-19474 GCA_036276175.1 Lichenihabitans sp.
GTCGCTAGGATAACGCAGTCGGCTGCGATCATAGCGCGCGCGATTGTCAGTCGTCCACATCGGCAGCCCCTCCGAATCAGGCCACCACCCTTGAATCACAGATGACTCATATGATTCAACAACTCTACGGACAGACACTCACACGATGAGATGACGCCGCCCCTGATCTCGGCGTCCAGGTCGCCGGCGGCTTCCGCCACGTCTCACTATTCCCACGGGGAAGCACCGGGCACGCTCCGGGTCGGCTTCCATCCACCACATCGATTGTCACGGAACGACAGACCTCCGGACCGTCACCGCGTGCGAATGCTTGCGTGCTGCGGCATGAGGCCGACCGCGAGCTTGCCGCAGGCCGCGGCGGCAGGCAGGCTTCGGCGCGAGCGACGTTCGGCGCAGGGTCATACTTTATGAGCTGGCGTCAATCTGCTGGCGTCCCGATTGCCGCTGGAATAATACGATCTATCTCTGATCCAGCGAAGATTGCGCACCCGGTCGGTCCTGGATCGCGACTTCGATGGCGTCCGGCAGGGCGGAGCGTGATATCACCGGATGATCCGCGCCCGCTCATTCGGCGTCGCGCTTTCGAGGAAGGCCATGTCATCACGCGTCACGATCCGCTCCATCCATGCCGCGCCTCTGCTCGGCGAGAGCCCGAAGGGGGGCTGGTCGGCCGAGATCAAGCCGGAGGATTCGATCCATGCGATCGTCGCGGTGCACACCGACGCGGGCATCACCGGCTACGGGTCGGTGTTCACCGACGGGCGGCTGGCCAAGGCCGCGATCGACGTGCTCGAACCGCTCTGGCGCGGCGAGAATGCGCTCGAGCCGGAGCGCGTCTCGGAAAAGCTGCATCAGAATACCTTCTGGATGGGGCGCGGCGGCACGCTGACCCATGCGATCAGCGGCATCGACATCGCGCTCTGGGATATCTTGGGCAAGGTGACGGGCCAGCCCGTGGCGCGCCTCCTCGGCGGCACCTATCGCGAGCGTGTGAAGCCCTATTGCTCGCTGCTGATGGAGGAGCCCGGCCCGATGCGCGACCTCGTCGCCGATTATCGCGCGCGCGGGTTCCGGGCCTTCAAGATCGGCTGGGGGCCGTTCGGCCGCCGCGACGACCCGAAGCTCGACGAAGCCATCGTGCGCGCTGCGCGTGAGGGCATCGGCGCCGAGGCTCGGCTCTTCGTCGATGCCGGCGCCAGCGACGCCCATTGGCCCCAGGGACTCAAGTGGGCCATGCGGACCGCCGACATGTTGAAGGACTACGGCGTGGGCTGGTTCGAAGAGGCGCTCGTCCCGGATGCGATCGACGATTTCTGCCACCTGCGCCGCACGAGTCCGGTGCCGATCGCCGGTGGCGAGGTGCTGACGCGACGGCAGAGCTTCATACCCTTCCTGACGCGCGGCGCCTTCGACATCGTCCAGCCCGACGCCACCAAGGTCGGCGGCCTCAGCGAGCAGCGCCGGATCGCCTGGATGGCGCAGGATTTCGGCGTGAAATACGTCGGCCATGGCTGGAACACGGCGCTCGGCGTCGCGGCCGACCTGCAGCTCGCCGCCGCGCTGCCCAATGTCGACCTCGTCGAGTTCATCGGCGGCAGCCCCTATGTGGACGGCATCCTGGCCGACCCCTTCGTCCTCGACGCGGAGGGCTACCTGCCGATTCCGCAGGTTCCCGGCCTCGGCGTCGCGATCGACCGGGACAAGCTCGCCCGCTACACGCCCGACCCCGCTCCGCTGTTCGAGGGATAGCGGCGCCGCGGTCCGCGGTTGCTCGATGGGAGGGTTTATCCCCTCATATGCCTCTTGTATCAGCAACAGGCGTAGGAGGGGCAAACGACCCGCCATTGAGGACGAGCCCGTATCAGGCCTTCTTGTCGGGCGAGACCTTCAGGCTGCGGCGCGACCAGACTTCCAGCCGGCGGACCAGCAGGGCCGACGGATAGCCGACTGCGAAATACAGGATCCCGGTGATCGTATAGATGGTGAAATACTGGTAGTTGCGCGCCGCGATGATCTGGCCGCTGAACATCAGCTCCTGCACGGTCACCACCGACGCCAAGGCCGTGTCCTTGAACAGTGCTATGAGATAGTTCCCGAGGGTCGGCAGGACGATGCGGAACGCCTGCGGCAAGATGACCTTGCGGAACTTGACCCAGGCCCCGAGCCCGAGGCTCAAGGCCGCCTCATGCTGGCCCTGGGGTACGGCGACGAGGCCGGTGCGGTACACCTCGCTCATATAGGCGGAGTAGTTGATTGTCAGCCCGACGATGGCGGCCGTGAATGGCTCCAGGCGGATGCCGATGCTGGGGAGCACATAGTAGATATAGACGAGCTGCAGGATCAGCGGCGTCGCGCGGATCACCTCGACGAAGAAATCGGCGGACCAACGCAGCGCACGCTGCTTCGACATGCGGGCCACGGCCAGCGGAATGGCGAAGAGCCCGGCCAGCACGATGACGACGAAGGTCAGGATCGTCGTCACCATCAGGCCGTGCAGCAGAACCCAGCCGTAATCCCAGACGACCGATGGATCGAACAGCGTCATTCAGGATCCGTCCGGCTTCGCACGGCCGCATCAGAGCGGGAAGAAGAACAGGTTGCGGTTCGACAGCCCGTATTTCTTCAGGATCGCCGATACGTGTCCGTTGCCGCGCATTTCAGCGAGCGCCTGCGTGTAGGCGGCCCGCAGGCTGCAATCCTCCTTGCGCAGCGCATAGCGCGCATAGCCGTAGCCATATTTGAAGATCAGGTCCTCGGGGACGGCGACGTTGGGGACGATTTCGATCGGCGCGGACTTGGTGCTGGACATATAGCCGAGCACCTTGACGTCGTCCTCGACGATGGCCGAAACCCGCGCCGTGCTGATGGCGGAGAACTCCTCGGCATCGGTCTGGAACGCCGTCACGTCGACGCCGATCTTGCGCAGATATTCGTCGGCGGCCGACCCCGCGATGGCACCGACCTTCTTGCCCTTGAGGTCATCGAAGCTGGCGATCTTCTCGGGATCCCCTTTCTGCGTCACGATGGCGGGGCCGTACCACCACGCGGGGCCGGTGAACGAGACCGCCTTCAGCCGGTCCGGCGTGATGTGGATATTGGCCGCGATCACGTCGACGCGCTTGGCCAGCATCGCCGGAATGAGCTGGCCGAACGGCATGACCTCGTAGTGGATCTTGTCGATGCCGATCCACTTCAGCGCGGCTTCATGGATCTCGACGTCGAGGCCCGAGGCCTTGTTGGACCCGGGGTCGAGCGAGGAATAGGGCGGAGAGGGAGAAATTCCCAAGGTGATCCCGTTCTGCCTGGCATTGGCCAGCGACGGGTCGCCGCAATTGTCGAACAGCGGCTGCGCTTCGGTCTTGAACTCCTGCGCCGAGGCCATGCCGGCCATGGCGACGAACAGAACAACACATGCGGTTCTCAACATTCTTTCCTCCCCTCGTACCCTGCGCCTGGAATTCGCTTCCGGGCCGCAGGAGCAGCAGGCCATCGCCTCATCAAGCTCTCGCCCGCCGCTGCATGACGCCCGTTCGGTCGGGCAGGTGGGGAACCGATCGACAGGGCCACGCCCCGGTCTCACGTTCCCGAGCTAAAATATGATCTAGCGATCGGCCTCTGTCCACAGAACGTTGCATCATGCCTCGATCGCCGGAGCGAAAAGTATGATGATTGGCTCCCGCTACAATTCGGCGCGGGTGCGCGGAGAGGTTTTCTATGGCGCTTTGGCAGGACTCGGTCGGCGCAGAGCGCCGGCCGTCTCCGCGCCGCGCATCGGGCCGTCGCCGCCGTCCGGGAACCCCTCGTAGATCATGCGGCCGATCTTCTCGTAGCGGCTCGGACTGCTGCGCTTGAGATGGAAGGCGCCGGCGATGCCGAGCACCAGCACGAGGAGGTCGATCCACGGGATCCAGCGGGCGAAGGAGAAGCCGCCGCCGAGGAAATCCATGTTGGTGAGGCAGAGATAGACCACGACGGCCTGCGACGCGAAGGCCAGGGCGGGCGCCACCATGGTCTTGAGCCGGTGATGGTCCCCCGGGTGCTCGCGGCGGAAATAGACGACGATCGCGATCGAGACCACGGCCTGGGCGACGAGGATGATGATCGTCCCGAGTAGCGCCATAAGGCCATAGAGCTCGCCGTAGGCCTGCGTGTTCGGGTCGTTCGTCCCACCGAAATAGGCGAAGAGCAGGACGACGACGATGCTCGCGCCGGTCTGGACGAAGGAGGCGACATGCGGGGTCTTGAACCGCTTGTGCGTGCGCCCGAGCGCCTTGGGCAGGATCTCCTCGCGCCCGAGCGAATAGAGATACCGCGAGGCGGTATTGTGGAAGGCCATGCCGCAGGCGAAGGAGCCCGTCAGGATGAGATAGCTCATCAGGACCGTCGCCCAGGGGCTTATGAGCTTGTCGGACGTGGTGAAGAAATAGGCGGCGGCATTGGCCGTCGCGGCCGTCACCGAGGCATCGGTGTCCGGATAGCCCGACGTCGCGGCCCAGGCCGTGATCGTATAGAGCGCGCCGAGCAGCAGCACCGAAATATAGAGCGAGAGCGGCACGATGCGCTTGGGATCGCGCGATTCTTCCGCATAGTTCGGCGCCGACTCGAAGCCGACCCAGGACCAGAAGGCGAAGAACAGGCCGATTCCCGCCGCGCCGGCCGCGAGCTTCGCCGACGGGTTGCCCGCATAGCCGATGAAGGCATTGGCCGGGTTGAGCGCCGCGGCGGTCACCACGGCGCCGTGGCCGGTATGAGCGAAGACGCCGATGTCGAAGACGAGCAGCATGGCGACCTCGGCGACGAGCGCCGCGCCGAGCACGGCGGTCGAGATCGTCACGTCGAGACAAGTCAGGAGCGAGACGAGCACGACCATGGCGAGGGCGAGCCACGGCCACGGGACATCGATGCCGAACTGCGCGAGCTTCAGGTTGGCGAAATAGGCGAAGCCGCCGGCGAGCGACGGCTCGAAGACCGAATAGGCCACCACCGCGGCGAA
This sequence comes from Lichenihabitans sp., assembly GCA_036276175.1. Taxonomy (GTDB): domain Bacteria; phylum Pseudomonadota; class Alphaproteobacteria; order Rhizobiales; family Beijerinckiaceae; genus Lichenihabitans. The sequence goes on from DATBEH010000120.1 coordinate 4,994, forward strand.
ACCCATGCCCATGCCGAGCTCGCGGCCGAGGCCGTGGCTGATGAAGGAATAGAAGCCGCCGACGGCCGAGACCTTGCCGGCCATCGCCGCATAGCCGATCGAGAAGACGAGCAGGATGAGCGTGGCGACCAGGAAGGCGCCGGCCGCGCCGCGGCCGACGCCGTTGCCGACGACGATCGGCACGTTGAGCAGCATGGCCGTGATCGGCGCCGCGCCGGTGACGGTGAGGAACAGGACGCCCATGAGCCCCACGGCCTTGCCGTGGAGCAGGTCCACGTCGCCGCGCGCCGTCACGTCGAGGCTGGGGCGGTTGCCGCGCCCCTCGCCGGTCCTCAGGCTGGTCATCTGCGCGCCCCGCTCCCCAAACTGCCGGCCGGCGCTCCGCCGCGATGCGCGGGCGAGAGCGGGCCGTCCGATGTTTCGCGACTCGCGTCGCGAGCCTCTCTATCCGGTCTTCGGCCGCGGCAGCGGGCGCCAGCCCGGCGGCGCGAGTTCGAACCCCTCGAAGCGGAAGCCCGGCGCCACCGTGCAGCCGCAGAGCGTCCATGCGCCCAGGCTCGCCGCCGTCTGCCAATGGCCGGCCGGTACGACGAGCTGCGGCATCTGCCCCGCCATGATCTCGGAGCCGAGACGCGATGCGACCGCGTCATGGCCGTCGGGCGAGACGGTCAGCACCAGCGGCGCCCCGACGTGATGATGCCAGACCTCCGCCGCATCGACGCGGTGCCAGGCCGAGACCTCGTCGCCCTCGAGCAGGAACAGGATGGCGGTCGAGTGGCTGCGGCCCTCGGCATCGGTCGCGGCGTCGCGGAAGGTTTCGCGGTAATGACCGCCTTCGGGATGAGGTTTGAGGCCGAGGCGATCGATGACGGCGCGCGCCGTCATCCGTGCGGGCCCGCCGGTCATGGAGATTAGAACCGGTTCTTGCGCTCGCGCAGCTCGGCGAAGACCTGCGCCGCCTCGGCCTCGGGCAGGCCGACGCCACGTTTGACCTCCGGCTGCTCGGCCCGCAGGAACGGATTGGCGGCAAGCTCGAGAGCGATCGTGGTCGGCAGGGTGGCACGCCCCTCGCGGCGCAGATCCGCGACTTCTTGGGCTCGCTCGGTCAGCACCTCGTTGCCGGGCTCGACCGTCAAGGCGAATTTGGCGTTGGCGGCCGTATATTCGTGGCCGCAATAGACCTGCGTCTCACCCGGCAGCTGGGCGAGCTTGACGAGCGATTCCCACATGGTGGCAAGCGGCGTCTCCAGCACCCGGCCACAGCCGAGCGAGAACAGCGTGTCGCCGGCGAAGAGGATATCGTCTTCCTCGAACCAGTAGACGATGTGGCCGGCGGTATGGCCGGGCGTAGCGATGACCTTGGCCTGCAGGTTGCCGACCACCACGACATCGCCTTCCGCGACACCGAGGTCGACATGGCCGATCTTGGTCGCCTCGAGGGCCGGCGCAACCACCCGCACCTCGGGGAAACGCTCCTTGAGGCCGTCGATGCCGGCCGTGTGGTCGCCGTGATGGTGGGTCACGAGGATGTCGGTCAGGCGCCAGCCTTGGGCTTCGAGCGCGCCGAGCACCGTCTCGCTGTCCGGCGCGTCGATGGCGGCCGTCGCGCCGGTCCCGGAATCGTGGATCAGCACGCCGTAATTGTCGCTGAGACAAGGAAACTGATGAACCTGCGCCGTCATGCTGCAGCCCCGAATGAAATCCGCCGGACGCTACCTCAAGCGCCAATCGAAGCAAAGCTTCAGCGCGTGCCGCCCGCGCGCCCGCTCCGCCGCTCATTGTAGAGCGCTCGACGCGCTTGTCGTCTCCCGGCCGCAGCTAATTCCCGGTCTTCGTCGCAATGCCGCGGACAGCCCGATCCTGCGCCGGCCGCGACGCGAGGTCGTGGTCGAGCTTGCGGCGCTTGGTGTCGAGGTAGGCGGCATTGTGGGGGTTGGGCCCGATGCGCAGCGGCACCCTCTCGCGCACGGCGATGCCGTAGCGTTCGAGTGCCGCGGCCTTGCGCGGATTGTTGGTCAGGAGCTTCAGCGCATCGATGCCGAGGAGCCGCAGCACCTGTACCGCGAGCCCGTAGTCGCGCAGGTCGGCGTCGAAGCCGAGGTCCGCATTGGCCTCGACCGTGTCGCGGCCAAGATCCTGCAGCGCGTAGGCGCGGATCTTGTTGGCGAGGCCGATGCCGCGGCCCTCGTGGCCCCGGAGATAGAGCACGGCGCCGCCCTCCGCGTGATCCGCGACGAGTTGCAGGCTTCGACGCAGCTGGTCGCCACAGTCGCAGCGCAGCGAGCCCAAGGCGTCCCCGGTCAGGCATTCCGAATGAAGCCGCACCAGCGGCGAGCGGCCGAGCGGCCGATGCACCATGGCAAGATGCTCGCTGCCGTCGACGAGGCTGCGGAAGGCCTCGACCTCGAGCGGCCGCTCCGCGTAGGCCGAGGGCAGGCGGGCCGTGGCCGCGTGCTCCACGATCGTCTCGTGGCAGAGTCGATGAGCCACGACGTCCTGGACGCTGAAGCAGGGGAGGCCCTCGTCGCGGGCGAAGCTCTCGGCTGCATCGTCGCGGGCCAGAAGGCCACCGGAGACGGCGAGCGGCACCATCGCCGCGACCGGAGCCCGGCCGGCGAGGGCGAGGCCGTCGACCGCCGCTTCGTCCGCCGCGGCGCGGCCGAAGACGCCATGGGGCGTCGCCGCCCGGAGCACGAGGCCCAGGCGTCCAGCCCCACCGGCCTCGATGCGCCCCGCCGCTGCGGCGCGGCCGACCTCGGCGCGCCGCGCCGCCAGATCCGCTTCGGTCAGACCCTCGGCAGGCTGTTGCGTCACCACCGCGTCCGCGTTCTCGGGAAGAGCGGCATGCCCCTCCGACGTCGCGCCGAACACCAGCGCTGGAGCGCCCCGCCCATGGCGGGCGATGGTCCGCCAGGTGGCCCGGTCGGCTGCGTCGGCGGCGACCATGAGATGTCCGGCGGCCGGCAAAGCCTCGTCGATCAGGACCGCGATACCGCCGCGTGCCAAGGCTTCGACCGCTGTCTCGATCCGCGACATGGATGCCGGCATCCTCAGAGTTCGAGATCGGCCGCGGCCGCGTAGGACCGGCGATTCCGGTTCCCTTGGCGCATCTCGACCTCGATCCTGTCCGGCTCCCCGTCTGCCGACTTGCGGAGTACCACATGCTCGTCCCAGAGACCTCCGTCGAGCACGCTGGCGGTCACGGCGGGGCCGGCCTCGACCAACACCTCGAGCACCCCTTGCCGCCCCAGTTCGTCGAGGGCCTGGCCGAGGTCGCGCGCGATCGCGACCTCGAAGCCGCGCAGTTCGGCCGCCTCCCTGTAGGCGCGGGGCACGCGCCCGCGGCGATCGAGGATCACGAGCCGCCGCCGTTTGCCGGGATGGTCGGGGACGCGCCGCACCGTGAAGACCGGGTCGTCGGCGAGCACCGTGCCGGATCCCGTCAGGATGGCGTCGGCCCGCTTGCGCAGGCGATGGCCGATGGTCAGCGCCGCGTCGGACGTGAAGGTCTTGCGCCCCGGCGGCGGGATCATCGAGCCCTGCTCGTCGATCGCCTGCTTGACCGTGACCCAGGGCCGCCCCGACAGCCGCTGCTTGGCGAAGGGCGCGATGAGGTCCCGGCAGACGTCGCCACACGCCCCAAGTTCGCCGTCGTCCCCATCCTCGAGGAGATGCACGTCGACCCCGGCGTCGCGGAGCCGCTTTATCCCGCCCCCGCCCACCCCGAGGTCCGGATCGGCGGCGCCGATCCACACGTGCCGCGCCGGCGTCGCCAGGATCGCCCCGGTACAGGGCGGTGTGCGACCCCAGTGATTGCACGGCTCGAGCGTGACCACGACCGTGTCGATGCGCGCGACGGTGCCGTTGCGCCGACAGAAATCGATCGCCGCCGCCTCGGCATGGGGCTGGCCCGCGCGAGTGTGGGCGGCGATGGCCAGGTTGTCGCCGGCATCGTCGAGCAGCGCGCAGCCGACCGGCGGGTTCGGCGCCGTGGCGCCGCGGAACCGTTTCGCGGCTTCGGCGGCGCTTCGGAAGGCGCTCGCCACGCGCGGCAGGGACAGGCTCGCGGCACTCGTCGGCACAGGCACTTGGAGACCTCGGGGACGCACCCGGCACGGCCCGGGCCATAGACTTCGACGCCTTGGGCGTCGTCTTCAGGCAAGTAGGATGCGGCGGCAGCGGACGCAAGCGATCACTGTGGCGGCATGCCATCGGCCGCGCCGCGTCGCCAAAAAAACAGGCGCCGTCGGCCCCAATCGTCGCTCCGACCCCTGCTCGGGAGGGGTATCCGCCTCTATTTGACTTCCCCAGGCAAGGCTTCTAACGCTGCGGCCATGCCGCTTTCGCCACAATGCCAAGAGGCGGGTTCATGTCTTTTCGTGTATCGGGCAAGAATCTCGAAATCGGTGCCGCGTTGCAGGACCATGCGCGAGCCAGGATCGCAACCATCATCGGCAAATACTTCGATACCGAACCCGCAGGCCACGTCACGCTGGAGCCGGAAGGATCGGGATTCAGGGCCGACATGTTTGTCCATCTGGCCAATGGCGTGACGGTCCAGACGGAGGGGCGGGCGCATGACCCTTATGCGAGTTTCGACCAGGCCGCCGATCGGGTCGAGACGCGTCTCCGCCGTCACAAGCGGCGCTTCAAGGACCGGCATGGCGCAGGCGGGACCCAGCACAGCGATGGCGCGCCGGTGGCCATCGTGGCCAATTATATAATCGAAGCGCCGGACGCGGAGGAGATCGCGCCCGATTTCAGTCCGATCGTGGTGGCGGAGAGCAAGTCCCGCTTGCGCGATCTCTCGGTTTCCGCGGCCGTGCTCGAGCTCGACATGTCGGGCGCGCCGTTGCTGGTCTTCCGTCATTCGACGACGGAGGAGGTGAACGTGGTCTACCGCCGGGCGGACGGGCACATCGGCTGGATCGATCCGGCCGGCACGGCGGACAGACCGGCGAAGCGGGCCTGACCGATGCACCCCTTGCGTTCCGCAGCGCCCTTCCGCGCCCCGCCGCGGGTGGCACGCTAATTGCGACCGGACCCGTGCGAGCCCCAGGACCGATGATTCCCATGCCGCTGAGCGATCTCATCACGGAAGGCGCGATTCTGCCGGCGCTCCGGGTGAACACCAAGAAGGCGGCCCTGCACGAGATCAGCGAGCGCGCCGGCACGGTGTCCGGTCTCCAAGCCCGGGAGATCTTCGATGCGGTGCTGCAGCGGGAACGGCTGGGGTCCACCGGGGTCGGCAACGGCATCGCCATCCCGCATGGCAAGCTCACCTCCTGTTCGCGGATCTTCGGCGTCTTCGCGAGGCTCGAGAAGCCGATCGAGTTCGAGGCCCTCGACGGCGCCCCGGTCGATCTGCTGTTCCTGCTGGTGGCGCCCGAAACGGCCGGCGCCGATCACCTCAAGGCCCTGGCCCGCATCGCGCGCATCCTGCGGGACCCGCGGATCGTGTCGAGGCTCAGGGCCACGCGCGACGCCCCGGCCCTGTTCGGGGTGCTGACCCAGCTTCAGACCTCGAACGCCGCCTGACGCAACCCGGCGTCAGTGCCGCCATTGGCGGCTGTCGTAGTCGATCGCGTAGCGGCCCGGCTCGGCCGCGATGGCCGCCATGCCGCCGAGGACCGAATCGGTCCTGACGATCAGCCGCGTCGGGATGAGGCGCGCCAGGGCCGCGACCGGCGCCTTGGCCTCGAAGGCGGCGCGGAAGGCAGCCACGTTCACGAGGTCCACGATGCGCGGCAGGATGCCGCCGGCGAGCGTCACGCCGCCGGTCGATTTGAAGGTGATGGCGATATCCCCGGCGAAGCGCCCGATGAGGGTCCAATAGGCGGCGACCGAGGCCGCCGCCTCGCTGTCGCGGCTCGACAGGGCCGTCGTGACGATATCGGCGGCGGTCACGCTCGGCGACGATGGGGCGCCCTTGGCGGCCAGCCGGGCACGGTGCAGCCGCTCGAGGCCGGTCCCCGAGAGCACGCTTTCGGTGGTGATGCGGCCGTGGGCGCGGTCGAGATGCGGCCAGAAGGCCGCCTCATCCGCGGTCTCGGGCGCGAAGCCGATGTGGCAGGCCTCGCTGGCGAGCGCCACGAGACGACCACCGCTCTCGACCAGGCACGCGATGCCGAGACCCGTGCCGGGACCCAGGATCGCCCGTGGCCCGGCGTCGGTCCGCAGGTCCGGGCCGATGATGCGCACCCAGCTCGGCTGGATCGCCGGCAGGGACAGCGCCTGCGCCTCGAAGTCGTTGAGCAGCAGGCCGTTGTCGAGTCCCAGCATGCCGGCCATCTGCGGGCCGTCGAGGACCCAAGGCGCATTGGTGAGCTTCAGGCGACGGCCCTCGACCGGGCCGGCCCCACAGGCGATGACCGAGCGTGGCTGCACTTTCTCTCCCGCCGTAGCGGCCAGGATGGCCTCGCCGAGCCCGGGAAAATCGCCGGTCAGGAGATGCGGGAAGCCGCGCAGCGGCCCGCCGGGCTGCTCCTGGATGGCGACCCGACAATTGGTGCCGCCGACGTCGCAGACGACGACCGGATAGGGAAAGAGCAAGCTGATCCTCCGTGGCAAGGCCGGCCCGTCCAGGGCTTCCAGGCCTAATCAAGTCGCAAGCCGCCCTCTTGGTTCGTGGCACGCGCCGCGCGCCGACGCGCCTTGTTCAGCCACCCTGCAGGCTCGCCAGTTCCGACCAGAGCGGGCGGTGGGCCGGCTCGTCCTCCTCGATCGTGGCGAAGCGGCCGAGCGGCTCCAGGAAGATGTTGTCGGTAAGATCGTCGTTGACCTGGCTGACCTCGCCGGCCACGACCGCGCCGCGCCCCGGCTCGCCGTAGAATCGATGCATCTGGCCCGGGACCAGCGTGATGCTCTCGCCCGGCGACAGGCGGATCGGCGCGCGCGGCCCGACCTCCCGGGTCCTGCTGTCGATCAACACGCGCACCGGCGCATCCGGCGCCTCGGCGCGCATCACCTCGACGATCAGCACGCCGCCGCCGCGATTGATGATGTCCTCCGTCTTGATCCGATGGCAGTGGAAGGGCGTTTCCTGCGCTTCGCCCACGATCATCAGCTTTTCCGCGTAGGTGCGCTCGCCCGCCCGCCCGCCGATGCCGTTGCGGGTGCAGAGCAGCACGAGGCCACGCTCCGCGAAACGGCCCGAACCGAAATCGGTGATGTCCCAGCCCATCTGATGCGCGGCGCAGAAGCGCGCCTCCTCGGGCCGGGCGCGCCACTCCGCCGGCCCCCAAGAGGCCCACGGCGGCAGCGCCAGGCCGCGGCCGAGGAAGCTCGCCTCGGCCTGCTCGATCAGGCGATTGATCTCGGAGCGCGTCATGGTCGCGCCCCCTGGCTCAGGGGATAGAGCGCGCGGTAGCGCGCGTAGCGCTCGGCATAGGCCGAGACGAGGTGACGATCGGGCTCGACCGTCCGCTCGACGCGCGGCTTCGGCATGAGCGAGACCGGGTCGGCGCCCGTCTCCGCCGCCATGGCGAGCCGCGCCGCGCCGAAGGCGGCGCCGACATCGGCTTCCGCCGAGAGATCGAGCGGGCGGTCGAGAACGCTCGCCATGATGGCGAGCCAGACGGCCGAATTGGCACCGCCACCGACCGCGAAGGCGCGCGGGAAATCGGTGCCCGCATCGGCGAGCACGCGCTGGCAGTCGCGGAACGCGAAGGCCACACCTTCGAGCACCGCCTGCGTCATGGCCTTCCGGTCGCTCGTCTGATCGAGGCCGACGAAGCCGCCGCGCGCGCCGGCATCGTTATGCGGCGTGCGCTCGCCGGACAGGTACGGCAGGAAAAGCACCGGCGACGGGCGCTCGACCGCGTCGCCGAGCGCGTTGGCCAGCGAGATCGCCGTCTCGTCGAGGAGCCGTGCCAGCCAGTTGAGGCTGTCCGTCGCCGACAGGATGACGCCCATCTGGTGCCATGTCTCGGGGACGGCGTGGCAGAAGGCATGCACGGCGCCCTCCGTGTTGGGGAGGAACCGGTCGTTGGAGACGAACAGCACGCCCGACGTGCCGAGCGACAGGAAGGCCGAGCCCGGCGTCACCGCCCCGATGCCGCAGGCGGAGGCGGCATTGTCGCCGCCGCCGCCCGCCACGACGGGGCTCCTGTCGAACCCCCAGCGGGCTCGCAGCGCCTCGACGATCCGCCCGCTCGGCGCCGAGCCCTCGACGAGACGCGGCATGTGGGACCGGTCGAGATGGGTGGCGGTCAGCAGGGCGTCGGACCAGTCGCGCCTGGCGACGTCGAGCCAGGCGGTGCCCGAGGCGTCCGACATGTCCGACACGGCCTCGCCGGTGAGCCGCAGCCGTACGTAATCCTTCGGCAGCAGCACGCGCCGGATCCGCTCGAAGATCTCGGGCTCGTGCTTGCGGACCCAGAGCAGCTTCGGCGCGGTGAAGCCGGCCATGGTGATGTTGCCGGTGATCTCGCGGGCCCGCGGGCAGGCGGCTTCGAATTCGGCGCATTCGGCCGACGCGCGGCCGTCGTTCCACAGGATCGCCGGGCGCAGCACCGTATCCTTCGCGTCGAGCAGGGTCGCGCCGTGCTGCTGCCCCGACAGGCCGATGGCGCGGACGCCGGCCATGAGCGCGGGTTCCGCCGCCCGCAGGGCATCGAGCGTCTCGCAGACCGCCGCCCACCAGGCGTCCGGGTCCTGCTCGGACCATCCCGGGCGGGGCCGCGCGACGGCGAGCGGGAAGGTCGCGGTCGCGGCGACATGGCCGCCGGCCTCCGCCAGGACGGATTTGACGGATGTCGTGCCGATATCGATGCCGATGAACATGGCTCCTCCCGCGTGAACGAGAGCCTGCCTCAACTCGGGCCCAAGAGGAAGTCCCGGCGCGCCATCCCCGCGGACGGACATCAGACGGGGTGGATCACACCCTGCGCACGCTCGTCACGTCTCCGGCACCCGCGGCGACGATCCGGGTCCGGGCCTCGGCAAACGGCTCGGACGTGACCGCCATGGCATGGCCGTTGGCATGGAGCAGCGTGTCGGCATCGCGCATGAGGCCGACGTGGCCGCGCCAGAAGGCGAGGTCGCCACGACGCAACGGCGCGCCCTCTGCGAGCGGCATGCCGAGCGCACGCTCCTGCGGGCCGCTGTCGCGCGGCGCCTTGCGGCCGGCAGCGGCGAGCGAGAGCTGCACCAGTCCCGAGCAATCGATGCCGAGCGCGGTCTTGCCGCCCCAGAGGTAGGGCACGCCCAGGAAGCGCTCGGCGATGCCGACGACGTCAGGCTCGATCGTTGCCGCGTCAGCCAGATGGCGCGCCCAGAGGAAGCCTTCGTCGATCCGCAGAAAATCGCCGCGGATCTCGCGCGCCACGATCCTGGCGCCGAAGGGCAGCGCCGTCAGCGGCGGCAGCTTGATGTTCGGGCCGGGGAAGACGAAGGAACGCAGCGCCGCGACCCGATGAGTCGGGGCTTCCGCGCGGGCCGGGCGAAGGTCCTGGCTCGCCAGGAAGCCCTCGTAGCCGTCGCTCTCGAGCCTGGCCCGGACCCAGCCTTCGCGCTCCTCGAAGACGGTGACGCGCTCGCCATGGAGCGCCTCGGTGTCGAGCGGAGCGTCGGACTGCGGCTCGCGGCGCAGGGCGGTCGTCGCCGCCACCACCTGCATCGTGACGGGCTCGGTCATGACGCGGCCCTTTCGCAGAGCAGGTCGTAGAGCAGCCGCGCGGTCGGCGCCTCGCCGCCCTCCGGCCGGCCGGGCTTGGCGCTCGGGTTCCAGCCGTAGAGATCGAAATGCACCCAGGCCGTCCCGGGCTCGACGAACTTCTGCAGGAACAGCGCCGCCGTGATGGCCCCCGCGAAGGGACTGTCGGGTGCATTGGTGAGGTCGGCGGCCTTGCCGTCGAGGAGCGGCTCGTAGCCCGGCCAGAGCGGCAGCCGCCAGACGGGATCGTGGCTGCGCCGGCCGAGCCGCGCGAGCGAATCCGCCAGATCCTCGTCGTCGGTGAAGAAGGCCGGCAGGTCGGGGCCGAGCGCCACGCGGGCCGCGCCGGTCAGGGTCGAGAAGTCGATCAGGAGGTCGGGCTTGTCCTCGACGGCCAGGGCCAGCGCGTCGGCCAGGATCAGCCGGCCTTCGGCATCCGTGTTGCCGATCTCGACCGTGAGCCCCTTGCGGCTCCGGTAGATGTCGCCGGGCCGGAAGGCCGGCGCCGATACGGCATTCTCGACGATCGGCAGCAGCACGCGCAGGTTGAGCCCGAGCTTCGCGTCCATGACCATGTCGGCGAGCGCCATGGCGGTGGCGGCGCCGGCCATGTCCTTCTTCATCAGCGCCATGGCCGAGGCGGGCTTGAGGTCGAGGCCGCCGGTGTCGAAGGTCACGCCCTTGCCGACCAGCGTGACCTTGGGGGCGCTCTTCGGCCCGAAGGTGAGCTCGACGAGGCGGGGCGCCTCGTGGGCCGCCTGGCCGACCGCGTGGATCAGCGGGAAGTCGCGCGCGAGCTTCTCTCCCTTTATGGTGCGGCTGACGGCCCCATGGCGCTGCGCCAGCTCGATCGCCGCTTGCTCCAGCGCGTCCGGGCCGAGATCGTTGGCCGGCCGGTTGACGAGGTCGCGCGCGAGACAGATGCCGTGGGCGATCCGCTCGAGACGGGCGGCGTCCGCCGAGGATGGGGCGCGCAGCGTGGCCGGCTCGGTCTTGACGGCCTTGAAGCGGGTGAAGCGATAGCCGGAGAGAAGCCACGACAAGGCCGCAAGGTCGACATCGGGCGTGTCCTGCACGAAGGCATAGGTGCCGGGCGGGAGCAAGGTCGCGAGCTTGCCGGGCAGGAATGGATCGTAGCTGCGCGCGCCGGGCTCGTGGATACCGAACAGGACCGCGCCGAGGCCGCCGCTAGGCCCCGGCAGCAGGCAATGCTGGCCGGGCTTGGCCTCGAAACCGCAGGCGCGTGCGAATCCCAGGGCCTCGCCGGCGATGCGGGCCGCCTGGTCGGCCCAACCTTTCCTGGCGAGGACATGGATCGGCACGGCCTCGGACGACGCATCGGCGAACATCGGCATCTCACCTCATCAGAGGACGTTTGAAAACTCCATCCTCCTCATCTTGAGCCGGCCTTGCGCTGGCGCGTCTACGCGGCCGTCGGAAGGCCGAGTCGAAGGACGCTCTAGGCTGGCCGTGCTTCGAGACGGTCCTGTCGGACCTCCTCGGCACGAGGATCGTGGGTGTTCAGACAGGCGGTTGGTTCGGGGCACCATCCTAACTCACATCGCCTGCCAGGTGAATTGCCGAGCTTCACCCCCGCGGCTTTGCCCGCGTGGTCGGCGTGGCTGCGGTGGGGTCGTCGGGCCACGGATGGCGCGGATAGCGGCCGCGCATCTCGGATTTCACGGCCGTCCAGGAGCCGCGCCAGAAGCCGGGCAGGTCGCGCGTGATCTGGATCGGGCGATGCGCCGGCGACAGCAGATGGAGGGTCAGCGGCATGCGGCCTCCGGCGAGCGCCGGATGATGCCCGAGCCCGAACAGTTCCTGCACCCGGACCGCGATGGAGGGGCCGCCTTCGGCCGCGTAATCGACCGGTAGCCGCGAGCCTGTCGGCGCCTGCCAATGGGTCGGCGCCTCGGCCTCGAGGCGACGGGACAGGTCGTAGGGCAGCAGCCCGTGGAGCGCCTGTCCGAGGTCGTCGGCGGAGACATCGGAGAGCGCCGTCTTGCCGGCCAGATAGGGGGCGAGCCAGTCCTCGGCGGTGCGGGCGAGACGCGCGTCCGACAGATCCGGCCAGTCCTCGGCTTCGGTCGCGCGCAGGAAGGCGACACGGTCGCGCCATTGGCTCAGCGCCTTGCTCCAGGGCAGGCGCCCGATGCCGACCCTGGCGATGCCACGGGCCAGAACGAGCGCTTCGGCATCGCCCGACCGCACGGGCAGCGGCTGCTCGCCGAGCGCAATGGCGCCGAGCCGCCGCATCCGCCGGGCACCGAGCGCCGCTCGCGTCTCGTCGAAGGAGACCTCGTCGCGCACGACGATCCGCGCACCGGCGACGGTTTCGACCTCGGCTCCGTCGAGAGGCGCGGCCAGCAGGATGCGCGACGCGGCCGCCCGGCCGGTCACCTCGCCGACCGCCAGGAAGGGGGCGTCGGCCAGCGGATCGGCCTCGTCGAGCGAGGCCGCCCGCCCGTTGGCGAGCAGGAATGTCCCGCGCCGGCCGCGGGCCTTGGCGATGCGCTCCGGAAAGGCCAGCGCCAGGACCTGCCCGGGCGAGAGGTCCGCGTCGTCGGTGGCGTCGGATCCGGCCGCTCGCGCCTGCCGGCTGAAGGTCTTGGCCAGTCCCCGCGCGGCCTCGGCCCGCGGCCCGCGATCACGCCGCCAGCGCTCGATCCGCGTGCCGAGATCGACCGCGGTGCCACCGAGGCCGTGCTCGACGAGAAGCGCCGCCACCTCGCCGCCGAGCCGGCCGGCGCCGCGCCGCGCGGCCTCGATCACCATGCGGGCGATGCGCGGCGGCGCTGCCAACGCCGCAATGGCCCGGCCCTCGGACGTGATGCCACCCTCGCGGTCGAGCGCGCCGAGCCCTTCGAGCAGCAGCCTCGCCTCGGCGACGGCCGGCACGGGCGGCGGGTCGAGCCAGCGCAGCGCCGAGGGATCGCGCGTGCCCCAGAGAGCCAGGTCGAGCATGAGGCCGGACAGGTCCGCGTCGAGGATCTCGGGACGAGAGAAGGCCGGCAGCGCACCCGTCGCGGCCTCCTCCCACAGGCGATAGCAGACACCCGGCCCGGTGCGCCCGGCGCGGCCGCGCCGCTGGTCCGCCGAGGCTCGCGAGGCGCGCACGGTCTCGAGCCGCGTCAGGCCGAGGTCCGGCTCGAAGCGGGGCACGCGGGCAAGCCCCGAATCGACGACGACACGCACGCCTTCGATGGTCAGGGCGCTCTCGGCGATCGAGGTGGCGAGCACGACCTTCCGCGCGCCGTCCGGCGAGGGGCGCACCGCGCGATCCTGGGCGGCGCGATCGAGCGCGCCGTAGAGCGGCGCGATCTCGGCCTCGCCGGGCTTGAGGCGCTCGGTCAGCAGGGCGGCCGTGCGGGCGATCTCGGCCTGGCCCGGCAGGAAGGCGAGGACGGAGCCCGGCTCCGCCCGCAGCGCTGTGGTGACGGCGTTCGCCACGGCCTCCTCGATGCGTCGGCCGGGATCGCGGCCGATGTAGCGCGTCTCGACCGGAAAGGCGCGACCATGCGCCTCGATCACCGGCGCGCCGTCGAGCAGCATGGCGACACGGGCGCCGTCGAGCGTCGCGGACATGACGAGAAGTCGCAGCTCCGGGCGCAGGGCGCCGGCGATGTCGAGCGCCAGCGCGAGGCCGAGGTCCGCATCGAGCGAGCGTTCATGGTATTCGTCGAAGATTACCGCCGCGACACCGTCGAGCGACGGGTCGTCGAGCGCCATCCGGGTGAAGACGCCCTCGGTGACGACCTCGATACGGGTGCGGCTGGAGACAACGGTATCGAAGCGCGCCCTGAGGCCCACCCGGTCCCCCAGGCGCTCGTCGAGGCTTGCCGCCATGCGCTCGGCGGCGGCGCGCGCGGCAAGCCGCCGCGGCTCGAGCAGGATGAGCTTGCCCGTCCCCATCCAGGCGTCGTCGAGCAGCGCCAGCGGTACCCGCGTCGTCTTTCCGGCGCCGGGGGGCGCGACGAGCACCGCCATGGGATTCTGGGAGAGGACGTCCCGGAGGGCGGGCAGCACGGCGTCCACCGGGAGGGGAGCGGAGAGATCGATCATCCGCCGCCCTCTATCACGACCTCGGAGGCGAGAACCACGTGAGCGGCGCGCCCGGCCCCGCGAAAACGCGGCCCCGGCATGTGGCGCGCCCCCTTCTCGCCGACCTCGGAAAGGAGTATCTGCAGGCCCGCGGCACCGCCGCCGAAGTCCGTTCGAGTACCGCCGTCGAAGGCCCAGTGATGTCGCAGGAACCCGTAGGTGGAGCGCCGGCTGCCGCCTTGAGTCGCGATGGCGCCGCGCCGGTCGATCCGGGCGGCCATGGCCAAGCCGCGCCGCCGCACGCCGGCCCTCGGCACACGTCGGGGGGATTCTTCGCCCTGACGCTCGGCTCCGTCGGCGTGGTCTTCGGCGATATCGGCACGAGCCCGCTCTACGCGCTCAAGACCGCCCTCGCGCACGGCGGCGAGGCCAAGGTGACGACCCAGGAGGTCGTCGGTATCGTCTCGCTGCTCGTCTACGCCTTGATCTTCACCGTGACGGTCAAATACGTCCTTTTTCTGATGCGCGCCGACAACAAGGGCGAGGGCGGCACGCTCTCGCTGATGGCGCTGGCGCAGAAGGCGCTCGGCCGCCGGGCCGGGGCGGTCTTCCTTCTCGGCGTCACCGGGGCGGCGCTGTTCTCCGGCGACGCCATCATCACGCCCGCCATCTCGGTGCTCTCCGCCGTCGAAGGTCTCGGCGTCGCCGAGGCGTCGCTGCAGCCCTACGTGCTGCCGATCACGGTGGCGGTCCTGATCACGCTGTTCGCCGTGCAGCGCAGCGGG
>DATBEH010000121.1:0-4169 GCA_036276175.1 Lichenihabitans sp.
GCTTCACCGCCGCTGCCCGGGCGGGACCGCCTCCTCCCCGGTCGCCAGGCGGCGGCCGATCGCCAGGCACTGCCGGGCCTTTTCGCCGCGCGATTTCGGCGGGACCTGGGCCAGACCCAGCAGCAAGGCGGCGCGCACCGCCTTGGCGGTCAGGTGCGGGGGCACCGCCACGGCGTGCTCGCCCGGCGACATGCTGCCGCCGGCCCAGCCCGCCGAAAGCGCCGGCCATGGCCAGGGCGAGGCGAGGTCGGAGGCGAGCGCGAGGTCGAGCGCGGCGCGGCGCCGCGCGTCGTCGGGAGCCACCGCCCAGGCTTCGGCGGCCTTGAGCGCCGCGTCGTCGTTGCGCGTCGGCATCGGCAGCAGCAGCCGCAGCGCGCGGCAGGCCCACCAGACCGCTTCGCGCCGGGGCAGCAGATAGGCGCAAAAGGCCACCGCCGCGCCCCCGGCGTCGGCCGCCGCGAGCGCGTCGAGGCAGGCGAGCGGTTCCGCATCCGGAACCTCGCGCCCGATGTCCGCGCGGGCCTGGGGGAAGGTATCCAGCACCTCGTGGGCGGTGGTGAAACGGAGCCGCGACATGCATCCTCAGTTGATCATCGTAATCCCGCCCTTGAGCATCAGCACGCCGTCGGCGTTGACCTGAGCCATCGGGGCCTCGGCTTTGAGCATTGCATCCGCCTGGATTTGCACCATCGGTGCCTTGACGGTCACGCCCGAGGCGTCGAGCGTCAGGGTGGTTCCGCCGACCTTGAGCTCGATCTTGAGATCCGCCTGCATCGAGATGCTCTGGCCGACCGTGATCTTCTGGTTGCCGGCTTCGATCTCGACCGTCTGGTTGCCCAGGCTGACCGTGTTCGTCTGGTTGCCCTTCGAGACGGTCGTCACGTGATCGCCGGCGCTGACCACGGTTTCCTGCTTGCCGGTCGACACCGTGGTGAGATGATCGCCCTGAGAGACGGTGACCTTGAGATTGCCCTGTTCGACCGTCAGCGCGTCGTCGCCCTTTTTCAGGACGGTCGTCCGCGACGGGTCGCCTTTCGCCGCCTTCTCGAAGCTCTGGCCGATGGTCCGCGTCTCGCTGTTCAAGATGGTGGCCTGCAGATCGCGCTGCGCCTGCATCCGGACGAGTTCGCTCGACTTCTTGTCGTCGAACATGAGCTCGTTGTAGCCGCCGCCGCCCTTCGAGGAATTGCTCTTCAGTCCCGCCACGGTCTCGTTGCCGGGGAGCGGATAGGGCAGCGGCGTGCGGTCGTTGTAGACGGCCCCGACGACGAGCGGCCGGTCCGGGTCGCCGTCCAGGAACTCGACGACCACCTCCTGGCCGATGCGCGGAATGACCTGCCCGCCCCAGCCGGCTCCCGCCCAGACCTGGGCCACCCTGACGCGCCGCGACTGCTCCGGCGGAGACGCCCGGTCCCATTGGAACTGCAGGAGGACGCGGCCGTATTTGTCGACGTCGATCTCCTCCCCGTCCTTGCCGACCACCGTGGCGGTCTGCGGGCCGCGGACGAGGGGCCGCGGCGTCGTCAAGGGCGCCCGGAAGTCGCGGTCGTCGGGCTGCAGCTCGTAGTCGCCGGCGTAGAATTCGCCCGCGGCCCCGCCCTCGCCGGACGTATAGGCTTCCTGGCTGAGGCGATGACGCGCCCTGACGACGACGTAATCGCCCGCCTCGGGGTGATCCTCGAAGGTGAACTTATGTCCCGGGAAGAGGCCGACGGCGTCGCCCTCGGCGTAGCGGCGCTGGTCGAGGGCCTGCTGCGCCCCAAGGCTCACCTGCGCGAGCATCGTGCCGTCGGCCCGCTTCTTGAGATCGAGTGTCCCCGACCGCGGATACTTGCCCGGATAGTGGAACACCTCCAGGCCGCCGAAGGGATAGCCGCTGTCCTTGCTGTCCTCGCCGTTCAGCGCGGCTGCCGACTGCAGAAAGTCGTATTCTCCAAGCACGACCTTGCCGGTGCGTAACCTGCGCTCGCCCGAGAAGCGATGGAAGTGCTGCGCCTCGAGCGGCGATCCTTCCGTCCCGGCGCTATAGCCGATCTTCGTATCGTCGGCGGCATGCCCGGCCTTCGAATCGGTCAGCACCAGCGTATGCGCGTCCTCGCCGAACTTAAAATAGTAGTATATGCCGTTCTGTTCCAGTAACCGCGCGACGAAATCGAAATCTGTCTCATTATACTGAACACAATATTCAATCGGATTATATGAATTTGAGAGACTTAGGCTATAATCGCTTAGCTCATGCTTGGCGAACACGGCCTTGAGGATGTCCGGCACGGTATGGTTCTTGAAGATCTTGCAATCGGAGGATTGCGTCAGCAGCCAGAGCATCGGCCTGAGCACCAGCGAATATTGCTTCTCCTCGTCCTCGTCGCCCTGCCATCGCACCTCGGCGGCGATACCGTGGAAATGACGCTTGCCGCCGTAATTGTCGATCGTCACGCCGCAGGCGGTCCCGACGACCGACTTCATGTCGACGGAGGCGGTCCCGCCCACGGCCGTGACACGGATCTCGAACAGCTCGCTCAGGCCTTCCGACGCCTCGAACCGCGTCAGAACGAGCACGTCCGGCCCGAGCGGCGTGGTCAGGCGGGCGATGCGGTTGCGTTGCGTGCGCGCGGCCATTGTACCTTGAGCCAGAACTTAACCGGTGGCCGGCAAGGCTACAGGAGTGCCCTCGCGGCGTCGAGGGCTTGGCGAGGGCTTGGCATCGAAGGCCTGCATCGAAGGCTTGGCGAGCCGCAAGATCGGCCTTGCGAAGCGGTTCGGCGCGCGGCATGGAAGAGGCTCGGACCTTGGGCCCCGCCCGCGCCCAAAACGGTCCAGGTGCGTCAGGAGCAGGCCAGCGCCGTGATCGATCTCGACGCCTTGCGACGGCCGGTTTCGGCCGAATCCCCTTGCGGTCCCGACCTCGAGCTGGCGGGCGATCCGGTTTTCATGAACCTCTTGGCCCGCGTCGAAGGCCTGCTGCCGGAATCCTTCTTCGCCTTCGCGCGAAGCTCGATCGATTTCGATGCCGAGATCACGGCGATCGGCAATATTCTGGAGCGGACGCGGGACCTTCGCCTGCTCACCCTGACGGCCAAGCTCTGCGTTCTGAACCGCGACGCGGCCGCGTTCATCGATTGCGTCGACCTGATCGCGAGCCTCGTCACCGAGCGATGGGCTGACGTGCACCCCATGGTCGTGGACGGCGACGCGAGCTTGCGCGGCGCCGTGCTGCTGACGCTCGACGATCTCCCGAGCGTCATCCTGCCGTTCCAGCATGCGCCGCTCGCCGAGAGCAGGCGGGCCGGGACGATCAGCTATCGCAGCCAGATGATCGCTGCCGGCGAGGCGAAAAGGCGCGACGGCGAGGAGACGCCGGACGCCGCGGCGATCGAGCAGGCGCTGGCGGAGATCGAGATGCCCGCGCTGGTCGGCAAGCGCGACGGGATCCGTCGCCTGGCCACAGCCCTCGACCGGATCAAGTCGACCTGGATCGGCAACGTCGGCTTCGACGACGCCCCGAGCTTCGAGCGGCTGGCGCCGCTGACGGACAAGATCGGCGCTTTTCTCGACAAGGCGATCGTGCGGCGCGACCCATCGGCCCTGGCGCCGCCTGCAACGAGCGCGCCGCCGGATGACGCCGCCGCGGTGATCACCACGGCCTCGACGGCCGCCGCGGTGCGCCTGCAAAACGTCGTGTCCGCGGCGAGCGCCATGGCCGCGCTTGCGGCCGCCGCCGCGTATTTCCAGGCCAACGAGCCCTCCACCCCCGCCCTGCTGCTGGTCCGTCAGGCCGAGCAGCTGGTCGGCAAGGGCTTTCTCGACGTGATGCGGATCATGGTTCCGGAGGCTGTCGCCAAGGCGGAGATCCTGATCGGCGCCGACCAGCCGGTCGCCCTGGCGTTGGAGCGCTTCGAGGTCTTTTCGGCCAAGGACGAGACGCCGGGCGAGGTTGCCGAGACGGTGCCCGGCGTCGCGGCGCCGAGCCGCGCCGATGCCCTGGCGCTTCTCGTCGAGGTGTCGAGCTTCTACCGCGCCGCGGAACCGACCAACCCCATCCCGATGCTCCTCGACCGGGCCCGGGCGCTGGTGCATCTCGACTTCATGAGCCTGCTCAAGGAAATCGCCCCCAAGAGGAAATGACGGCGAACCCGGCCGTCGGCGACGGCGGACCCGCCCGTGGGCCG
>DATBEH010000122.1:0-30740 GCA_036276175.1 Lichenihabitans sp.
GGATCGGGTGTGTTCAATCAATTTACGAGGAGCCAGATCGAGGCTGCCGGTCGAGCCGGTTGCCTCCTTCGAAGCCTAGGCCGAGAACACTAGGCGCTTGGTCACCGTCCGCGACAGGTAGTTCTGCACACGACCCTTGAATTCCTCGCGCTTGACGGCGCTGGTGAAGCGGAACCGCATGCCGCGCTCCATGAACTCGGCATCGAAGGAGCCGGCGACCGCCGGCCGTCCATCCGTGTTGACCGCCAGAACGCGCAATTGCGACGCGACGATCCGGGCCTGCCGATAGGGTTCGGTCTCGCTGGTGTAGCGAACCCTGACCACGGTATTGTGCTTGGTTCCGTCGACGGCGGTCCGTCGCAACCATATTTTCGGCTTGAGCATACGCGACTCCACTCGTACCACGGCTGGCATTCTTAAGTCCGCGCGGTAAACGAGACTTGCTCGAATGCGCAAAAAGCGCTCGCCGCGCTGCCGCCTGGCGAGAATTGACGCCGGGACTCCCCCGCATGCCCGAAACACAGAGTTCCGCCGAAGCCGAAACCGAAGCGGGCCTGCGCCGGCGCGGGAGTCCGGACGCCATCGTCCCGGTGATTCTATGCGGCGGTTCGGGAACGCGGCTTTGGCCCGCCTCCCGTGAAAGCATGCCGAAGCAGTTCATTCCGCTTCTCGGCGACCTGTCGAGCTTCCAGGCGACGGTGCGGCGCGTCAGCGATGGTGCCTTCGAACGGCCGGTCATCCTCGCCTCGAGCGATGTCCGCTTCATCGTGGCGGAGCAATTGCAGGCCATAGGGGTCGCGGCCGAGATCGTCCTCGAGCCGAGCCGGCGGGATTCGGCACCGGCCGTCGCCGTCGCGGCCTGTCTCGCGGCGCGGCGCGGCCCCGGGACGATCGTCCTCGTGCTTGCGGCCGATCATCTGATCGGCGACGCGGAGGCCTTCGCCGGAGCCTGCCGCGATGCCGTGGGCGCCGCTCGCGACGGCTACATCATGACGCTCGGCATTCGCCCGACGGCGCCGGCCACGGGCTACGGCTACATCCAGCCCGGCGCCCCCATCCCGGGGCCGCAGGCGGCGCGGGTGGAGCGTTTCGTCGAGAAGCCGGACTTGGCCGCCGCGGCGCGCTACATCGCGGACGGCTACCTCTGGAATAGCGGCAATTTCCTGTTCCGCGCCGATGCGATGCTGGACGAACTGAAGGCCCATGCCCCCAAGGTGCTGGCGGCCGCCCAGGCGGCGCTCGACGCCTCGACCGTCGACCTCGACTTCATCCGGCTCGACGCGACCGCCTTCGCGGCCGCGCCGAAGATCTCGATCGACTATGCGGTCATGGAGTGGACCGGGAGAGCCGGCGTCCTGCCGGTGTCCTTTGGGTGGTCCGATATCGGCACCTGGGGCGCGATCTGGGAGGCGTCACCGCGCGATGCCTCGGGCAACGTGCTGCGCGGCAACGTCGAGGCGGTCGAGACGCGCAACAGCCTGATCCACAGCGACGCCCTGCTGACGGCGGTCGTCGGGCTTGAGGATGCCGTCGTCGTGGCGACGCCGGATGCCGTCCTCGTGACGTCGCGCGCGCGGGGGGACGAGATCAGGACCCTGGTGACGACGCTCAAGCAGAAAAGCCGCCGCGAGACCGAGGAGCATCTGCGGGTGTATCGGCCTTGGGGCTGGTACCAGCGGATCGATGCGGGCACCCGCTTCCAGGTCAAGCGGATCATGGTCAAGCCCGGGCATCGCCTGTCGCTGCAAAAGCATTTCCATCGCGCCGAACATTGGGTCGTGGTGCGCGGCACGGCCGAGGTCACGGTGGATGACCAGGTCCTGCTCCGCCACGAGAACGAAGCGGCCTATCTGCCCATCGGCTCGGTCCATCGCCTCGCCAACCCGGGAAAGATGCCGCTGGAACTCATCGAGGTGCAGGTCGGCAGCTATACGGGCGAGGACGACATCGTTCGCTTCGAGGATGCCTACGGCCGCTGAGGCCGGCCCGGTGCCGCGCCGCGTTCAGTTCGTCATCACCAGCGACCAGAAGGTCTTGAAGCGGGTGCGGGGGGCGGTGGCCGCCGCGATGCCCATGCGGCGCACCGGCCCGAACAGGAGGTTGGCATTGTGGGCGGGCGAGCGTCGCCAGCCGCCCAGGGCCGCCGCGAGGCTGCCATAGCCGGCCGAGACATTCTCGATGGCGGCACGCCGGTCGGCGCCTTCGCCGGCAAGCCGCTGCGGCAGGGCGCCGGCCACCGTGTGGCTCAACTCGTCGGCGCGCGCCATCGCGTCGGCCTGGTGCTGCGCCACCCGTTGCAGCACGGGATCGAGGGAGACCTCGCCCCGGCCATGCGCCGCGCGATAGGCCGAGATCATCGCCCGCGCCTGCCCTTGGTCGACCGGTAGGACCGCGACCGGGCCTTTCGGCGTCCCGATCTGTGGCAAGACCGCGCAGCCTGCGAGCGCCAGGGCTGCCGCAGCCAGGGTGCTCGCGGCGATCCGCCCGGCGTGGCGACGGCCTCGCGATGGGTGCCGAGGGCCGAGGATCACTTCAGGAAGACGAGGATGTCCACTTCGAGCGACGGGTCGTCGGGCGACTTGGTGCGGTTGAGATATTCCTCCGCGAACATGTTCTTCGCCTCTAGGCCCTTCTCGTCCAGGTAGGCCGTGATGGCCTCGTAGGTCGAATCGATATCCTCATACGCGCTGCGGTGCTGGAACTTCATCACCTTGCCGCCGGGCGACATGCCGAAGCTCACGTCCGCCGGCAGGTCCGGCTTGCCGTCCGGCGCTTTCTCGACCGGCACCATGGCGGTGAACTTGAAGCCCGCGTCGTCGGTCTCGGTGAACAGCGCCGTCGCGTTCCCGGTCGGGCGCATGTTGAGCTTCGCGAGGCTCTCGTTGAGCTTGGTGAAGGAATCGTTGAGGACCTTGAAGCCCTCGTCCCAGGTCGCTTGCCCGCTGAGCTCGACCACGGGGCGGGGCTGCAGGTCGATCGTCTGGCTGATCGACGTGTCGGGTGGGCTCTTGTCCGCGTCGGGTTTGTCGGCCGGAGCGGGGGCCTGCGCGGCCGGAGGAGCCGTCGGAGCGGGAGCTTGCGCGGCCGGGGGAGTAGCCGGAGCGGCCGGAGCGGGAGCGGGAGTCTGTGCGGCCGGGGCGGGTGGGGCCGCTGGCGTCGACGGAGCAGGCGCCGCCGGCGTTGCGGGGGCTGACGGCGTTGCGGGGGCGGCCGGCGCTGGTGCGGCCGGCGGCGTCGTCTGTGCCGAGACCGGGGGCGGCGAGACCACCTGCACGAGCCCGATGCCGCCGAGCAAGGCCGAAACGAGCGCCAGGCGGCGCATCACTCGATTCACACCCATCACGGTTTCCCTTCAGTGATCGCCCGGGCGGACGTTCGGCGAGCGGACTCGCAGATCAACCTTTATCGAACCGCATCATGAGAGTTCAATGGCTATTCCGACCTGCCGGCCTGGACGACGTGCCGCGGCCTATCGGATCGGCTTGCTCATGTGGACCACGCGGCCGCCCTTGAAATCTTCCTCCCGATCGACCCGGTAGTCGAGACGCTCGTAGAGCCGCACGTTGTCCGTGAAGCGCGCGTTGGTATAGAGCCTGATCTGGTTCAGGCCGGCCGTGACGGCCAGCTCTTCGGCATGCGCCATGTGCCTGCGTCCGAGACCCCGTCCCTGCAAGGCGGGCAGGACCGCCACGTTCTCGATCAGCAGGTGATCGGACTTGCGGATCGTCTCGATCAGCGCGGCGAGCCGGTCCCCGCGATAGAGCAGATCGAACCGGTGCTCGCGCAACGCCGCGACGTAATCCGCCATCATCGGCTTCGGCTCGCGGCCGATCAGCGGGACCCATTTCGCGTAAGCCTCGCGTGTCAGGGCACGGATGGCGGGCGCATCCATCGGTCCCGCCCGTCGCAACCGGATGTCGTCGCTCACCGTCGCGCCCCTTGTTCCGCACCGGGGTATCGCTCGACGCCTCGGTGGCTTAAATACAGGCTATGATCTCCCTTCCCTTCGCCAAGATGAACGGCGCCGGCAATTCCATCCTCGTCGTCGACGAGCGCGGCCGCCCTCACGCCATGACCGGCGACGCGGCGCGCCGCATCGGCGAGGGACGCCTGGACTTCGACCAGATGATGGTGATCGGCGATGCCACGCGAGCGGGCGTCGACGCCGAGGTGCGGATCTTCAACCGGGACGGGTCGCGCGCCGGAGCCTGCGGCAACGGCACCCGCTGCGTCGCCTGGATGATGCTGGAGGGCGCTACGCGCGAAGACCTGGCCCTCGACATCGAGGGAACCGAAGTGTCCTGCCGACGCGACGCGGAGGCGCGCTTCACGGTCGACATGGGCGCGCCCGGCTTCGACTGGCGCGCCCTGCCACTCGGCCACGCGGTCGACCCCGATGCCGCCGATCTCGGTGCCGTCCTTCCAGAGCTCGGCCTGCCGCGCCCGTCGGTGCTCGGCATGGGCAATCCGCACGCCGTCTTCTTCGTGCCGGACGCGCGCGCCATCGACCTCGAAGGATACGGCGGCCGGCTCGAACATGACGCGATGTTCCCGGATCGCGCCAACATCTCCTTCGCCGAGGTCGCGAGCCGCGACCACATCCGGTTGCGGACCTGGGAGCGGGGCGCGGGGGCGACGCTCGCCTGCGGCTCGGCGGCCTGCGCGACCCTGGTCGCCGCGGCGCGGCGAGGCCTCACCGGGCGCCGGGCGACCGTGTCGCAGCGCGGCGGCGACCTCGTCATCACCTGGCGCGCGGACGATCACGTGCTGATGACCGGCCCGGTCGAGCTCGAGGAGCGCGGCCTGCTGGACTTGGCGGATCTCGCCGCGTGACCGGCGTCGAGGTGGTGAACTTCGGCTGCCGGCTCAACGGCGTCGAATCCGAGACGATGGCTCGCGCCGCCCGTGCCGCCGGCCACGAGGCCCTCGTCATCGTCAACACCTGCACCGTCACGGCCGAAGCGAGCCGGCAGGGGCGGCAGGCGATCCGCGCCGCGCGGCGCCGGCATCCCGCGGCCGAGATCGTCGTCACCGGCTGCGCGGCCGAGACGGAGCCCGAGCGGTTCCGGTCGATGCCGGAGGTGTCGCGCCTCGTTCCCAATGCCCGCAAGACCGCGCCGGAAAGCTGGGCGCGCGCCGGCACCTCGACCGTCCTTCAGCCGCTGGCGGGCGACCCGCCGGGCTTCCATACGCGCGGCTTCGTCGAGATCCAGAACGGCTGCGACCACCGCTGCACCTTCTGCATCATCCCGTTCGGCCGCGGCGCCTCGCGCTCAGTGCCCCTGGAGCAGATCATCGAGACCGTGCGGGCTCGCGTCGCGGCGGGGACGCGCGAGATCGTGCTGACCGGCGTCGACATCACCTCCTACGAGGCGGGAGGCCTGCGCCTCGGCGGCGTCGTCGGGCGGCTGCTCCGCGCCGTGCCGGAGCTGGAGCGGCTGCGCCTCTCCTCGCTCGACTGCATCGAGGCCGATCCGGAGCTGATCGAAGCGATCGGCTCGCAACCTCGCCTCATGCCGCATCTGCACCTGTCGCTGCAATCGGGCGCCGACCTGATCCTGAAGCGCATGAAGCGGCGCCACGGGCGCGGCGACGCGATCCGCTTTTGCAGCGAGCTCAGGGCGGCGCGGCCGGGCCTCGTCTTCGGTGCCGACCTCATCGTCGGCTTCCCCACCGAGACGGAGGCGCATTTCGCTGAAACCCTCGATCTCGTCCACGCGTGCGAGCTCACCCATCTCCACGCCTTCCCGTTCTCGCCGCGGACCGGGACGCCGGCGGCGCGCATGCCCGCGGTGCCGGGCGAGGTCGTCAAGGAGCGGGCAAGCCGGCTGCGGTCCCTTGGTGAAGCGAGGCTGGCGAGCCATCTCGATCGGCAGGTCGGACGCAAGCTGCGCGTCCTGACCGAACGCGGCGGCCGCGGCCGGAGCGAGGATTTCACCGCCGTGCGGCTCGGCGAGGTGGCGCCGAACCTCATGCTGGACGTGGCGATCGATGGCCATGACGGGCGCGAATTGCGAGGCATCCCGGTCGCCGCGTGAGCGTGGCACGGACCGGCCGAAGGCACAGGCTCGCGCTGCCTTGCTGGCTCGTCTCCGCCATGGCTGGCGGCTCGAGCGGCAGGTCCGCCAGATCGCGCAGGCTCATCGCCTCGAGAGAAGGATGGTCGATCGGATCCGGCTCCGCCGGAGCTCCGTTCCCGGCCCAATAGGCTCGGCTCTCACGCAATGCCGTGATGATGCGGGATCCGCGCATGTCCTTCCCCTGCTGCCGTGACCCGGCGGCGCAGCGTCGGATGTTTCGGCCGACGAAAGAAATGGAGTTCTTTGTCGAAGGCCTTTAGAAAAACTATATGGACAACCTCCTGCGATATCACCTCGGAGCGCTTCGCGCCGTCGAGGCGGCGGGCCGCCTCGGGTCCTTGGCCAAGGCGGCCGAAGAACTCGGCGTGACGACCGGCGCGGTGAGCCAGCAGGTGCAGAATGCCGAGCGCCGTCTGGGACGAGCCATCTTCCTGCGCGGACCCAAGGGTCTCGCGCCCACGCCGACGGGAGAGCGGCTGCTTGTCGGCCTGTTCAAGGGCTTCGCCGAAATCTCTCGGGCGTTGGCGCTCGCAGAAACCCGGCGCGACGACGTCCTCACGGTGACGGTCGCGCCCGTCTTCGCCGCCAAATGGCTGGTGCCGCGGCTGAAGGGGTTCCACGATGCGCGGCCCGATCTGCAGATCCGGATCGATGCCTCGGTGGGGCTCGTCGATTTCGCCACCTCCGACGTCGACGTGGGCGTGCGGGTCGGCGCGGGCCGCTGGCCGAACCTGCGGGCCGAACACCTGATCGACCAGCATCTGTTCCCGGTCTGCAGCCCGGCGCTCGCGCCCGCGTTCAGGACGCTCGAGGACCTGCGCCGTCTGCCGATCATCCGCGACCACGGCTCGCCCTCGGTCTGGCGGAGCTGGCTCGCGGCCTATGGCGCCGAGGAGACGATCCTCGGGCCGGGGCCGACCTTCTCCGACGCCGCGCTGTGCCTCGATGCCGCGATCGGCGGCCAGGGCGTGATGATCGCCTGGCCGACGCTGGCAGGCTATGCGATGCGCAACGCACGGCTCGTGTCGCCCCTTCCGGCGCCGATCTCGAACGGGCTGGCCTACTGGCTGGTCACGCCGCCGGGCGAACCGAAACCGGCCAAGGTCAAGGCCTTCGACACTTGGATCCGGGCGGAACTGGTGGAGAGCCTCGGCAGGTAACGGGCGAACCCTCGCCGGCTACGCGAAGCCCGCCGGAACATCGAAGATGCGGGGGACGACGCCGATCGCGTCGAGCAGCCTGGCGAGGTCGGACCAGGGCAGCGACACCGTCGCGGTGTTGCGCAACGGGTGGCAGGTGAGCCGGGGCGCCTCCGTCAGGGCGCGCTCGACCGCGAAGACGACGCGATGATCCTTGTCGTTGACGAGGCTCAGCGGGCTGACGGCGCCGGGCTTCGTGCCGAGAACCTCGTCGAGCAGGTCGGCACCTGCGAAGGACAGCTTTTTCGCGCCGAGCAGCGGCGCCAGGGCCTTCATGTCGATGCGGGTCTCGGCGCCCAGCGTCACGAGGTGCAGCGCGCCGCCCTTGTTGTCCTTGAGGAAGAAGTTCTTGGTATGGGCGCCCGGCAGGTCGCGCCAATGCTCCCGCGCCTCCTCGACCGTGTGGACGGGCGGATGGTCGACGCGCTGTGGACTTAGGCCGAGCGAGGCGAAGAGCTCGGCGAGGCGCGCCTCGCCGGGGAGGTCCGTCATCAAGTCCAGGCCTCCGGTCAGCCGACGTCGAGGCCCTGGTAGATCGTCGCGAAGGGCAGCGTCAAGCCGAGCGAGGGGATCGCGGCCTCGGCCTCGCGCCCGTCGAGTTCCGCCAGGTCCCAAGGCTCGCCGCGCGTCCAGAGCTGGCCGCTGCAGGTCTCCTGCGACAGGAACAGCACAGCCTGGACAGTGGCCATGCTGCGGTAGTCGTCGAGCTTGCGAGTGAGGTCGATCCAGCGCGTGCTCTTCGACCAGATCTCGACCACGAGGTTGGGCTCCGCCAGCACCGTCGATGTGGCCGAGAACGGGCCGCAATCGACCGCCACATCCGGATAGCGATAATTGCCGCGCGGGGTGACCACCTTGCCGTCGGCGACGACGGCGCGACATCGACCGTCGCGCAGTTGCCGATCCAGTTCCTTGGCGACGTTGAAGCTCAGCAGCATATGCGCTTGCGTCGCGCCGACCATCATGCGCGGGCCGTCCCAGCGCACGTGCTTGAGCTGCGGCGCGCCGTCGACATATTCGTAGCGCTCATCCTGGCGCTGATGCCAGTCGAGGTACTCTTCGGGAGACATGGCAGGCTGTTTCAGCAGCGTCGTCGGCATGACCTGACTATAACCGATCCCGCGGCACGCGTCATGGCGGGTCGGAACGGGCGGCGAATCGCTCTATGGTGCTGGCGCGGGGCGGCTCGCCGCGAACGCGGCGTCGCGATCCTGCCGGGAGCAAAGCATGCGGTTCTCTTCCCTGGTCGAACGGGTCCATAGCCCGGGCGTCGCGGCATGGGACATCCATCACGAGGCGCATGCGGCGAAGCGGCGCGGCGAGGATGTGATCGTGCTCTCGATCGGCGATCCGGATTTCGCCACGCCGGACCCGATCGTGCGCCGCGCCATTGCGGCGCTCGAGAGCGGCGACACCCATTATACCGACATTCCCGGCCGCCCCGAGCTGCGCGAGGCCATCGCGGCGCTGCAGAGGCGCCGCTCCGGACGCGCGCTCACGCCGGAGAATGTCATGGTGGTGGCGGGCGCGCAGAACGGCCTCTTCGCGTCCTCGCTCTGCCTGTTCGAACCGGGCGACGAGGTGATCGTGCTCGAACCCATGTATGTGACCTACGAGGCGACGTTCGAGGCGGCCGGCGCCAGGATCGTGCCGGTCAGGCTGACCGGCCAGCAATTCGCCCTCGATCCCGCGGCGCTGCGCCGGGCCGTCACGCCGCGCACCCGGGCCATCGCCTTCGCCACGCCGTCGAACCCGACCGGCAAGGCCCTGACCCGCGCCGAGCTCGGCGAGATCGCCGCGGTGGCGTGCGAGCACGACCTCGCCGTGCTGGCGGACGAGACCTACGAGGCGCTGGTCTTCGAGGGCGAGCATGTCAGCATCGGCGCGCTGCCCGGCATGACCGAGCGCAGCGTGACGGTCGGGTCCCTGTCGAAATCCCATGCCATGACGGGATGGCGTCTCGGCTGGGTCATCGGTCCGGAGGTGCTCGTCGTCCATCTCGAACGGCTGGCGCTCACCATGTTCTACGGCTTGCCCGGTTTCATCCAGGAAGGTGCCCTCGAGGCCTTGAGGCACTATGACGAGATCACCGCCGCGATGCGCTACACCTATCGCCGCCGGCGCGACCTCCTGGCCGGCCATCTGGCGTCTTGCCCGGGCGTCCGTGTGGTGCTGCCGGATGCCGGCATGTTCGTCCTGCTCGACATAAGGGCGACCGGTCTCAGCTCGCTCGATTTCGCCTGGGCGCTCTATCGCGCCACGGGCGTCGCGGTGCTCGACGCCTCCGCCTTCGGCAGTTCGGCCCAGGGCTTCGTGCGCGTGTCGTTCACCACCGGCGAGGTCGAGCTCGCCGAAGCCAGTCGCCGGATCGGGCAGTTCCTGCGCGGGCTCGAGTCCGAGACGACGGCGTCGATGCAGCGCCGGGGCGATGGGCCCGTGGCGTGACGGGTCGGCCTGCGGTTCGGGCGGTTCGGCTCTCGTCGGCGCTATGACGCAGGTTGCCAACGCGGGCAGTTTGTGGCAGCATTGCGCCATCGACGTGACCATATGGCGGGGCGCCGCCGATGTGTTTGATTTTGTCTTTTTATTCCAATTTTCGTGACTATATGCCTGCCGGTGTATTGAAATCGAACCTGTGATTATCCAATGCTCAAACGAGCAAAAATAAGAATAGGCGACTAAATTAATATTTGGCTTGCGCATTTATTTCGAATTAAGTCCTGAATCTCAAGATATAAATCATCATTGGGAATTGTTAAATTTTTGTATCAGGCCAGCCGAAGCGTTTCAGGCGGAAGAGCCGGCTCAAGCTAAGCATCCAAGGCAAATATATTAAGGGAGGAATACAATGTTCAAATCCATCACGACCTTTGCGACCGCCGGAGCGATGCTCATCATCGGCGCGAGTGCGTCGTGGGCGGGACCGATCAGCGCCGCACCGCTTCTCGACCTTCAGAAATCGGCGTCGCCCATCGAGCAGACGCGCCTGTTCTGCTACAATAGATACACGGGTCGTTTCCTGCATTGGGGAAGCTGCGGGGGCGGGTACCGTCCCCGTTATAGTCGGCCGCGCATCTTTTGCCGGACGACCTATGGACATCGTTTCCTCCATTGGGGCGCGTGCTGAGCGGACGGTCCTTCGATCGCAGCGGTAGCGTTCCGGGGTCCTGAACCGCCGGTGCCTGCTCTGGCCGTGACGGGACAATGATGCTGTTCGATCGCGCCGGGACGCCGGCCGCGCAAGGCCGGCGCGGTCGGCGGTCGCTTGGAACGCCGAACCCGCGAGCCGATCCGTCGCGGATCGTGATCGCGCCTCGCTCTGCAACTCTCGGTTTTGAGAGTTCCGCGTGTTCGCTGCTCTCAACCGGGCCTTAACCGGCGTCGGTTAAGCCGTTCCGTCAGGATCGGCGAGATGAGACGACCGTGCGTCAAAAGACGAGCTCCACCGCCCGCGGCCCTGCAGATGCAGATCGGATGTTCTCCATCCGGCTGATGGAACATCTCGTCGTGCCGACCTTCGTGATCGACAAGGACCATCGCGTCATCATCTGGAACCGGGCCTGCGAACGGCTGACGGGCGTGACGGCCGGGGAGATGATCCACACCTCCGATCATTGGAAGGCCTTTTACGCCGAACGACGCCCTTGCCTCGCCGATTATGTCGCCACCGGCGATTACGAGGCGATCCGGCATAGCGGCAATTGGGAGAGTGTCGGCCTGAGTGACTTCGGGGCATGCGCGGAGGCCTGGTGCGTGATGCCGGCGCTGGGCCACCGTCTCTATGTTGCGATCGACGCCGGGCCCATCTATGGCGAGACGGGCGATCTCATCGCCGTGATCGAGACGGTCAGGGACATCACGGCTCAGAAGGAAACGCAGATTCTTCTCGAGGATCTGGCCGCCAAGGACGGCCTGACGGGATTGTCCAACCGCCGCCGGTTCGACCAGGCGCTCTCGGCCGAGATTGGACGCGCGGCGAGCACGGGCTCGACCCTGTCCCTCCTGATGATGGATGTCGACTGCTTCAAAGCCTACAACGACTGCTATGGCCATCAGAAGGGCGACGACTGCCTCGCGGCGATCGCCGCCGCGATGGAGCAAATGCTGCGCTCGCACCGCGACGTGTCGGCCCGTTACGGTGGCGAGGAATTCGCGGTCATCCTGCCTGAGACCGATCTGGAGGCGGCCGAGGCGGTGGCGGAGCGGATCCGTTGCGCCGTGGCGGCGCTGGGGCTGCCGCATGCGGCCTCGTCGGTGAAACCGCATGTCAGCCTGAGCATCGGCATCGCGGCCGGAGCGGGTTCGGATCTCACCGCCAAGGCGCTCGTCGCCCGGGCCGACGAAGCTCTCTATCGCGCCAAGCGCGATGGCCGCGATCGGATTGCCGCCGACGACCTCTCCTCCGCCCTCGAACTCTTCTGATTGGCGCAGCTGCGCGGCATCACGCGGTCCATTAACTATCAATGTTGGGAAGCCTGAAAGCTCTATAACGCTAGTATCGCCAGACAACTCGGTCTAGAAGGCGCGATAATGCGGCGTGCATTGGGGAACTTGCTTGCGGGCCGACCGTCCGACACGCACGCAAGGCTTTCGGAAACGACGATCGCCCGGGTCTTTACCATCGGCCTTGGGGTGCTGCCGCTGAATGGCCTTGTGGTCAACTATCAGTTTGCTTCGCTGGTGACGCTGTCGTCGCTGCTCATCGTGGACGCTACCCAGGTCGTGCTCGCCGGATTGCTGGTCCGCTACGGTCTTCTGGTGCTGAAGGCCTACGGGCGGGGCAGTCCGACGGATGCGCATTGGGGCCAGGCACTGACCTGCTTCTATGCCGGCGCCGTCGTCTTCGTTCAATTCTCCGTCTTCTCGCAGGTGCATGGCTACTGGCACGACGTCATCCTGGCCTACCAGGCCGGCATCGCCATCTCGGCCGGGCTCGTCCTGTCGCCGCTCCTTGTCGGTGCGGTCGGCTACACCCTGCTGGCCGGTGCCGGCGTGGTGCTGACCAGCGCGATCCGCTTCGGCGGCGCGCAGCCGCAACTCCCGGTTCTCCTCGCCGCCTATGCGGTCTTCATGGCCGTCGGCTGCGTATACCTCAACGCCCTCTACCGCCGCTTCATCCAGAGCGAAGGGAACATTCTCGCCAAGAACGAGATCATCGGCATCCTGCTGCATGACTTCGAGGAAAATTCGCGCGACATCATGTGGCAGACGGACCTGCGGGGAGACCAGGTCTCCCTGCCAGCCCACGAGGATGAGCCGCAACAGGGCCGTCCCTTCTTTCACGGCCTCAACCTGCGGACCTGGATGACGGCCGGGGCTGCTCAGCCCGGGCCCGCGCGCGACGACTTCCTCAAGCTGGCGGCGGCGATGGCGAGCCTCAGGTCGTTCCGCGACCTGGTGCTGCCGATCGCCGCGGAGGCGAGATGGGTGAGGATCAGCGGGAAACCAGTCTTCGACCCGAACGGCGTCTTCACCGGCTACCGGGGAATTGCTTCCGACGTGACGGTGGCGCGCCAGTCGGAGGAGCGCATCGCCCATATGGCCCGGCACGACGGTCTCACCGACCTGCCGAACCGCGTGCTGCTGCAGGAACAGCTTGCGGCGATTTGCGCCGAAGCGAGGCCCTTCGCGCTGATCTTCCTGGATCTCGATGGCTTC
The DNA here is from genome assembly GCA_036276175.1 of Lichenihabitans sp. Classification (GTDB taxonomy): domain Bacteria; phylum Pseudomonadota; class Alphaproteobacteria; order Rhizobiales; family Beijerinckiaceae; genus Lichenihabitans. The sequence goes on from DATBEH010000122.1 coordinate 12,938, forward strand.
AAGGGCGTCAACGACACGCACGGGCATCAGGCGGGCGACGATCTGCTGCGCACCGTCGCGGCACGGCTCAGCGCCTGCATCGGGCCGGGCGATATCGTGGCCCGCCTCGGAGGCGACGAGTTCGTCGTGCTCAAGCTCGGTCGGGAGGGCAGCGCCGAGGACCTGGCCGAACGGATCCTCACGCGGCTCGGCGCTCCCGTCATGCTGCAGGACGTCGAGATCAACATCGGCGCCAGCGTGGGCATCGCGTGTTCGCCGCGCGACGGCGACCGGCCGGCCGATATCCTCAAGCGGGCCGATATGGCTCTCTATCTCGCCAAGGCGGAGGGACGCGGGCACTGGCGCGTCTTCGACGCCGCCATGCTCGACCGTGGCGCCGCCCGCCATGCCTTGCTGGCGGACCTGCGTCGCGCCATGGCCCGCCAGCACCTCGACCTCGCCTATCAGCCGATCATCGACCTCGAGACGGAGCGGGTCGAGGTGGTCGAAGCCCTGCTGCGCTGGACCGATCCCGAGCGTGGCAGCATCTCGCCCTCCGACTTCATCCCTCTGGCGGAGGGCGCGGGCCTGATCGTCGAGATCGGCGCCTGGGCCCTGAAGAAAGCTTGCGTGGCGGCCGAAAGCTGGCCGGGCGCGGTGCGGGTCGCGGTGAATTTCTCGCCGCTGCAATTGCGCGACCCGGGACTGCTCGCCGTGATCGACTCGGCTCTCGAGATGAGCGGCCTCGCGCCCGAGCGGCTCGAGATCGAGATCACGGAATCGCTGTTCCTCGACGCGACGCCGCTGGCGCTCGACCATCTGCGGCGGCTGCGCGAGCGCGGCATCCGCGTGGCGCTCGACGATTTCGGCACCGGCTATTCGTCCCTGAGCTATCTGCGCGCCTTCCCGTTCGACAAGGTCAAGATCGACCGCAGCTTCGTGCGCGATCTCGGCACCCAGGAGGAAGCGCGGGTCATCGTGCGGGCCATCACCGCCATGGCGTCGAGCCTCGGGCTGAAGACGACGGCCGAGGGCGTCGAGACGCAGACCCAGATGGATGTCCTGCGCGCCTCGGGATGCACGCAGGCGCAGGGCTACCTTCTCGGCCGTCCCTGCGCGGGCGCGGCGATCCCGTCCGCCATCATGGCCCGCAACGGCGACGAAAGCCCGGAGAGCCTGCGGCTCGCCGGCTGAGCCCTGCGCGAGGATCGCCGTGAGCCGCAGGCCAGCCGGGGGTGAACCGATGGCGGTTCCGGGCGTTGCCCTTGGACGTTCTGTCCTTGGAGCTCCAACTTGACACTCAATCGTATCGCCGCCGCGGGTTTTGCCGTGCTGCTCGTCCTGCCCATCGGCGCTCAGGCGCAAGGCATCGTCAGGGGCGCCGAGCATGGGGCGGCGCAAGGCCGCCGGGCCGCCGGACCCGTCGGCGGCATCGTGGGAGGCGTCGTCGGCGGCGCGGTCGGCGGGGTCCGGGGCGTGCTCGGCGTGCCGCGACGGGGCTATCGTGCCTATCCGCGGTATCGCCATCATTATCATCACCGGGGTCACCACTATCGTTGATCGATCCGCGTCGCGGGCAACCCTGCATCGCGCGGCATTCCGGGGCGATGCCGCGCTCATGCCGCAATCGACAGGCGATGTGAGGGACGTGACACGGCAAGCCTCGCGCCTTCGGGTGGCTTGACCGGATCGGCCTCGCAGCGTCGGGGCTGACGTCCAGCCATCCGAGGACCGAACCATGCCCCGCATCCGCCGCTTGACCAGCGACACGATCTGCCTTTTCGCCGCGGCGTTCCTCGCCGTCACGGCTTCGACCACCGGCCAGGCCGCCTCCCGAAAGCATGACGCACAGCGCATCGTGCTGAGCGACCACGCGGACGGCCGGCACGACCGGGCGCCCTGTCCGCTGCAGACCGTGACGCCGGGTTAGAGCATCGTCGGGCGTTGCCGAACGGCTCCAGCCCTAATGCGAGCAGTTCGGCGCGGCGCCGGACGTCGGCGATCGATCGCCCGCGCCAGCTACCAGCAGGTGTAGCCGCCGTCCGCCAGCACCACCGCGCCTGTCAGCAGGCTCGCGGCCTCGGAGGCCAGGAACAGGATCACCGAGGCGATCTCGCGCGGCTGGCCCATGCGGTGCATCGGCGTCATCGCCAGCCAGGTGTCGAGCCAGCCCGGCTCCGCCGCGCCGGATTTGGTCATCGGCGTCTCGATATAGGTCGGTGCGACCGAGTTGATCCGCACGCCGCGCGCACCCCACTCGGCGGCGAGCGACTTCGTCAGGTGATGCACCGCGGCCTTCGAGGCATTGTAGTCGGTTTGCGCCTGCGGCTTGTTGGCGATGACCCCCGACATCGAGCCGACGGTCACGATGCTGCCATGGCCACGCTCGAGCATGAACTTGCCGAAGTCTCGACAGCACCAGAAGACGCCGTTGAGATTGACATCGACGACGTTGAGCCACTGCTCGTCCTCGACATGTTCGCTCGGCGTGCCCGAGCGGGCGATACCCGCATTGGCGACGAGGATGTCGACGGCGCCATGCTTGCGGTTGAGCGTCTCGGCGGCGGCACGGACATCGGACGGGCGGGTGACGTCGAGCTCGACCATGTCGGCCTCGATGCCCGCGCCCTGAAGCTCCCGCTGCGCCTGGCGGGCGGCATCGCTAACCCGGTCGGCGACGACCACGCGGGCTCCGGCTTCACCGAGCGCGTGGCAGGTGGCGAGGCCGATGGCCCCGCCGCCTCCCGTCACGACGGCCGTCTTGCCGGCGAGGCGGAAAAGGTCGAGATACATGGTCAGTGGATCTTCTTCTCGTTGGACGTATAGCTGCGTCGCTGCTGGGGCTGCATCGCCAGCCCGTCCTTGTCGAACAGCCGTGCCTCAGCCGCGTCGATCTGCAACCTGACGACCTGGCCGACGGTCGCCGGCGCGCTGCCTGCCGTTTTCACCGTCACCAGGTGGCCTTGGCCGACATCGACGTAGACGAGCGTCTCGCCGCCGAGCTGCTCGACCACCGCCACCTTGCCGCCGAGCGGACCATCGGCGGCGATCGACAGGATCTCGGGGCGAAGGCCGATGGTCGCCGCCGAGCCCGGCGCGACATTCGACGACATGACCGGCACGGTGACCGGGCCGCCGCCCGGCAGTTCCACGGTGACGCCGGGCTGGCTCGCGCTCTTCACCTTGCACGACGTCAGGTTCATCTTGGGCGAGCCGATGAAGCCCGCCACGAAGGTATTGGCCGGGTAATGGTAGAGCTCGAGGGGCGTGCCGACCTGCTCGATGATGCCGGCCCTGAGCACCACGATGCGGTCGGCCATGGTCATGGCCTCGATCTGGTCGTGCGTGACATAGATCATCGTGGCGTTGAGCTCGGCATGCAGCCGCGCGATCTCGATGCGCATCTGCACGCGGAGCGCGGCGTCGAGGTTCGACAGCGGCTCGTCGAACAGGAACACCTTGGGCTGGCGCACGATGGCCCGGCCGATGGCGACGCGCTGGCGCTGGCCGCCGGACAGTTGCCCGGGCTTGCGGTCGAGCAGCTTCTCGAGCTGCAGGATCTTGGCCGCCGCCATCACCTTGGCGTCGCGCTCCGTCTTCGGCACCTTGGCGAGCCGCAGCGCGAAGGCCATGTTGTCGGCGACCGTCATATGCGGGTAGAGCGCGTAGGACTGGAACACCATGGCGAGGCCGCGGGCGTCGGGTGGCACGTCGTTGACCAGGGCCCCGTCGATCTTGAGCTCGCCGCCGGTGATCTCCTCGAGCCCGGCGATCATCCGCAGCAGCGTGGATTTCCCGCAACCGGAGGGCCCGACGAAGACGACGAATTCCCGATCTTGGATGGCCAGATCCACGCCCTGGATGATGTTGACCGGTCCGTAGCTCTTGCGGATGTCCTTTAATGCGACCGTTGCCATGAGTTCCTACCCTATTTGACCGCGCCGAACGTCAGGCCGCGGACGAGTTGGCGTTGCGTCAGCCAGCCGAACACCAGGATCGGGGCGATGGCGAGCATCGAGGCCGCCGACAGCTTAGCCCAGAACAGCCCTTCGGGGCTCGAAAACGTCGAGATGAGTTGCGTGAGGGGAGCCGCCTTCGCTGTCGTCAGATTGATGCTCCAGAAGGCCTCGTTCCAACAAAGAATGATCGAGAGCAGGCCCGTCGACATGACGCCGGGCAGCGACAGGGGCAGCAGGAGAAGCCTCATCTGTTGCATGGGCGTCGCGCCGTCCATGCGGGATGCTTCGAGAATCTCCTTCGGCACCTCGCGAAAGAACGAATAGAGCATCCACACCACGATCGGCAGATTCATCAATGTATACATGATGATGATGCCTGTCCAAGTGTCGAGGAGCCCGACTTTCTGGAAGATGATGTAGATCGGCACCAGCACGCCCACGGCCGGCATCATCTTCGTGGACATCATCCACATCAGCAGATCCTTGGTCTTCCGTCCGGGATAGAAGGCCATCGCATAGGCGGCTGGCATCGCAAATCCCAGACAGATGATCGTGGCACCCAATGATTCCACCACACTGTTGATCACCGCGCCGAAATAGTTCACCCGCTCGTTGACGGCCGCGAAATTTTCCAGCGTCGGCCTAAAGATGAGGGACGGCCGGATAGCGTCGATCTCGGTCTTGAAAGACGTTATAATCATCCACAAGATCGGAAAGAAAACCACGAAGGCCGCGCCCCAACCGAGGACCGTCATGATGATCTTGTTGCGCTCCTTGACTTTCATGGCGGTGTCTCAGCTGTCGAGGTTGCGGGCGACGGTACGCACGAGGAAGATGGCGACGATGTTGGCCAGCACGATCGCCACGATGCCACCCGCCGAGCCGCCACCAATGTCGAACTGCAGCAGTGCCGTCTTGTAGACGAGATAGACGAGGTTGGTGCTGGCATCGCCAGGACCGCCGTTGGTCGTCACCAGGATCTCGGCGAAGATGCCGAGCAGGAAGATGGTCTCGATCATCACGACGACGGTGATGGGCCGGGCCAGGTGCGGCAATATGATGTGGCGGAACCGCGCGACGGCCTTGGCGCCGTCCATGCGAGCCGCCTCGATCTGCTCGCGGTCGAGCGACTGCATGGCGGTCAGCAGGATCAGCGTCGCGAAGGGCACCCATTGCCAGGCCACGATGATACCGATCGAAAACAGCGGGAAGTCGGTGAACCAGGTGATGGCGTTCAGGCCGAGCGCCCGCGCGAAATAGGCGAACAGCCCGTTCACCGGATCCATCAGAAGATTCTTCCACACGAGCGCCGCAACCGTCGGCATGACGAAGAAGGGGGCAATCACGAACAGACGGGACACACCCTGGCCATAGAATTCCTGGTCGAACAGCACCGCGAACAAGGTGCCGAACACGATGGTGGCGATCAGCACGCCGCCGACCAGCAGCACCGTATTGATGATCGACGTGATGAAGCTGTCGTCAGTCAGGAGGTAGGTGTAGTTCGACAGGCCTGCCCATCCGGTGATGGTCGGGTCAGTCAGATTGTAGTTTCGGAACGAGAAATAAAGGGTCAGGACCAGCGGGACGATCATCCACACCAGCAAGGCCGCGATGCTGGGCCAGACGAGCGGTCGGGTGTCGACGCCGCGCTTCGAGCGGCGCGCCTTGTCGGGTATGGCGATTTCGCGCGTCACGGCTGATGTCGTCATCACAAGCCTCCCCCCGAGGGATGTCGATCTTGTTCGGCAATGCCGCCGGCGGGGCCGAGACCCCGTCGGCGCTCGGGAGCGCTTTCGCCTCCGGCGAATTCGCTCCAGCTTGGAAAAAGCGTGCGGCTACTTGGGGTAGCCGGCTTGCTTCATCGTGCGCTCGGTCGAGGCATCGGCCTTCTTCAAGGCCGCCTGCGCCGTATCCTGGCCGGCGAGGGCGGCCGCGATGTCCTGGCCGACGTTGGTGCCGATCGCCTGGAACTCGGGGATCGCCACGAACTGCACGCCGGTATAGGGCACCGGGTTCACGGTCGGGTGCTTCGGATCCGTGGTCTCGATCGCCTTCAGCACGGTCGGCGCGAAGGGCGCGGCCTTCTGGTAGTTCGGGTTGTCATAGGTGGAGAGGCGCGTGCCGGGAGGGGCGGCGACCCAGCCCTCGCTGTCGCCAACCATCTTCACGTAGTCCTTGGACGTGGCCCAGGCGACGAACTTCTTGGCGGCATCGGCCTGCTTGGTCGAGGTCGGGATGGCGAGATTCCAGGACCAGAACCAGCCGGAGGCCTTCGGGTCCTTGTCGGTCACGGGCGAAGCCGTGAAGGCGATCTTGTCCGCAACCTGGCTCTGCTTCGGGTCGTAGACGCGGCCCGCGCCGGACGTGGCGTCGATCCACATGCCGCACTTGCCGGAGGCGAAGAGCGCCTGGTTCTCGTTGAAGCCGTTGGCGGTCGGGCCGGGAGGGCCGTCCTTCTTCATCACGTCGAGGTACCAGCCGATCGCGTCCTTCCAGGGCTGCGTGGTCAGCTGGGGCTGCCACTTCATGTTGAACCACTCGCCGCCGAAGGCGTTCACGGCCGTGCCGAGGAAGGCCATGTTCTCGCCCCAGCCGGGTTTGCCGCGCAGGCAGATGCCGTAGATCCCGTTCGCTTTGTCGGTGATCTTGTCGGCATATTCGGCGATCTGCGCGTAGGTCGGCTTCTCCGGCATGGTGATGCCGGCCTTCTGGAACAGGTCCTTGCGATAATAGGTGAAGGACGATTCGGCATAGAAGGGCGCAGCATACATCTTGCCGTCCATGCTGAGCCCGTCCTTCACCTGCGGGATCAGGTCCTTATAGTCGTAGCTCGCAGGGAAATCGTCGAGCGGCACGAGCCAGCCCTGCTTGGCCCAGATCGGCGTCTCGTAGGCGCCGATCGTCATGATGTCGAACTGGCCGCCCTTGGTGGCGATGTCGGTGGTCAGGCGCTGACGGAGAACGTTCTCCTCGAGCACGACCCAGTTCAACTTGATGCCGGTCTCCTTCTCGAAGGCCGGCGAGAGCTTCTGCATGATAATCATGTCGCTGTTGTTGACCGTCGCGATGGTCAACGTGGTCTGCTGGGCCCGGGCGCCGACTGTCCCGCTTGCCAGAACAGCCGCCAAAAGCCCGCAGAAACGAGCAAAGCGCATCGTAGTCCTCCCTAAAGCCTGAGCTAAAATTGCTCGGCGCTAGAGCAAATGCTCTGGCCTTGCGTGTGTTCTGTCAAGTCTTTTCTCGGCCCCTTCACAGGCGGCGATCGATAAGTCGCGTCGCGGTGGGTTCGTCCACCACCAGACCATTTGCAAACCGCCCGCGCAAGGAGGCGGCGATGGCCTCCGTCTTCGAGCGCCCGCAGGCGACGAGCACGGTCGGGCAGCGCGGCTCGCGCACCAGGGGCATGGCGGTCATACGGGCCGTGATCGCGTTCTCGATCAGGTCTCCGTCGATGTCGAAGGGACGGGAGCGCAGCTCGCCGATCGCCCCGCAGCGTTCGAGCTCGCCGAGCTCGTCGGGGGTGACGAAGCCGTCGAGCAGCAGGGGCGCCGTGGTGCCGATCGAGCCCACGCCGAGCATGACCGCGTCGGCCTCGCGGAACAGCGTGGTGATGGTCTTGTAGCTGCGCTGCGCCGCGAGGTAGTCGCGCTCCTGCGGCGTGGCGGTCAGCACCGGGAGCGGCAGCGGATAGCATTGCGCGCCGGTGCGATCGGCGAGCCGCATCACGACGTCGTAGGGGCTGGCGCGTCCATGGCAGGTCAGGTTGCCGACGACCGACACGATGCGGTGGTCGGGCCGGTCCATCGAGCCGACCTGCCGCACGGTCTCGAGCAGCGTCCGCCCGGTGCCGAGCGCCAGGGTCTGCGGCTTCTTCGAGGCGAGCAGCGTTTCGACGAACTGGGCCGCGAGCAGCGTCACCCCGGCGCGGTCGCTGCCGCCGTCGAGGCTCGGCGCCACCTCGCAGACGTCGAGCGCGAATTTCTCGCGCAGCCGCTCGCCGAGCTCCATGCTCTGGAGCAGCGGATGGTCGAGCCGGAACTTGATCAGCCCCTCGGAGAGCGCCAGCGCCACGAGCCGCTGGGCATTCGGCCGCGAGACGTTGAGGTCGGTGGCGATCTCGTCCTGCGTGCGGCGTTTGATATAATAGAGCCAAGCGGCCCGCGCCGCGAGGTCGAGCCGCCGGTTCCTGGCCTCGATCTTGTCGTTCACTCAAGGCCCCCGGGGAACCGCCCTCGGCGGGCGGCCTTTTGTTTGCATGCTCGACAAGTAAGCGCAGCTTCACGGCCGCGGTCAAGCGGCCGACTTGATAGTGGGAGACGATACCATGCCGATGATGCTCGAAGGGTCCTGCCGCTGCGGCGCCGTGCGCTTTTCCTGCGACAGCCATACGCCGCAGCCCTATCAGCGCTGCTATTGCTCGATCTGCCGCAAGACCGCGGGAGGCGGCGGCTATGCCATCAACCTGATGGGCGTCGCCGCGAGCCTCGAGATCGCCGACCCCGAGCGGACGAAGGCCGTCTATCGGGCCGAGATCATGGAGGCGGACGGGACCTGCAGCATCTCGACCGGCGAGCGACATTTCTGCACTCGCTGCGCGACGGCGCTCTGGCTTTGGGATCCCGCCTGGCCGGAGCTCGTGCACCCCTTCGCCTCGGCCATCGACACCGAGCTGCCGGAGCCGCCCGCCTCCGTCCACCTGATGCTGGACTTCAAGCCGGCCTGGGTGGTGCCGCAGACAAGCCCGGAAGACCAGATCTTCGCCCTATATCCGGCGCAGTCGATCGAGGATTGGCATCGCAGCCGCGGGCTCTGGGTCGATTAGAAGCCGTCGCCTCATTCGCCGATGAAATGCAGGGCGATCTCGCGCCGGTGCGGGCGGGCGCGGTGCTCGAACAGGAAGATGCCCTGCCAGGTGCCGAGCAGCGGGCGGCCTTCGCTCACCGGCACGGCGAGGCTCGTCTGGGTCAGCGCCGCGCGCAGATGGGCGGGCATGTCGTCGGGACCTTCGAGCGTATGGGTATAGGGTCCGTCTTCGGGCGCGATCCGTTCGAAGTAGGCGGCGAGGTCGGCGCGCACGCTCGGGTCGGCATTCTCGCCGATGAGCAGCGAGGCCGAGGTGTGCCGGCAGAAGAGCGTGAGCAATCCCCTCGCGATGCCTTGCGCGGCGACCCAGCGCAGCACGGCGGGCGTGATGTCGACGAGGCCCTTGCCCCGCGTGTGCTGTTCCAAGACATGCAGAGCCTGTCGCATGATGTGCCGAAGCCGCGCACTTCCCCAAAACCGTCGGCCACGGATGTAAGGCAGACGCTCGGCTAAAGCAGCCCCTTCAGCTTGACCGTCGGTGAGGCGAGGGCCGACGGCTCCGGCATGGCTCGCCTGGCGATCAGCATCTCGGCCAGGCGGATGTCCCGGGCGATGGCGCCGTTCGGGCCGATGCCGCTGGCACCGACGAGACGGCCCTCGCCGTCGAGGTGGAAATAAATGCGGCCTTCCCCGAGGTCGCGCTCGACCATGGTCTTTCCCTCGTCGGGCAGACCCGCGACCTGCAAGGTCTGGTCGTACTGATCCGACCAGAACCACGGGACGGCGACGAACAGCTGTTCGTCGCCGAGCATGTTGGCGGCGGCGGCATTGCCCTGATCCTGCGCGTTGCGCCAGGCTTCGAGCCGCAGCCGCCGCCCGCCGTAGAGCGGATGCGGAAAGGAGCAGCAATCGCCCGCCGCGAACACGTCGGGCGCGCTGGCCCGCAGGTACGCGTCGACCTTGACGCCGTTGTCGAGCGCAAGGCCGCTCGCCTGCGCCAGCGCGATCTCCGGAACGGCGCCGATCCCGGCGATGACGGCGTCGCAGGCGACCACGGATCCGTCGGCCAGCACCACAGCTTCCTCCTCGCCACGTCGTTCTATCCGTTCGATGCCGACGCCGATCCGAAACATCACGCCCGCCGCCTCGTGCCGCGTCTTGACCCGCTCCGCCACCTCGCGCGGCACGCCGCGCATGAGGATGCGTGGGGCCATCTCGACGAGCGTAACCGAGCAGCCGCGCGCGATGGCGCTGGCGGCGATCTCGAGACCGATGAAGCCGCCGCCGACGATTGCGAGGCGGCGGCCGCGAGCGAGCCGCGCACGTAGCGCCAGCGCGTCGGCGAAGGTCCTGAGATAGAGCACGTTGTCGGAGCCGGCCCCGGGCGCCGGCAGCCTGCGCGGCCCGGCACCGGTGGCGATCAGCAGCTTGTTGAAGGGCAGCACCCGTCCGTCGTCGAGATAGACCCGGTGCGCCTCGCCATCGACGCGCGTCGCCCGCCGGCCGGCGAGGTGAGCGATGTCCTGCGCGGCTAGCCTGGCCTCGTCGAGGATGACGGGTGGTGCTTCCGCCGCCTCGGCGGTCATGATGCGTTTCGACAGCGGCGGCCGCTCGTAGGGCCGGTGCGCCTCCTCGCCGACGAGCGTCACGGGACCCGTGTAGCCGCGCTCGCGCAGCGCCGAGGCGGCCCGGGCGCCGGCCTCGCCGGCCCCCACGATGACCATGCCGGCCTCGCCCATGCGCCTGCCTCCCCATGCCGTCCGCCGAAGTCCTGGACCCGGGCGACCTTATTCCGGCTAATGGACGGCCTTCATAGCCATCGGATGCCGGTTTGCAACAGCTCGATCCACGCGAGACGGTCAAGGTTCCCGCGACGCTGGCGGCACCCGGGGCCGGGCCGTTCTGGCTCGCCGTCGTCCTCACCGGGTTCACGGCGGGCGGCGCCACGGTGCTGCTGACGCTGCTGCTCAAGACCGTCCAGGCCATTGCCTGGCCGGCGCCGCCCGACGCGACGCTGCTCGATGCCGCCGCGACGGCGTCCGCTTGGCACCACGTGGCGGTGCTGGTCATGGCCGGACTCATCACCGGCGTCGGCCAGATCACGCTCGTCAGGCTGTCGAGCGGCAACAGCATCGACATCACCGCGGCGATCTGGTTCGCGGCCGGGCGCCTGCCGGCGCTCCGCACCCTTGCCAGCGCCGTGCTGTCGATCGTCATCGTCGGCATGGGCGCGGCGCTCGGGCGCGAGGGCGCGCCGAAGCAGGCCGGCGCGGTCTTCGCCAACCTCTTCGCCTCGGTCGGCCGCCTGACCGACGAGCAGCGGCGGCTGCTCGTCGCCTGCGGCGCCGGCGCCGGCATGGCGGCCGCCTACGGGGTACCGCTCGGCGGTGCGCTCTTCGCGCTCGAAGTGCTGCGCGGCGTCCTGTCCCTTCGGCTCGTCCTGCCGGCGCTCCTGATGTCGCTCCTGGCCACCGGCACGGCCTGGCTCGTCCTGCCGAATGCGCCGACCTACACGATTCCCGCCTATGACGGCTCGGCATCGACGCTGCTCTGGGTTCTCGTCGCCGGCCCCATCATCGGCATCGTGTCGGTCGGGGTCGTCCGGGCGATCGCCTGGGCCGACCGCAACAGGCCGCGCGGCTGGCTGAGGCTGGCGCTGCCGGTCGCGGCGTTCGGCGGCCTCGGCCTCGTGGCCATTCCCTTCCCGCAACTGCTCGGCAACGGCAAGGACATCTCCCAGCTCGCCTTCGCGGGCGAGATCGCGGCGCCGCTGGTGCTGGTGCTCCTGGTGCTGCGTCCCCTCGCGACCTTCGCCTGCTTCGGCAGCGGCGCGCCGGGCGGCCTCTTCACGCCATCGCTGGCGCTCGGCGCGCTTCTCGGCGGCGCGCTGGGCCAAGCTTGGCTGCTCGTCTGGCCGGGCGCACCGCCGGGTCTCTTCGCCCTGCTCGGGGCCGGCGCCCTCCTGGCCGCGACGACGCAGGGGCCGATCTCGGCGCTGGTGCTGATCATGGAGCTGACGGGTCGCGACCGCTCCTTCATCGCGCCCCTCCTGCTCATCGTGATCCTGGCCACCGTGGTGTCGCGGACCATCGAGCGGCGTTCGATCTACGAGGCGCGGCTCAGCGACGAGCAGGTCGGCAGACGCCTCGCCGCGCGCGATCACAGGCCCGGCGACAGCCAGGCTTGAGCATCGTCACGCTACATCGGCGACGAGCTGCGCGACGCCGCGGCCGCCGCCAAGGCGCGGATGAGCTTCGGCGCGGTATCCCGGGGCTATGCGGATGGGGCTGCCCTGGCGGCCTGTCGTCCGGCGCGTCTGTTCACGCGGGTCGAGGATCTCGCCCGGCTCGCGCCCTCATGAGAGACCATCCTGTCCGGTTCGAGCGAGGTCGGACAGCCAGCCCGGCAGATCGCCGAGGCTCGCGAGCTGCCGGAAGCGGGCGTGGCCTTGCGGCGCCTCGGTAGCCTCGTGGCTCCAGACCAGCTCGTAGGGGATCAACGCCGCATGCGCACCGGCCTCGAGAGCCGGCAGGATGTCGGAGCGGACCGAGTTTCCGGCCATCAGGCTCGTGCCGGGGGTCGCGCCATGGCGGGCGAAGATCCGCCGATAGGTCTCGGGCACCTTGTCGCTGACGATCTCGATGCCGGAGAAGCGCGCGCCGAGGCCGGAGGCCGCGAGCTTCGATTCCTGATGGAACAGGTCGCCCTTGGTCACCAGCACGAGCCTGCCCATCGCGGCGAGAGTCTCGAGCGCCTCGGCGACGCCCGGCAGGAGGTCCACCGGGTGGCGCATCAGCTCGCGCCCGGCCGACAGAATCTCGGCCATGATGGCCGTCGGGACGTGGCCCCGAGTGACCTCGAGCGCAGTCTCGAGCATCGACAGCGTGAAGCCCTTCACGCCGTAGCCGTAGACCGCGAGGTTGCGGTGCTCGATCTCGGACAGGCGCGTCTCGATCGTCTGCGGGTCGGCGTAAGGCCGCAATGCGTCGCCGAAGCGCTGCTGCGTCAGGCGGAAGAAGCGCTCGTTGTGCCAGAGCGTGTCGTCGGCATCGAGGCAGATGAGGTCGATCGGCATTGCGGCTCCGGGATCGGGACGCGTCTTCTACGCCAACGCCGCCGTCTCTGGCGAGACCGGCGTCTTCCCCGGCGCCGCCCGACCGCCTATGTTCGCCGGTGCGACGAGGGGCGGAACGATGGCAAGCGGCGGCACGATCAGGGTCGGCATCGGCGGCTGGGTATTCGAACCATGGCGTGACAATTTCTATCCCGCCGGTCTGGCGCAGAAGCGGGAGCTCGACTACGCCAGCCGGCATGTCACCGCGATCGAGATCAACGGCACCTATTACGGTTCGCAGAAGCCCGAGAGCTTCGCCCGCTGGCACGACGAGACGCCGGACGATTTCGTCTTCACGCTGAAAGGGCCGCGCTTCACCACCAACCGGCGCGTCCTCGGCGAGGCCGGCGCCTCGATCGAGCGCTTCGTCAAGAGTGGCATCGTCGAGCTCAAGCGGAAGCTCGGGCCGATCAACTGGCAGTTCCTGCCCACGAAGAGCTTCGATCCGGCCGATTTCGAGGCCTTCCTGAAGCTGCTGCCGAAGCGCATCGATGGGCACGATCTGCGGCATGCGGTCGAGGTCCGCCACCCGAGCTTCCGCGTGTCCGAATTCGTCGCGCTGCTGCGCGCTTACGAGGTCGCCGTGGTGGTGGCGGACAGCGACGCGCATCCGCAGATCGCCGACGTGACGGCGCCCTTCGTCTATGCCCGGCTGCAGAACGCCTCCGAGCAGCACGCCAAGGGCTATGCTCCCGCCGACCTCGGCCGCTGGGCGGACCGGGCGAGACGCTGGGCCGAGGGCGGCAGCCCGGACGACCTCGAGCGCGTCGGGCCGCCGCACGAGGGCAAGGCCAAGCGCGACGTGTTCCTGTTCATGATCAACGGCTTCAAGCCCAAGGCGCCGGCCGCCGCCATGGCCTTGATCGAAATATTGGGGGACAACCCTTAATCTTACTGTGTCACAAACACGATCTTTAGCCCTCGAGCCTCAATTTCCCTCACCCTGAGCTTGTCGAAGGACGGGAAATTGAGGCCCGTGCCGCCCTCGATCCTTCGACAAGCTCAGGATGAAGGCCGTTTCCCAATTCATGACATAGTAAGATTAAGCGGCTTCTTCACCCCTCATCCGCCTCGCTCCGCTCGGCACCTTCTCTCGCAAGGGGAGAAGGGATCGCCCTATCCCGCGAGATTGGCGCCCTTCTCCCCTTGCGGGAGAAGGTGCCTCTTGCGTCAGCAAGATGCGGATAAGGGGTGGATGATCCCGACGCCGGCACATTGTCGCCGCGATGCCGGCGTATCGGCGAAGCTTCACCGTAGCCATCCGTTCGCACCTGCAACCGCACCGGCTGCCGGGGGGACTCATGTTCCGCTTTTTCGAAGAGATCATCGCGCCGACCGCGCCCGGCGAGGTCGTCCAGCCGCCGGAAGGCCTGCTGCACTTCTACTGGCACTTCGTCCGCCAGGCGAAGGCGCTGTTCGCCGCGCTCTTCGCCGCCGGGCTGATGGTGGCGCTCCTCGATGCGTCGGTGCCCTGGTTCATCGGCAAGCTGGTGCGCGCCATCACCACGACGACGCCGCGCGAGCGTTTCTTCGCCGAGGACGGGCGTTTCCTCATCGCCATGCCGGTGGTGGTGCTCGGCGCCCGCCCGCTGGCGATCGCCCTGCAGAACCTCGTCTCCAACACCGGCATCGTGGTCAGCGTCACCAACCTCGTGCGCTGGCAAAGCCACCGGCACGTCGTGCGGCAGAGCTGGCCCTTCTTTCAGAACGACTTCGCCGGCCGCATCGCCTCGCGGGTCATGGAGACCGGACCGGCGGTGCGCCAGAGCGCGGTGGCCGGCATCACGGCGATCTGGGGCATCACGGTCTACGGCGTGACCGCGCTGACGCTGCTCGGCTCGGTCGACGCGTGGCTGATGCTGCCGATCGCCGCGTGGTTCGCGGCCTATGCGGTGATGCTGCGCATCATCGTGCCGCGATTGCGCGACCGCTCGAAGGGGACGTCGGAGGCGCGCTCGCTCGTCGTCGGCCGCATCGTCGACAGCTACACCAACATCCTGACCTTGAAGCTCTTCGCCAGGCTGAGCCACGAGGACGCCTATGTGCGCGATGTGGTCGACGCCCATACACGCGCCTTCCGCCGCCAGATGCGCATGCTCTCGACGCTGTTCATGTCGCTGCAGATGTTGAACGCGCTGATGCTGGCGGGCAAGACGGTGATCGCCATCGCGCATCGCCTCTCGACCATCGCCAGCATGGATCGGCTGCTCGTGATGGACCGGGGCCGCGTGGTCGAGACCGGCTCGCATACGGAGCTTTTGCGCCGCGGCAGCATCTACGCGCAGCTCTGGCGGCGCCAGTCGGGCGGCTTCATCGACGACGCGGCATGAGCGAGGGTGACGAGCGGCGTTCGCGCCGTCGCGGCCCTTTCGGCAAGCATCGCGGTTGCTCCCTTTTGGAGACAGCGCTCGCCATTCGAGCCGGCTGCGGTCTTGCGCGTCCTCATGCTACTGTGGCCGAAGAAGAGTCGGGAGGGGTCCCATGAAGACGCAGGCCGATATCGCGTGGCCGGTCAAGGCGCGCGAAATGCACAACCACCACATGAATTCGACGGTCTGGAACGACTTCAAATTCCGCCCCGACGACATCGTCGTCGCTACCTATGCCAAGTCCGGCACGACCTGGACCCAGCAGATCGTCGCCCAGCTCATCTTCGGCGGGGCCGAAGGCATCGACGTCCCGCATCTGTCGCCCTGGATCGATCTGCGCATCATGCCGCCGGAGGCGATCGCGGGCCTCGAACACATCCCGCATCGCCGCTTCGTCAAGACCCATCTTCCGGTCGACGCGCTGGTCTTCTCGCCGATGGCGAAATATCTCTACATCGGGCGTGATGGCCGCGACGCCATCTGGAGCATGTACAATCACCACGCCAATGCCAACCAGCATTGGTATGACATGCTCAACACGACGCCGGGCCTCGTCGGCGACCCGATCGAAAAGCCGCCGGAAAGCGTGCATGAGTATTACCGGCAATGGTTCGCCCGGGACGGCTATCCGTTCTGGCCGTTCTGGGAGAATGTCCGCTCCTGGTGGGCGGTGCGCGATCTGCCGAACGTCAAGCTGCTGCACTTCAGCCGGATGAAGGCCGATCTGGCCGGCTCGATCAGGGAGATCGCGTCGTTCCTCGACATTCCGATCGACGAGGCGACGTTTCCGGGCATCGTCGAGCATTGCGGCTTCGATTACATGAAGTCGCACGCCGAGCTCGCGGCGCCGCTCGGCGGGACGTTGTGGGAAGGCGGCGCCCGGACGTTCATCAACAAGGGCACGAACGGCCGCTGGCGCGATACGCTGACGGCCGACGATGTCGAGGCCTACGAGGCCAAGGCGCTCGCCGAGCTCGGGCCGGATTGCGCGCGCTGGCTGGCGCAGGCCAATTAGTTCTACTGCGTCTCAAACTGTTTCTTGGGGCTCGGGCCCCTCGATTTCCTCTCCTTCGACAACTCTCCGCCGGCTTCTCCGTCGAGCTTCGCCCGTCGGAGCCTCAAGCTGGCTCCGCTCAGCGGCGGGCTTCAAGGCCTCAGGATGAGACGGCTTCCCGTCCGCCTCCGCACCCACAGCCATCGTGGATCCGGCACAACCCAACTTAGAAGGATGAGGAGCGATCGAGACCTTCAACCGATGCCCTGGTCGGGACGTCGCTCGCTTGCTTATGAACGTGGTGATCGAATTTCAGGGGCGGGACGCGTTCCTCCGGCCTGAGGCCCGTCAGCGCCGCGTTATCGTGAGATAGACCGGCCGGCGGCCGTCGCGCAGTGCCTTGGCCTCGTAGCGGGTCGACGGCCAGTCCGGCCAGGGATGGCGCCAGTCTTCGGCGGTTTTCGCGACCCAGAGAAACTCCGGCGACCGCAGCACGCGGGCCAGCACCCAGCCGGCGTAATCGTCGATGTCGGTGGCGAAGCGGACGAGGCCGCCGGGCCGCAGCACGCGGGCCAGCCGCGCCAGGTTTTCGTCCGAGACGAAGCGCCGCTTACGCTGCCGTCGCTTGGGCCAGGGATCGGGATAGAGGATATCGGCGACCTCTAGGCAGGCCTGCGGCAAAGCATCGAGCACCTCGCCCGCATCCCCGGCATGGATCCGCAGGTTGTCGAGCCCGAGGTCCTCGACCTGGCGGACCAGCTTGGCGACGCCGTTGCGGAACGGCTCGCAGCCGATGAAGCCCGTCTCCGGCAGGCGGGCCGCCTCGGCCGCCAGATGCTCGCCGCCCCCGAAGCCGATCTCGATTCGCAGGGAGCGGACCGGCCGCCGGAACAGCGCCGCGGGATCGTCGAGGTCCTCGAGGCCGATCTCGAGCCCCGGCAGCAGCCGATCGATCGCGGCCCGCTGCGCCGCGCGGAGCGGCCTCCCCGCCCGCCGTCCATGCAGGATGCCGGCGCGGTGACGCTCGCCGCCGTCTTCGCCCATTGAACGGCTGATGGACCGTCAGGCGAAATGGGTGTGCAATTGGTCGGCGAGATCGGTCGCCTCCCACGAGAAGCCGCCGTCCGCTTCCGTCTTGCGGCCGAAATGGCCGTAGGCCGAGGTCCGCGCATAGATCGGCTTATTGAGATGCAGGTGTTCGCGGATGCCGCGCGGCGACAGGCGCATGACCTCCGTCAGCACACGCTCGAGCTTGCCGGCATCGACATGGCCGGTGCCGTGCAGGTCGGCGTAGATCGACAGCGGCTCGGCGACGCCGATCGCGTAGGAGAGCTGGATGGTGCAGCGCTCGGCGAGTCCCGCCGAGACCACGTTCTTGGCGAGATAGCGCGCCGCATAGGCCGCCGAGCGGTCGACCTTGGTCGGGTCCTTGCCGGAGAAGGCGCCGCCGCCATGCGGGGCGGCTCCGCCATAGGTGTCGACGATGATCTTGCGGCCGGTGAGGCCGCAGTCGCCGTCGGGCCCGCCGATGAAGAACTTGCCGGTCGGGTTGACGTGCCAGACGGTGTCCTTGGTGACGAAG
>DATBEH010000123.1:0-32333 GCA_036276175.1 Lichenihabitans sp.
ACGGTGCATAATTTCGTCTCGGCCGCCACCGGCCTGGCGATCGCGATCGCGGTCGCCCGGGCCTTCTCGCGCTCCGAGAGCAAGACGCTCGGCAATTTCTGGGCCGACCTGACGCGCACCACGCTCTACGTGCTGCTGCCGGTGGCGGTGGTCGTCGCCCTCGTCATGGTGGCGCTCGGCATCCCGCAGACGCTCGTCGGCTCGATCGACGCCACGACGCTCGAAGGGGCCAAGCAGGTGCTTGCCATGGGTCCGATCGCCAGCCAGGAGGCGATCAAGGAGCTCGGTACCAACGGCGGCGGCTTCCTCAACGCCAATTCGTCCCATCCGTTCGAGAACCCCAACATCTGGTCGAACTGCCTCGAGATCTGGGCGCTGCTGGTCATCCCGGTCGCTACCGTCCTCGCCTTCGGCCGCCTGGTCGGCGACCCGAAGCAGGGCCGCGCCATCCTGATCACCATGGCGATCGTGCTGCTGGTCGGCGTCGTCACCATCTACGCCGCCGAGACCCACGGCAACCCGCTCCTCGCGGCGCTCGGCGTCGACCCGTCGCAAGGCAACATGGAGGGCAAGGAGGTTCGCTTCGGCCAGGCCATGTCGGCGCTGTTCGCCACCGCCACCACCGGCACCTCGACCGGCGCCGTCAACACCATGCACGATTCGCTGACCCCGCTCGGCGGGCTCGTGCCGATGTTCAACATGCTGCTCGGCTGCATCACGCCGGGCGGCGTCGGATCCGGCCTCTACGGCATCCTGGTGCTGGTCATCGTGGCGGTCTTCGTCGCCGGCCTGATGGTGGGCCGCACGCCCGAATATCTGGGCAAGAAGATCGAGGCGCGCGAGATAAAGTTCGCCATGTTCGCGGTGCTGATCTATCCGCTGATCGTGCTCGGCTTCACCGGCGCCTCGATGCTGCTCAAGACCGCGCTCGACAGCATGAACAACGCCGGCCCGCACGGTCTTTCCGAGGTGCTCTACGCCTTCGCCTCGGCCAACGCCAACAATGGCTCGGCCTTCGCGGGCCTCAGCGGCAACACGCTCTGGTACAATTCGACGCTCGGCGTCGCGATGTTCTTCGGGCGCTTCGCCTATATCGTGCCGGTGCTGGCGCTGGCGGGCTCGCTCGCGGCCAAGAAGAAGGTCCCGGCCTCCGCCGGCACCTTCCCGACCGACGGGCCGCTGTTCATCGGGCTGCTGCTCGGCGTCATCGTGATCCTCTACCTGTTGCAATATTTCCCGGCGCTGGCGCTCGGCCCGATCGTCGAGCACTTCTCCATGCTGTCCGGCAAGGCCTTCTGAAAACTCCCGGCCCTCCAGCGATGCGGACCGGCATACCCCTCATCCGCCCCGCTTCCAGCGGGGCACCTTCTCCCGCAAGGGGAGAAGGGCGCTAACGCCGCGGAACAAGGCATCCCCTTCTCCCCTTGCGGGAGAAGGTGGATTTCGCGGGAACGCGAAAGCCGGATGAGGGGTACGCCAGTCCGCACCACAAGAAGGCCGAACCGTCGACAAGGATGATCGTGATGACTTCCGCTTCCACCACCTCTGCCGCTCGCCTCCTCGACCCCGGCATCGCGGCCCGCGCCGCCGTCGAGGCGGTCCGCAAGCTCGACCCGCGCAAGCTCGCCAGGAACCCGGTGATCTTCGTCACGGAGGTCGTCTCGGCCTTCGTCACGCTGCTGTTCATCCGTGATGTGGTCTCGGGCGCGGCGCAGACGCTGTTCTCCGGGCAGATCGCCGCCTGGCTGTGGTTCACGGTGCTGTTCGCCAATTTCGCCGAGGCGGTGGCCGAGGGTCGCGGCAAGGCGCAGGCCGACGCTTTGCGCAAGACCCGCAGCGAGACGCGCGCCAAGCGCCTCCTCGATCCCAAGGCGCTCGGCGACCTCCATGAGGGTGTCAACGCGCTTGATCTCAGGCCCGGCGACATCGTGCTGGTGGAGGCGGGCGACATCGTTCCGTCCGACGGCGAGGTGGTGGCCGGCATCGCCTCGGTCAACGAATCGGCCATCACCGGCGAATCCGCGCCCGTCATCCGCGAGTCCGGCGGCGACCGCTCGGCCGTGACCGGCGGCACGACCGTCCTCTCCGACTGGATCAAGGTCCGTATCACCGCGGCCCCGGGCTCGACCTTCATCGACCGCATGATCGCCCTCGTCGAGGGCGCCGAGCGGCAGAAGACGCCGAACGAGCTGGCGCTGTCGATCCTGCTCTCGGGCCTCACCATCATCTTCCTGATCGTCTGCGTGACGCTGTGGCCGCTGGCGCTCTATTCCGGCACCACGCTCTCGGCGACGGTGCTGGTGGCGCTGCTCGTCTGCCTCATCCCGACAACGATCGGCGGCCTGCTCTCGGCCATCGGCATCGCCGGCATGGATCGGTTGATCCGCTTCAACGTCGTCGCCACCTCGGGCCGCGCCGTCGAGGCGGCGGGCGACGTCGACACGCTGCTGCTCGACAAGACCGGCACCATCACCTTCGGCAACCGCATGCCGAGCGAATTCGTGCCGGTCGGCGGCGTCCCGGAGCGTGTCCTGGCCGAAGCCGTGCTGCTCGCCAGCCTCGCCGACGAGACACCGGAGGGTCGCGCCATCGTGGCGCTCGCCAAGGGCCGCTACGGGCTGACCGAGCCGCAGTTCGAGGCCGGCTCGGCCAATGTCGTGCCCTTCTCGGCCCAGACCCGCATCTCGGGCGTCGACCTGCCGGGCCGGATCTTGCGCAAAGGCGCGGTCGATTCGGTGCTGGCGCTCGCCACGGGCGCGGCCGTGCCGCCGGAATTCCGCCAGGCGGTCGACCGGATCGCGCGGACCGGCGGCACCCCGCTGGCGGTGGCCGAGAACAGCAAGATCCTCGGCGTCATCCACCTTAAGGATACGGTCAAGCCCGACATCAAGGAGCGTTTCGCCGAGCTGCGCGCCATGGGCATCCGCACCGTCATGGTGACCGGCGACAATCCGGTCACCGCCGCCGCCATCGCGTCGGAAGCCGGCGTCGACGATTTCCTGGCCGAGGCCAAGCCCGAGGACAAGCTCGCCTACATCCGCAAGGAGCAGCAGGGCGGCCGCCTCATCGCCATGTGCGGCGACGGCACCAACGACGCCCCGGCCCTGGCGCAGGCCGACGTCGGCGTCGCCATGCAGACCGGCACCCAGGCGGCGCGCGAGGCGGGCAACATGGTCGACCTCGATTCGGACCCGACGAAGCTCATCGAGATCGTCGGCATCGGCAAGCAGCTGCTGATGACGCGCGGTGCGCTGACGACCTTCTCGATCTCGAACGACGTGGCGAAATATTTCGCCATCATCCCGGCGCTGTTCCTGGTGGCCACTCCGCAGCTCGGCGCGCTCAACGTCATGCGGCTCGCCTCGCCCGAGAGCGCCATCCTGTCGGCGGTGATCTTCAACGCGCTGATCATCGTGGCGCTGATCCCGCTGGCGCTCAAGGGCGTGACCTACCGGCCGGTCGGCGCCGCGGCGCTGCTGCGCCGCAACCTGCTGCTCTACGGGCTCGGCGGCATCGTCGCGCCCTTCGTCGGCATCAAGGTCATCGACCTCGCCGTCTCGGCGCTGCATCTGGCGTAGCTGGCGTACGCAGGGGCGACTTGACTTTAGTTACCGGTCATCCCCGCACAAGCGTCGCTTTCGCGGGGATCCAGCGCAACGTTATCCAATAAAGGCCGTCTGTCTTGCCGAGCTGTCATGGTTCAATAGTGCCGGACGAGCAACGCGCAGGCGAGCACGAGGACTGCCAGACAGACGATCGCCAGAACGTCCTCGGCTTCACCACCGAAAGGCCAAGGAGCCGAAAGGCTAGACGATTCTTTGAATAATGCATGGACACGCCTGTCCATTGAGAAAAAAAGGGCATTTCCGTTGGAAATATGAGGTACAAAAAGCCGGTATTCGTCGAGCCACTCAAAAACTGCCCGATCGGGGCCTACCCCCTTAATTGTAACGTCAATCAATGTGCGATAGAGACGGACGCGACTTGCCCGCGGGGCTGTTGCCCCTTCGCCCGGACGGAAATGTCCGGGCTGGCCCGGGTTGGGGCATTTGAAAAAACATCATCTGTGGAGGAAGGGACCGTGGCGCGCAACATTCTGATTCTGGGAGCCTCGTATGGCTCCTTGCTGGCGACCAAGCTTTTGATGGCCGGTCACAACGTGACCCTGGTTTGCCGGAGGAACACCGCGGAACTCATCAATCGCGACGGCACCGAAGTTCGCGTCAAGCTGCGTGACGAGGCGATGCACCGCGCGATCTTCTCGCGCGATCTGCCCGGCAAACTGGACGCGACCACGCCCGCCGAGGTCGATCTTTCCCGGTATGACCTGGTCGGTCTTGCGATGCAGGAGCCGCAATACACCAACCACACCATCCGCGTTTTGATGATCAAGATCGCCGCGGCGAATCTGCCTTGTCTTTCGATCATGAACATGCCGCCGTTGCCTTATCTGAAACGGATACCGGCGCTGGCGGACATGGATCTGGAGGAGGCCTACACCAATGCGCAGGTGTGGGCGCGGTTCGAGCCCGGACTGGTGTCGCTCTGCTCGCCCGATCCGCAAGCCTTCCGCCCGCCGGAAGAGGCGGCGAATGTGCTTCATGTCGGCCTCCCCACCAACTTCAAGGCGGCGGCCTTCGCCGATGAGGCGCATAACCGGCTGCTGCGCGAGCTGGAAGCCGATATCGACGCGGTGAAGCTGGACGGCCGGGATGTTCCGGTAAAACTCAAGGTGTTCGATTCGCTGTTCGTGCCGTTGGCCAAATGGTCGATGCTGCTGACCGGCAATTACCGTTGCATCACGCTGCACGAGCCGCAGTCGATCCGCGACGCGGTGCACGGCGACATGAAGCTCTCGCAGTCGATTTATGACCATGTCGATGCCATCGCCCGGCGCCTCGGCGCGGACCCCGAAGACCAGGTGCCTTTCGAGAAATACGCCAAGGCGGCCGAAAGCCTTCTCAAACCGTCGTCCGCCGCCCGCGCGGTCGCCAACGGCGCGCCGTTCATCGAGCGGGTCGACCTGTTGGTGAAGCTGATCTCGTACGAACTTGGCGCACCCAACGCCGAGATCGACCGCACGGTCCAGATCGTCGATCAAAAACTGAATGAGCGGATCGTGGTGGGCGGTTCCAGCGCGACGTGAGTGTGTCTAGCGCGGTGCGAGAATGGCGCCGGGTGAGCGCGTACATCTCGCGACACTCTCTTCAACCATCCATCAGTGGCACTTGCCACCCGCTAGCAGGCTGCTGAAAAAGGGACGCTGAACGTCCTTCGACACGCTCCCTTCGGTCGCGGCTCAGGATGAGGGACCGTTGAAATATCACATCTTTCGCCCTCATCCTGAGGAGCCGCGAAGCGGCGTCTCGAAGGACGAGGGCGTCTTCATGAGTTCTTCAGCAGCCTGCTAGGGCCTGTTGAGATCGGCCACGTGAACCGCACACGCGACGGGCGCCCGCGGCCCATGGGCTCAGAAGCGGTGCCACAGGCCGGTCGTGATGCCGCGTTCCCGCAAGGCGTCGGTGCCGCCGATGGTCTCGAAGGCGCCGATCTCGACCGACCATGCGGCCGACAGGTCGTAGACGAAGCTCAATCCCAGCTTGGAATAGCGCGAGGCCGGAAACCAGTCTGTTCCCGCCCCCTCCGGAATCGTGTTGAAACTCTGCAGCAGGATCAGGAGCCGCGGCAGCGGGCGCGCGCCGAGCGTGACGTCGCCATGCCATTCGGCGGGGGCGCCTCCGGAGCGGAAGCGATAGCCGGCTTCGAGGTCGACGAAGATCGGGAACGGCCCGAACGGCAGCGAGACGCCGCCGAGCGCCCGCAGGTCCGCGTCGCGCGAGGTATTGCCGATGAGGGCGTAATTGTTCTGCGCCGTCGTGGCGGGCAGGCGGAAGCCGCCGGCCACCGCCAGGACCGCCGGGCCATAGGCCAGCACCCGAAGCTGGGCCGCGACCTCGCTGGTGCCGAGCCCGGAATAGCGGTGCATCGAGCCGTCCGGCGCCGTCGCGGCGATCGTCGCGAGATCCGGCTTGACGATCGCCATCAGCCAGTCTGTCACGCCATATTCGACGTAGCCGTAGAGTTCCTGCTTCTGGTAGGCGGCGGCCGGCGAGAGCTTTCCCTGGCCGTTGAAGTAGTGCGCGCCGCCGTCGAACGTATAGTCGACGGCAAGAAGACCTTGGCCCTGCGGCGCATTCCAGGCGCTGGCCCGGGCCACCCGGCCGTCGACGGTCACGGCAGCCAACAGCGCCAGCGCCCATGACAGGCGCCACCATGACGATCTTCGCCGCGACCTCCCACAAAACCGCCACATGACGCAAGGGTCCGGCCCGATGAACTCGACTGCCGCGGGCACGGCAAGCAACACGCGCCCGGCTGACGCAAGGTCATCCGCCTCGACATTGTGGCTTTGAGAAACCTAGCGGGAGTCGCTCCGGAAGCTCAAGACAATACGACGAGAAGTTGCATAAAATCAGATCGGTGGCGCCGCGGCCTGCGCCGCGAGACCGGCCCGATCCCTCGGAACGCGGCCGGCCGCTGCCTTAGTCCGGACCAGCCGGTGCCCGGATCCGGCCACGAAGGTCGAGGAAATTTGTGGCCGGCCCCGGCTCCGTTAACCCTGTCGGAGCCCCTCTTGGTTGCCAATGGGTCAACGATCGGCCGCGACGGTCTCGCGCATGGTAAAGATCGGTGGCTGTCTATCCTGATCGCCCCTGCGGCGAAAGCACTTTAGCCAATTTGACACATTTATATTTACACCTCGTTCAGGCTATAACCAGCCAATGAACAAGTAAATCTGGACCCGTAAAACCCTACATTTTGACTTACATTGCTCGCAGTAGGCCCCTGACATTGTCTGCCTCACCCGAAAGGCGTGAGGATGACCATGACAGGGCGGTGGAAGACGGCGATCATCGGCGCAGGATTGGCCGCGATGAGCTTCCTCGCGGCGGGCGGACAGGCCCGCGCCGGCGTGCCGCTGTCGAGCTTCGCGGCGGTCGGTCCCCGCACCAGCGTGCCCTATGGCTGGGTCGATTTCTGCAACCGCTATGCTCCCGAATGCGATGGGCCGACGACCGACCCGCTCGATATCGACCTGACCGCCCGCATCTATGGCGAGATCGACCACGTCAACCGTCAGGTCAACGCCTCGGTCGAGCCGATCACCGACATGGACCACTGGGGTGTCGTCGACCGCTGGGACTATCCGCTCGACGGCAAGGGCGATTGCGAGGACTATGCCCTGCTCAAGCGCAAGATCCTGATCGCGGCCGGTCTCCCGCGCCAGGCCTTGCTGGTCACCGTCGTCAAGGACCACGATGGCGAGGGCCATGCGATCCTCACCGTCAAGACGAACCGCGGCGAATTCGTGCTCGACAATCTGACCGACAAGGTCAAGCCTTGGACCGAGACGGGCTACAGGTTCATCAAGCGGCAGTCGCAGTCGAACCCCAATACCTGGGTCTCGATCGGCACGCCCGGCAGCGATCCGATGTTCACCGCCCGCCAATGACTGACGCGCTCAAGCCCCGTACAAGCCTCGCGGACCAGGGTAGCGGTTCGACCGACACTCGAGGACTGCACAGATTGCGATCGCTGTCCCGCCGCGCCCTGACCTGCACCGTCCTGCTGTTCGGCGCCGGCGTGGCCTTGCCGAGCGCCGCCGAGAATGCGGCGACCCCGCGGATCGCGCCGCTGCAGGTCATGGCGGACGCGACGCTCATCGACGCACGGTGCCAGGGATTCGTGGTCGATTTCGGCGCCCTGTTTCGCTACGGCGAGGCCAATGGCATCGCGGCCGCCGCCGTGCTGCCGCTCGGCAAGTTGCGCAAGTCCTTCGAACTCGCTTATGCGCGGCGAGCCAGATCGACCCCGCCGGAGGATCTGTGCTCCGGCGTCGCCGAGCAGGACGACGAAGAAGCTCCCGGCGTCATCCGGCATCCCTGAAGGGGAAGCGCGCCCGGACCCTGAAGCGTCCCTCCGCCTCGCCCTGGACGAAGAGCGCCACCGCGTCGATCGCGATCGTCGGCGCAATGGTCTGGAACAGCTCGTCGAGCACCGGCCCGAGACGGATCTGGTCGTCGAGCGTGAGGCTGCCGGTCAGCGTCATGTGGAAGCGGAAGTCGTCGAAGACGAACGGATAGCCCCAGCGGTCGAGGTTCTCGAGCTGGCGCGGGGTCAGCCGCTCGGGATGGCGGCGCTCGCGGTCCTCCGGCGTCAGCGGCGCCCGGAAGGCGTCGAAGTCGCGCACGCAGGCCTCGGCCAGCCGATCGAGCCGCGGCGTCGGATCGCTCGCTACGAGGGCGACGAAGTCGCGCAGCGTCGCGAGCTTCAGGGTGATGTCGAACGCCTCCTGCGCGGCCGCGAAATCCTCGAGCCTCCGCTCGAGATCGCCGGCGTCACGACCCTCCGCGAGCCGGAACGGCGCCTTCAGCGTGGCGTGGAAGCCGTAGCGGCGCGGCGCCGCCGTATAGCCGAGCGATTCCGGATCACGGAACAGCGGATGGTCCGGATAATCGACATCGGTGAAGGTTGCGGCATCGAAGCCGAGGACCGACGAGCCGAACCGCCAAAGCGGCGTGTGCTCGGCCGGCATGTAGTAGATGGCATAGCGCTGCATCGGAGGCCCCGCATCGCGACGGTCGGTCGGACGACATCGTGCCAGCATGCCAAAAGCCGGACCGCGACGCCATGGCTCCGCCCGGCTTTACCCGGGCGCCGGTATTTCCTAACCTCCGCGCCGGTCGCCGTCGGGGCGACACGCTAGAGGATGGTTCATGACGCGGGCCGACGGCGAGACGCCGCGTTATCCGGCGATTGCTTTCCTCTCCTCTGGAACGCCGGACGCCGAAACCGCCCTGGGGCGCCTGGCGGCCCGCTACGGCCATGCCGATCCGGCCGAGGCCGACGTGCTGGTGGCGCTCGGCGGCGACGGTCTGATGCTGCAGGCGCTGCACCGTTTCATGGGATCGGGCAAGCCGATCTACGGCATGAACCGCGGCTCGGTCGGTTTCCTCATGAACGAATATGCGGAAACCAACCTGCATGCGCGGCTGGCGGCCGCCGAGCCCTCGATGGTCCACCCTCTCGTCATGAAGGCCCGCAACCGGAGCGGGGAGACCGCCACGGCCCGAGCCATCAACGAGGTCTCGCTGCTGCGCCAGTCCTCGCAGGTCGCCAAGCTCAAGATCTCGATCGACGGGCGCGAGCGCCTCGGCGAACTCGTCGCCGATGGGCTGCTCGTCGCGACGCCGGCCGGCTCCACGGCCTACAACCTGTCGGCCGATGGTCCGATCCTGCCGCTCGGAGCGCCGCTCGTGGCGCTCACCCCGATCTCGGCCTTCCGCCCGCGGCGCTGGCGCGGCGCCCTGCTGCCCGACCGCTGCGCCGTCTCGATCGACGTGCTCGAACCCGACAAGCGACCGGTCGCCGCCACCGCCGACCACTACGAGATCAAGGACGTGATCCACATCGAGATCGTCATGGACCATGCAACGGGACTGGTGCTGCTGCATGACCCGGGCCATTCGCTCGACGAGCGCATCGTGCGCGAGCAGTTCGTGCATTAGCATGCCGCTCGGGACGGCCATATTGCGGCCGGCTCGCTTCATCGACGGTGAAGCAAAGCTGTCGTCTCGGCCCGGAACGATCCGGACATCATTTCACTGGCAGGTCAGCGCGTCATCGAGCGTCGCCGACCTCAGCTCCACCCGCCGGTTGAGACGGTGGCGTTCCTCGGCCGTGAAACTCTTCGGCTCGTCGGGGACGAAGGGTTCCGACCGCCCCTTCGGCTGCGCCTCGAACGTACCCTTGTAGCCGCCGTCCGCGAACATCTTGCGCAGCGTCGCGAGCCGCGCTTCCGACATCGTCTTGTTGGCGGCGTCGCTGCCTCCCTCGTCGGTATGGACCGAGATCGCGACATGCGAGGCCTTGCGGGCCAGGATGCAGCCGAGAAGCGCCTTGGCGGCGTCGAGGCCTTCCGGCGTGATGAGCGCGCTGCGACCCTGGAAGGTGATCGGCAGCGGCTGGCTGCGTGGGGTGAAGCCCGCCGTGGGTCCCAGGAAGGCCAACGCACAGGGCGCGCATTTGGTATGGGCGAACTCGATCGGCGTGCCGAGCATGAGGGCCGCCGACATCTTGCGGTAGAGGCCCTCGATCACAGCAGGAGCCGGGCGGGCGGGCTCGTCGTCACAGAGCACCGGCTCGGCCAGCGCCAGGACCGCCTTCTGATAATCGAGGCTGGCGGCGCCCCAGTCCTTGGCATTGTGGCTGGCATGGGCGCGCGCCGTCTCGGCGTCGCCGAGCCCGATCAGCAAAGGCCAGGGCTCGCCGAATTTTCTCCCATCAGCGAGGAGCTTCGCGGCCGCGGCGGCGTCGCCCTTGTCGGCCGAAGCATAGGCTTGCTCGACATGCGCCAGGGCAGTGGCCCGCCCCTCGCAGAACAGCACCTTCGGGTCGCAGCCGGCCTCTGCCTTCGTCATGCCGCCATAGGCCTCGATGGCCTTGGGGAGGTCGCCGGCCTTGCGGGCCGCCTCCAAGGTCGTCCGTGCGGTCGTGCAGGCTTGATCCGGCGTGGCTTTGACGGGCTCGGGCGCGGCTTGAGCAGGCTCGGGCACGGCTTGATCTGGCACTGGCGCCGCCTTGGCGGGCTCGGGCGCGGCTTGACTTGGCTGGGGCACGGCTTCCGCCGGATCAGGTGACGCTTTTGCGGGTTCGGGCGCTGTTTTGGTGGGTTCGGGTGCGGCGGCTTTGGCGGGTTCAGGTGTGGCTTTGGTCGGATCGGGCGTCGCGGCCTTGGCCGGCTCGGGCGCGGCCTTGACCGGATCGGAGGCCGCGCCTGCCGCACCGCAAGGGACCAGCAGGCAGAGTGCGAGCAGGCAAAGCCGCGCAGCTCTGCCCGCAGTCGCAGCGTCAAGCTGTATCGAGTCCGCTTTCGGAAGCAGGAACGATCGTGGCTTCAGCCACCCAAGGCTGCTTAGCGCGACGCGCATCGCTCACCTCTTCTCCATTGTCCGATCGCTGGACGCCATCTCACGGCGCCACCGAATAAGGCACTTTCACGAAAGCCCAGCGCGCCGCGCGGGTCGGCACGTCGGGCTTCGGGCTGACGACCGGCTTGTCGAGCTCGGCCCCGACCACCTCGAGCAGCCGCGACGTCTCCTTGATCGGCTTGAAGTCGAGCGCGCCGCCGGTCGCCTTGTCGAGGTCGATCCCGTCCTCGGTCACGAGCACCAGAAGCGTGCCGGGCCCGGCCGGCTTGGTCGCCCTGAAATTGATGCCCCAATAGGCGTCGGGCATGGTCAAGGGCGCGTTCGCCCGAATGCGGCCGTCGCGCCCGGTCTTCTTGTTGGGAAAGATCTGCGTAAGATCGCCGTCGGGCGTCAGGTCGAAGACCGCCACCTTGCCGGCCTCCCCGGACACGACGCGGAAATGGATGACGTCGCCGAGCTTGAGCGACGCTCCCGGCAGGATCGTCGCGGCCAGCGAGAAGTCGTTGTTGTGGCTCAGCAGGGCCGACATCTTGTCGGCGATGGGGGTCGCGCTGGGCTGAGCCGGGCTCGACTGGGCCGGATCTGCGGGTCGTGGCGCATCCTGCGGCACGGCGGGTGCCGAGGCAGGCGGGACGGCGGCGGCCTCGAGCGGGGCGATCAGATAGGTGTCCTTCGACAGCAGCTGCGGGGTCAGGCCGGAACTGCAGGCCTGCCCGGCTTGCGTGCAGAACTGCTTGGCCTGATCGCGGACGTAGTTGAGCAGGGCCTGAGCCGTCACCTCGCCTTTGTCGTCGAGCGCGGCTTTCTTGTCGCGCAGGCCATCGGCGAAGCTCTGGGTGAAGATGCCACCGGGCTTGCTGCCGAGATCGAAGGTGACCTGGTCCGTCGTCGCCGCGGCCCAGACCGCGAGCGTGCCGTCCGTCTTGGCATTCGGCGCCGTGGGCTCGATCTCGAGCAGGCGGCCGTTGAGCTTGGTCTTGAGGCGCAGCGGCGCATCGGCGGCCAGCGCCCGCTGGGTCATGCCGACGGCACCGGCCGGGGTCAGCGTCCGCACCTTGACGTCGGGCGGGATGACGAGCGGATGGAGCGCATCGCGGCTGACCGAACCCGAAGCGCAGCTGTCGGCGATGACGGTCACGTCGCGGCCGCCGAGCTGGTCGAGCAGCTGGTGCATGTCGGTGCCGAGGATCATGCCCTTGATCTCGACCGGTTCGGCCGCGAGCTCCCCTTTGGCGTCGGACGGCACGATGGCCGAGGTCATGCGCGAGGCGCCGGTGGCCGGGTCGTCGACCCGGATCGCCGCGCCATGCCCGGCGTAATAGAAGAACACCCGGTCGCCCGCCCCGGTGTCGGCGATCAGCCAGTCCTGGAACTCGCCGAGAATGCGCTCGCGCGTCGCCTCCGCATCGGTCAGCACGTGGATGTCGCCGGCCGCGACCCCGAGCTGATCCCTGAGCAGACCCTCGAACGTCTGCGCGTCGAAGACGGCGCCGCCGAGGTCGCGCGCGCCGGGGACTCCGTTCAGCGTGATGCCCGGGTACTTGTTGATGCCGACGACGAGCGCCCGATCCTTGGCGGTGGCGGTGCCTGACAGGCCCGCGAGCACCGCGAGAGTCAGGGCGAGGGCGACACGGCGCATGAGCCATCCTCCTTGAGCATCTCGCAGGTGAAGACGGACTGCAGCCCGATCTTGAAGCGGGCCTGCGGCAGCAAGAGCCGCAGCGCATCGTAGAGCGGCACCGCGGCGTGCTTGCCGTCGAGGCCCGCGAGCGTCGCATGCAGGTCCTTCAGCGCCCGGTCGCTCTCGATGAAGATCAGCGTGTCCTCGCCATAGGGCGGCGTCACCTTGACCTTGAAGGACCAGGGATGATCGCTCGACCATTCGACCGGATCCTGATGCTGCGGCCACAGGAACAGGACGGTGCCGTCCGCCGTGAGGTCGATGACGGTCAGGAAGCGGAAGGCGCTGTTCGCCGCCTCGATGCCGATCGGTTCGTCGCGCAGGTAGTAACGGTCCGATGCCGGCTTGCCGACGGCGGCCACGCTCGTCGCAACGGCGCCGCCGCGCTCCCCCATCGCCCGCTCGAGCCCGTCGAGCACCCGGCGCGCATCGACCGCGTCCTGGAGCTTTTCGGGCGCGACGCCCGTGGCGACCACGTCGCCATGCCCGTTGAGGATCTCGCCGCCGGCCTTCCAGCCGAGGGTCAGCCGGGTCGGGTCAGACGACAGGACGACGCCGGACAGCCCGCTCGGGGGCGTCGCCTCGGTGAAAAGCGTGACCCTGCCGAGCGGCGCGATCTGCCCCGGCCCCGCCGGGCCGCCGCCGGCGGCCGCTGACGCATCCTCGCCGAAGAGGACGACATCGGGATCCGGCGTGACGGCGCGCGGGATCTGCGTGTTGTCCGACAGCACCCGCACGTTGGCGAGAACGTAGCGGCCGAGATCGCCCTCGGTCAGAACGCCGTTCGGTCCCGCCGCCTTGCCCTCGAGGCCGCGGGCCACGGCATAGCTCAGCGCGCCGTGCTTCTCGTCGTCGAGCAGGAATTCCTGGATGGTCTGGTTCTCGTCGGCGGCCGAATAGATGGTCAGCCCGGGGATCGGCGGCCGCCGTGCGACGCTCGACGGATCGGGCGGGGGCGGCAGGGCCGCGCCATGCGTCTCGAAGCGCTGGAACTTCGGCGCCGCCGCCTTGGCCGTGACCGCGCGCACGCTCGCGCCCGAATGGCAGGCGTCGGCGACGAAGATGATCTTCAGTCCCTTGTCGGACGCCGCCTTGAAGAGATCGTAGAGGTGCTCGTCGCGCAGCTGCTCCTCGGGAAACTTGACCTCGTCGTAGCGCGGCAGCAGGAACCCCTTCTCGAACCCGTCCGGCGTGTGCTTGGGCTCGCCCTTCTCGGGAGACCGGTTGCCGTGGCCCGAGAAGGAGACGAACAGCAGATCGCCCGGCTTCGAGCGGGAGACCATCGCGGCCCAGTCCGCCTCGACCTCCGCCAGCGTGCCGTGTTGTTCCTCCACCTGCGTCAGGTCGGTGACGCCGCGGCCGCGCAGCACCTTGGCCAGATCGGCGGCGTCATTGTGGGAGCCGGTCAGGTGCTGCTTGGAGAGGTAGTCCTCGAAGCCCATGATGAGCGCGTGCGTCTCGGCCCGCGCCGGGACGGCCGCCGCAAGAAGCAGCGTCGTCGTCAGGGCGGCGAGCGCGCGCAGCCGCATCAGTGGATCTCCCTGAGCTCGACCCGGCGGTTCAACTGATCGATCTCGGCCTGGCTGTGCTGGCCCGGATCGTCCGGCTGGAAGGGCTCGCGCTTGCCCTTCGGTACCAGATGGACGACGCCGGCATAGCCGCCCGCCTTGAGCAGGGCCTGCACGGCACTGAGCCGCCTCGCCGAGAGATCCATGTTATAGGCGTCGCCGCCGTGCAGATCGGTATGGCCGCTCAGCGTGATCTCGGTAAGAGACTTGGACTTCAGGCATTCGAGCAGGGCGGACGCGGCCTTCTTGCCCTCGTCGGTCAGCACCGCCTTGTCATATTCGAAGGTGATGGGCACCGGCACCGGCTCGACGTCGACGCCGCGCGTCGTATCGAGGAAGATGCCGCCGCATTCGCCAGCCCGGGTACGGGCGATCTCGAAATGGGGCGACAGCATCACGGCCTCCTGGGCGCGGCGCCTGACGCGCGTCAGTTCCTCCCCGGTCGGCCGGATCTCCCCGAACGCGCTGCAGAGCGGCGGCTCGACGATCTGGTTCAGGGCGAACTGCAGATTGCTGGCGGCGCTGCGGTAGAGCGTGGTGTCGTTGGTCTGGCGCGCCAGGGCCGCCTCGACGTCGCCGAGCGCCACGAGCAACTGCCAGGGCCCCCCTTGCGCCTTGCCCTTCTGCAGAAGCGTCCGCGCGCCCGCCATGTCGGGCGGATCCTGGCCGAGCAGGCCATAGGCGCGATCCACGAAGGCGAGCGACAGCTTGAGCCCGACGCAATGGGCGACCCGGTCGCCGCATCCCGGGTCCGGCAGCGCGGTGTCGTCGAACCGCTGCGACAGGGCCGACAGGCTCGCGACATCGAGCTTGTCATGCGCCGCGAGACCGACGTCGCGGTCGACCGCCGCATCCCGGCAAAACGCCCCAGCCCGGGCCGGTCCGCCTGCCGTCAGCAGGACGAGCCCCCAGAACCCCGCCAGCATCAGCAACAGTCGCACCCGCACCATCGCCAGCCCCTGCTCCGAACCGATGTCCATCCCCGATCGAATGCCGGACCCGTCAGTGGCCCCGGATCTGCAGCACGACCGACTTCTGCGCCGTGATCGGGATGAGCGGTTCGGACGCGTTGGGGATGAGCGCGGTCGGATTGACCTCCTTGGTGACCAGGCCCGGATCGTTGCTCGCCACCGTCGGCTGAGCGGCCTCGATGGCCAGGAGCCGCTTCCTGATCGCCTCCTGCTGGCGCAGCCTCGTGTCGGCCTGCGCCGACAAGAGGTCGCGGGTGCTCTCAAAGGTGGTGAACTGCCCCTTGCTGAAGTCTTGCGGGACGTTCTGATCGAAGGAGGCGTTGCAGGTTGCGGTGATCCGCTCGGTCCCGGCTTCGGTCGCCCGGATGGCGAACCCGCTGATCTCGGGGCCGGGCACCTGGGTCGTCACGTTGGCCTCGATGCGTCCGTCGGGATGGTGCGCATTCGGGAACAGCACCATGCTGCGCCCCTTGTCGTCGGCGTCGAACAGCGTCAGGAAGCAAGGCTGCTCGGACTTCAGCGTGAAGGTCACGTGGTCGCCGACCTTGAAGCTCGTCGCATTGGCGTAGAAGGCGAGATCGAAGCTCTTCGAATGGCTCGGCGGCTGGCTGGTCGCGGTGGTCACCGCCGCCACCGTCGTCCCGGTCTTCTGCACCAGCTTGGTGAGATCGATGGCCTTGTCACCCTCGTCGTTGATCGTATTGACGAGCTTAGCGAAGATGGCGACGAACTGGTCGCGGGGCACGACATCCTGCTGCAGGCGCAGCTTGAGGTCATAGGCCTGGCCGCCGGCCGCATTGAGCCGCTCCATGAAGGCGTCGGGTTCCATGCCGACCTCGGCCGCCGCGAGCTTGGCGTTGAGGTTGTCTTCGAAGCGGCGCGACAGGGCGTTGACCATCTCGACGCCATCGTCCTTGACGTTGACGTTGATGCCGGCGGCGCCGAGCGAGTCGGCATAGCGCTTGAGATCGGCCTGCATGCGTTTGTCGAAGGCATCGCCGGTCGGGAAGATCTGCGCTGCGATCTCCTTGGCCTCGGGCGAGAAGCTGCCGCTCTTGAGCACGATGTCACGCACCTGGTCGAGCGGCTGGCCGGGACGGAAGTCGTTGAACTTGATGCCCTTGTCGTGGCAGCCCATGCACGAGATGCCGTCTGTCACCGAGAGATCGCGCTGAGCCGGATCGTGCACGATCTTGGTCGGGCCGGTATCGAGGCGTTCGCCCTTGCCCGTCGCCAGGTAATAGGCGTGGAAACCGTTTGGTAGGGTCCAGATGATCTCGCCGCCATCCTGGATGAAGCCGAGCCGGTTGCTGAGCTCGCCGAAA
Organism: Lichenihabitans sp.; assembly: GCA_036276175.1. Classification (GTDB taxonomy): domain Bacteria; phylum Pseudomonadota; class Alphaproteobacteria; order Rhizobiales; family Beijerinckiaceae; genus Lichenihabitans. The sequence goes on from DATBEH010000123.1 coordinate 16,537, forward strand.
GCTCCGGGCGGTCCGAAGGGGAACTGGAACAGGCTCTTGCGGTCGCCGTTCGAGCCGAAATCGTAGGATTCCCAATACATGCCGGTCGGGATCGTGTGGCGCTCGACCATGCGGTTGTTGTCGGAGACGCCAGACTTCTGGAACGCGGCTCGCTCGACATGCCGAAGCGCGAAATCGTGCGCCACGTCGGCACCGATCAGCTTCTGCAGCTCTTGCTTCGTCTTCGGCAGGTTGAGAATGTCGTAGTAGAGCGGCGGACGCGACGCCGCGAAGGTGAACCAGTCGGCACGCATGAAGGGGACGACGGTCTTGAGATCCGATTGCAGCGCCCGAAACTGGGCGTTGTGATAGAAGATCACGTAAGGATCGTAGGCGACGATATTGTCCCAGGTGGCGTGGCTCCAGCCGAGCCGGCTGATGTCGACGCGATAGATCGTCTGCGCCGGGTCGATGGCCACGGGCACGACGGGATCGGCCTCGGACGAAAGGCTGTTCAGGAGCTTGGCCAGGGCCATGCGGTAGACGCGCATGTCCTTCTCGGGTTCGCCCGCATTGTAGAAATGCGTCAGCGTGAAATAGCGATAGTTCGGACGGTCCGTGTCGGTGGCGTTGCTGGCATCATCGGAGATGGCCCGGATGATCTCGGTATCGGTCACGAAATGCTGCGCCATCGGCCCGGGCGCGGCGACCGGGATGGGCGCGATCGTCGGGGCGGCGGCGGCTGGCGCAGGTGCGGGAGCAGCCACCGGAGTGACCGGCACGGGTGCGGCGGCGGCCGTCTGGCTCGGCGCCGGCGTAGCAGCGGGAGCGGCGGCAGGCGCTGGAGCAGCCGCCGGAGTGACCGGCGCGGGCGCGGCGGCGATCGTCTGGCTCGGCGCCAGCGTAGCAGCGGCAGGCGCTGGAGCAGTCGCCGGCGTGACCGGCACGGACGCGGCTGCGGCCGTCTGGCTCGGCGCCGGCGTCGCCGATGCCTCGGCCGCCTTCACCTGAGGTTGCGGTTGGCTTGCGGCGGCGTTCGGCGGCGCGGCGCCGGCGGCCGGCGGAGCATTATCCGCCACCGGAGTCGCGGCGGCCGGCGCGGCTTTCAGCGCATTGATGGCGTCGTGAAGCTGCACCATCTCATCCTTCGACAGGCCGCAATAGGTGGTCGCTGTCGCGGTCCCATCGTAGCAACTGTCGTCGATATCCTTCGGCATATCGCCTTTCTGCACCTTGACGAAGATCGGCGAGGCGTCGGCGTTGCCTAGAACAAGCTTATTGCGCGTGACGAGCTTGTCCTCGTCCAAGATGAAGCCGAAATCATCCGCCGGCTTATCCTTGAATTTTCCGGTCGTCTTGCCAGCCTGGTGGCAACGGGCGCAGTGTCGATCGAGCAACGGAGCGACCCTATCCCATCCAGGACCGCCATCGGCAGCCTTCGTTGCGGACGGGATCGTCACGATTGCGGCCAAGCCAAAGCAAACAGGCCAGAATACTTTCGCGCAAATCATTGTCGAAACTTCGTTTTCAAAAGAATCGGATGAGGCTCGCATAGGCTCTCAGGCGAGTCAATCGTCTCCATTGCGACACAAGTTCTGAACCCGGTCATCCGGTTGACAGAGCCGCAAAAGTCCCTATCGTCGCTCTTTGCGTGAGTCATGGGTGCGGAAGCCGGTGGGAACCCGGCACGGTCGCGCCACTGTAACCGGTTCGCCGGGAGTCAGACCCCCTCATGACGCAGCAAGCTCGAACGGGACGCGATTATCCCAGGAGGTTTTCATGACGACGGCGACTTTCGCTCCGACAATCCGGCCGGTGGCCATTCCGGTCGGCCAGATCCTGCCCTGGGCCGTGTTCGGTGGTTTGCTGGCGCTCCTCGCCATCTATTTCGTCGGTGCCGAAGAAGGCGCGACCTCCCTGGTCCGCGGCATGTACGTGCACGAATTCGTGCATGACGCGCGTCATCTCCTGGGCTTCCCCTGCCACTAAGCAGCCCTGCGTGGCGAAGGCCGCGATTGATTTTGTTTTTTGCAAGCAAAATCAATGACGCTCGACATTCTAAGTGTAAGCAAGCTTGTGAAAGCTTGCTTAGATCCACGATGGCGTCGGGTCGATCGGACGTCAGACCTGCGATCGAGTCCAGCGCGACGGCGTGACGCCGTCCGGAGCGCCGCGACCTCATGCATGGGAGAGGGGATCTCATGGTCGGAACCCTGCTGTTGCGCGGGATGCTGGTCGGCCTCCTGGCTGGATTTTTATGCTTCGGCTTCCTCAAGATCTTCGGCGAGCCGCAGGTCGATCGCGCCATGGCCTTCGAGACGCAGCTCGACGAAGCGAAGGCCAAGGCCGCCGCCGATCAGGCGATCGCCGAGGGCCTACCGCCGCCCAAGGCCGAGGATGAGCCGGAGCTGGTCAGCCGACCGGTCCAATCCGGCCTGGGCCTCTTCACCGGCGCCATCGTCTATGGCGCGGCGTTCGGCGGCCTGTTCGCCTTGGCTTTCGCGCTGGCCTACGGGCGCATCGGTGCCTTCGGGGCGAGGGCCACGTCGGCGCTCCTGGCCGCCTCGGGCTTCGTCGCGGTCTATCTGGTGCCGAACCTGAAATATCCGGCCAACCCGCCTTCGATCGGCCATCCCGAGACGATCGGCTCCCGGACGGCGCTCTATTTCGCCGCCATCGCGCTCTCGCTCGCCGCCATGATCGCCTGCGTCATGCTGGGGCGGATGCTGCTCCGACGGTTCGGCGCCTGGAACGCCTGGCTGATGGCGGCGGCGGCCTATCTGCTGGTGATCGTCGCGATGGCGCTGGCATTGCCGGGCGTCGACGAGGTGCCGGCCGAATTCCCGGCCGTCGTGCTCTGGACCTTCAGGGTCGCGTCGCTCGGCGCGCAAATGATCCTGTGGGGAACGATCGGCCTCGCCTTCGGCGCCCTGACCGAACGTGCGTCCAAAGCGGGGCGGGTTTCACGCCTCAGGCCGGCGACGATGTCGCGGCGGGCGTGACGACGCGTCTGCTCCTCGTCTGCCATGTGGCGACGGCGGCGACGCGCGCCGCCGCCTTTCCGAACGACGAACCGCTCGACGACCAGGGGCAGCGGCGTCTCGCCGGCCTGTCACGCCGGCTGCCGCGGGCGGACCATGCCCTCGTAAGCCCGGCCCGCGGCGCGATCGAGACCGCCGTCGGTCTCGGCCTCCAGGCCGAGATCGACCTCGGCCTGCGCGATTGCGATTATGGTGCCTGGCGTGGACGGCGGCTCGACGAGATCGGGACGGCGGACCCCGAGGCCCTCGCGCAGTGGCTCGGCGACCCGGCCTCAGCGCCGCACGGCGGCGAGTCGCTGCTCGACCTCATCGGACGCGTCGCCGCCTGGCTCGACGGACGGCGGATCGTCGAAGGCCGAACGTTGGCGGTCACCCATGCGGCGGTCATCCGCGCCGCCATGGTCCACGCTCTCGGCGCACCGCCGCACTCCTTCTGGCGCATCGACATCGCGCCGTTATCGGCGACGGCGCTCAGCGGTGACGGGAGGCGCTGGACGCTGCACGCGCTTGGTCGAAGCCTGCCCTGAGCACGCGCGGCATCCCGGTACCCGCAGCCGTCAAGCGGCTTGCGGGTTGTGACGCGCGATATGGGCGATCTTGTCGCCGATCGCGGTTTGGGCGGTTTCCAAATCATACGCGGCCTGTGCGTTCATCCAGAACTGCGCGCTGGCTCCAAACAACCGCTCCAGCCGGACGGCGGTATCCGCGCTGATCCCTGTCTGCTCTGCAACGATTCGTTCGACCCGGGTGCGAGGTACGCCGATGGAACGGGCCACCTTGCCGGCCGAAAGGCCGAGCGGGACCAAGAACTCCTCGCGAAGGATTTCGCCGGGGTGAAGTGCAGAGAGTTTAGCCGTCATGACAGGCGATCCTCATCCAGCGTGTCGCAGCCGTCCCGTTAGCCATCATGGTAGTCGGTGATATCGACATCCTCGGCGCCACGCTCGGTCCAGCGAAAGCACGCTCGAAATTGATCGTTGATTCTGATCGAATGCTGTCCCCTTCGATCCCGTTCCAGGGCTTCAAGCCGATTGCCAGGCGGGACCCGCAAATCGTCGAGCTTTGTCGCATAATGGATCATCCGCAGCTTCCGCCGCCCGATCTTGATCAGGTCTGGTCCCAGGCCTTTGGGCGTCTCTCCCTCGAAAATGCCGCGTGTCCTGCTATCCTTGAAACTCCTGATCATGGACGGGGCTCAGGCTGGAGGTGTTCGCTGCATCTCCACACTCGTATGTATCATGATATGATACATTTCGCAAGAGCGAGCCTCACCCGCCCTTCTCATGGAAGAAATCGTAGATCCGCTTCGCCGTCGCGGCATTGACGCCCGGGACCTTCTCCAGATCGCCGAGCGAGGCCCGGGAGATGGCCTTGGCCGTGCCGAAGGCGTGCAGCAGGGCGCGCTTGCGGTTGGGGCCGATGCCGGTGATCTCGTCGAGCGGGCTCCGCATAATGTCCTTCTTGCGCTTGGCCCGATGCGTTCCGATGGCGAAGCGATGCGCCTCGTCCCTGAGACGTTGGACGAAATACAACGCAGGGTCGCGCTCCTGCAGCTTGAACGCGTCGCGGCCCGCGACGAAGAAGGTTTCGCGGCCGGCGTTGCGGTCCGGTCCCTTGGCGATTCCGACGACCGCCAAGCCCTCGGGCCGGCCGCCCGGCCCGAACATCATCGGCACGCCGAGCTCGTCGAGGATCTGCCTGACCGCTTCGAGCTGTCCCTTGCCGCCGTCGATGAGCAGCAGGTCCGGCCAAGGCGAGGCGTTATCGAGGTCCGCCGCCGCCGGTTCGGCCGGATCATCGGCGAGCAGCGGCCCGGCCGCCTCCGGCGGCAGGTCGACCGCGCGGGCTTCGCCCGTCTCGCGCAGCAGGCGGCTGAAACGTCGTCGCAGCATCTGGCGCATCATGCCGAAATCATCGCCCGGCGTGACGTCCTTGATGTTGAAGGTGCGGTATTGCGTCTTCAGGAAGCCGGTCGGGCCGGCCACGATCATGGCGCCGACCGCATTGGTGCCCATGATGTGGGAATTGTCGTAGACCTCGACGCGCCGCACGGGGCGGGCCCCCATGCCGAAGGCGCTACCGAGCGCGGCGAGCAGCTTCTCCTGGCTCGCCGTCTCGGCGAGCTTGCGGCTCAGCGCCTCGCGTCCGTTCTGCGCCGCATGATCGACGAGCTCGCGCTTCTCGCCGCGCTGCGGCACGGCGATCTCGACCACGCGGCCGGCGCGCTCGGACAGCGCCTCGGCCAGCACCGCGCGGTTCTCGACGTCGTGCGAGAGGAGAACGAGACGCGGCGCCGGCTTGTCGAGATAGAACTGGGTCAGGAACGCGTCGAGCACCTCGCCGGCCGCAAGGCTGCGATCGGCCCGGGGAAAATAGGTGCGGTTGCCCCAGTTCTGGTAGGTGCGGAAGAAGAAGACCTCGACGGCGAACTGCCCGGCCTCCTCGACGATGCCGAAGACATCGGCCTCCTCCACCCCTTTCGGATTGATGCCCTGCTGGCCCTGGATGGCGGAGAGCGCCGCGATGCGATCGCGCAGCCGCGCGGCCCGCTCGAACTCCATGGCCTCGGCCGCCGCCGTCATCTCGCTCGCCAGATGATCCTTGACGGCACGGCTCCGGCCCGAGAGGAAGCCGCGCGCCTCCGCGACGAGCCCGCCATAGTCGGCCGGGTCGATCTCGCCCGTGCAAGGCGCCGCGCACCGCTTGATCTGGTAGAGCAGGCAGGGCCGCGTCCGGTTGTCGAAATAGCTGTCGGTGCAAGAGCGCAGCAGGAAGGCGCGCTGCAAGGCGTTCAGCGTGCGGTTGACGGCCCAGACGCTGGCGAAGGGTCCGTAATAGTCGCCCTTGCGGTTGCGGGCGCCGCGATGCTTGGTGATCTGCGGCGCCGCGTGGTCGCCCGTCACCAGGATGTAGGGAAAGGACTTGTCGTCGCGCATCACGACGTTGAAGCGCGGCCGCATCTGCTTGATGTAATTGGCCTCGAGCAGCAGCGCTTCGGTTTCGGTCGCGGTCGAGACGAAGACCATCGAGGCAGTCTGCGAGATCATTCTCGCGATGCGCTGCGAGTGGCCGGTGGCGCGCGTATAGCTCGCGACGCGGCGCCTGAGCGAGCGCGCCTTGCCGACATAGAGCACCTCGCCATCGGCCCCGAGCATGCGGTAGACGCCCGGTCCGAGCGGCAGTGTCGCCCAGTGCTTGCGAATCGCGGCGGCGCCCTGGCGCACCGAGGCCGGGGCGGCGCTCTCGTCGTCGAGCCCGAGCTCCATGCCGGGACCGGCTTCGTTGTCCCCGTCATCGGGACTGGCCGGCTCCGTCCCGTCCTCGTCCCAAAGATCGTCGGCTGTCGGTTGCGCGGAACTCATGCGGACGAATCTAATGGTTCGGCCGGCGCAGCGGAAGGGCGCCACAGGCGAGCACCTTCCCGATCATCGACTGCGGCCGGCTCGCGGATGCGCGTCACGCATTGTTAGCGAGGCGAACACGCGCCATCGATGCGTGATGCTTGATGCGCACGGAGAAATCGATGCGAACTACGCTGACGATCGATGACGACGTGCTTCTCGCCGCGCGGGCTCTTGCCGAGCACAAGCGTCGCAGCTTGGGCGCGGTCATTTCGGATCTGGCGCGCCGGTCGCTGGAGACACCTGGGCCGGCCGCCGAGCGGAACGGCATTCCGTTGCTCGGCGTGCGGCCGAATGCGTCACCCGTGACGCTCGAGATCGTCAACGCGCTCCGCGACGAGATGCCTTGACGGTCCTGCTCGACGTCAACGTGATTGTCGCGTTGATCGACCCCACGCATGTGGCGCACGACGCAGCCCACGGTTGGTTCGAGGCGGTCGGGCGAAGGGATTGGGCTACCTGTCCGCTGACCGAAAATGGGGTTATCCGCCGGCTCGCAACCTTCGATCGGCGGCTTTCGACGGCCGCCGTGCGGGAGGACAAGGCGGCGTTGTTCCTCATCGGGTCGACTTGACCGGCCAGGTCACGCACCCGTCTCGGGCGCCCGAGCAACGATCAGCGCTTCGGACCCACGACGGCGAAAAAGGCGCCTTGCGGATCGCGCGCCTGGGCGATCCAAGAGCCGCCGGGAACTTCCTGCGGGCCATGCATCAGCTCGCCCCCAGCCTCCTTAAGGCGGACCACTGCCGCGTCGACCGCCTCGACATTGAAATAGCTCAGCCAGAAGGGCACACCCAGCACGGTCTTGGTCATCATGCCGCCGGCCATCGCGCCGTCGACGTTGAAGATCTGGTACGTGCCCATCGGCCCCATGTCGATCGCCTCGCCCTTGGTCCAGCCGAAAAGGCCCGCATAGAAATCGAAGGCCGGCTGCCAGTCCGTCGCGTGCAATTCGTGCCAGCTGATCTGGCCCGGCGCCGTGGGATCCGCGGCCGGCGGCGGATTTTCCGACCGCATGGGCTTGAACAGGATGAAGGGCGCGCCCTGCGGATCGGCGACGACGCAAAACCGACCAATGGTGGGAATGTCGTCGGCCGGCTTGTGGATCTTGCCGCCCGCCTTCTCGAGCTTCGCCGCGGCGGCGTCGACATCGTCGACCGCGATATAGGCGATCCACCCCGGCTGGGCGCCGGGCGGCAGGTCCATGATGCCGCCGACGACGCTCTCCCCCGCGCTGAGAATCAGATAGTTGCGGTCGGGGGCGCCCCAATCCTTGGCGCTCCAGCCCACGACCTTGCCGTAGAAGGTCGCCGCCACGGCCGGATCGGCCGTCATCAACTCGCACCAGACGAACTTGCCGTGATGGGACATGGGTCTCCCCTTTCGTGTCGGGTCGTCAGGCCTCGATCGGCGCATCGGCCGAGATCCGCGGCCGGTCTCCATGATAGCGGCATCCCGCGCTCCGCGCATCAGGCGCCGAGGCAGGATCCATCGGCACCCAGCGCGCGACAATTTCCGTCATCCACAGGTCGTCGCGTCGTCGCCGCACGGGCTTCCGACGACCTGCTATGATCGAGAATCCGGCTCGGCTCTCTCCATGGGCTCCAAGCGCTTCGATGACCAAGATCGCCATCACCTACGAACCCGAAGCCTACTCGGTCGACACCAAGCTCCTGATGGGCCGCCAGTCGGCGGGGGTCGGGTTCCTCAGGGCCTATGCGGCGACGCGTCCCGAACGCGCCTGGTGCTTCGCGCGGGAGCGCGCCGGGGCCGCCGATTTCACCAAGGCGCTTGCGGCGTTCGGCAGTCCGGCCACGCGGACCGACTGGATCGGCGCCCACAACCTGCCCGACCTGGCGCAGGCGGAGCTTCTCTATCGCCCGGATCCCGCGATCGCGGCCGACGGCTGGCGCCGCCTGCATCATGCGAGCCCGTCCGCCTACAGCCTCTGCGGCATCACCCACACGAGCGCCCATCATGCGGTGATGACCGAGATCGCCCAGATGCTCAGCGCCCCGGTCGAGCCCTGGGACGCGATCATCTGCACCTCCGAGGCGGTGCGCGCCTCGATCCACGTGATCCTCGAAGCGCAGGCGGATTATCTGACGGAGCGCCTCGGCGCGGCAAGGCTCACCTTGCCGCAACTGCCGGTGATCCCGCTCGGCGTGCATGTGGACGATTTCGTCCTGAGCGATGCCGCGCGCGTCGCGGCGCGCGCGGAGCTCGGCCTGGGGGAGGAGACGATGTTCCTCTTCGTCGGGCGGCTCTCCGCATCGAGCAAGGCCCATCCAGTGCCGATGTTCCTCGGCCTCGAAGCCTGCGCAGCGACAGCCAAGGTGACGCTGGTGCAATGCGGCTGGTTCGAGACGGAGGAGGCACGCCGCGCCTTCGAGGCCGATGCCGAGGCGCTGTGCCCCTCGGTGCGCCGCCTTTACCTCGACGGGCGCGATCCCGCGGTCCGTCGCCGGGCCTTCGCGGCGGCCGACGTCTTCACCTCGCTGTCGGACTCGATCCAGGAGACCTTCGGCCTGACGCCGATCGAGGCCATGGCGGCCGGCCTGCCGGTCGTGGTCAGCGACTGGGACGGCTACAAGGAGACGGTGCGCGACGGCATCGACGGGTTCCGCATCCCGACGATCACCATGCCGGCCGGGACCGGCCAGCCGCTCGCCACGCGCTACGATGTCGGGCTCGACGACTACCACGCCTATTGCGGCATCGTCGGCCAGTTCGTCGCGGTGAATGTGGAGGCTGTCACCGAGGCCTACCGGCGCCTCGCCGCCGACCCCGCCCTGCGCCGCCGCATGGGCGCGGCCGGCGCGGCCCGGACGCGGGAGATCTTCGACTGGCCGGTCGTCTTCGGCCAGTACCAGGCGCTCTGGACGGCGCTCGGGGACATGCGCCGCACCGCCGCGGAAGGGGCGGCGGCGAAGCCTCGCCTCCGGCCGGACCGCCCCGACCCCTTCACGATGTTCGCCGGCTATCCGACCGCGCCCCTCTCGCCCACAACTCTGCTGCGCCGTCGGCCCGGCGCGACGGTGGAGCTCGCCGGCCGCCGCCGGGCGCTTGCGACGGTGCGCTTCGCCGAGCTCTTCCTGCCGGGCGATGATCTCGTCTCGGCCATCCTGTCGCGGCTCGAGGACGGCACCGGCACGACCTTCGAGGCGCTGCGCGCCCATCTCGGGTTGCACCCGCTCGCCATCGCGCCCGCCATCCTCTGGCTCGGCAAGATGGGATTGCTGGACCTGGGCGAAGCCGCGGCAAGCCCTTCGGCGTAACGGCGCCCCGGGGCAGCAAACCTGCGGCGCTCGGAACCGGCGCAGCCGGACAACCTTCTGCCGCCTGTCTCTCGTCGGGACGCATGGCTACGGCTACGGTCGGGCAGAAACCGTAACCATCAAACCCGCGCCGGCCTCTCTTGACGTCGAAACGCGGCCATGCTCCCTCCCCCTATGGCCCTGTCGACCGCCGAACGCGCCAAGCAATGGCAATTGCCCAACCTGCTCACCTACGGCCGGGTGCTGGCGGTGCCGATCGTCGTCGGCTGCCTCTTCCCCCCCGACCAGTTCGGCATGCGGGTGCTGGCGATCGTGGTCTTCGTCATCGCGGCGGTGACGGATTTCTTCGACGGCTACCTGGCGCGCGCCTGGTCGCAGCAATCGGCGCTCGGGCGCATGCTCGATCCCATCGCCGACAAGCTGCTCGTCGCCGCCTGCCTGCTGATGCTCGTCGCCGACCAGACCATCACGAGCTGGTCGATCTGGGCCGCCATCGTCATCCTGTGCCGCGAGATCCTGGTCTCGGGACTGCGGGAGTTCCTGGCGGAGCTTCGCGTGCCGGTACCGGTCAGCACCGTCGCCAAATGGAAAACGACGGTGCAGCTCCTCGCCATCGGCTTCCTCGTCGCCGGCCAGGTCGGGGAGGCGCTGCTGCCCGGCAGCATCAAGATCGGCATCGGCCTGCTCTGGATCGCCGCGATCCTTACGCTCTACACCGGCTGGGACTATATGAAGGCGGGGTTCAAGCACGTGGTGGATTGACCGTGAAGGCTTTGTATTTTTCCTGGGTGCGCGAACGCATCGGCACCGCCGAGGAGGAGCTCGCGCCGCCGGATGACGTGCGCACCGTCGGCGGGCTGATCGGCTGGCTCGCCGGCCGGGGCGAGAACTATGCGCATGCGTTCGAGAATCGCGAGATCGTCCGTGCCGCCGTCGACAAGGTCCACGCCAGGCCGGAGACCGAGTTGCAAGGGGCGCGCGAGATCGCCTTCTTCCCGCCGATGACGGGCGGTTGACCATGGCACAGGTGACGGTCCAAGCGGAGGACTTCGACGCCGCCGCCGAGATCGAGGCGGCGACGCGCGGGCGAACCGACATCGGGGCCGTCGTCACCTTCTCGGGCCGCTGTCGCGGCGACGACGGCCTGGCGGCGCTCGACATCGAACATTATCCCGGCATGGCGGATGCGGAGATTCTTCGCGTCGCAGCAAAGGCCGAGGCTCGCTGGCCGCTGCAGGCCTGCCGGGTGATCCACCGCTACGGCGCCATAGGGCCGGGGCAGAACATCGTCTTCGTGCTGACCGCCTCGGCGCATCGCAGCGATGCCTTCGCGGCCGCCGATTTCCTCATGGATTTCCTGAAGACCCGCGCCCCGTTCTGGAAGCGCAACCGCCATGTCGACGGATCGGCGGGCGAGTGGGTCGCGCCGAAGAGCAAGGACGACGTCGCGACGCGGCGATGGACTTAGCGCGGCTCCGATCGCGCAGCGGCTTCCCTCGAGGTGACCGCGCGTCTCGTCAGGCGTTGCCGAGCGTCGGCCGGAGCGCCCCGAGCACGTCCGACAGCATCCAGGGCTTGGAGACGAACTTGATGTTTCCAGGCAGCTCGCAGCAGGGGTGCACCCGGCCCGAGGTCACGAGCACGGTGATATGCGGCCAGTTCGAGGCGACATATTGCGCGAGGTCGAGCCCGTCCGTGTCGCCGGGCATCTGCACGTCGGTGAAGATCGCGCCGATCGACTCCGCCTGCTCGAACACATAGGCGAGCGCATTGTCCGCGCTCTCCATCTCCACCACGTCGATGCCCGCATCGGCCAGCAGCGCCGCCGCATCGCATCGCAGCATCGGGTCGTCCTCGACGACGAGCACGCTTCGCTGATCAACCACGACGGCCTCCTGGATGAACACTCGATGAATGAATGGGGAACGGCCCGCTTCGGTTCCCCGGCCCTCGAGTCGAACCGGACGGACCGGCCTTTACGCCCGGCCGGCGTGGCGCTATGCCTCGCCTCCCCGCCCTCCGGTCCGTCGCCATGACATTTCCGGTCGACCCGCGGCTTGCCGCCGCCTATATCCTGGTGTCGCTCACCCTGACGCTGACGCCCGGCCCCGATACGCTGTTCGTCATCGCGACCGGCATGCGTCACCGGGCGCGCGGCGCCGTCGCCTCGGCCCTCGGCATCGGCACCGGCAGCGTGATGCACGGGTTGACGGCGGCGCTCGGCCTCTCGGCCCTGGTCGCGACCTCGGCCTTCGCCTTCGCGGTGATCAAGGCCATCGGAGCCGCCTATCTCGGCTGGCTCGGCCTCAAAGCGCTGCATGCCGCGCTCCGGCCGCGCCCCGAGGTTGACGGAGGCGGACCCGAAGCGCCTGCCTCGCTCGCCACCATCTTCCGCCGCGGCCTCGTCAACAACCTCACCAACCCCAAGGTGCCGCTGTTCTATGTGGCCATCCTGCCGCAATTCGTCGATTCGGGCCGCGGCCATATCGGCCTGCAGCTCTTCCTGCTGAGCCTCCTCGGCACGATCGTCGCCGTGCCCTATCTGGTCGGCGTCGGCGTCCTGTCGGGCCGGATGCGCGACCGGCTGACGGGCGCGGCCTTCGGCCGCTGGCTCGACGGCGTCGCCGGCACCGTCTTCGTCGGCCTCGCGCTCCGCCTCGCCGTGACCGGCCGACCGGAACGCTGAGCTACTTGACCGCGCCCATGGTCAGGCCGCGCGCGATATATTTGTGCACGATGATGCCGCCGATGATCACCGGGGCCGAGACGAGGGTGGCGCTGGCCATGACCTTCGGCCAGGGGATGACGTAGCCGCCCAGATAGGACAGCACCACGGTCGAGGCGGTGCGCGAGTTCGGCGACGGCGTCAGGATGAAGGCGTAGAGCAGGTCGTTCCAGGCGAAGATGCCCGACAGGATGGCCGAGACCGCGATCCCCGGCTTCACCAGCGGCAGCGCGATGCGCAGGAAGATGCCGATGCGGCTCAACCCGTCGAGTTGCGCCGCCTCCTCGAGCGCGATCGGCACGGCGCTGAACTGGTCGACCAGGAGCCAGACGATCAGCGGCACGATGAACACCTGGTAGACCAGGATCAGCACGACGAGGTGGTTGATCAGATGCAGCTTCGAGGCGGTGAGGTAGAACGGGATCAGCACCACCACCGGCACCAGCATCCAGTTGGTCACGTACCAGAACCAGACGTCCTTGCGCCCCTTGAAGCGGTAGCGGGCGATGCCATAGGCCGCCGGCGCGCCGACCACGAGCCCGAGAGCGACCGCGCAGGCCACCACGATCACCGAGTTCAGGAGCGTGGTCAGGATGTTCGAATGGAAGATCGCGTCCGCATAGGCTTCGAGCGTCGGCGTGAAGATCCAGCGCGGCGGGATGGCGAAGAGATCCGCCTCGGTCTTGAGCGAGCCCGCCACCATCCAGTAGATCGGGAACAGGATGATGACGAGCGTCAGGACGAGCCCGAGCCCCTGCAGGGCGCGAAGCAGCGCGCTGCGCAGATCGTTCATCAGTCCATCTCCCGATAGAAGACGCGGATGTAGACGCGGGCGAGCGCGATCGAGAGCACCAGCATCAGGATCGACTCGGCCGAGGCGAGGCCCACGTCGAAGCCGCGGAACGCCATGCGCTCGATCTGCATGACCGCCGTCTCGGTCGCCGTGCCGGGGCCGCCGCGCTCGATCGAGTAGATCATGTCGAACTCCTTGATCGTGAAGGCCGTCTGGAATACCAGCGCCGCCGTGATCCCGGGCCACATGAAGGGAAGCTGGATGTCGCGGAAGCGCGGCCACCAGCGCTCCGTTTCGAGCAGCGCGGCCTCGTCGATGTCCTTGGGCACGGTCGAGAGCGCCGCCGAGAGCACCAGCGCCACGAAGGGCGTCCATTCCCAGACCTGCACGACCATGACCGTGCCGAAGGCCGCCGCCGGGCGCCCGAGCCAGTCGATGGCGGGGAAGCCGAGCCCGTGGATCAGGTGGTTGATGATGCCGAGCTGCTCGTTGAACATCAGCTGCGTCAAGAGGCCGACGACCGAGGGCGTGATGGCGATCGGGATCACCAGGCAGATCTGCAGGAGCCGCCGCAGCGTGGAGAAATGCGGGCTGTCGAGGGCGAGCGCGATCATCATGCCGAGCACCAGCTCGACCGGCAGCGTCACCACGATCAGCATCAGCGTGCGCAGCACCGCGCCGCCGAAATCGCTCGACGTGAAGGCGTGGGCGTAGTTGCCGAGGCCGCCCCAGGCCGGAGGCGACATGCCCATGACCCAGGTCTGCAGCGAGGCGACCGCCGTATAGATCGTCGGATAGAGCCCGATCGCCAGCAGCAGGATGACCGAGGGCGCGATGAAGAACCAGGGTTCGAGCGCCTCCCAGCGGGACGGCCGCACCGCCGGCATCTGCGGTGCGGGATCCTCGATCGTGAGGTCGCTCATGCGCTCACCCGGGCGCGGCGCCGGTCGGGCCGCGGCCTATTTGTAGGTCGCCATGGCCTTCTCGGGGTCGTTGCTCTTGCCCCAGCAGTCCGAGCTCTTCATGTAGCCCGTCAGATCGTTGGCCATGCTGTCGAGGCCCTGCTTGATCTCGACCTGGCCGAGCTCGATGCGCGAGCCCCAGTCCGAGACGATGTCGGAGAAGCGGGGATAGCATTCGAGCTGCGGGCGCCAGTCGGGCACGACCGAGGTGCGCCAGGTCTCGACCATCGGAGCGAGGTTCGGGAACTTGGCCTGGGTTGCCGGGTCGGTATCGGCCGCCTGCCGGGCCACCACCGCGCCGCCCTCGATCAGCGGCTTGGCCATGGCCTTCGACGTCAGCCATTGGATGAACAGATAGGCCGCGTCCTGGTGCTGCTTGTCGACCTGGGCGCTCACCATGTAGGAGAAGCCGCCGAAGGCCGCATAGGCGCCGTCTGGTCCCTTCGGCTCGGGCGCGATGCCGAGGTCCGAGGCGATCGGCGAAGAGCTCAGCGTCGGGTAGAAGGCCGACCACTCGGTGATCATGGCGACGCGCTTCTGCGACAGCATCTCGACGACCTGCGAGTGGTCGTCGGAGACGATGCCCTCCGGCATGGTCTTGAGCAGCGCATGGCGGAACTCGATGCCGGCCATCGATTTCGGATCGTTGACCAGCACCTTCTTGTTCGCCACGTCGATGAAGCGGCCGCCCCAGGGCCACAGGAAGCGCGCGAAGGCGTCCGCCGTCTGCGTCTCGCCGCGGGCCGACTGCAGCGCATAGCCGTAGACGCCCTTGCCGGCATCGGTCAGCTTGGGCGCGTAGGTCTTGGCGAGCTCGTCCCAGGTCTTCGGCGGCCCGTCGAAGCCCGCCGCCTTCAGCATCGACTTGTTGTAGTAGAGCAGCCCGGCATAGGAATCGAACGGCAGGCCGTAGAGCTTGCCGTTGACCGTGAAGCTGGCGAGCCAGACAGGGAAGAAGTCCTTCATGTCGAGGTCGGGATCGGCCAGCGCGCTGTCGCCGGTGAAGTGGTCGAGCGGCAGCACCCAGCCCGGATCGGCGAAGTTCACCGGCCAGACCACGTCCGACAGGATGGCGTCGAACTGCTGGCTGTTCGACACGAAATTCAAGGTCTCTTCCTTGAGCGTGTCCTCGTAGGGGAAGATGTTCCAGGTGACCTGGATGCCGGTCGCCTTCTCGAATTCGGGCGTCAGCTTCTGCGCGATCTTGTAGCTCGGGCGGTCGAGCCCGACCACGTTGATGGTCACGCCCTTGTAGGGCTTTGCGGCTTCCTCGAGCGACCAGGCCCGGGCGCTGCCGGCCCCCAACGACATGGCGGCCACCCCGGCCAGCAGTGCGCATAGAGCCTTCATGCCTCTCCTCCGATGGTCTTTCCGGCCGGACGCTCGGTCCGTATCGTCCGGGAGTTTATTGTTCTTCCCCGTCGCTTTGTGTAGGTGGGGACTGCAAATAAAGTCAATGGCGCAACAAACATAGGCGCCGGCGGGGAGTCCGAGATGGCAGAGGTCGGCATCGAGCGCCTGGACAAAGCCTTCGGCGAGGTCAAGGTCCTGAACGACGTGACCATGCAGGTGCGCCACGGCGAGTTCATGGTCTTCGTCGGCCCGTCGGGCTGCGGCA
>DATBEH010000124.1:0-2495 GCA_036276175.1 Lichenihabitans sp.
GACGACGATCGACTGGTCGGCCAGCGCGCCGAAGATCGCCGCGGCGACGCCCGGCTTGTCCTTCACCGCGCGGAGAGTGATCTTGGCTTCGGCCCGCGCCAGCGTGACGCCCGAGACGATCTGCTTTTCCATGATTTCTTCCTCATCGCAAACGAGCGTCCCCGGCACGCCGGGCGTGCCGTCGGGGGCAATCTGCGGGGCTTCGGGATCGTCGAAGGTCGACCGGACGGTAAGCCGCACCTTGTAGGCCATCGCCATCTCGACGGAGCGGATCATCAGCACCTTGGCGCCGAGCGAGGCCATCTCGAGCATCTCCTCGAAGGAGATTTTCGTCAGCCGCTGCGCCTTGCTGGTGATGCGCGGATCAGTGGTATAGACGCCGTCGACGTCGGTGTAGATATCGCAGCGGTCCGCCTTGACCGCCGCCGCGACCGCCACGGCGCTGGTGTCCGAGCCGCCGCGGCCGAGCGTCGTCACCCGGCCCTTCGACGAAATGCCCTGGAAGCCGGTTACCACCGGCACCACGCCTTCGGTCATCCGCGACACGAGGTTGTCGGGCGGGATGTCGGCGATGCGCGCCGCCCCGTGCGAATCGTCGGTAAGGATGGGCACCTGCCAGCCCGCGAACGAGCGGGACGAAATGCCGATCTCGGAGAGCACGATGGCCATCAGCCCGGCCGTCACCTGCTCGCCCGAGGCGACCACGGCGTCGTATTCGCGCGCATCGTGCAGCTTTGAGGCCTCGTTGACCCAGCCGACCAGTTCGTTGGTCTTGCCCGACATGGCCGAAACCACGACCGCAACCTCGTTGCCGGCATCGACCTCGCGCCTGACATGGCGCGCCGCCTGCCGGATGCGCTCGACATTGGCGACCGAGGTGCCGCCGAATTTCATCACGATACGGGCCACGGGAAGGTCCCCGGAACCGCCGGGCGCGGGCCCTGCGGGTTGCTGTTGCTCAGGCGCGGGATGTGCCACAAAGGCCGGTACGAGGCAACAGCCATGCCCGTTCTCGCGGCCGGAGGGGGGTGCACTAGGATGGTCGATGTCCCGACGCTCGAAACCGCACGCTTGAAGCTGCGGGCTTACCGGCCCGGCGATTTCGAGCCCTACGCTGCGATGTGGGCCGACCCCGATGTTGTCCGCTTCATCGGCGGCAGGCCGTTTTCGCGCGAACAGGCCTGGACGCGGTTCCTCCGCCAGATCGGCCTGTGGCAGCATCTCGGCTTCGGCTTCTTCGTTGTCGAGCACAAGGCGACGGGCGCCTTCGGCGGCGAGGTGGGTTTTCACGAACTGCGCCGCAGCATCAGCCCCTCGCTCGAGGGCACCATGGAGGCCGGCTGGGTGCTCACCGCCCCGCTCCGCAGCCAAGGCCTGGCCGAAGAGGCCATGCAGGCGGCCATCGGCTGGGCCGCTGCCCACGGCACGGGCGAGCGCCTGACCTGCATTATCGATCCGGCCAACGCCCCGTCCCTGCGCCTCGCCGGAAAGCTCGGCTTTAGCGAATTCGCTCGTTCGACCTATAATGGCATGCCCATGGTGCTGCTCGAGCGGCATCGCTGACCATCCCTCGCACCTATCGGAGTCCAGCATGACCGACAGCACGATCAATGCCGGCGAAGTGGAAAAATTCGGCCGGATGGCCGAGGAATGGTGGGATCCGAAGGGAAAATTCCGGCCCATCCACAAGTTCAATCCCGTTCGCCTCGCCTATATCCGCGACCGGGCGCTCGCCCATTTCGGCAGGGACGGCGCGACCCGCCGCCCGTTCGACGGGCTGCGGGTACTCGACATCGGCTGCGGCGGCGGCCTGCTCTCGGAGCCGCTGGCCCGGCTCGGCGCGACGGTGGTCGGCGCCGACGCGGCCGACCGCAACATTGCGGTGGCAAAGCTCCACGCCGAGCAGTCGGGCCTCGCCATCGACTACCGCGCGACGACGGCGGAGGCGCTGGCCGGCGCCGGCGAACGCTTCGACGTCGTCCTCAGCATGGAAGTGATCGAGCATGTCGACAACGTGGTGCTCTACGTCGAGAGTTGCGCCGCGCTCCTGGCGCCGGGCGGGCTGCTCTTCACCGCCACCATCAACCGGACGCTGCGCGCCCGCGCCCTTGCCGTCTTTGCCGCCGAGAACGTGCTGCGCTGGCTACCGCGCGGCACTCACGATTTTGCGAAATTCCTGACGCCCGACGAAGTCCGAACCCTGCTCACCCGCAATAGCCTCAAGGTCACCGACGCGACGGGGGTCGTCTACAACCCCCTCGCCGATTCCTGGCGCCTCTCGCCCGACATGGGCATCAACTACATGGTGCTGGCGGAAAAAGCGAAAGCGACCCCGGCGACTAGTGACGCGCCGCAGTGATCGCTTCCTCGTCCTCGTCGCTGAGCGTGATGCCGGCGGCGCCGACATTCTCCTCGAGATGGGCAACCTTGCCGGTGCCGGGGATCGGCAGCATTACCGGCGAGCGCCTGAGCAGCCAGGCGAGCGCCACCTGGCC
>DATBEH010000125.1:0-1588 GCA_036276175.1 Lichenihabitans sp.
CCAGGGCGCCGTTACCAACGGCGATTTACGGTCTACGGCGCTTGGCGTCTGCCGGGTGAAAGCGCCTGACGAACCGGCGCTGCCCGATGAGCCGGGGACCGTTGTTTGCGGATGCTTTGCGGTGATTTCTGCGGCGCAGAGAGCACGGGCCTCGCTGCCCGACGCCGCCGGTCCCGGTCGGGCGAGCGTATCTGATCTCAACACGCTCTAGGTGTGGAGGCTCAACAGGTTGTCGGGGTCCAGCCCGAGACGGCTGATGGGCGTTTGGGATTTTATCCCGCCGTGCGGCCTATGCCAGTTGTAGCGGTGTAGCCAGGCGGGCAGCTCGGCGGCGCGGTGGTCTGAGGTGGGGTAGGCCCTGGCGTAGGCCCATTCGCGCAGGCTGGTCTGGATGAAGCGCTCGGCCTTGCCGTTGGTCTTGGGCGTGTAGGGCTTGGTGCGGATGTGCTTGAGCCCTCGCTCGCGGCAGAGGTCGCGGAAGGCGAAGGATTTGTAGCAGGCGCCGTTGTCGGTCATCACCCGGGTGACGGTGACACCGAGGCTTGCGTAGTAGGCGAGCGCGGCCTCGAGGCAGGCGATCGCGCTCTCCTTTTTCTCGTCGGGATGGATCTGGCTGAAGGCGATGCGCGAGGCGTCGTCGATGCAGACGTGGACGTACTCCCAGCCTGCGCCCCAGGCCTTGCCGCCGCGGTTGCCGCGCGAGCTGCTCTGCCGCGTGCGGTCGCCGGTGATGCGGTGGCCCACCTGCTCGAAGCGGCCGAGTTTCTTGATGTCCAGGTGGATCAGCTCGCCGGGGCGCTCGCGCTCGTAGCGCACCACCGGCGCGGGCGGGTCCAGGTCCCTGGCCCGGCTCAGCCTGACGGCCCTGAGGATGCGGCTCACCGTCGAACGCGAGACGCCGGTCTCGGCGGCGATCTGCTTGCCGGGCAGGCGCTGGCGGCGAAGCGCGATGATCTGCTCGACCGTCTCGGGCGGCGTCGGATTGCGCAGCCGCGTTGGCCTGGAGGACCGGTCCTCCAGGCCAACTGGACCTTCCGCCTCGAAGCGGGCGATCCACTTCTTCACCGTCTTGAGCTCGACGCCGAAGGCCTTGCCCACCCCTGCGGGCGCCTGATCTTCAACAACCACCCGCCGCACCATCTCGGCTCGACTGGCAGGCGTCGTGCGGGCATTCCTATGCAGGTTCATCCGGTCCCCCGAGACTCAGCTGATGTGTCGCAACAACAGCCTTCCCGGTCGGGGCCGGATGGACAACCTATTGGGACCTCACATCTAGGCCGTCGCCAGCGCCGGCTCGAACGCGGTCACCATGATGCGGCCGTCGTCCTGCCTGGCGACGGTCAAGCCGCCGTCCAGCGGGTCTTCGGCGATCAGCTGGCGGACGATCGTGAGGTCCTCGACGGCTGCGGCGAACCGCGCGTCCGCCGGCGTGCGTCCGATCACGACGCCGCGGGGCTCCTTGCCGGCGTAGTCGATCGTGTAGGTCTCGACCGTCGCCTCGCCGGAATAGTCGGGCGCGAGCTCGGGCGCCGGCCAGGCGTCGATCTCGCGCTGCAGCGGCGCGGAGTCGAAGCCGCGCCACTCGACG
>DATBEH010000126.1:0-36410 GCA_036276175.1 Lichenihabitans sp.
GGAGCGCTTCCAGCCGCCGAAGGTGTGATAAGCAAGCGGCACCGGGATCGGAATGTTGATGCCAACCATGCCGACCTGCACGCGGCTGGCGAATTCGCGCGCCGCGTCGCCGTCACGCGTGAAGATCGCGGTGCCGTTGCCGTATTCGTGGTCGTTGCAGAGGCCGAGCGCCTCGTCATAGGTCTTGGCCCGCACCACCGAGAGGACGGGCCCGAAGATCTCCTCCTTGTAGATGCGCATGTCCTTGGTGACGTTGTCGAACAGGCACGAGCCCAGATAGAAGCCGTTCTCGTAGCCCTGCATCTTGAAGCCGCGGCCGTCGACGACGAGGTCGGCGCCTTCCTTCAGCCCGATCTCGATGTAGTTGCGGACCTTCTTCACGGCATCGGCCGTGACCAGCGGGCCGTAATCGGCCGAGGCGTCCGTCGAGGGGCCGATCTTGAGTGCCTCGACGCGCGGCACGAGCTTCTCCATCAGCCGGTCCGCCGTGCCCTTGCCGACCGGAACCGCCACCGAGATCGCCATGCAGCGCTCGCCGGCGGAGCCATAGCCTGCGCCGATCAGCGCATCGACGGTCTTGTCCATGTCGGCGTCCGGCATGACGACCATGTGGTTCTTGGCCCCGCCGAAAGCATGCACCCGCTTCCCCTTGGCGGCGCCCCGCGTGTAAATATATTCGGCGATTGGCGTCGAGCCGACGAAGCCGATGGCCTTGACGTCCGGGTGATCGAGCAGCGCGTCGACCGCGACCTTGTCGCCATTGACGACGTTGAGGATGCCGGCCGGCAGGCCCGCCTCGATCATCAGCTCGGCGAGGCGCATCGGCACACCCGGGTCGCGCTCGGAGGGCTTCAGGATGAAGCTGTTGCCGCAGGCGATCGAGGGGGCGAACTTCCACATCGGGATCATGGCCGGGAAGTTGAAGGGGGTGATGCCGGCCGTGACGCCGAGCGGCTGGCGCATCGAATAGGCGTCGATATCGGGGCCGGCGCCATCGGTGAACTCGCCCTTGAGCAGATGCGGGATGCCGCAGGCGAATTCGACGACCTCGTAGCCGCGCTGGACGTCGCCCATGGCGTCGGCGACGGTCTTGCCGTGTTCGCGGGCCAGAAGCTCGGCCATCTCCTTCTGGTTCTGGATGACGAGGTCGAGGAAGCGCATCATCACCCGGGCGCGGCGCTGCGGGTTGACGGCGGCCCAGCCGGGCTGCGCCTCGCGGGCGTTTTCGACTGCCGTACCAACATCCTCGGCCGAGGCCAGCGCGACCTTGGCCGCGACCTCGCCCGTCATCGGCCAAAACACGTCCGCCGTGCGGCCCGAGGTGCCTGCGACATGCTTGCCGCCGATGAAATGTCCGTAGTTCTGCATCGCTTCCTCCCGATGTTGGCTTGACTGGCGGCACTATGGCTCAATAAATTTGCACAGCAATTGTGGAGATCGCGCATCCGTTTTGCGGATATAGGTAGAGCCGATGGACTGGGACAATGTCCGGATCTTCCTCGGCGTGGCGCGCGCCGGCCAGTTCGTCGCCGCGGCGCGGCTTCTCAGAATCGACCACGCCACCGTGGCGCGGCGCATGACGGCGCTGGAGCGGAGCCTCAACGCCCGGCTCATCGACCGGCGCACCACCGGCGTCTCGCTGACGGCCGCGGGACTGCGCCTGCTGGCTGCCGCCGAGCGCATCGAGACGGAGGTTCTGCACGCCCAGGCGGAGCTGACCGACCGGGACGTCGAGCTCTCCGGCACGGTGCGCATCGGTGCGCCGGACGGGTTGTCGACCTATTATCTCGCCGGGCGTTTCGCGGGGTTCGCCGAACGATTTCCCTCGATTACCGTACAGCTCGTCCCGACGCCACTCGTGGTGCCGCTGTCCAAGCGCGAGGTCGACATCGCTATCGTGCTCGAAAAGCCCGATGCAGGCCGCCTCGTCACCCGAAAGCTCACGGATTATTCGCTCGGCATCTTCGCGTCGGCAGCCTATCTCGACCGCCACTCCACGCCCCGCGATACCGAAGACCTCGGTCGCCGCACCTGGGTCGGCTATGTCGAGGAACTCAATTATTCGAGCGCGCTGAACTACGTCCGGGAACTCTGCGGCGACGTGCCGATCGCGTTCCAATGCGCCAATGCCATCGGGCAGATCGAGGCCGTGCGGGCCGGTCTCGGCCTGGGCGTGCTGCACGATTTCGCCGCTGCGCGCCATCCGGACCTCGTCCGCATCCTGCCGGAGCGGCGCGCGCTGCGCTCCTATTGGTTGGTGGAACACGAGGACACGCGCGGCCTCGGCCGGATCCGCGCAGTCCACGAGCATCTCGTCGCGGTCATCGAGGAAGACCGCTCTCTGTTTCTCCGCCGATAGTTCCGCGCCGCGCCGGATCAGTTGCTGTAGCCACCGCCCCCATAGCCGCCGTCGCCGGGATCGAAGCCGCCCTGATCGCCGCCGCCCTGGTCGCCGTAGTTCCCGAGATCGGGACCTTGGTTGTTGTTGTCGTCATAGTAGTTGTTGACGATGGTCTCGCCGCCAGGATTGCCGAGACCACCCATCCCGCCGCCGAGGCCCGACGCGATACCGTAGGGATTGTTGCCGCCGGAGAACAGGCCGCGGATACCGTCGGCCAGCAGCACGCCGCCGGCCACGCCCGCCGCAGCGCCCAGCGCTCCTTTTAGGAAACCGCCGCCACCGCCCATCATGCCACCGCCCGGCTGAGCTCCACCGGCCTGTTGGCCACCCCATGGGCCGCTGCCCTGACCCCGGAAGGGTCCCGGCTCCGGCGGCAGCGGGGCCGGCCCGGAGCCACCGGTGGTCGGCACCGAAGGACCGCGCCCCTGGTTCGGATCCGGCTGTCCGCCGAACATTCGCCCGAGCCCGCCAAGAAAGCTCGTATCCTCCTGGCGAGGCTGGCCCTGCTGGACCTGGGCCTCGAGCTGCTGGATCTTCTGGTTGGCTGCCTGCAGGGCCTGATCCTGCACGATCACGGTCTGCGACAGCAGATAGGGCGCGTAAGGTTGCGCTCGGACCTGATCGGCGATCAGCGATTCGGCCTCCCGGTCGCGTTGCTGGTTCGCGGCCGGCCTCATGCGATCGAACAAGCCCGAAATCAGCTGGCGTTCTTCGGGGGTCATCGTCGTCTCCCTTCAAACCAGGCGCAGAGGCCCGCGCATGAGATATGGGATGATGTCGCGGCCATCCAAGGGTCCCGGTCAGGCGCGGCGACATCGCCGGACGATCTCGACAAAAGTGCCAAGCCCCTGGCGCAGGGCGTCGGCGGTTTCGGCCTCCGCAAGTCTTCCGGTCATCGCCTCAGGCGAAAGGCCCAAGAGTGGCACGGTGACGCTCGCCTCGGGCACGACGATCGTCGACATGGTACGCAGGACCTCCTCGAGCGCGGCGCGGCCATGGTGCGAGCGCGGCGAAGCGTGGAAGAAAGCCACGGGCTTGCCGGGGATCTCGCTGCCCGACACCAGCCAATCGAGCGCATTCTTGAGGCCGCCCGGAATGCCATGCGCATATTCCGGCACGGCGAAGACGAGCCCGTCGGCAGCGCTGACGGCGTGGCGGAGTCCGACGACCGGCTCAGGCAGCGGTCCGTCCTCGAGATCGGGGTTGAAGATCGGCAGGTCGGCGAGGCGCTCGAACAGATGGAGGTCGACGTTCTCTGGAGCCGCTGCGGCAGCAGCCTGCAGCAGCGCTGTGTTGGTCGAGACGCGGCGCAGGCTGCCGGACAGGCCGAGAAGACGGATCTTCGGCCGGGTCAACGCTCGACACGCGCCCGATACAGGGTCGGCCAGCCGTCCGGCACGACGCCCCGGCATTCATGCATGGCGCTGAACTCGGTCAGCGCGAACGTTTGGCCGTCCCAAACCCAGGTGCCGAGCGAGCCGCAATCCCCGACGCCCCGATCCTTGGAAAAGGCGGTCATGGTCATCGTTTTTGGATCGAAGGACGGGTTGACCAGCGTGTTCGGGGGATCCTGCGCCTCGCCTTTCGGAGCCTCGAAGTCGAGTGGCTTGGGAGTACCCTTCTCGATCGCAAAGTAGAGCGTCGTGGCATTGTAGGCGGCACGTTGGCAGGCGGCACCCCACAGAACGGTCGAGGCCGAAAGGCGCGCGACATCGGGCATCGCGGCATCGCCGCTCAGGCCGTCGTCGCAACCGGCAGCCTTGAGCGCTTTCGTGACGGCGGCCGGTTCCTTGCCGGGGAGCTTTCTCTCGAGTGGGGTGGGTGCCGCGTGCACGACCGGCTCCGGCGGCAGCGCCGGAACGGCCGACGCCGGCCTATCTCCAGGCTTGACCAGCGCCGTCGTCGTTCCGATGCGCTTTTGCGTGTCATCGAGCCAGATCAGCGCCGCGACGGCGCCCTTGAGCGATATGGCCGCGGTCTTGGGTTGCGAGTCGGGCAGCATCTTGCCCGCGGGAAGCACGAGCTCGGCCTTGAGCGACGCCGCCTTGCGCAACGAGGCCAGGAACGCCGCGGTGCCGGACGCCGGAACCTCGTAGACGAAGGGCTGCTTGTCGGCACTGAAGGCCTGAGGCTCGGACAGCAGGCCCGGCAAGGCGCCATCGTCGAAGCCGAGCTTGATGTGCGTGCCGGGCGGCAGGTCGTCGAGACTCCAGCCGATCGACCAGTGCGGCGCGGCATCGGCCGAGCCGTCTCGGGTCAGCCTGAGGAAGATCGGATCGGAGGCGTCGGCACCGGACAGGCCGAGCGCCGTGCAGCTCCGCAGGTTGTCGCAGCCGACCGACCAGTCCGAGAAGCTCTTGGCGCCCTGCGCAAGAGCCGGCAGGGTGCAGACGATCAAGAGCGCGGCGAGACCGAGTTTCATATTTTCACGTCCGAAGACTGCGGCGGATGTCATCTGCTTACCGAGGACTGGCTGGTGCACGTCCACCATGCCATATTGCCATTATGCGCCGCACATCCAAAAAAACTGCCCTCAACATCGATCCCTTCGATCCGATCGGTAGCGAACAGCGAATGCTCGACGTCTTCTTGAAGGCAGCCGACCAGTTTGACAAGAAACACGGGCAGTCAAAAGAAGCTGCGCTCAGACAGCTCAGGAAAGAAGGCATTGTCACCAAATCAGGAAAATTGACCAAACATTACGGCGGCTAGATTGCAACGCCTGTCCTATGGCTTCGTGTTAGGTTATCATGGCTGTGACCAAAAAGTTGCTGAAGGATTATTGGCTGGCGGCAGGTTCAAAATATCAGAGAACGATTATGACTGGCTGGGACCGGGATCCTATTTCTGGGAGGCCAATCCGCTTCGAGGGCTTGAGTTTGCAACCGATTCGATGCGCAGACGAAACTCGACGATAAAAATACCATTTGTCGTCGGTGCCGTCATCGATCTCGGGATCTGCCTTGACCTGACGACGTCCTTCGGCATTCGAGCGGTCAAGCGCGGTTTCGAATCTTTGCGGCAACTGCGACAGGAGGCCAAAATCCCGATGCCGACCAACTCTTCCGATCGACTCCGCCGAAATCTCGATTGCGCGGTCGTCCAGCGGGTCCACGCCATCTCCGAGGCGGCGCGTCTCCCATCCTTCGACACCGTCCGCGGCGTTTTCACGGAAGGAGGGCCGGCCTACGACGGAGCGGGCTTCGACGAGAAAACGCATATTCAGATCGCAGTCCGCAATCCCGACTGCATCAAGGGCATCTTCCGTGTTCCCGAGCAGCACCTTGCCGTACCGAAAGGATGAGCGAGAATCCCGTCCTCACGTCGGGTCCTCCAGGCTGAAGGCCTGGGCGTCGCCGTCGTAGGCGAAGAGCTCGCCGTAGCGGCCCCAGTTGATCGCCGAGCCCAGCGTCCGCTCGGCATAATCCTCCGACATGTAGTCCTCGAGCTCCTCGCGGAAGCGCGATGCCGGGGCATAGTGCGACGGGCGCTCGTCGAGCACGCGCTTGATCCGCGCCGCCAGCGGCACGTAAGCCAGGAGATGATCGCCGAAGAGCTTCTTGCGCACGTCGACGTCGGCGTCGGCGAAGCGCCGCCCGGCCGCGGTCAGCTTGATGTCGCCTTCCTCGAGCTCGGCCAGCCGCAGGAGCTGCAGCGTCTCGGCGATGGGAAAGAGCTCGTCGATCTCGAGCTGCAGCGAATCGGCGAGGTGCGGCAGGTCGGCCCGGCCGTTGTAGGGCGGCGCCGCCACCTCCTCCATGAGGCCGGCCAGCGAATTGGTCGAGACGCGCGGCAGCACCATGCCGATGCCCGTCCCGGGAAAGAGCCCCTCTTTCTGCTTGGAGGTCGCCCGTCGGGTCATCAGCGCGTAGATGTCGTCGACGAGCTGGCGGAAGACGGGGTCGAGGCGGTTGCGCGGATGGGGCAACGTCACCCGGATCTCCGAGGCGATGCGGCCCGGATGGGAGGACAGCACCAGGATGCGGTCGCACATCAGCACCGCTTCCTCGATGTTGTGGGTCACCATCAGAATGGTCTTGATCGGCAGCCGGCCTTCCGACCACAGATCGATCAGGTCCGAGCGCAGCGTCTCGGCGGTCAGCACGTCGAGAGCCGAGAACGGCTCGTCCATCAGCAGGATGTTCGGGTGGGTCACGACCGCGCGCGCGAAGCCGACGCGCTGGCGCATGCCGCCCGACAGCTCCTTGGGATAGGCCGATTCGTAGCCGTCGAGGCCGATGAGGTCGATGCCGGCGAGCGCCCGCTTGCGCGCCTCGGCGGGCGGCACCCTGAGAGCCTTGAGGCCGATCTCGACGTTCTCCAGCACCGAAAGCCAGGGGAACAGCGCGAAGCTCTGGAACACCATGGCGATGCCGTCGGCGGGACCGTCGAGCTTGGCCCCTTTGTAGATGACTTCGCCGGCCGAGGGCCGGATCAGGCCTGAGACGATGCGCAGCAACGTCGATTTGCCGCAGCCGGAGCGGCCGAGGAGACCCACGATCTCGCCGCGCGCCAGCGTCGTCGAGACGTCGTCGAGCACCGCGGGCGCGTCGTCGTCGGAGCCGCCCTTGTAGCGCTGGCTGATATGCCTGACCTCGAGCAGCGGACCGCCGTTGACCTCATCGAGCATGGTGGGGATCCTAGCTGATGCGCAGGCGCCGCTCGGCATAGCCGAAGAGCGGGCGCCAGAGCAGGCGGTTGTAGAGGATGACGAAGACCGACATGACCGCGACGCCGAGCACGATGCGCGGATAGTCGCCGCTCTCGGTCGCCTTGGCGATATAGGCGCCGATGCCGTGGGCTGCGACCTTGTCGTTTCCCCATTTCACGTATTCGGCCACGATCGCGGCGTTCCACGAGCCGCCCGAGGCGGTCAGGGCGCCGGTGACGTAATAGGGGAAGATGCCGGGCAGGATCACGTTGCGCCACCAGGCCCAGCCGCGGATCTTGAAGTTGGCCGAGGCCTCGCGCAGGTCGTTCGGGAAAGCGCTCGCACCCGCGATCACGTTGAACACGATATACCATTGCGTGCCGAAGATGATCAGTGCCGAGAGCCAGATGTCGGGGTCGAGGTGGAAGGCCAGGATGCCGATCACCGCGATCGGGAAGACCACGTTGGCCGGAAAGGCGGCGAGGAATTGCGCCGCCGGCTGCACCCGCTCGGCGATCGACGGCCGCAGGCCGATCCACACCGAGATCGGCACCCACACGACGCTCGCCAGCGCCAGCAGCACGATGACGCGGACCATGGTGAGGAGCGTCAGGCCCATGGCGGCGAAGAGATCGCGCCAGCTCAGCGCCGCGGCGACGAAGCTGATCGTCTCGTAGGCCGCGAAGACCGCGAGCGCCCCGACGCCGACGACCCAGACGAGATCGATGATGCGCGAGGCGAGGGGAGACTCGGCCACGCCCGAGCCGAGCCGCGGCAGGTCGATGCGCAGGCTCGTGAACCATTCGAAGGCGGCCTCGAGCGGCGCGAAGGCGCGTTTGACCCAGACGGTCCGCTGCAGCAGGGTCAGCATCCAGGACGAGGATGTCTCCTGCGAGGCGGAGAGCTCGACGCGGAACTTGCCGGCCCAGGTGACGATCGGCCGGAAGATGAGCTGGTCGTAGAGCAGGATCACGACGAGCACCATGGCGACGGCGGCCAGCACCGCGCTGACGCTGCGCCGGTCGATGGCCACCGCCAGATAGGAGCCGATGCCCGGCAGCTTGATCGTCGTGTCCCCGACCGTGATCGCCTCCGCCGCCACGACGAAGAACCAGCCGCCCGACATGGACATCATCATGTTGTAGATCAGCGCCGGCACCGCGAAGGGCGTCTCGAGCTGCCAGAACTTCTGCCAGGGCGACAGGCGGAAACCCTCCGAGACCTCGGCGAGGTCGGCCGGCACGGTGCGCAGCGACTGGTAGAAGGAGAAGGCCATGTTCCAGGCCTGGCTGGTGAAGATGGCGAAGATGGCCGCGCATTCGGCACCGAGCACGCTGCCCGGAAAGAGGCCGAGGAAGAAGGTGATGGTGAACGACAGGAAGCCCAGGATCGGGACCGACTGCAGCACGTCGAGGAGCGGGATCAACACCACCTCGGCACGCCGGCTCTTGGCGGCCACGGTCGCGTAGGTCAGCGTGAACAGCAGCGAGGCGGAGAGCGCCAGGAACATCCTGAGCGTGGTGCGCAGGGCGTAGTAGGGCAGATAGACATAGTCGAGGCTGACGACGGGGGTGCTCGTCGGCGGCAGCGGTACCAGCATGCCGCGCGAGCCGTGCACGATGAGCACGAAGATTCCGAAAATCAGAGATAGAGCAATGATATCCCACTGGTTCGGGAGCGCGCGCCGGCCGAGTGACGTGAAAGCCACGAACTTGGTTGCCATGCGGAGGTCCGAGCGGGAAAGGCGGGGGAGCGCGTGTGCTCCCGTAGCCCATGTTCGAGCGGCATGACAAGCGAGTGACGGCGGTCGGGATGTGCGCCGTGAAGCGGCTCAGCACTCGATGAAATTGACCGCGAGACCGCCCTGGCTGGTCTCCTTGTATTTGGCGCTCATGTCGGCGCCAGTCTGGCGCATGGTGGCGATCACGTGGTCGAGCGACACCTTGTGGGTGCCGTCGCCATGCAGCGCCAGCGAGGCCGCGTTGATCGCCTTAATGGCGCCGAAGGCGTTGCGCTCGATGCAGGGGATCTGCACGAGGCCGCCGATCGGGTCGCAGGTCATGCCGAGGTGGTGTTCCATGCCGATCTCGGCGGCATTCTCGATCTGTCCGTTCGAGCCGCCGAGCGCCGCCGCGAGCCCGGCCGCCGCCATCGAGCAGGCGACCCCGACCTCGCCCTGGCAGCCGACCTCGGCACCGGAGATCGAGGCGTTCATCTTGAACAGCGCCCCGATGGCGGTGGCGGTCAGGATGAAGAGCCGCATGCCCTCCGGAGACGCGCCGGTGCAGCCGTCGCGATAATAGCGCAGCACGGCGGGAATGACGCCGGCGGCGCCGTTGGTCGGCGCGGTGACGACGCGACCGCCGGCGGCATTCTCCTCGTTGACCGCCATGGCATGCAGGCTGACATGGTCCATCATCTCGTGGGAGAAGCGGTCGTTGCGGGTCTCCTGCGCGCGCAACCGGTCGTGGATCGCCTTGGCGCGTCGCTTGACCCTGAGACCGCCGGGCAGCTCGCCCTCGACCGACAGGCCGCGATCGATGCAGGCCATCATGACCGCAATGACGAGATCGACATGGGCGTCGACCTCGGCGCGCGAACGGCGCGCGCATTCGTTGGCCATCACCATGGCGGCGATCGACAGGCCGCTGGTCTCGCCCATCGCCAGCAGGCCGGCGCCGCTCCTGTACGGGAACGGCACGGGCGCCTGATCGTCAAGCAACCCCTCGGCCTCGTCCTCGCGGGCCACGAAGCCGCCGCCGACCGAGCACCAGCGCTCCCCGCGCAGCAGCGCGCCGGCGACGTCGAAGGCCGCGAAGCCGAGCGTGTTGGGGTGGCGCGGCGGCACCGAGAGCGTGTCGAAGACGAGGTCGGCCGAGGGATCGAAGCCGATGTCGTGGCCGCCCGACAGCTCCAGCCGATGCTCGTCGCGGACGCGTCGGACGATGGCGTCGGCACGATCGAGGTCGACCGTCGCCGGCGCCTCCCCGCCGAGGCCGAGAATGACGGCGCGGTCCGTGGCGTGTCCCTTGCCGGTCCAGGCGAGCGACCCGTAGAGATCGACGCGGATCCGCGCCACGCGACCGAGGAGACCATCCGTCGCCAACGCATCGGCGAAGGCCAGCGCCGCCCGCATCGGGCCGACCGTATGGGAGGAG
Organism: Lichenihabitans sp.; assembly: GCA_036276175.1. Taxonomy (GTDB): domain Bacteria; phylum Pseudomonadota; class Alphaproteobacteria; order Rhizobiales; family Beijerinckiaceae; genus Lichenihabitans. Next base: position 10,211 of record DATBEH010000126.1, read on the forward strand.
GATGGGCCGATGCCGATCTTGAACAGTTCGAAGACACCGACCATGCCGCACTTCCTCCGCCGTATCCTTTTGGACTATGCGGCAGCAGCGGCAGCCCGGCACACGGAATTCGGACGGAAGCTGGCGTCCCTGCGCCGCAGCGAACGACGGTTCTTCAGGACCTTTGCGATCTCGATTTGAACCGGGTCAAGCGACATCGACAGCATTCATCAGGCTCAGGATATGCTGCCCGGCCTTGCATGCTTCAAGACTGCGACCATGTCGCATCAAGCTGTCGCCCATCCAGATCGCACGGTCCGGGGGCAACGGAATAGTCTGCAGCAACGCGTCGGTATCCACATTGTCGAACGCGTCCAATCGATAGCGCTTTATCGCGTCCCGGCACGCTGCATCGACGGCCTCTGGTCCGCTCATCGCCTCTTCGACCCTAACTACCTCGAGACGGCAATAGCACGGCTCCTGAGGCGAGGTAACGGCGCGGAAGCTCCTCGGCGTGAGTCAGGACAGTGGCGCCGGCTCATTTGGCGCCGCGACCAGCGCACCGTCTCACGCCACCTGCGCCGTCCGGAGAAAGCTCATCAGGTAAGGGGCGAAGCTGCGCGCCACCTCGATACGGAAGGCCTCCTCTGCTTGGCGCCAGAGCGTGATATCCGCCTTGGCCAGCACCGTGCGGGTCGACATGTCGACCGGGAAGGCGCGCAGGTCGAGGTCGAGCGGGCATCCGGCATTGATCAGCGCGGCCGCGCCCGGTCCCGTGACCTCGACGCCGATCTGGCGATGCGACACGTCGACGAGGCTATGCGGGACGGCGGCGACCGCCGCCTCGATCCGCGAGACGAGATCGGCGGGGGACACGGTCTCGGGCCCCAGCAGGAGCCATTCGTCGGGACCGAGCCAGAGCGCCGCCCTGCCCTTTGCGTGCTTGGCTCGGCAGGCTTCGGCCGGCAGGGCGCAGCCGAAAGCCTCGCCGCAGAGGCGCGCCGCCTCGGGCGGCCCGCGGAAGATGAAGCGGATCGCCGGTGCGGCGAGCGCGGTCGAGGACGGCGCGCGACCGTCGAGCGGACCGTGGCGGATGGCCCGCGCCAGATTGTCAGCCATCGAGGCGAACTCCTTCGGGATCGTAGAAGACCGGAGGTTCGCAGGTAACCCTCACGGCACCCGATGGCATCGGCACGTAGAGCACATCACCCATGCGGCTGCGGCCGCCCTCGACGAGCGCCAGCGCGATCGGCCGGTCGAGCGTCGGGCTCCAATAGCTCGATGTCACGTGGCCGATCGCATGGGTTCCGCGCATGGGATCTGCGACCGGTACGATCTGCGCGCCCTCTTCCAGCAGCGCCGCGCTCTTGAGGCCGACGAGCTGCTTGCGGTTCGGGGCGACGAGATCGGGCCGGAGGAGAGAGCGCTTGCCGACGAAATCGGGCTTCGTCTTGCCGATGACCCAAGCCATGCCGAGGTCGTCCGGCGTCACGGTGCCGTCCGTCTCCTGGCCGACGATCACATAGCCCTTCTCGGCGCGCAGCACGTGCATGGATTCCGTGCCGTAGAGCGTCGCGCCGAGCGGCTTCGCCTGCGCCCAGACGGCCTCCCACACCGCCTGCCCGTAGTCGGCCGGCACGTTGATCTCGAAGCCGAGCTCGCCCGTGAAGGAGACGCGGAAGAGCCGCGTCGGCACGCCGCAGATGCGGCCCTCGCGCAGGCTCATGTGCGGCATGGCCGACGCAGAGAGCTCGATGCCCTCGACGAGCGGCGCCAAGATGTCGCGCGCCAACGGACCCTGCACGGCGATCACCGCCCATTGCTCCGTTACCGAGGTGAGCCACACCTCGAGATCCGGGAATTCGGTCTGGAGATAATCCTCCATGTGACCCAGGACACGCGCCGCACCGCCGGTCGTGGTCGTGACGTGAAACCGGTCGTCGGCGACCCGGCCGACGACGCCGTCGTCCATGACGAAGCCCGACTCGGTCAGCATCAGGCCGTAGCGGCAGCGCCCGACCGCGAGCTTGCTCCAGCTGTTGGTGTAGAGGCGGTTGAGGAACTCGGCCGCATCCGGCCCCACCACCTCGATCTTGCCCAGCGTCGAGCCGTCGAAGAGCCCCGCCGAAGCGCGCACCGTGCGGCATTCGCGCGCCACCGCCGCATGCATGTCCTCCCCGGGTTCGGGAAAGTAATGCGCCCGCTTCCATTGGCCCACGTCCTCGAAGCGCGCACCCTGCGCCGCAGCCCAGCCATGGATGGGCGTCTCGCGAATGGGATCGAACAGGTCGCCGCGCGAAAACGCAGCGAATGTGCCGAAGGTCACCGGCGTGTAGGGCTGGCGGAAGGTGGTGAGGCCGACCTCGGGGATCGGCTTGCCGAGCGAGCCCGCCGCTATGGCGAGCGCGTTCATGTTGGAGGTCTTGCCCTGATCGGTCGCCATGCCGGTGGTGGTGTAGCGCTTGACGTGCTCGATCGAGCGGAAGCCTTCGCGCACGGCGAGCTTGATGTCTTTCGCAGTCACGTCGTTCTGGAAATCGACGAAGGCTTTAACCCGGGCCGGGTTGCGCGCGTGCGGCAGCGCACCGATGAAACCGCCGCCGTCGTCGCCGTCGTCGCCCTCGACCACGAAGCTCCGCGATCCGCCCGGTACGCCGGCCGCGAAACCTTCGGCGAGCGCCGCGCCGATGCCCCAGCTGCCGCCGCAGGCCCCCGCCGAGGCCTGGATCTGGGAGGCCTGCCCGGGCAGATACGTCTGCGTCGCCGGGTCGAAGCGGAGCTTGCCGCGCGACTGAGAGAAGAGATGCACCGCCGGCGTGAATCCACCGCTCATCAGCACGAGATCGCAAGCCACGTGCTCGAAATCGACGACGCTGCCTCCGGCCACGCCGGCGACTCGCATCCCGCGCACCCGAAGGCTGCCCTCGACACCGACCACCGTCGACCCCACCGAGACCTCGATGCCCCTCCGACGGGCGGCCTCGAGCAGCGGCGCTCCGGGACCGGGTCGCGTATCGACGATACGCGCGATGGCGACGCCGGCGGCGGCGAGGTCGAGGGCGGCGCGATAGCCGCCGTCATGCGCCGTCACCAGCACCGCCCGGGTGCCGGGCATGACGCCGTAGCGGTTGAGATAGGCGCGGGCCGCGCCGGCCAGCATGATGCCGGGACGGTCGTTGTCGGGGAAGACCAGCGGGCGTTCCGTGGCGCCGGTCGCCAGCACGACATGCGCTGCCCGTATCTGCCACATCCTTTCCCGGGGCGAAGCGGAGTCGACCGCGTCGAGGTGGTCGGTCAGACGCTGGCAAAGGCCGAGGAAATTGTGGTTGTAATAGCCGAAGCATTGGGTGCGCGGCAGCAGCGTCACGCCGGCCGCCGAGAGTTCCTCGAGCGTCGCAGCGATCCAGTCGGTCGCGGCCGCCCCATCGATCGTGAGGCCGGAGGCCGCGAGGAGCGAGCCGCCCATCCGGCTGTCTTCGTCGCACAGGATCACGCGTTTGCCGGTCCGTGCCGCAGCCAGTGCCGCCGCAAGACCCGCCGGCCCGGCGCCGACGACCAGCACGTCGCAATGGGCGAAACCGTTGGCGTAGCGGTCAGGGTCCGGCCGGCGCGGCGGCTCGCCGAGGCCCGCGGCGCGCCGGATCACCGGCTCGAACAGCTTGGCCCACAGGGTCGCGCCCTTGACGAAGCGCGGCCCCATGAAGGTCTTGTAGTAGAAGCCCGCCGGGAACAGCGGCGAGGCCAGCGAATTGACCGCGCCGACGTCGAAGCCGAGGCTTGGCCAGCGGTTCTGGCTCGATGCGTCGAGCCCCTCGTAGAGCTCGACCTGCGTCATGCGCAGGTTCGGCGTGACGCGCGCCCCGTCGCGGGCGACCGTCGCAAGCGCGCTCGGCTCCTCCGACCCCGCCGCCAGGATGCCGCGCGGCCGGTGATACTTGAACGACCGGCCGGTCAGGTGCACGCCGTTCGCCAGAAGCGCCGAGGCGAGCGTGTCGCCCTGAAGGCCCGTATAGGCTTTGCCGTCGAAGGTGAAGCGGAGCGGCCTGGCGCGATCGACCAGCCCGCCGCGCGAGGTGCGGAAGCGGCCCGTCACGGCGTCACCTCGTCGCCGGCGCCGATGCGCGGCGCCTCGCCTTCCGGCACGAGGGGCCTCGCGTCGGGGCGCCGTTCGCCGATCCGATAGGAGGTCAGGAAGGCGTCGCTCACGGTGTCGCGCAAAGCGTTGAAGAAGCGACCGCAGCCGGACGTGTGGCGCCAGCGCTCGGCCATGATTCCCTTGGGATTTTCCCGCCAGAACAGGAACTCGGCCCAGGCGGCGTCATCCTCCGCGGAAGGATCGCGGCGGATATGAGCATGGCCGCCATAGCGGAACTCGAGCTCCGGCCGCGGACCGCAATAGGGACAGGGGATCAGCAGCACGATGAGCCCCTCTTTACCCTCATTCCCGCGAACGCGGGGATCCAGAAAGTGAAGGGCGTCACTGGCCGGTCACAAGGCTCGCCTCCGCGCTTTCGGACATGGACGTGCTGGATCCCGGCGTTCGCCGGGATGAGCGGAGGTTGAACCGTCTGCAGCATCAGTGGGCCACCGCGGCCGCCGCCGCTTCGTCGATGAGCCGGCCGGTGCGGAACCGGTCGAGCGTGAAGGGCGCGTTGATGGGGTGCGGCTCGCCCGTCGCCACCTGATGAGCGAAGACGTGGCCCGAGCCCGGCGTCGCCTTGAAGCCGCCGGTGCCCCAGCCGCAATTGACGAAGAGGCCGGGGACCGGCGTCTTGCCGATGATCGGCGAACGGTCGGGCGTGACATCGACGATGCCAGCCCAGTTGCGCAGCATGCGCAGGCGCCGCACCATCGGGAAAAGCTCGCAGATAGCGTCGAGCGTGTGCGTGGCGATGTGCAGCCCGCCCGTCTGGCTATAGGAAATGTAGGCGTCGGTGCCGGCGCCGATGACGAGCTCGCCCTTGTCGGATTGCGACATGTAGGCGTGGATCGTGTTCGACATGACGACGCAGGGCATCAGCGGCTTGACCGGCTCCGAGACTAGCGCCTGGAGCGGATAGCTTTCGAGGGGCAGCCGCACGCCGGCCATCCCCATCACCACGCTGGTGTTGCCGGCCGCGACGACCCCGACCCGCTTCGTCGCGATGGCGCCGCGCGTCGTATCGAGCCCGGCCACCGCGCCCGTGGCGTCGCGCCTGATCCCGGTCACCTCGCAGGTCTGGATGATGTCGACGCCGAGCGCCGAGGCGGCGCGCGCGTAGCCCCAGGCGACCGCGTCGTGCCGGGCGGTGCCGCCCTTGCGCTGCAGCGTCGCGCCGACGATCGGATAGCGCAAGTGCGGCGAGATGTTGAGGATCGGGCAGAAATCCTTCGCCTGGTCCGCGCTCAACCACTCATTCTCGATGCCGGCGAGGCGGTTGGCATGGACGTGGCGCTTGAACACCTGCACGTCGTGGATGTTGTGCGCCAGCATCATCACGCCGCGCGGCGAATACATGACATTGTAGTTGAGGACGTGGGAGAGATCCTGCCACAGGTCGAGGGCGTGATCGTAGAGCCCCTCGCTCTCCTCCCAGAGATAGTTCGACCGGATGATGGTGGTGTTGCGTCCGGTGTTGCCGCCGCCGAGCCAGCCCTTGTCGAGCACGGCGATGTGCCGCATTCCGTGCTCGGCCGCCATGTAGTAGGCGGTCGCGAGGCCGTGGCCGCCGGCCCCGACGATGACGGCGTCATAGGCCGGCTTCGGCTCGGGGGAACGCCACTGCTCCGGCCATCCGGCATGGCCCGCAAAGCTCTGGCGCAGAAGGGTCAGGAAGGAAAAGTGCAAGGCTGGCGATCCGGGCGAACTCGGCGGCGCACTCTCTCCGGCACGCTCTGCTCCGTCTAGCACGGGAACGCCGCAACGCTAGCCTCGAACCGACGCGCCCTCGACCTTCCGCCGATCGCTCGGCAAGCCTTTGCCGATCGTCATGTCCTTGTCCGGCTTCTCCTGCTCCTGACGTGAGACCGGGCCGCCCACCCCCTTAACCTTGACCGGACGTCGTTCGGGCGCGCGGGGCGCTCCCGACATAGAATGCCGCATGACATCGCGGCCATCGCACCGAGGCGGCCGGGTCGGACGTGCATTCCGAAGGACCGCCCATGCGCATCGAGATCAGGGTCGACCGGGTGGTGCCGCGGCGCTGGCACCTCGCCCTGAAAGAGGCGATCGAGGCGGCGAGCGCCGGCGCTGCCGTCCGCTTCACGCCGACCGAGGGCGCCGCGACGCTGCCTGGGCCCGTGACGGCGCTCATCGCCCTGGAGCGGCTCGTCGTCCACCGCAGCCGGCCAACGCTGTGCGATATGGTGACGCTCGACGGCGCGCTGCTGGCGGACTCGGACTTTCGACCAGACGCCGTCATCGACTGTTCGGGCGCCGCAGCCCCGGCCGGAGGCGGCAGCGCATCTTTGGCGATGCGGCCGCTCTACGATGGCGATCCGTCCGAAGCCGGCCTGGTCGCCGCAATTCTGGCGGGCGCCATGCCGGAGATCGCCATAGAGAACCTCGCCTCCGGCGAGATCCTCGCCACGGGGCAGCCCTCGAGCGAAGCCGCACAGGGGCTGATCGGCGGCATCGTCAGCGCCGTCACGCGTGTCGTCGCCCTCGTCGAGCAGATCCTGCTCTCGCCCCGCGGCACCCTCGTCGCCACGCCCGGCCAAGCCGTGGGACGGCAGCCCAAGAGCCCGGCCGCCTTCGCGCTGCGCAACCTGGTGCGGGACTGCACCCGAGCCATCTATCATCTGTGCTTCTATTCGCCGCATTGGCGGATCGGCTGGCGCTGGCATGACGGACCGGGGGTCGCCGAGCGCGGCGACCTCGGCGGCCCGGCCTGGCAGGTGCTGCGCGATCCAGGGCGACGCTTCTTCGCCGATCCCTTCCCCGTGACCTGGAACGGCCGCACCGTCGTGTTCTTCGAGGACCTCGACCACAAGGTCGGCAAAGGGGTCATCTCGGCCGTCGAGCTCGGGCCGGAGGGGCCGCTCGGCGAGGTCGTGACGGTGCTCGAAGAGCCCTGGCACATGTCCTATCCATTCGTCATGGAGCATGACGGCGCGCTGTGGATGGTGCCGGAAAGCTCTCTGTCGGGAACCGTGCCACTCTACCGTTGCGTCGATTTCCCGCACCGCTGGGAGCGCGTGGGCACCATTGCCGAGGGGATCGAGGCGGCCGATTGCACGATCTTCCCTCATGACGGTCGTCTGTGGATGATGGGGGCGGTGCGGCCCGGACACGGCGGCTATTCGGACATCCTCGCCATTTATCATGCATCGAGCCTCCTCGGCCCGTGGCAGCAGCACGACCGTCGCCCGGTCCTGGTCGACGTGGCAGCGGCGCGCCCGGCCGGCGCGGTCGTGGCGCGCAACGGCGCGCTGCTGCGGCCGGTGCAGGACTGCACGCTCGGCTATGGCCGGGTGCTCGCCCTCGCCCGGATCGACAGGCTGACGACGAGCGACTTCGCGCAGACGATCCTCCATCGGATCGCGCCGGGGCCGCTTTGGCCCGGCAAGCGGCTGCATACGCTCAACCGCTGCGGCCCGCTCGAATGCATCGACGGCACGACCTACAATCCGCGCCTCGGCTCCTTCCGTGCCATGGCGGACGCCAGGATGGTCCCGGCGCGCGAGCCGGGCCGTCTCGCCACGGCCTGACGTCCGCGAACGGGAACGAAACCGGCGCGCCCATGGTTGGCGTGACCACTCAAGTCTCCAGCGATCGATAGAGCCATGCGCAGCCGAGATGTCGACATCGTGATGATCCCCGGCGTCGGAGGTTCGGGTCCCGACCACTGGCAGAGCCGCTGGCAGGCGAAGCTCCCCAACGCGTATCGGGCCGAGCAGGCGGACTGGGACCGTCCCGACCTGACCGCCTGGACCAGTCGCCTCGTCGAGACGCTGGCGCGATGCGAGCGGCCGATCGTGCTGGTGGCGCACAGTCTCGGGGTGACGACCGTCGTCCATGCCGCGGCCGGCACGCTGCCGACCATCGCCGGCGCCTTCCTGGTCACGCCACCGAGCGACGAGGCGATCGCGGAGGTGCCCGGGATCGACCCGGCCTTCCGACCGACGCCGCGCATCCTGCTCCCCTGCCCGGCCCTGGTGGTCTCGAGCCGCAACGATCCCTATGCGAGCGCCGACGAGGTGGCCGCCTTCGCCTCGGATTGGGGCGCGACGCTGGTCGACGCCGGCGAGGCGGGTCACGTCAACACCGAGTCGGGTCACGGACCTTGGCCCGAGGGGTTGATGGCTTTCGCGGGATTCCTGAACCGGCTTTAGCTTCACAGTTCGCGGTCCGCTTGCGCCTCCTCCATCATCCCGACGAACCGGCGGAACAAGGCGTGGCTATCGTGCGGCCCCGGCGAGGCCTCCGGATGATATTGCACCGAGAATGCCGGCCTGTCGGCCAGGGCCATGCCGCAATTGGTGCCGTCGAAGAGCGAGATGTGCGACTGGATGACGTTGGCCGGCAGGCTCTTCGGATCGACCGCGAAACCATGGTTCATCGACACGATCTCGACCTTGCCGGTCTCCATGTCCTTGACCGGATGGTTGGCGCCGTGGTGGCCCTGACGCATCTTCATCGTCCTGCCACCGAGCGCCAGCGCCATAAGCTGATGCCCGAGGCAGATCCCGAAGGTCGGCAGCCTGCGATCCAGGATCTCGCGGATCATCGGCACGGCATAGTCTCCCGTCGCGGCGGGATCGCCCGGGCCGTTCGACAGGAAGACGCCGTCCGGCTCGAGCGCCATGATCTCCTTGGCCGTGGCGCTCGCCGGCACGACCGTCACGGCACAGCCGGTCTCCGCCAGGAGACGCAGGATGTTGCGCTTCATACCGTAGTCGACGGCCACGACCTTGTGCTTCGGCGCCGCCTGGCGCCCGAAACCCCGCCCGAGCCGCCAGGTCGTCTCGTCCCAGTCGTAACGCTGGCCGGCGGTGACGTCCGGCACGAGGTCCATGCCATCGATCCCGGGCCAGCGACGCGCCTCGGCGAGCAGCGCCTCGCGATCGAAGATGCCGTCGGGATGGTGCGCGATCACCGCGTTGGGCATGCCGTTGCGACGGATCAGCGCCGTCAGCGCCCGTGTGTCGATACCGCCGATGCCGATCAGGCTGCGTGCCTTCAGCCAGTCCGCGAGAGAGCGCGTCGCCCGGTGATTCGACGGCGCGGTGATCGGCGCGTGCAGCACGACGCCCCGGATGCCGACGTCGGCCGCCGCATTGACCGTCTCGAGATCGTCCTCGTTGGTCCCGACATTGCCGATATGCGGAAACGTGAAAGTGACGATCTGCCCGGAATAGGACGGATCGGTGAGGATCTCCTCGTAGCCGGTCATGGCCGTGTTGAAACAGACCTCGCCGACTGCCGACCCGGTGGCGCCGAAGCCCGCACCTTCGAGGACGGTTCCGTCCGCAAGCACCAGCAGCGCCGTCGCCTTCGGGTCTTCCCAGCCGCCGGGCCCCTGTCCGGCCGCGGCATCTTGAACGTCGTCCATCGGCGCATTACACCCGAGATGAAGCGGGGCTGCCCCGCCCGATGATTTCGTGGATGCCGGCAAGGTAGGCGCCGCGACCCGATGGGTCAATCGCGGCCGCTCTGTCTTGGCGTTCCGCCCGAGGAGAGCCGCCATGCGCGAGGACCTGACGCAGATGATCAAGGACGCCATGAAAGGCGGCGACAAGCCCCGCCTCGGCGCCCTGCGGCTGATCCAGGCGGCGCTGAAGGACAAGGAGATCGAGCTGCGTGGCACCGGCAAGACGCTCGGCCCGGAGGACATTTCCGCCGTGCTGCGCAAGATGGTCAAGCAGCGCCAGGATTCGATCGCGATCTACGATCAAGCCGGCCGCCAGGAGCTCGCCGCGCAGGAGCGCGCGGAACTCGCCGTGGTCCAGGAGTTCCTGCCGAAGGAGATGGATGAGGCGGAAGTCCGCGCCGCCATCGCGGAGGCCATCGCCTCGTCGGGCGCGACCGGGCCGAAGGACATGGGCAAGGTCATCGCCGCCGCCAAGGCCAAGCACGCCGGGCGCATCGATTTCGGCAAGGCGAGCGGTCTCGTCAAGGAGATGCTGGCGAAGATCACTTCGTAGCATAGCGATCCCGGCTTTCGTTTGCGGCGCGGGACTCGCGCCCGATCGTCGCGCTATAACGAGGTCATGCGCTTCACCCCGGAATTCCTGGACGAGATCAAGGCACGCGTCACGGTATCGGATGTCGTCGGCAGAAAGGTCCGCCTGAAGAAGCAAGGCCGCGAATGGCGCGGCCTGTCGCCTTTCAACTCGGAAAAGACGCCCTCCTTCTTCGTCAACGACGCCAAGATGGCCTGGTTCGACTTCTCGTCGGGCCGCAACGGCAATGTCTTCGACTTTCTCATGGCGATCGAGGGATTGAGCTTCCCGGAGGCCGTGGAACGGCTGGCCGGGGAGGCTGGGCTCGAGGTGCCAAGGACGTCGCCCGAGGCGGCGGCGCGCGAGGAGAGGCGCGCCGGCCTGACGGAAGTGCTCGAACTCGCCTGCCGGTTCTTCGAGCGCTGCCTCGCCGACCGGACGGGCGGCAAGGCGCGCGCCTATCTCGACGGGCGGCAGATCGGCGCCGACATGCGTTCGGCCTTCCGGCTCGGCTACGCGCCGGCCGAGCGCTTCGCCCTGCGCGACCATCTGGCCGGCCAGGGCGTCGACACGGGCGCCATGATCGAGGCCGGGCTGCTGATCCACGGTGACGACATCCCCGTGCCCTATGACCGGTTCCGCGACCGCGTCATGTTCCCCATCGGAGATCGCGCGGGCCGGGTGATCGCCTTCGGCGGACGGGCGCTCGACCCCGGCGCGCCGGCGAAATACCTCAACTCGCCCGAGACGCCACTCTTCCACAAGGGCGCGATCCTCTACAATCATCACGGCGCCCGCAAGCCGGCCGCCGACCGCGGCGCGGTGATCGCGGTCGAGGGCTACATCGACGTCATCGCGCTTGCGGCGACCGGATTTCCCCACGCCGTGGCCTATCTCGGCACGGCGCTGACGCCCGACCAATGCGACTTGCTCTGGCGGCTCGCGCCCGAGCCGATCCTGTGCTTCGACGGCGACGGCGCCGGGCGCCGCGCTGCCTTCAAGGCGGTCGATACCGCCTTGCCGCTGATCGGCGCGACCAAGACGCTGCGCTTCGCCTTCCTGCCGGACGGCCAGGATCCGGACGATCTCGCCCGGGCGGGCGGCGCGGCGGCGATCCGCGACGTCCTGTCGAAAGCGCGGCCTCTGGTCGACGTGCTGTGGATGCGCGAGACCGAGGGCGCCGCCTTCGAGACGCCCGAACAGAAGGCGGCGCTCGAACATCGCCTGGCCGAGTTCAGCCGGCATATCGGCGACGAGACGCTGCGCCGCCATTACACGACGGCATTGCGGGACCGCATGGCTGCCCTGCGTAACGCCAATGCGACGCGGTCGCGGGGCGCTGCCCAGGCACAGATCCCGGGGCGAGGCTGGCGCCAGCCCTTCGGCAAGCCGCCCCTGCGCGGCTATTTGGCGTCGGCGCCCCCGCCCCTGAGCCAGAGCCTCGCGCAGACGGCTCATCTGCAGCGCGGCGTCCTGGCGCCCCGCGACGTGGAATTGCTCACGCTCGTGCTCAACCATCCGGCCTTGCTCGAGCGTCACGCGGAAGATCTGGCCCATATCGATTTCGACCATGCCGATCTGAGCCGCCTTCGAGATGTCCTTGTGGGCCTTTGCGCCGAAGTTTTCGATACCCATATTGAAATCAAGCAAGCCGTGGATGCGCACGGTTGCGCCGATCTTCGGCATCGCCTCGAGCATGCCGCCGCAAAACTGCCGCATTGGTGCACCAGCCCCGATGCCGACTTGGCTGACGCCGAGCTGGTGTTCCGTCAGGTCTTGGCCTTGCACCGCAAGGCGCGGGAATTACATAAAGATCTGAAACTTGCGGAACTCGCGTTCGGGCGCGAGGCGACCGAGCAGAATTTTTCGCGCGTCCGCGACCTCTTGGATCGCCTGGCGATCGTCGAGGGAACGGAGGCTTCGGTCGAGGGATTCGGGACGTTGTCCGGCCACAGGCCCGTCGATGTCTGAACGGTTTTCTCGGGGCAGCGCCCCATATGGTTAAAGATGCTTTCACGGCCTTGACCGATTGTGTCGGAGCGCGGTGATCGGAAGGGCTGAGGGCGGGGCATGGATATGGCACAGCAATCGAGCGCAGGCCTCACGGGCACTCGCGGTCGAGCGGAGCGAACGATGGCGAAAAAGGACGGCGACAAGGCCGAAGGCGAGGGCGTTGTGACCGAAGCTGCGACCGATGGCCCGCTGCTCGATCTGTCAGACGCCGCCGTCAAGCGGATGATCAAGCTCGCCAAGCGCCGCGGTTTCGTGACGCATGACGAGCTCAACGCCGTTCTTCCGTCCGAGGAAGTGACCTCCGACCAGATCGAGGACATCTACGCCATGCTGAGCGAGATGGGCATCAGCGTGGTGGAGAGCGAGGAGGCCGAGGAGGGCGCCGCGCCCGAAGAGGCCGCGAGCGAGGACGAGGAGAGCGAAGGCGGCGAGATCGTCGAATCGGCGCGCCCCACCGCCGTCGCGACCCGCACCAGCGAACCGGCCGACCGGACCGACGATCCCGTGCGCATGTACCTGCGCGAGATGGGCTCGGTCGAGCTCCTGTCTCGTGAAGGCGAGATCGCGATTGCCAAGCGCATCGAGGCCGGCCGCGAGGCCATGATCGCAGGCCTTTGCGAGAGCCCGCTGACCTTCCAGGCCATCATCATCTGGCGCGACGAGCTCAACGACGCCAAGGTGCTGCTGCGCGAGATCATCGATCTCGAGGCCACCTATGCGGGCCCCGACGGCAAGAACACGCCGAAGATCGACATGACGGCCCCGAACGCCCAGGAAATGCTGGCGGCGCGGGCCAGCCTCGCGCCAGCGACGGCGCCTCGCCATCCGCCGGCGGGGCTCGACGGCGACGCCGATATGGCGATCCCCGAGGACGCCTTCGAGGATGACGACGACATGGAGAATTCCGTGTCGCTGTCGGCCATGGAGGCCGAGCTCAAGCCGAAGATTCTCGATACCTTCGAAAGGATCGCCGACGCGTACAAGAAGCTGCGTCGCCTGCAGGACCAGAACGTCGAGAACCGTCTTGGCGGCGAGACCCTCTCGCCGGCCCAGGAGCGCAAGTACAAGGACCTGAAGAAGGCGATCGTCGTCGACGTCAAGTCGCTGTCGCTCAACCAGAACAGGATCGATGCGCTGGTCGAGCAGCTCTACGAGATCAATAAGAAGCTCATCGGCTTCGAGCTGCGGCTCATGCGGCTCGCCGAAAGCTGCGGCGTCGCGCGCGACGACTTCCTGCGTAACTACCACAATTCGGAGCTCGATCCGAAGTGGCTGCTGCGCGTGTCGAAGCTCGGCGGTCGCGGCTGGAAGGATTTCGTGGCGCGCGAGAAGGACGGGATCCACGCCCTGCGCGGCTCGATCCATAATCTCTCCGCCGAGACGGGCCTCGAGATCCAGGAATTCCGCAAGATCGTGCACATCGTCCAGAAGGGCGAGCGCGAGGCACGGCAGGCCAAGAAGGAGATGGTCGAGGCGAACCTGCGCCTCGTCATCTCCATCGCCAAGAAGTACACCAACCGCGGCCTGCAGTTCCTCGATCTGATCCAGGAGGGCAATATCGGCCTGATGAAGGCGGTCGACAAGTTCGAGTACCGGCGCGGCTACAAGTTCTCGACCTACGCGACCTGGTGGATCCGGCAGGCGATCACGCGCTCCATCGCCGACCAGGCGCGCACGATCCGCATCCCGGTCCATATGATCGAGACGATCAACAAGATCGTGCGGACGTCACGCCAGATGCTGCATGAGATCGGGCGCGAGCCCACGCCGGAGGAGCTGGCCGAGAAGCTGGCCATGCCGCTGGAGAAGGTGCGCAAGGTGCTCAAGATCGCCAAGGAGCCGATCAGCCTGGAAACGCCGATTGGCGACGAGGAGGATTCGCATCTCGGCGACTTCATCGAGGACAAGAATGCCATCCTGCCGATCGACGCGGCGATCCAGAGCAATCTTCGCGAGACGACGACGCGCGTCCTTGCGTCGCTGACGCCGCGCGAAGAGCGCGTGCTGCGCATGCGCTTCGGCATCGGCATGAATACCGACCACACGTTGGAGGAGGTCGGCCAGCAGTTCTCGGTGACGCGCGAGCGCATCCGGCAGATCGAGGCCAAGGCGCTGCGCAAGCTCAAGCATCCGTCACGGTCGCGGAAGCTGCGGAGCTTCCTGGACAACTGAACCGGACCGCCTATGCGCTAACGGTCGGTTTACCACGACCGTAGATGGGCGCAGCCGCGCTCGTCCACAGCGCGCCAGGTATGCTCCCGGTAAACGGCGGCTTAACGCGGCCCGATTAGGCCTTCGGAACTCTGCCGGAGGCCGCCATGCGTTCAGCCCTTGCTCGGAAGACGGCCGGCGCGGGAGACGCGAGGCGAAAATCCAGGTCGGCCGCACGAACCCCGTTCATCAGCGTGGCCTTCGTGGCGGCCGTCTTCTTCGTCCCTCTGGTGATCATGACCGGCCTGATGACGGAGCCGGTGCCTCGAGGCACGTCCTCGGGCCCCGGTCTCGCGACGCTGCGGGGCACGATCGACGCCCAGGCCATGGTCCTGCGTCCGAGCGAGGACTGATCCGGCACGCCCGCAACCCGCGTCCAAGCCGAGCGTTCAAGTCAGGAGGATTGAGGCGCAGGAGCTTGGCATGCCGGGACGTGGACGAGATACAATTTGGATCGGCGGCAGCCTGGCCGCCGCGCTGGCCTTGGGGCTGCTGGCGGGATCCGCGCTGGCACAGAACAAGACCGTCCCCGCCCCTGCCACCGGTGCCGACCCTGGCACCTCGAGCCCCGTGGGCAACAGCCCCGTCGTCGGCGCGGGCGCCAACGGCAATGGCGGGGTGATTCAGGGCCAGCCGGGCAACGGCAAGGAGAAAGGCCCCCCGGATGCAGCGACCGGCCCCAAGGCACAGGAACCGGAACTGTCGAAATAGATCGGGATCGTGGCGTCAGGCTAGAAATGATCCGTCGCGTCGGACGGCTTGGCCTCGTGCCGCATGATGAGCGGCACTTGGCATAAGGCGAAGACGACGGTGATCGGCATGGTTCCGAATACCTTGAACCCGGCCCAGAACACGTCGCTCTGGGTGCGCCAGACGAGTTCGTTCAACGCCGCGAGAAAGAAAAAGAACAAGCCCCAACGGAACGTCAGCTTGCGCCAGCCGGCCTCGTCGAGGCTCAAGGCGGTGTCGAGCACCACTGGCAGCAGCGGCTTACCGAAGGCCAGCCCCGCCAGCAGCGCGGTGCCGAAGATGCAATTGACCACGGTCGGCTTCATCTTGATGAACACCGGGTCGTTGAAATAGAAGGTCAGCGCGCCGAAGAACAGCACCGCCACGGCGGTGACCACGGGCATGACGGGCAGCCGCCTGGTCAAGGCATACGAGAGGGCCAGGGCCACGACGACGCCCACCATCAGGACCCCGGTCGCGACATGCAGGTCGAATTTCCAGGATGCGACGAAGAAGCAGGCGAGCGGCCCCATCTCGAGCCCGAGCTTCAGCATCGGATTGACGGATCTGCCCGATAGCCTTTTAGCCGCCGTCCCGGCCCCTCCCGCCGCGGGTTCTCCACGCATGACCGCTTCGCCCGTCCCTTGGCCGGCTTCGGCGCGCACCGCATGGCCCGAGGCGGGTCTTCGAAGGGAACCCTTCAGATCCGAATTGCTGGTCATCATCGCCTTTCTCGCGGAGCCGGCCTCGGGCCGGGAGCGATTCGCTCGGAATCGTCGTGCAACGAAGGCCTTAGCACGTGCAACCCGGCCTTTTTACGGACAGAGGACGTTTTGCAGCTTCATTCGTCGAGCCCTGCGATGGCGCGGGCGAAATCCCGCGCCGCAAAGGGCTCGAGATCGTCCACGCCCTCGCCGACCCCGATGTAATGCACCGGCAGACCGAACCTTTCGGCGATCGCGACCAGGATGCCGCCGCGTGCCGTGCCGTCGAGCTTGGTCATCACCAGCCCGGTGACGCCCGCCACCTTGGCGAAGATCTCGACCTGGCTCAGGGCGTTCTGCCCTACGGTCGCGTCGAGCACCAAGAGCACCGCGTGGGGGGCGCGCGCCTCCACCTTGCGGATGACGCGGATCACCTTGCCGAGCTCGTCCATCAGCTCGGTGCGGTTCTGCAGCCGGCCGGCGGTGTCGATCAACAAGACATCCGACCCCGCTTGACGCGCCTCGTTGACGGCGTCGAAGGCGAGCCCGGCTGCGTCGGCGCCCTGCTCGCGCGCCACGACGGCGGCGCCGATCCTCGACCCCCAGATGCGCAATTGCTCGACCGCCGCGGCCCTGAACGTGTCGCCTGCGGCGAGCGTGACCGTCTTTCCGTCGCGGATGAGCTTGGCCGCCAGCTTGCCGATGGTCGTCGTCTTGCCCGAACCGTTGACGCCCACGACCAGGATGACGAAAGGCTTCGTCAGCGGATCGATCGCCAGCGGCTCCGCCACCTTGCCGAGCACGGTCTCCACCTCCCGGGCCAGGATGGACTGCACGTCGACCGCCTCTATCCCCTTGTCGTAGCGGCCGCCGCCGACGGCTTCAGCGATCCGCGACGCCATGCGGACGCCGAGATCGGCCCTGATCAGCACGTCTTCGAGGTCTTCGAGGGTCGTGGCATCGAGCTTTCGCTTGGCGAAGACGTCGACGATGCCCTGCTTGATCGAGGAGGACGAGCGGGAAAGACCGCGGCGCAGCTTGGTCCACCAGGTCCCGGCATCAGCCTCGATGTCCGGCTCCGGTTCCGGTCGTGCATCGGGGGGCGAGGGCCCCGCCAGCGTCGATACGGCGTCCTGCGTGTCTGATGCTGGAGGCTCGGGACCGTCCGGTGCCAGCGGCGCCAGGAGGGCCTCGGCCAGCACCTTCCGCTCCAGCGAATCGAGCGCCGGGTCATCGAACTCCGCCGGCGCGTCGCTCGCCGGCTCCTGCGTCGAGCCCTCGTCGGGCTCGTGCGACGTCTCACCGCCGAACAGCCGTCGAAAGAAGCCCGGCCGTCTCGACTCCTCGCTCATCTTTCGGTCATCATCTGAGGCCATGGCACCTTCTCCGCATCGAGCCGCCTCGACGACCAGCCCTTCGGGACATTCCTACCGTGGATAATCATTGCGTCGCGGCACCGAAAGACCTGAGCGACCGCCTGCTCTACCGCGACGCCCTCATGCTGGTGCTCGACAAGCCAGCGGGCATCGCGGTCCACCAAGGCCCGCCGGGCAAGGGCGGCGACTTCCTCGAGGCCCATTTCGACAGCTTGCGCTTCGGCCTGCCGCGTCCCCCGGCGCTGGCCCACCGGCTCGACCGGGACACATCGGGCTGCCTGGTCCTCGGCCGCCATCGCAAGGCCCTGCAGAAGCTCGGCACGCTGTTCAAGGCCGGCCGCATCCGCAAGACATATTGGGCCGTCGTCTCGGGTTGCCCGGATGCGGAGACCGGGACCATCGATCTGCCGCTCGCCACGCTGGAGCCAGGGCGCGGCTGGTGGATGAAGGTCGACCCGGCCGGCCTCCCGTCACGAACGGATTGGCGCATACTGGGCCGGCGTGACGGCCGGACCTGGCTCGAACTCACGCCGCTGACCGGCCGCACGCATCAGCTCCGCGTGCATTGCGCCGCGATGGGCTGGCCGATCCTCGGCGACTATGTCTACGGCGACAGGGCAACCGGCGACCGGCTGCACCTGCATGCCCGCGCCGTGTCGCTGCCCCTCTATGCGGCCAGACCCTCCATCGACGTCAGCGCGCCGAGTCCCGTTCACATGGCGGATGCCCTGGCAAATCTGAACTATGTCGAGGCCAGCCAAGCTCTCCCCACGCGCTGAAACGTCAGCGCCTGTCCGTATTGCTGCACCGCCCGTCGGCCTGCTTGAATGACGGAGGGTCACAGGGACTGTCGTCCCGGAAGCACCATTTCACGCAGCCGTTCGGGCCGGGAATATTCGGCACATTGTCGTAGGTCTGCGGCTCCAGGCGGAAGAAATCCGGAACGTAGGGCGCCTCCTGGGCGGAAGCGAAGGTCGGCACGGCCGATACCGCCGCCAGGCAAAAAACCGCGCGCGTCACATGAAGTCTGAGCATCGTCGATGTCACCTCGGTTCTTGAATGAAGAGACGGCCTCGACCGTTCCAAACAACCGACGAAATGGAAAACGGCGCCGGCGCAGGAGCGCCATCGATGTGGACCGGATGGCTGGCTACCGGGGCGCCAGGACCATCACCATCTGCCGCCCTTCCATCGACGGCTCGGTCTCGACCTTGGCGAGGGATACCGTCTCGGTCCTCACCCGGTCGAGCAGGCGGTAGCCGATGTCCTGATGAGCCATTTCGCGGCCGCGGAACCGCAACGTGACCTTGACCTTGTCGCCTTCCTCGAAGAAGCGTCGCACGGCCCTCATCTTCACGTCGTAGTCGTGCTCGTCGATGCCCGGCCGCAGCTTGATCTCCTTGACCTCGACGACCTTCTGTCGCTTGCGCGCCTCGGCCTGCTTCTTCTGCTCGGTGAAGCGGAACTTGCCGTAGTCCAGGATCTTGCAGACCGGCGGATTGGCGTTTGGAACGATCTCGACGAGATCGAGTCCCGCCTCGTCGGCGACCCTTTGCGCTTCGAGGATATCCGTGGCTCCCCGATTATGGCCGTCCGCATCGATCAGTTGAACCTCGCGTACGCGAATGTCGCGATTGATCCGTGGTCCGTCCTTCTGCGGAACCGGCGCGGCTTTCATTGGACGACGAATGGGTCTCTCCTGGTGACTGAAAACCGACAGGCTCGGCGACGCCGAACCACCCCGTACCGGCGAGATACGAGGCGATTCAAACCAGGAACATCGTCGCCCGGAGGCGTCTCGTCAAGTCTCGTCTGCGCGCAAGGCCCGGTCGCAGGGCGATTTCGGCCTCGGCCTGGGCCGCGTGCCGCCGCCGCTTCCTGCAATTTCGCTTGAAGCCTGGAGACGCTATGGGCATGGTCGACGCGGGGTCGCATTCGAGGGACTGGGGTATGAACCGATGAGTGACGCTGAACCGGCAGCACGCTTGAAAGGGAAAAAGGTCCTCATCGTGGAAGACGAGACGCTTATTTCAATGTTGTTCGAAGATATTCTCTCGGATCTCGCCTGCGAGGTGGTCGGCCCGGCCCTGACGATTCGCCAAGCCATGGACCTTGCGAGGGCCGCCGAGATCGATGTGGCCGTCCTCGACGTCAACGTGGCCGGCGATCCGATCTGGCCGGTTGCCGAAATCCTCGCCGTCCGAGGGATTCCGATGGTCTTCTCGAGCGGCTATGGCTCGAATGGCCTGCCGGAGCGCTGGCGAAATTCTCCGTCGCTGCCGAAACCCTTCACCTTCCACGAGGTGGCCGAGGTCATCGACAAGGTCTTGGAGGGCTGAGGGGCCCCGCCGGCTGGCGGATCCGCACAGGCCTCTCAGTGTGCCCGCGACGCCTGCTCGACGAAGGAGATGACTTCGAGCGCCTTCCAGGGCTTCGGCATGAAGCGCGCGTTCTTCGGCAGCCGATAGGGCCGCTCCAAGGCAACGCCGGAGGTGACGCAGATGGCGATGGTCGGCCAGCGGACGGCGACGAAGGCCGCAAGCTCCACGCCGTTCAGGGGACCCTTCAACCTGACGTCGGAAAACATCGCGATCACCTTGCCGGAATTCTGCTTGAGATAGTCCAGCGCGGCATCGACCGAATCGACCGCGATCGCCGGCATGCCAGCCTCTTCGATCATCTCCAACGCCATCTCGGCCAGAAGCGCGTCGTCCTCGACGATCAATACGACCGAAGGCTTCTCCATGATGCTACGCCCTTCTCCTCGACGCGACGTCGGCTGGTCAGCCTTGATGGTTTCCGGCGTCGCGGCGCGCTATCGGCGCCCGCCCATCGGCAATCGGAGGCGTCATGCCGCACGTCCCTGGCGTGGCAGGAGTCGCGCAGCGGAATCGATGCTCGTCGTCGTCATGCCAAAGACCGTTCGGTTGTGAAAAAACGCTCTATCACTTCGTCACTTGCGCTGCCATCGAATCCGTCCAACATGGTTTTGGCGGGCGCCTTTCCACCCGATCCTGCCGATCGCAGGTCCGGAACGGGTGCCGAGCTGCCGGTCATTGTGCGTCTGCCAGCTGAGCAACGGATGAACGGCCGAAGCGCCGGCGTCGCAGCCACCGAACCCATTCGGCCGGCCGTGGCCCGGCATTGCGAACCAGGAACGAGATCATGTTCATCGCCATGAACAGGTTCAAGGTCATCAAGGGCGAGGAGGCGAGTTTCGAAGACGTCTGGCTGTCGCGCGAGACCCATCTCGAGACCGTCCCTGGCTTCATCGAGTTCCACCTGTTGAAAGGACCGGAGCGCGACGACCACACGCTTTATTCGTCGCATACCGTCTGGAGCGACCAGGACCGATTCACCGCCTGGACAACGTCCGAGCAGTTCCGCAAGGCGCATGGCGGGACGGGTCAGCACAAGCCGCTCTACCTCGGCCATCCCGAGTTCGAGGGTTTCGAAGTGCTGCAGACCGTGGGCAGTCGCAAACTCGGCGGAGATCCGGCGTCCGGAACCTGATATGCGTCGTTCCACCGCCTGCGGCTCCAGCCTTGAACTCGAGAGCAGGACGCGGCGTTAGGCACTCTGATGCCGAAGGCGCAGCCGAGGCCCTTGGCCGCCGCTGACGTATCTCTAGTTTCGAGGGATTCTCACCGATGTCTTTTCCGAATGGCCCAAGGAAGTTTCCGCGGTTGGCCGCCGCGGTCCCTGCTGTCGGGCTGCTGCTGGCGGCTCCTCTCCTGCACGCCCAAGGCGCCATGCCCTTCGCCGGCTATTCGGGCCACTGGGCCGGCGGCGGCGACATCACCATGACGGACGGGTCGAAGGAGAAGATCCGCTGCAAGGCGGACTATTCCTCGCCGCCGAGCGGCGACGCGCTGCACATCAACATCAATTGCGCCAGCGATAGCTACAAGGTCAACGTCATCAGCAATATCGTGGCGGGTCCGGGCGGACATCTTTCCGGCACCTGGCGGGAGTTGACCCGGCAGGCCGAGGGTGATGTGTCCGGTCGCATCGCCGGACCTGGCCAGATCCAGGCCAGCCTGCAAGGCACGGTCTACGGCATCGAACTGTCGGCCAACACCAAGGGCAACCAGCAGGCGGTGGCGATCCGGGCCCAGGGCACCGACGTGCAGGCCGTCAACATCACCTTGCGACGGAGCTGATCGAAGGGGCGGGCTAAGCAAACTCTCGCGAGTTTGCTTGCGCTTAGAAATGTTAGCAGCATTGATTTTGCTTGCAAAATGCAAAATCAATCGTGGTTTTGGCCACGCAGGCTGCTTCGACCCCAATCCCTCATTCCGCGGCGGCTCGGGCGGTGCGACGTCCGCCAAGCCGCTCGGCAAACTGGCTCAGTACCGTGATGGTCGGCCGCAGGATGAGGAAGTCGGCGACCAGCGCCGCCATCATCGCGAAGGCGCTGAGCCAGCCGAACAGCCGCAGGGACGGCAGGTCCGAGAAGACCGTGACGGCGAGCCCGCAGGCGAGCACCACCGAGGTCAGGATCAGGGCCGGCCCCATCAGCACCGTGGCGCGCTCGACCGCGACGGCGGGGTCGCGGCCTGGCTCCCCTTCCTGCCGCATGCGGTTGAGAAAATGGATGGTGGCGCTGAGACCGAGCCCGAAGGATACCGTCAGCGCGACGACGCTGACGAACTGCAGCCCCTCCCCCAGCGCGTAGAGCAGCGCCCCCGATACGACCACCGGGAAGATGCCCGGCAGAATGGCGGCGAACCCCACCACGACCGATCGGAAGGCGAGGCCGATGAAGACGGCCACGAACAGGAACTCGATCGTCAAGCCGTGATTGAGCTTGTCGATCATGTCGGCGCTGTTGCGGGCAGCGATGACGGCGAGGCCGGTCACCGCGATCTCGTAGCCCGGGTTCTGCGCCCGCACCGCGTTGAGGCTGTCGTCGAGATGGTTGATGACGGGCAGCAACGCGCTCGCGTCCTTGTCCGGGATGCGGCCCGAGACCAGCACGGCGTCCTCCTTCTCGGAGATGAAGCGCCGCACCAGATATTTGGGCAGGAATCCGACATAGTCCTTCAGCGTCGCGACGTCGCTCTTGCCGAGCTTCTGCTCGAGCCAGCGGCGCAGGGTCTCGAGCGACCAGACATTGCCGACGCCGGCCTGCTTCTCGACCATGCCGTGCACCTGCGCGATGACGCTCAAGGTCTCGGGGTCGTACAGCGATTTTCCCGGCGGGAACTCGATCAGCACGTCGACCGGCTGGGCGCCGGTCAGCTTGGTGTCGAGCTGGTTCGAGGCCTGCACGGCCTGTTCCTTGTCGGGCACCTGGTCGGCCAGGCGGTAGCTCGGCTCGAGATGCGCATAGGCGACCGCGAGACCTCCCACGACCAGGATGCCGACGAGGCTGTAGAGCCCGGGATGGCTAACCATGCGGGCCGCGACCCAGCCGCAGAAATGCCGGAGCGCGTTGACGCCCGTGTCGGCCGTCTTCATGCGGGCTGCGAACTTGTCCCCGTCGCGGGTCAGCAGGATGCCGAGCAGCGGGCACAGCATCAGCACCGCAAGCAGCGCGATCACGGTCGACAGCAGCCCCGCCTCGCCGAAGGTGTGGATGAGGTCCGACTTGGTGAACATCAGCGCCGTGAACGACAACGCCGCCGTCGCATGGGTCAGCACGCAGGCCGGCCCGACGACCAGGATGGCGTTGCGGAAGGCCGACATCTTGCTTTCGCCGGCGATGAGCCGGTCGCGCGCCGCGAAGGTGAGCTGCATCGAATCCGAGAAGCTGATCACCATGATGAGCGGCGTCATGATGTTCAGGAACATGTTGAGCCGGAAATCGAGCCAGCCCAGGCTGCCGAGCGCCAGCAGGATCGCGATCAGCGGCGGCCCCGCCGCGATGATCATGAAGGAGACGCGGCGGAAGAACAGGATGGCGATGAGGCAGCCGGCCGCGAAGCCGATGGCATTGTAGAGCAGCCGGTCGCGCTCGACCGCATTGCGAATCTCGAGCTGCATCACCGGGACGCCCGATAGCTCGGCCTTGAGGTCGGCGCCGGCGAGGTCGTCCGTCATCGTCTTGCGCACGTCGGCGACCACGCCGTCGAGCTTCGAGCCCGCCGCGACCTCCGGATCGAGCGCCAGGACGATGAGGGCGAGATCGCCGTCGTCCGAGAGCAGCTTGCCGCGGATGATGTCGTTCGAGCGGACCTTGGCGATCAACTGCTGGTAGGCGTCGCCCTCCGGCAACGGCTCGGGAAACAGCGGCGGCGGGATATGGCCGGCCTCGGGTGCCTCGCGGGCCGAGAACAGCGAGATGATGCCGCGCGTGCCGTCGACGAGCTGCAGGTCGGTGACGAGGTTGCGCAGCTTCTCGATCGACGAGCGTTCGAGCAGCGACTTGCCGCTGACGACGACGAGCACGTCATATTCGTTCGACGGAAAGCGATGGGTGACGTCCTCGAACTGCTTGAACTGGGGCGTGTCCGAGCGGAAGAGCTGGCTCAGCGAATCGTCCACCTTGAGCCGCGTCACGCCGAAGCCGGCGCCGATGGCGAGAAGGATCAGGATGACGGCTGCCAGCATGGGCGCATGCAGCGGAATGAGGCCGATCCGCTCCAGCCCGAAGGCGATGTTGATCTTGCGCCGCGGCGGCGTGGACCCCGAAGCCGGATCGTCCTGGGATCGTGAGGAAGGGTGAGCCAACGGGCGCATCTCCAGCGACTTGAACGCATCCCGGACCGGGCGCGGCGACAGCGTGTCGCGCGGATTCAGGCCGAGACAGCCGACCATCGCCTCAGCGGCAAGGCGAGATCATGGCCGGGCCGGTTCATGGAAGGTTTTGCGCCCGAGGTCAATTTTGCGGCAAGTCGTCCGCAGGGCGCCGAATTCAAGTTGACGCTTCCAGGCAACGATATCCGCTCATCCCGGCCTAGCGCCTATGGGCTTTCGCCGGGATGAGCGGCGGCAAAACCCGCGTCGAAGCCCATCCGTCAACCCGAGTTCGGAGCCTTGAGGTCGCCGGCACCGCGGGCCGTCGGATCGAGATCGGCCGGATGATACCAACCCTTGTTGCGTTTCTAATTCTGTGCCTGGGCGGCGGCGAGCGCCGTCATGTTGACGATGCCGCGCGCCGTCACGCTCTGCACCAGCACGTGCATGGGCTTCGGCAGGCCGAGGAGCAGCGGGCCGACCTGCAATCCACCGGCTGCGGCGCCGAGCAGGGTCAGGCCGATATTGGCGGCGTCGAGGTTCGGCATGATGAGGAGGTTCGCCGCCCCGTCGAGCGGGCTGTCGGCGACGAGGCGCTCGCGCAAGGGCGCGGAGAGCGCCGCATCGGCGTGCATCTCGCCGTCGACTTCGAGCTCGGGGTCGGCATCGCGGATGATGGCGAGCGCGCGGCGCATCTTGCGGGCGCTCTGCGAGGCCGACGCGCCGAAGCTCGAATGCGACAGCAGCGCGGCTTTGGGCACGACGCCGAAGCGGCGGACCGCCTCGGCCGCCAGCAGCGTCATCTCGGCGATATGGTCGGCGGACGGGTCGAGATTGACGTGGGTGTCGCAGATGAACAGGGCGCCGGCCTGCACGATGAGGCCGGAGAGCGCGTAGACCCGGCTGCTCTCGCGGCGGTCGCCATCCTGGCTCGCGCGCACGATCGGCAGGATGTAGGCGAGGTGGCGCGACCAGTCCCCGGTCCCGCCGCACAGCGCCGCATCCACCTGCCCGCCGTGGAGCAGCATGGCGGCCGCGACCGACAGGCGGTTGAGCATGCGGCGCGAGGCGGCGTCGGGCGGCACGCCGCGCCGGTCGACCAGCCTCTGGTATTGCTTGAGCAGCGGGTCGAAGACGTCGCGATCGGCCGCCGGATCGAGGATCTCGACCCCCTGCCCCGCGCCGAGCCTGAGGCCGAGCGCCTTGGCCTTGCTCTCGATGACATCGCGGCGCCCGATCAGCACCGGCTTGGCCAGGCGTTCGTCGAGCACGGTCTGCACGGCGCGCAGGACGCGCTCGTCCTCCCCCTCCGCATAGGCGACCCGCTTGAGGCTCTGCCGCGCCGCCTCGAACACCGGCCGCATGAGTTGGCCCGAGCGGAACACGAAGCGTTCGAGGTCGCGCGCATAGGCCGCGAAATCGGCGATCGGGTGGCGCGCCAGCCCCGAATCCATAGCGGCTTTGGCCACGGCCGGCGCCACCTGCAGGATGAGCCGCGGATCGAACGGTTTCGGGATGATGTAGTCCGGCCCGAAGACCGGCGCCTGCCCGCCATAGGCCGCGGCGACGATCTCGCTCGCCTCGATGCGGGCCAGTTCGGCGATGGCCTCGACGGCCGCGACCTTCATGGCCTCGTTGATGCCCGTCGCGCCGACATCGAGCGCACCGCGGAAGATGAAGGGAAAGCAGATGACGTTGTTGACCTGGTTCGGGTAGTCCGACCGGCCCGTGGCGATCACCGCATCCGGCCGCGCCTGGCGCGCCAGTTCGGGCAGGATCTCGGGCTCGGGATTGGCGAGCGCCAGAATGAGAGGCTTCTCCGCCATTGTGGCGAGCCATTCGGGCCTGAGCACGCGCGGTGCCGAGAGGCCGAGGAAGACGTCCGCGCCGGGAAGCACGTCGGCCAGGGTGCGGGCCTCGGTCGCGCGGGCGTAGCGCGCGAGGTTCGGCGCCATGGCATCGCCGCGCCCCTCGTAGACCACGCCGTTGATGTCGGTCAGCGTCACGTTGCCGGCCGGCAGCCCCATGGCGACGAGGAGATCGATGCAGGCCAGCGCCGCGGCGCCGGCTCCCGAGGTCACCACGCGCACATCCGCGAGCCGCTTGCCCTGCACCATGAGGCCGTTGCGCACCGCGGCGGCGCAGACGATGGCGGTGCCGTGCTGGTCATCGTGAAAGACCGGGATCGCCATGCGGTCGCGCAACCGCCGCTCGATCTCGAAACATTCGGGCGCCTTGATGTCCTCGAGGTTGATGGCCCCGAAGGTCGGCTCGAGCGCCGCCACCACGTCGACGAAGCGGTCCGGATCGGCGGCGTCGACCTCGATGTCGAACACGTCGATACCGGCGAATTTCTTGAACAGC